>NZ_LHZQ01000154.1 GCF_001580915.1 Acetobacter tropicalis | reverse complement strand
AGGTTATAACCACACCGCACAAAATTCAGGATAGTCCCCCCGTCAGGTCCATTATCAGTTTTTGGTCACATCAGACGCCAGTCTGGTGTAGGATCCCCGCAGCTACATTCCCCATATGACGGTCATGAGAGCTTAACCCCCTGTCTGAAAAACCGGGTCCACCTCTCCCCGTAATTCCCGGACTGCCTGCCCGCTGGCGTAACCGGTGTCGACGAGAACGGTTTTCGGAAGACCGATCGTGTCTTCCATCGACAGCACCGTGTCGCCACCAGGCTCGCCGGACAAAGATCAAAAACAACCAGAAACCACTCACCATTCAGACACACGCAAAAAACCTCCCACGCTCTGAAACTACGTCCCAACCGCGAATCATCATCTGAAATCTCAAAACCGCTCAGGCACGTTCGACACCACGTTCGATTTCTGCCGACGTTCGCCATCATCGTAAAAACCACACGACGCTAAGAACCTACGGCTCAATCGCGAATCATCATGTAAAATCCCGAAACCTCTCAGGGATGTACAACATCACGTCAGAAACCTGCTGTGTTCCTGAACGCGAGCCCTGAAAATTCGCACGCGTCGAATCTACGGCTCAATCGCGAATCGTCATGTGAAATCCAGAAACCTCTCAGGGACGTACAACATCACGCCGAAAACCTGACGTGCTCCTGAACGCTACCCCCCAAAACTTCGGACGCGTCGAATCTACGGCCCGATCTCGAATCATCATGTAAAATCCAAAAAACGCTCAGTCACGTTCAACATCACGCCGAAAACCTGCTGTGTTCCAGAACGTAGGGCCAGAAACTTCGCACGCGTTGAATCTACGGTCGAATCCCGAATCATCATGTGAAATCCCGAAAACGCTCAGTCACGTTCAACATCACGTCGGGAATCCGAAGCCCATCATAAACAGACAGAAAACCTCCCTACATTCTGAAAAGCACCAGAAACCGCTATATTCCTGAACGTGCGACAGGTTTCTACGGAAAACCCATCAGACCCGATTCCGGGAAAACCACCCCGCAGAAAACCGCCATATTTCAGGCCCAGAAGCCGTCTGGCCCAACCGCCTGACAGAGACCACAAGAGGGCCCGGAGATGCCTCACACGGGCCTTAAAAACCGCAGAAAACCGACATTCCCAGTCATAAGGGAGGTCTGGATGAACGAGGATCAGAAGTCAGACCGCTAAGACACGTTCAAAAGCTTCACCCTATGACTGGGAAACTATCAAAAAGGCACGATAACAGGTTTTTGCCGCGAGGCAGCAAAAACCGCATGAAAACAATATTATACAATATCTTCTCCTGCCGTGCCCTGCCGGTGGCGTCAGCATCCTCTCGGATGCGTCACTTCTGATGCACGCGTCACCCGGGGTGCCGCGCCGCTGCCTCTCAGGCGGCGGCAGTGCAGATCGTCCAGAGGGTAACGACTTTCGACATTGCGAGATAATTGGGCCGGAAAATGGGACGTTGGAAAATCCGCTCACGGCGCGACGCTGGCAGTCGATTATGTTTGCTTCATACGATCACGGACCTAATCTGACAGAAAAGCTGATCATCAGGACCGGGCGCCATGGAACAGCGAAATCGTATCACGAGAAAAACAGGAACTCAGTTTGAGACACCCGTGGAAGTCTTCACACTGTCCCGGGAGGTAGCGATTCAGAGGATCATATCGCGCGCCCAGGAGCGGGAACAGCGTGACACTCCGAATCTCACCAGCAACCTTCTCTCAGGAAATGCCCGGCACAACAGTCGATCCGGGCTGCTCGCGATGGTGTTAAGAAAGGCTATGGAGACCCAGGGCAGACAGATCAAAAATCTTCCATCCATCCGTGTGAGAGCTCCTGACACGGGCGGTACGCCATTTCATTTCGCCTGCAGCTTCGTGAGCAAATCCCACGCGGCATCTTCCCGAGCGAAAAAGGCAACCCAGGGAAAAAATGGGCGATCTTCTGGAGATCGGGAGAGGGGCGCCAATAGAAAATCAATAAAAACAAAACAGTCCGGGAAGGGAGCCGACAGAACCACGGATAAAGAAAACACCCTCGACAGGCATCAGCGTTACATCGAACGGGGCGCCGCTTTGCAGGAAGGGCGTCGCATTGACCTCCGGAATGAAGATTCCAATGCCATTTCGGCGTCCGTGACCAGCCTGGGACAAAAAGTGGGGAATGGCCGGGGCGTGGCAGAGACCAAGAAGAAGTCCGATCATTCCCGCGGCGAAAGTGCTTCGCCGACGTTAATGCAGGCCTATATCGAAGACGCAGCGAAAACAGCTACCATTACAGCCAACGCCACAACCGGCATGACAAATTCATTCGGTACGATCGGAGCCACGCCCGAGGAGAGGGCAGAGTTCTGGCGTCTTACGGCAGAAGCCGCCCCGAAAAATGGTCGGCTTCAGAACCGGATGACCCTTGAACTTCCTCATGAGGCCAGTGACGAAAGTCGTTTCCTGATCATGCGTGAATTTGCGTACGAATTTGAAGAAGCGGGCGTTCCTTACTGGGTCGCAATTCATAAACCGACCAGCGGCAATGACACACGGAACTACCATGCGCATGTCGTCTACGGTCCACGACCGGCCAGAAAGATCATCAATCCCGCCAGCGGCAATCTAGAATGGGATTTCTCTATCGTTGACAACTATATTTCAAAATGCGGTCATCGCAGGGTCCGCAGACCTTATAAGCAAACAAAGCCAGACTGGGTCTATGACATCAACAATGTCAAAAAACGTCGCATAAGATTCGCAGAAATCGTCAATCGGGTGATGAAGGAGGAGCAATCCTCCGTCCGTTACGATCCGCGATCCTACGAGGCCATGGGGCTCGATGTTGCTCCCATGCGAAATGTTCGCAGGGTCGTCGCCGATAAGGCCAGAGGTGCGAAGTTTGTCGTGATGGATGCCGAATGGACGCGACGAATGATCGCCCAGGAGATTATGGCCGTTGCAGAGCGTCGGGACATGGCGTGGGCCAGAATCCAGGATTCTGAACACGAAATTAAATTGGCTGCGAAAGGATATTCCCGAACCCGCAGAGGTAACAAACGGCTGCCGGTGTCGGTATGTCTTTCGGAACATGATGTGCTGTCGAGCGAGAAAAGCCGCCTCGTGCTGGCCGACCGACGCAGGATTGAGAGAGACAGGCTCAGCCGCCGCGTGCGGAACGAGGCCACGTTGCGAACCCTGACTCTGATTATCAAGGTGACCGATACCTGCCGCCCATCAGGTTCAAGAAAGCCCATGATGAGTCTGGACCCCGATATCAGCATCGACGATCTGAATCTGCTGCATGCCGCCGCACAGCACGAACTGGAACTTCATGTCGTCAGAATGAAGGAGGGAGATCGTAAAGAGAAACGACAGGATAGGTTCTTTTCGGCAAGATGGAGAGATGCAGCTGAGAGCATCCCTTTTCAGGACGATGATGAAAAATCGAAGCCCAAGCCCAATACCACGGTCTTTCCGGAAAACAGTATCGAAGAGAACAGAAAACGAAGACGGGAACGACCGACAGACCTCGACCCGTTCGGTAACGGGGACCGTTACGATCACGTCACCCCCGTCACGCCCGGTATGCAGAAGAGCATGGACAGGATGACTGATGAATACCTGTCCGGGATTGGAGACGAAACGGGACTTGCACATCGGCTTCTGCAGGAAAGACTTCGCGCAAAAGCGCAGAAAAATCGCCTTATGCTTGAAATGACGTTAGCTGCCCGCGAAAAATTGAGAAAACGAGACGACGAGGAGCGTCGCGCCTATCGTGCGGCCCAGGCTGCAAGGCAGGAAAACAGGCAACAGAAGAATTTTCTACCTGATGAAAAAGTGGATGACGACATCGATATAGGAGGTACTGATTCGCGCGACTGCGTTTCACAGGAGCAGAAGACGCCGCCACTCCCGGATCAGACTTCGGTTATCGAAAAAAAGGAAAACGAAACGAATATTTCAGATGTTTTTCAGTCTCAGGCAGAGAGAGAAAAACAGGAGCAGATTGAAAAGAAGAAAAAGGCCAGACGCAATGCGATTTTGCGTAAAAAACGGAAGGACAGAGGATTAGGTATGTAATATTACGTGTGTGCATCCTGATGGATGCTTTTTTCATAAAGTCTTTTTTGTTATAACTGTTCCATCCACACTGTTCTTTATCTGATCTGGTTTTCTTTCGGCTTCGCGGGTTGAGGACATTGGCGTCCTCACCCCAGAGCGGCCTGCGGCCGAGCGTTCGTGCTTCGAACAAAAGAGGTTTCCTCTCTCCCTCTGGGGGTCTCACTCTTTTCGAGATCTCTGATCATGAATTCTTACAAATCCGTCGAACCGGGCTGCGACCCGGTCGACAAGCTATACGATGCAACTGCCGTGCTGAACGGGGTTGTCCTTCCTTCTCTGCGAGAGATCATCAGGTCTCCATGCTCCGGTCTGCATGACCCTCGCCTTGAAGGCATCCTGGTCATCGTCACGCTGGTCGCCGCGAACCTAGAGCGCGCATTCGCGCAGAGCCTTGCTTCCTCAGGGCCGTCACCTTCCGCTGTCCAGCACTCCGCTGCAGAGGAGTGCATGGCATGAGACATGAGCTTCAAAACAGTTCCGGTCTGACGATCAGAATTGTCAGCCTCGTGCCCGGAGTTGAGTCTCTGCGGCCTGAACCGGCGTCGGGCGCGAGGACCCGCGAAACGGTCTGGGCCGTGTGCCTCTACGATCTCCGTTTTGCCATGGAGACGGAACAGCCGCTTCAGTCTGAGCATTTCGCACTGTGGTTCCCGCAAGACCAGCCCGTTTCTGTAAAAATGCAGGACGCCACCGGCCCCGGGATACTTCTGCCTGCCAGCGACCTGCTCCGGGCGGAAATTCTCGAACGACCCGGCCCATCAGTTGTCGACGAAGAAGACGGGGCTCTCAGTATGCAAGGCCGTTCGCCTGATGTTGTTGTCCTTGCCGACGAGCGTGCGGCGCACTGGATCATCCCGAACACAACGGACCCGGTACGCTACATCCATTTCGTTTCCGTAGTCCGCATGCTGTTTCCCGAATTGAGCGGGGTGCCGGACGCCATCGATGCACTCGGACACCACTATGGCTTCACCGCAACGGGCGGAGCCCACCCCGGCTCAGCCATTGCACGGATCCACGTCCTCGCACGCATCATCGAAAAATTGCTGGCTGAGCACTCGCTTGATGAACTGCTCGGGTTCGTTCCCTGATCCTGCAGCTTACTGCGGCCTGAATCAGGTCGCAGCAATTCCATTCTTTCCGAAAGACAAAGTCATGCTTCTTACCACATGCCCGTCATCCCCGACGGGCCGGCCCTTCATCGCGCGCTCTTCGTTCCTTGAACCGACCGACGCCGATCTTCATTTGTACCGCACTCTGGCGATGAAGTTGCGTGTGCAGCCGCCATCCAGTCTGTTCCGATATCTGTTACCCCAGGGCCAGCACCTCGTGCATCTCGGTGATCGTCCCTCATGGGTCTGGGCCAACCTCCTGAAAGTCGCTCAGGCGAAATGGCCCGACCTTCCGCCATACGGTAACATCGCCTCGGATGGCACACGTCTGAACTCCACGGTCGAGAGGATCGTGTATGAAGCGATTGTGCCAGTCGTTCCCGATGACGTCGCGATTGATCTTGAGGCTGCCATCAGTTCCGACAGCCAGAGGCGGTTTCATTCAGACATCGCGATCCGGCTTCGGTCGCATGTCCAGCACGTCGAAATTGTTGGAGCGTGTGGCTCTGACCGTGTCGTGAGAAACGCCTGGGAAGAGAAGTTGCTGGCTCAGTTCGATCGCCGTCTTCTGGTCTACGAAGCAGCCCGGATTCAGCCCGAGGTCTGGTATCTGGACCAGATGCTTGAACCAGACCGGCTGAGACAGCGTTTTCTGCAAATCGTCGCCGGCCTGCGGAAGCGGGTGTCGTGACGGCGCGTCCGGTTCACCTGCCGCGCTGGCCCGCAGGTCGTCTTTGCCTGATCGATCTGATTCCTCAAAACCTGGGGGTGCCGTTTCACGGCGCTCCAATCATCCTCTCTCATCGGGAGGGTTTTTTCGAGGCGGGATCGTCAATGACGTGGATCTCGGACTGGAGCCAGCGGCGCGGGTGTCTTGAAGAAACACTGGACGACGCGGGACAACCGCACCTGACAGTCAACGACAGCCTGTTCCGTGGACTGATGCCGTCAGGACGTGCGGCACCGCTGATTTTCGGCGGATACCACATGCATTTTTTACGGCAGCTCCTCGGAGGGCCGCATGACCATCCGCCCTACGATTTATGCCTGTACACAGGAATCCGGCATTTCTGCCCGTGGATCTCCGATTTTGGGTTGCAGCTGGCTGCTCTCGAACTTGTTCCGGAAAATATCCATCTGATGACCCGCGCAGGTCCCTCGGCACGACAGGCCTGCGCGGAAACGCTGCTAGACCTTCTCCTTCACAAGGCGCCAGCCAACCAGCTGGTGGCCCTTTCGGGAGTCCGTGTTCCGCCCCCGCCTGATGAGGAGCCGTTCGCGGGAACGCCCGGCTGGCGGTGTATGACGTCCGGGCATGTTTTTACGGCGGATTAGGTGCGCGATGGGGCCGCATCCATTCTCCTGTCGCGGATGGCCCCTTGATGGTCATCCGGCGGCAGGTGGGTTGCGCCTGCCTCTGCGCGCGCGTGCATCAGGCACGGGAACGGCCGTTTCGTTACGCATCCCGAAAACAGGGCGTCTGTCGAAAACCAGAAGATAATGACAATCCGCCGCTTGCCGCGAAATTTGACCCGAAAGAGTTCACTTCATGAGGATAAGTCTGTAACCTGGACAGAAGCTCCGGCAACCACGCAGACAGATCCAGACAGACTGCTTTCGCCCTCATGTCGGGCATGCGTGCTTATGAATAGCTTTCCATAAAGCAGACATAGGCAGGACGACCTTTCTCGGGCGCGTTTAGGCCGGAAGTGGTCTGTCGACCTGATGACTAGGCTCTGCGCGGCATGGTGGCCTTGTCCAAGCGTCGATGGACCAGCGAGACCATAGAAAGAAGGTCCTCGGCGTCCTCGCGCTCCATAGCCCAGTAAACGCGCGGCGCGTGCGCTGCCGGGTTCCGGAACATGCCGAACAGCCCCCGCACCAGGTTTGCGAAGCCACGCTGCTCACTCTTCTCGTTTTCGTTCTGAAGAGAGTTGATCGCCAGCATCGGAAGGTCGCCGCTAAGCGCGCGGTCAACCAATGCGGAGCCGTCGTCCATCAAGCCGGTACGCGAGCGGATTTTGTCGCCCACGCTCTTCGTGGCCTCAAGGACCGCGTGGAAGTAGTCGGCGACAAGTAGCTCAGAACGGCAGAAGGACAGCACGTCAGGGTGCACACCTCGTCGGACGAGATCCTCGCGCATCTCGCGTGCCCGCCGCTCTGCGTCGGGGATGGTGGTTGCCGTGTCGGTTGCGCCGAGAATGCCTTCCGCGTTCACCTTGAGACCGGCAAAGGCGAGGGCGGTGTTCACCTTCATGCGAAGCGGCTCATAACGCTGAGGGTTTTGAAGATATCGCTCGGGCCTCATAGCCTTCCGGATGAACGCGATCACTCCGACACGGTCCCCCCGCTCGTTCTGGCTGGTCGCGAAGGCATTATGAAGGCGATGGCGCTTCGTCAGTTCCGGAGACGGATCAGCCATCTTCGCGACACTAAGAAGATGGCTGATCTCGCTGCCGGTTAACCCGTCAGCAGTATCGCCGAGCGCGGCAGCGATGGCCTCCATCTGACTTTGAGAGAAGGTCGCCACGTTACGGGAACTGTGCCCGGCTGATGCGGTCATGCTCCGCCATCAGATAGCCGAGGTAGCTGCGGATCAGGTTGCAGTAGAGCTCGGCATCTCCGCGCGGCATTTCGGCCGTGTTCGTGATGTCGGCTCCGTGACGGACGCGGCCGCCGGTAGGCGAGGAAAGGAAGCCGTACAGCGTGGTCATCCACCCCACAACCTGCTCAAGAACCTGTCCCCGATGCTGGCGTCGGAGTTCACCTGTGATCCTGTTAAAATATTTCTCCTCAATGGTTCCTGATCCCGCATCTAGCCCGCGGAAAGCGGTTGATACGGTTTCCAAGAGCCAAAGAATTTCCGAGACCGCTTGTCGGCCGCGTCCCTCCCTAAGAAGTTGTTCCGATTGATCAAGCGATCGCTGGATGAGTTGTTGCGCTTGCTCATCGAGGGACGGCTGCCGCTCCGGCTTGATGATCGGTACCTGCATGCCGGTAAAGACAAGATTAGGCGGCTGGATCGCGTAACCGGTCTCTGCCTCCGATAAAATGCGGTTTAGCTGTCCAATTGTTGGGAAACCCCAGTTGGGCTCTTGCTCCCTCAGCTCGACACATGCCTTGCAGAATGCATCGATAAAGAGAGGTGCGTTCTCGGCCGCCCCCTGCATGAGGTTCGCGAGATCACCCTCAGCCCAGCTCAAGGAAGAGCTCGTATGGCTGGGAAGCCCTGCTGCGCCGGCAAAACGCGCCTTGAAGAATTCAATTACGTTCCAGCGGTCGCCCTGAGACGCGACCCTCGAGATAAGGTCGTCGAATTGATTGATGACTATCGAGGGGAGAGGATCACCGGGAGCCTCGAACCGCCATTCATTCGGGAAGGTAAGCATTGTTTATTTTAACACGTGGTTGCTGATCTGTCGCGTTAGTCGGTATCCTTACCTCATCGTCAAAGTTCTTCATTGTCGATACCGAGATCAGAGTCGACGAGGGAGGTTTCGACGAATGCGCCAAGCTGATCCCGAAGCTCATTAAACACATCGTCGTTCTCGTCGCCTGTGCCGACGGACAGGACAAATACTGTTTCGAGCGGTGGAATTTCGTCGGCCGTGCTGAAATTGTAATGATAGAGATCGCGCGGGAAGATTCGCGCATAGACCCGGAGCGTGTCGCCCTCGAACCCAACGCCGCGAAAATCGCGGCGGTGTTGGCGGATTGGGCTCCATTTATGGTCGATGGCCCGTGCGGCCTGTTCAGTTACCTTCCCGGTATCCAGCGCCCCGAGAAGATTGTTGAATTTCACCTCGCCCTTGTCCGTAACGCCGCGCTGGAACTGCAGCGCAGTTTCCAGGCGCACGCCAAAATAATTAGGCCCGGCAAACTCCGAGACCATCGGGTGTGGATTAACGATCGCCGTCAACGCGCCGCTGCCTTTAAGCTTGCCCGACTTGCGTAGCGACGCGGGGATCGGTAGCTCCCAGTGAAACGCAGCGCCAGGCCGCAAAGCGGCCGTCCATTGCAGGGTGACGAAACCCGGGCGGCATTCCCACGGCATGGCTTCGACGCGGGGTGTACCGAAACCGATGGATGGATCGTAAATCCCGCCGTCTGCGTGATGCAGCAGCAGCGCCTTAACCAGATCGGGAGATGCGTCGCGCAGACGGTGCATAGTGTGCGCCGCCAGCGGGCTGGTAAGGGCCGTCGCGAAGCTCGCGCCTTTGATGACGGCGCCGCCGAGCGCCCGCACATGCGAATAATGCGACAGGTCGGGTTTGAGCATGGAGCAAGGCCCCGGTCCAGCAAGACTGACCGGGCAGGCGTCGGAAGGTGCACCATTGGCGTCGTGAAGGCGGCCGCTCACGGTGATACCGGCTTCGCAGTCCGCTGGCGGCTGAAGGCAATTGCCGGGCTTATTTCCTATGGAAATAACCGGTAGAACGCGGTGTTTGCGAGCAATTACGGCAATGTCGTGACCAAGCGGGCTAACGTGATCGCACTCGCAATCGACAGGCTGGTTCAGTGAGAAGTTCCATACCCGCGTTTCGGGATTGGCCGCCATGATCGCGTCGAGATAGACGATGAATGCCTGCGGATCGAAGAACACCCGCGCGCCACGCTTCGGGACGGCCTGGACGGTGCCGATCTGACAATAGAGTGGCGGCAACGTGAGATTGTTGTTCCAGTCATGGCCCTGCACGACGAGCGACGTCACGCGGTTCCCATGAACAGTATCCGCGTCGCGGTCGGGGAAGAAGGGCGGTGCACGCCATGCTTCGGCCGGTCGGTAGGATGTGGCCGTGAGCCCGCCATCGACTACACCCACGATGGGGAGGTGCTTTATATTTTGCGGCAGAGGCCGATCCGGCTCACGCCCTTTGCCGGGTGATGTCGAACCGATGGGCTGGACCGGCTCAATGCGGAACACCGTGCCCGAACCCACCAATGCATTCAACGCTACGGCCGAGGGAAGGATGACCGTCGTGCGAGCGCGCTGGGTCTGCCGATATTCGCGAAGTGCGATATTGATCCGGTCACCGGTCGTAGCGACGCTGCGCAACGAACGACGCAATGGCGCGGGGAGATCGGCAGCATTGAGATCGAGATTTTCGAGCAAGGCTGGTGCGGGCGCGATCGTGCCGTCACGCAGCGCCGCGAAATCGCGCATGACCTCCTCGGAGGCGACCTCTTCCTTCATTGGCATAAGCCAAACAACAAACGCCCGGCCACCTTCGATTTCCGGAGCCGCTTCCCATAGCTTGTCGAGCGACGGCGCAGCCGCCGCATCATTGCTATTGAAAAACCGTACAGCTTCAACGCGCGAAATATCCACCTGCTCTTTGATCTGCGTGGAATTACGTACGAGCGCAGCATAGCCCGCCAGCGACTTTGCTGGCATTTCGAGAAGATAGCCGGTCCGATACGGTGCGATCAGTCGGACACCATGCGTTGGATGGAAGAGGTCTGAGGGCGTCCAACTGGTGGCGAGCGAATCATCGAACATCGCGGCATACACCACCACCCGCCCGCCAAAGCTGGGGCGTTTTCCAGCAGAATTGGCCATCTCGGTGAATTGTTCGGCGAGCACCTTGCGCTGCCGGGGGAGGCGTTCGACCATGATGTTGCTGGCCGTTTTGCCGCCACCGCTGACGCGCGCGGGCTTGGGAGCGCGCATGAAGCGCAGGACCGGATTGAGAAGCGGATTGTTCTGCGGATCAGCCATGTTCCGCCTCCTTCAGGTAGCGATGCACCATCTGCCGGCTCACCCCGACAATTTCCCCGATCTCGGCTTGGCTGACATCTCCAATCTCATCGAGCATCTGGGTAAGGGCTTTTTTATCGGCAGTGTCCAGCTCTCGATTATCCAACAGCTGCGGGCTGCCGGCACGCGAACCACGCACGGCCATAAGGATCTGGCTCAGGCTAGGTTCGCGATTGCCTAGAATGGCACGACGACGCGCTGCTAAGGCGATGTTTTCGATGTCCGCACCGTTCAGGCCTTCCGACACCCGTGATAATAACAGCGCGTGATCGCGATGCGTATCTCGATCCTGGTAGAGGAAATGCTGCCACAGACTCGTGCGGACATCCTGATCGGGCAGACCCAATTCGACCTTATACGGGAACCTGCGCCAAATTGCCGGGTCGAGCAGATGTGGATGGTTGGTGGCGCCTATCGTCACCACATCATCAGTTAGCGAATCCAGACCCTGCAGCACGGTATTAACGACACGCTTTAGCTCGCCAAGCTCATGGCGGTCGTCACGGATTTTCGCCACCGCATCCATTTCATCAAGGAAAAGCACGGCGTTACGCGCTGGCACAAAGTCGAAAATCTCGCGGATATTCTTGGCGGTTTCACCCAGTCGCGACGAGATCAGCGAATCAAGCCGCGCGATGTAGAACGGCCGTTTGAGCGACGCGGCGATGTGCCCGGCCAACAAGGTCTTGCCCGTGCCGGGCGGACCGTAAATTAAAAGGCCGAGACGCGCAGACACACCCTTTTGCGTCAGCAGGTCAATATGCTGTGCATCTTCAATAAACTGGGAAACCGTATGGCCTGCTTGTCCGCCCATCATAACGGGGGTGGTCGGCCACTGGCCTTCTTCGATCAGTGGCAACCGCGAGCCCGCATCGCGTGGCAACGCCTCAGCATAACCGGACGCCTGTAGCGGCACGCCGCGCCTACGCAGCAAACTTTGCAGAGCTTTAGCTCCCTCTATGTCGTTTTGCTCCGAAAGGCCTTTGGCAATCTGAACACCGAGCCGACGAACGCCGGTGTAATCAGCTGAAAGAGCTGCTTCAATGAGTGCGGATATGAGAGATTTGTCAACTTCCATGACTTATGCGTGGCCTATTTGGTATGAGATGTCAACTTAAAACGACGTTTCGTAAACTTATATATTAACTCTTCTCGACGCCGATCGTGCGGCCCCATCTGCGCCGCGACGCGCCGGAGATCGGCCGCGCCTAGCCGATGCCACTCGCAGAGTTCGGCCTCGCCGGCAGCAACACGCTGGCTTATTATACGCTGCCTCAAACCAGTGCGCTGCCACGCTGGTTGACGGCAGTCGGTCCGGCTTGGCTATCGTCAGCTTTTGTGAGAACCGGATATTCGCGGTAGCTGATCTGAACGACCGGCTTTGGTCGATAGGCGTCATGAACATGGGCGCAGGGTATGGCGGCT
>NZ_LHZQ01000169.1 GCF_001580915.1 Acetobacter tropicalis | reverse complement strand
GAAACAAGGGGATGGGATGTCGGCACGGCAACCTGTGCAAGATGATGCAGATAGCGCAAGGCGGCCCGGTGAAGATCGCTGCTGCTGCAGACTGGATCAAGTGCTAACAGACCCTAGTCTTTCAGTTTTGCGAACATGTTTTCAATGAGAAGGCGCTTTTTATACAGGTGTCAGTTGTAAGACGGCTTTGATTTCCGGTTTTTCTTTGACGGGATACAGGCTGTTATATTTAGCTTCGTAAGAGACTGCATGATTGTGTTGTGTCGTAACCGCCCCACCCCGATGACTTCGTCTGCCTCGTCAGCAATATTCGCCAGCATGACATCGGTGCTTTTGAGGTTGATGACCTGCCCTTCAATCAGATAAAATCGGATCTGTCATTCCTACCCCTCACCCACACAATGCAGTTTTGAGTCCAGGCGGCGTGAGCTGGCTGCTTTTTCACTCAGGGCGATGAAAACGGAAACACCTCTCGATTCAATAAATTAACAGTCCTGAGCTTATCCGTTTATTTAAGATAGAAAACATTTATACAAAAACTGGGCTATTTCGTTTTTTCAGCCACATACCATTTTTTTTGTCAAACCTTCCATTTATCCTCCCTTCTTTTTTTAGCTCGTGCTAATTGTGAATCGTCTCTTCGGCTTCTATTTTAAGGCGACCCACATGGCTGTCTCAAATACTTTTGGTCCGTCTAGTCTCGTGACATTGAAAGATGCATTAGCACGCGCTAACATCAACCCGGGAGAACTGGCCGAACTATTTGGAAACATGGCTCAGCAGTTACCCATGCAGGCCGTGCAAAACACAACATCTTCCGCAATGGGTAATTCCCTTGGTTCCACCACGGAACAGGCTTCTACTGCGCCTACTCCTACAAACACCGCCGCAAATGTCTCTGCTGGTAGCGGCAGCAACAGCGTCACAATCCAGAATTCCAGCAATCACGTTGAAAAAATTGGCGAGTTTCTGAACGGTGGCTCCACAACCACTCCTGTTGCGGAAATCACGCTGAAACCAGGAGAAAGTGGCACACTGAGCTATCAGAATGGTCAGGGTGGCTACATTGCAGAAGCCAACGCATCCGGGACTTATCAGCCAACGGCCTCCCGTCTGGAATTCTACGCAGACGCAAACGGCGTCAACAATACAGATGTCAGCTACATTGATGGCCGCAACGCCTCCATTGAAGTCTCTGACGGACAGGGCAAAACGGCTGGCGATACAAAGAGCATCGCTGATGGTGCGCCAGAAGGCACCCTGACCCATGACAGTGCCGGAAATGCAACCGTGGCCGGATGGTATGATGGCTCGTCATCAACCATGCAGGCTGGGGGGGCTTACATGGAGCAGCAATTGGGCACGGGGAACGCTTATATCCACCCGAATGATGACCAGAACCGTGCAAACAACACAAACCCCATGACTATGGCGCAGGATAAAAGTCAGACATACACCGCCAAATTTGGCGACGCGTAACGTCCATATATCATTTAATTATCTGGCTGAACAGAACTGTGCAGCCAGATAACTGATTGAAATTTATAAAATTTCGGCTTTTCGCATGCAGGAAATCGCTGCCTGAAAAGCGTCTCTCGGTAGCGGACTGCCCATAGGCACGCGGGCTGCGAGAAAAGGTGCAGCCTCTTCATCTTCAACGCACGGAATATTGGCAGCTTCTGCCTCGGCCAGAAAGGCCGACAGCGCCCCTTTAGCCGAACGAGCCACAAGCGCTGGCACCAGCACACCGGGGGGGGCATACTGGAAAGCAAGAGCAACATCTGCATCATAAACAACAAATGTTGCGTTTTTTACGCCCATCCGCACGTTGCTGCTCATGGCAGCGCGCCGCTCCTGCCTTTGTGCCCGCTTGATTAACGGATTACCCTCAGAGTTTTTCAGTTCTTTTTTCTGCTCGGTGCGCGTCATGCGCATTTCCCGCCGGAAGAGCAACCTTTGCACGCCCAGATCCAGACATCCAAGCACAAGAAAGCAAAAGATTGCTGACAGCAGAACAGGCCATACCATGGCCCGCACGGCACTGGGCACACAACCGGGCCCACACGCCGGCAGATGCACCAGAGATTGCAGGTCTGATCGCACGACAAGAACCAGTGTACAAAGAACTGCAATAAATTTCAGAATGACTTTCAGACCGTCAATTATGTTACGGAGCGAGAAAATCCGCTGAAATCCGCTAACCGGATTGATCCGCTCAAACTTGGGCGCCAAAGGCTCTACGGAAAACACCATCCCGCCATTTCCAACCAGCGCAGCCACAAAGACAGCAAAAAACAACAGAGCAAGTAACGGCAGAACGAATGCAACAAACAAAGTATTCAAGCGCTGTATGACCAGAGGCAGTGCTGTTTCAAGCGGCTGTTGCGCCAGCACTGCCGTATCTGACAGCACGGCACTTAATTGAAGGAACAAATCTGGCCCGTGCAACGCAATATAAAAAAGGGCAACGACAGTCGCTATCGCCCCGACAAAATCCTTACTGTTTGCAACCTGCCCCTTTTTACGCGCTTCCTGCAATTTTTTGGCTGAGGCCGGAAGCTCCTTGCTCTCACTCGTCCCGCTCATGGTCCATGGGCCGCCATAAGTTTCAGGACATCAAAAAACACAGGAATACGCCCAACATCCTGCCGCACAAAAAGGCAGAGATAAGTGGTGTAAACAGTGATTACAAAAAAGAAGACAATATTACGCGCACCCATGGCATGATCATCCACGCGCAGAGAGGGCGCAGCACGGCTGACAATGCTCAGCGTGATATCGGATAAAAGCATTGCCAGAAACATAGGCAATGCCAGACTGAGCGCAGACGCCAGCATCTCATCCAGCAAGCCTAGAACAATCACCGGAAACTGGCTGGACAATGCTGGCAGGCCGGAGAGAGGCGCCCACAGACGCCAGCTTTGATACAGAATGTTCAAAACCATCTGCAGTCCGCCTGAAGCAGCAAAATATGTAATGCCCAATAGCAGGAAGAAAGTACCTGTTATGGAAACATCCTCAAAACCGGCAGGGTCATTAATACGCCCTGCTGTTGCTCCCCGCTGAAGGTCCAGTATGTCTCCCGCCACATCCAGCACCCAGAACGGCATTCCCAACATCAAGCCCAGTACACTGCCTAACGCCGCTTCCTTCATGCCCAATACCATCAGGCCCACGCCCGTCTGGGGTGAATGGGCAAGCATGTCAGAAATCATGGGCACGGCGGGTAAGGCCAGCACCAGCGCAATAGCACCACGCAATAGCCCCGTAATCTGGAAACGCGTAAAAACAGGATGTACAGCCAACAGCCCCATGGGGCGCGCAATGGCAAAACCCAGCGCCAGCAGCCAATGCTGTAGCATACCCAATAGTTCGAGCAGCAGGGGAACGCTGGATGGAGAGGGCGTGCTCACGGCCTCTACCGGGTCAACGCAGGAAAGGAATCGAATATTTCTGCCGCTTCCCGCTCCAGCGGCACAGCTAGCAAAGAACCTCCGAACAGAAGCAGCAGGATAACCGTCAGTAGCTTGAACGTCATTGGCAGAGACTGGTCCTGCACCTGTGTCACAGCCTGCAAAATCCCCACCAGCAGTCCAACCGCCATGGCCGCCAGCAAAGGGAGAAGCGCCATATACAGAACGAGAGAAAGAGTCGATTGAAAGTGGAAAATCAGTTGCTCAGACATAGGCTTGCATCATGTCGCATAGCTGAGGACAAGGCCGTGGATCAGCCTTGTCCAGCCTGTAATAGCAACAAACAGAAAGAGCTTGAGCGGCACGCCGATGGTGGAAGGAGAGACGGAGGACATACCCATGGCCATAAGAACCGCTGTCACTACCAGATCAATCGCAATAAACGGCAAATACAGCAAAAAGCCGATTTCAAAAGCACGCTGAAGTTCTGAAAGCAGAAAAGATGGCAGTACAATCAGCAAATCATCCGGCTGCGCCTTCAGACCGGATTCCGGCCCCCACACCCGCATGGTCGCGTTGGTAAAAAACTCGCGCTCTCCAGGGCTGGTGAAGCGTAACATGAAGGATTTAACGGGCTGCTCTGCCCGTTTTGCTGCGTCCAGCATGTCTGAAAGCGTCATATGATCCACCGGCACTGTCACGGCAGCTGCGTAAGCGCTCATCACCACAGGAGCCATAACGTAAATGCTCAGCAGAAGCGCAATGCCATAGAGCACAATGTTCGGAGGTGTTTGCTGAATTCCTAACGCATTACGTAACAGGAACAGAACCACGGCAATCTTGATAAAACTGGTCATTGTAACGGCAGCAAAGGTCACAAAACCCAGCGCCGTGATCCCGACCAGAACTGCTGAAATATCAGGACTAACGAGACTATTCACGCCCGAAAATCCTCTTCACCCTCACGCCAGCCGTACCTTCCACATCCACCAGTTCCCCCTGCCCGATCTTTCTTCCCCCGACATACAGCCCGATGGGCATTGAAATGGGTGACGCCAACTCAAGCACGCTCCCCGGTCCAAGGTCCCGCAACTGAGCCAGAGTGACGGTTTTGTGTCCCATCTCAAAGCTGATGGTTACAGGAATATCCATTTCAGATGCCACATCATCGGTCAGGCCATCCGGGCTATGCTCGGGTCTGCCCTCTTCTTCCTGCTCAGCCATCGGACTTTCCTTTTTCAGTGGGTATTGTATGGCGGTTTCCAGTTGCCAGCCCTTGTCCTCATGCCAGCGCGCACGGGCATGAGCGTAATTTTCAATCATCAGGGTTGCCCTCTCTGGGCTCCCGCTTTCAAGCAACACCACATCACCAGGGGACAAGCTGGATACAATACGAAGCGACAACGGAGTGCTTCCCACCCTCAGGGATGTTCTGAGGAACACCTCAGCTTCGGGTAAGGGCACAATCGGCCAGAGCGCCATGAGATGCTGCATGACAGGCGCAGGAGCCTGCAAAGCCACAGGCCAGCGCTGTCCCCGCACCTCCACCACACAATTGATACCATTCGAAGAGTGCGGCCTGTTGATGATTTTCAGAAATCTAATGTCTGCCTGAAGCTCCTTTTCCAGCGCCGCAAAACAATCCGCAAGAGAAAGGAGAGTCGTCAAAACCTGCACTTCGACTGCAACTGTTCCGATTGCCGCTTCCTGCTGATCGGTGAGCGCCGCAAGCAAAGGCGGCGGAACATGGAGGATCACGGAAGCATCGCCTATCTGCGCCTCACAACAAACCCATGCCCCATGCCACTCCATGCCAGCATCATACAGGGTAAGAGTATCGCGCAGCGTCACGGGAATGCGTTTACGTCCGAGCGTGACGCTCTGCTGCACCTGCGCCCGACTGACAGTCGGGGGACTATAGCAGTCCGCTCTACGGCCCGTCATATTGGGCTCCTCCGCGTACAGTGAGCAAACACCATCTGAGACTGCTGATCCCGCCTCAGTTCTTCGTGCGTCTGCTCGTAGTGCCTGCACTCCTGCTCCACAGTCTGTTGCAAGGCATTGCGGCGCGCCAGAGCCGTATGAACAGTCCGGGCTTCCTGTTCAGCATTTTTCACAGCATCGCGGGCCTCAGCCGCAGCCTGCTTGGCTTTCTCCCTGTGCTGGTCGTGTTGCTCAATGACGGAAAAACCATTTTCATCTTCCGCGCGCAGAGCCCAAATGGCGTCATACTCAAGCTCCTTACCCACAGCGTTGCGCCAACGGTGTGAGCGCGCCTGTGTTTGCTCCAGACGTTCCCGTTCACAGGCCTGCTCAGCAGCCTGAATGGCGTGCTCGGCATCTGCCACACGCCAACGCGCCACTGTCAGTCGGCGGTTGGCCTGTTCATCCCGATAAGCCTGGAGGCGTGCCAGTATAGCCACCTGCTTGCGCCTTAAACGATCTGGTTCAGCCATGTGACCACTTGAGAAAACGGCGTGATGTCCCGCTCACCTTGCTTCAGGAATTTTCTGATATCCTCAATTTTTGCCAGAGCTTCATCTGCGTCAGCATCACTCCCCGGTTTATATTCTCCAACCTCCACCAGAAAACGCACCTCCTCATACCGATGCAGCAGAGCGCGGACCCGGGCGGCCTTTTCACACTGGGCTGCAGATGCCACCACATTCATCAAGCGGCTCCGGCTGGTCATGACGTCAATGGCCGGGTACTGCCCTGATGCCGCTAGTTTGGAAGACAGGATGATATGCCCATCCAAGATGCTACGCATCTCCTCGGCAACAGGGTCGCCCTCTCCCTCCACGAGAACGGTATAGAAGGCGGTTATCATACCGCTTCCCTTCCGCTCATCGCCGGGTCCGGCCCGCTCCAGCAGGCGGGGCAGTTCCGCCATGACAGAAGGTGGGAAACCGCCGCGCCCCGGTACCTCGCCCGCAGCAAGCCCCACTTCCCGCAAGGCCCGTGCATGTCGGGTCATGCTATCCACAACCAGTAGTACGTGCATGCCCTGATCTCGAAACCACTCTGCAATGGTTGTGGCTGTCATGGCTGCACGGATACGCTCCAATGGAGGGCGGTCAGACGTTGCCACCACAAGAACGGATCGGGCTCTTGTCGCTGCATCCATCTGGTGCTCGAGAAAATCCCGCACCTCGCGCCCGCGTTCCCCGACAAGCGCTATCACCACGACATCCGCAGAGGTTCCACGAACAAGGTGCCCAAGGAGGGTGGATTTTCCACCCCCTGCCTCACCAAAAATACCTATACGCTGCCCAATGCCGCATGTGAGCAGTCCATCAATCACTCGCAGCCCCGTTGCCACGGGCTGTGTCACCCTATGTCGGAATAGCGCGGAAGGCGGTGCTTCTGCGCACGGGCGCTCTGCACAACCCGACAGGCTCTCTCCGGAAAACGGATGCCCAAACCCGTCCAGAACCTGCCCTAGCAGCACTTCCCCCACAGGCACCTGCAACGCCCCGCCAGAACGATAGACCATGCAGCCCGGCAGAATACCCTGCATGTTGCCGACCGGTGCCAGCCGGACAACCGGGCCGTCAAACCCCACAACTTCCGCAAGCAATTCTGAGTCCGGTAAAGCAATCCGGCAGGCTTCCCCCATTCCGGCGCCATCCACCCGGGCCGATATCAACCCGCCGGAAACCTGTAAAACCTGCCCGATGGAGGGCCGTGGCGTGGCGTCCTGCAAACGCTGCGCCAGCCCGGCAAAATCAATCATGCAACCGCACCTTGCCACAAAGCACGCAACTGGGAGGCTACATCAAGCCGCACCTGCCCCTGCTCATGCTGTAAAACGGCTTCACCTGCGGCAAGATCTGCACTTTCCACAACCCAAACAGAGGCAGGAACGCCTTCCATTTTCTGTAAAGCTGTTTTCAAGGATGCCGCTTCAGAAACCGGAACCTTAAGGACCAGCCCCATCTGCTGCGGAAAATCTGCAAGAGCGGTCCTGACCAGACGTGCCAGTTTTTCATCACGCGGCAGGTCGTCAATAAGACGTCTGGCTATAAGAAACGATAAATCGGCAATGCTCTGCTCACAGGTCTGCAAATAGCGTGAAATCTCTTCTCGCGCCTGATTGCCTGCCTGTTGCCGCATGCTTTCCGCATCCTTTCTGGCGGTAAGCAGTAAGGACTGCGCCTCCTTACGTGCCTCTTCCAGACACGCCTCGCGCTCCTTTTCTGCCCTTTCGCGGATCTGAGCCGCGTCAGTTAGCGCGTCAAACTGCTCTGCCCGAATGATGTAGGGGGAGAATGGCTCAGTTGTCACAAAGCCGCTCCGCTACAAAAGCATCCACCACATGCACAGCGTTCTCTTGCGCATAAGCAAACGTAGCTGCCGGCGGAGGCTCAGGTAAAAAACTGCGGACACGCAATGCTACAGACGGAGGCTGTGCCTCACACCACGCATGCAGTACTCCGCAGCCTGATTCCTGTATCGCTTTCGCCAGCGCCTCAGGGGACGCCTGCGGCATGCCAGCCGCAACGGAAAACACCGGTTTCCAAGCCGCATCCTGCATAAGGTGAGGTGTTGTCAGCTGCGCCAGATGTCGAACCATATCGCCATTGACCAGAGCCAGAATGGCGCGTGCTTGCACTACACATCCTATTCTGAGCACCAACTCGAACAGTTCCTCCGCCTGCTGCGCAAGAATATAGCGTTGAGCAACAGTAAGGCTTGATGGCAGCTTTCCCCCAAGCTGCTCAACAACACAGGTGCGAAATAACTCCTTCGTGTAAATACAGGAATCCAGATCCTGAACCATCTGCTCTGAAATACCCAGAACATGGGATGCAAACGTCAAATCACTGATCAACTGCGGAGCTGGTGCATCAGGAGCAGATTGCGACATCTCACTTTGTCCTGAAGCGGAAACGCTCTGGCAGATCCGGCCAGCGCCTGCTGACAAACACACCTACAACAAGAGCCACAAGCATCGCAGGCAACATAGCCAGACCTGTCCAATACCCCTCTGAAGAGGAAACAGAGGCAACAGCAGGCATGTCTTTTTGCGCCACCGGAACCATGACAACAGACACGCGATCGTAACTCAGGCCTTCCACACTATCCGCCACAAGCTGCTTGATCTGCGGCACCAGATGCTGCGCGGCACTCTGGTCTTTATACCTCACAAAGACCGAGGCGGATGAAGGCGTTGGTTCGCGATTAAGCAGATCATTATTCGGCAGGACAACCTGCACACGCGCCGTCAGAACCCCATCAATGTCCGAAATAGTCCGTGAGAGTTCCTGCCCCAGAGCCCACAAAAAGCGAGCCCGCTCCTGCTGCGGGGAGGAAACCAGCCCGGAGGCCTGAAAAACCTGCCCCATGCTCTGAAAGCTCTGGCGAGGATACCCCGCCTCATGCAACAGAGCGACTGCCTGCGCAAATTGCGCCTGCTCTACCCGCAGCGTGTCGCTTCCATCTTTCTGCTGAATTTTGTCAGCACGCACACCATGCTGAAGCAGAAGAGCGAGCATGACGTTTGCATCATCTTCAGCCAGACTGGTCATCAGCTCTGTTTTGCAGGCACATAGAAGCAGCATAGGAATGAGGAAGAGCGCCGCTTTAAAAGACCGTAAACGCTGGAACAGCATTATTGCCCCTTGAGCAGGGTATTGAAAATCTTGGTTGTTTCCGTCGAGCCTTTGCTGACAAGCGTTGTCTCAATAGCAAACGTGTAGGTGGCCTGTATCTGAGCCACAAGCTCGGCAGCATTGGCTGGGTCAGACGCAACATCGGCGGCCTGGGTAGCGGGCTGGCTGCCCCATTGGTCAAGATAGCTGGAAAGTCCTTCAAGCTTCTGGCTTAACGCCTGCCCCATAACCTCGGCCCGGCTTGTCTGGTCAGGAACGAAAGAAATTTCCTGGTGCACAGCCTGATTAAACTCCGCCCCCAAATGCTCTGTTATCTGTGATGTAAGAGACGCTTCCTGCTGTATATCCGGCACCCCCTGGGCGTCAGGCTGGACACCTGCCAGACCAGACAATGGGGCAATAGAGTCAGACATCTGAACAAACACCCATGAAATTCAATAACAAACACCGCGGCTGCGCCGGATGCGGGATCATACAATTAGCTGTCTATCTTAAATTTCAATACCAGCAAATTTTTTTAATTATGTGAAGGTTTTATTGCACAATCAATTTGGCGTTGCATCACGTCATCCGGCAGTTTAAACAGGTATCATTCAATAGCTGATGATATGGATAACAGGCTAAATGAGTGGGCGTTTCCTAACAATCATGGGACATGCTGTTATCTTTGGACTTCTGGTTGCCCCGTGCGTTGCTCGGGCGGAAAACAACTGGGAAGAAAAGCCATTTTCCTATATTGCCGTCAACCAGGAGATCTCTTCTGTCCTGAAAGAGTTTTCCTATATCAACGATATCCCGGTTGTAGCATCCGACAAGGTGAGAGGCCACGTTCAGGGACGCTGGCTCAATCTCTCCTCGAGAGATTTTCTACAGAAAATGAGCCACCTTTATGACTTTGACTGGTACAACGACGGTGCCGCTCTTTATATCAGCAACAAATCAGAGCGTATAACGCAGATCATCCCCCTCCATAACCATACTCTTACCGAACTCAGATCTGCCCTTCTAAATCTGGGTCTACTGGATAATCGGTTTGACATTGGCACCGGCCCGGCAAATGATACCTTAGCTGTATCCGGCCCACCACGCTTTGTAAGCATGGTTCAACAAACAGTCCTGTCTCTTCCCGCAACGAGACACGCAACCAGGACATCAGGGGGCGAATTCAGGCACCTTACGCTCTTTCGGGGATCTGCCGTCTCCGATGTCATTGTTAATTAACATTCAAGAGGCCGAAATTATGCCAGATCAGATTTCAGGCATTACTGCAAAAGAGGCGAGTTCATCATCAGATGTGAACAATGAAATGCACGCAGAGGCTTTTCAGTCGATGCTGGTGAAAAGCGGCCTGATGCTCATGCAAAGCATACAATCAGATGCGACAGATGCTATCAGCGATAATACAAGCAATCCTGACGCCCCTTTCTGACGTTAAAACTTTTTTTGACCCCTAATGAGGAAAAGCAATGTCTGTTTCCATTCAAAACTCAGGAAATAGCGATCTTGCTGTTAGCCAGACTTCGCCCAGCACTGACTTCTCACCCCAGGCTGCCGATACAGGCCTGCAGGTTTCCGGCAATACCATTGATACTGGCCGTTATCTGATTACCGCTAATAACAATTACACCACTGGCGCTGCTTACAATTTTCATAGCGATACCGACGGCTGTGTCCGTGTTTATGACAAACAGACCAACACCTATGTGCAGGTTTTTGGTGACCCGCACGTTGAAACCAGCAATGGCACGCATGGCGAGTTCAAGCGGGATGGCCTTGTTATTGACCTACAGGACGGCACACAGGTCCAGGTTCAACCGACCGACCTGAACAACGCCGGAGCATCTCACATCAATGCTGTTTCTGTCACCAAGGATAACCAGACGTCCTTTATCACCGGCCTCTATAATGATGCCGGGACAGCACATGTTCAGATTTCTGCCCCTCAGACAGGTAACGCCTTCCAGCTGAACAGCAGCTTTGATTCCTACAGCGATACAGTTCTGCATGTCGGCTCTTCCTTAAACGATCTGCATTTTGCCGATGGCTCTGCCATGTCCAGTACAGGAAATACTGAGCTGGATGGTAAAGGGGGAGGCATTCAGGAATTTCTGGGGCAGCGCGTGCCTATGCAGTCCTTCGACACGATGCTTCAGAGTGTCTTTCATATGGCGTCTCAAGGCAGCCAGAGTGTGAATGCGCCTGATTATTCGGCCGCCTCTGTTGCCAATCTCCGGATCGAAAGTGGTTACGGAAAATAACCCTTTCCGATACTGGCTGCTTTCGTGGCCTGTAATTTTTCGCTTCCATAAGCTGAAGCAAGTTACTACTATTTTTTGTGTGTTTTAAAACAGGAATATCCACATGAGCGACACTTCTTCCGTTTCCGGAACCTCCAGCGCCAACATCGATAGCGAAATCGATAAAATGACCTCTGCATTCAACACGGCGATTGAAACCAACGAAAAAATCACCGTGGTTAAAACTGAAAAAGGCGCAGAAGAAACAGCCGCTCAGCAGCGCCCGAACATCGGCTAAAGAAAAGGGGTTCCGGCTATACAGCCGGAACCCCTTTTCACACTCTATGAATTTCAGACCAGAAGAGGCCGATACCTCGGGCCCCTTGTTGATTATAGAGAATGGTCCCCAGGCAGGATGCTCCCTTGCAGTGCAAACGGGAGATTTTTTTGTTGGGAAGTCACTCAACAATGATGCCATCATTGCGGACCAGAATTTATCTGACACACATTTTGTAATCCGCATCACCGCAACAGGTGTTAAGCTAACAGCTCAAAGTGGCAATATCCATCTTGCCTCTGGCCACATCCTTCAACAGAACACATCCAAAAAATTCTACAAAACAATACGGTTTTGCAGTGGCTCCACACGTTTTAAGCTTGTTGTTCCCACAAAAACCCGGCTGCATGCGGCGTGGTATGGCGGCTCAATACTGCTTTCCTTAATATTAGCTGGCATTCTGAGTATTTACGTGCGGCATATGCACCACTCAGCAGTTTCCAAACTTCCTCCGTTCGCCGCCACAACATCTCCGACACACACTAGCAACGCCATGCTGGCAGCCTTGGAAGATAAGTTACTCACAGAGCATCTGAATAACATTATCATTTCAAGGGGAGCGGATGGAGTCCTGATTGCCACTGGTGCTGAGCAAGCCGAACAGAAAGACATCTGGGCAGCTGTTAAATTGTGGTTTGATACAACATACGGCACGGAAACGGTGTTGCTTGACCGCGTTTCATTTCTTCATGCCACAACACACTCCCCGCTTCAGATTGCCGGTGTTGCTCTGGGGAATACGCCTTATGTTCTGGATACCGCGGGGCGACGTCTGCCCTGCGGTAGTACGGTAGAAGATGGCTGGATTATTGATCACATCCTGACGGACAGAATCCTTCTGCACCGCGGCGCAGAGCATCTAACGGTACGTTTTTAATGACACCAGACACAGAACTTTCTGCGCTTCATACTCTTCTGCTACGTCTTTCACGCAGACAGGACCTCCTGCTTGTCGCGCTGCTTGTTTTGACTGTGGGCATGATGATTCTGCCCATGCCAACCATTCTGGCAGATATTCTTATTGCACTGAATATCAGTATTTCCACAGTATTGATGATGGTAGCTGTGTATATCAGTTCGCCTGTCATGTTCTCCACACTGCCCGTTATCATTCTGGTTACAACAGCCTTCCGACTGGCACTCTCCATCACCACGTCCCGCATGGTACTGGTACAGGCCGATGCCGGAGAAATTATCCGTACATTTGGCGAGTTCGTCATATCCGGCAATGTTGTTGTCGGCATTGTTGTCTATCTCATTATTACCATCGTACAGTTTCTGGTAATTACCAAAGGGTCAGAGCGCGTTGCGGAAGTTGCAGCCCGCTTCAGTCTTGATGCCTTGCCCGGCCGACAGATGAGTATTGATACCGACCTCAAAAACGGGGACATCACGCAGGAAGAGGCCAAAAACCGACGCAATCGTCTGCAAAAAGAAAGTCAGCTTTACGGCGCAATGGATGGCGCCATGAAATTTGTCAAAGGTGACGCCATTGCCAGTCTGATCATTATTGTGGTCAATCTGATTGGGGGCATTGCCATTGGCTGCCTGCAAAAAGGCATGTCTTTTTCCACAGCCCTCCAAACCTATTCGCTTCTCGCGGTGGGGGATGGGCTGATTGCACAAATCCCGGCCCTGCTTATTTCCTTAACCGCAGGGGTGGTAGTCACACGCGTTACGCATGAAGATGGCGGCGGCAATCTTGGCCGTGATATTTTGCAGCAGGTCAGTGCGGAGCCTCTATCCCTTCAGGTTGCGGCTGTAGTCATGGGCGCACTCGCACTTGTGCCGGGTTTTCCTGCTGCGGTTTTTCTCTGCTTTGGTATTCTTCTGGGCGGTACATCCTGGCTTCTGCTAAAGCGCCAGCAAAGAGAACATGCCTCGGCTTTTGCTGCTTCGGCCTCGCAGACGCAAACTCTGGCTACAAGCCTCAACCTGCACATTCTGCTGGGGACTGGGTTTTCTGCCGAGCATGAACGTCTCCAAAAGCACATTACCAGCCGTATCCACGCCTTTTCTGAACAATTGGGCCTGACACTTCCTCCGGTGCGTCTCAGCCTGTCTGCCCAACTGGAAGACAACAGCTTCAGTATTGATATCGATGGGGTACCTTCTCTGGTCCTACTTCTTGATCCTGCTCTTGTGTTTGTTGAGGAACAGCCTGCCGTCATGGAGGAAACAGGAATAGAGTATTGCCGCATGCCCGGTCCTTTCGGGCCGGAAAGCGTGGCTGTAGCCGCGTCTGTTTTGCCTGCGGTGCGGGAAGCCGGTCTTGTTACCATCACTCCTGCAGAGTTTATCTGCCGCACTGTAGAAGCGACGTTTCTTGCGCATGCCGGGCAACTTATCGGCATTCAGGAAACGCAGATCTTTGTCCGGCAGGCAGAAAAGCTTCTCCCGGATCTTGTGCGCGAAGCGGGTAAAGTCTGCCCCGTGCCCCGCCTGTCTGACGTACTACGCTTACTGCTAGAAGAGCGTGTACCATTACGCAACATCCGCACAGTATTTGAAACCATTGCGGAATGGGCTCCTAAAGAACAGACAACATCCGGGCTGGTGGAGCGCGTACGTTTTTCTTTACGCCGCCAGATCTGCCATCAATCCTCCAATAATGACAAAGTCCTTGCAGCCATCGGGATCGATGCTCCTTTGGAAAACGGGCTACGCTCCTTCCTACACAGCACTCCACAAGGGCGGCAGGTAAATCTTGATACCGTTGCAGGCAGGAGACTAGTCGAAACATCCCGCTCTCTGCTGGCCCCATGCCTGCTACATGACCGGAAGGCCGTTCTTCTGGCGGCTCCAGACCTCAGGCGCCCCATGTCCCTCCTCCTGCGCCGTTACGGATTGTCCATCCCCGTCATATCCTATGATGAAGTAGCGCCAGAATTTTCCGTCAAGCTTTATGGCACGCTTTCCGATACCATTCTGCATGCCCCCTCTCCTGCCTCAAATGCAGCCTGATTTTTCCTCTTTCATTCCTCCGGACTTTCCATGCGGCTTACTAAACTCTGTTCTCTTTTGAGCTTTCCCCTACTTCTTTCTGCATGCGCACAGACCTCGGCCACAACGCCGGATACAACACGCCAGATGATGCAGGCCGCGCAGAACCCGGATGCTCTGGCAAGAATTGGCCAAACAGCACTGCAGACAGGTGACATGGCAACAGCCGTCACGTTTTACGGTCGCGCCGTAGCGTTACGCCCGGATAGAATTGACCTGCAACTGGGCTATGCTCAGGCACTGACAGCAAACGGAAGACCCAATGAAGCGCTCGGCCTCCTCATGCCGCTCGCCACCAAAAATCCGGATAACACTCAGCTTTCTCTGGTAACAAGCCGCCTGCTGATTGAAGCGGGCCGCCCACGGGAAGCTCTCAACCGCCTTCAGGCTGCCTTCCGTCAGAACCCATCAGATACTCGTGTTTTAGTCGCGTTGGGCGTTGCGCTTGATACCTTGGGAAACCAGCAAGCTGCACAAGGCTATTATCAGAAAGCTCTTGCTCTCAACCCTGATGATGTGCCTGCAAGAACGGATATGGCACTCTCTCTCGCTCTTTCAGGCTCGTACCCGCAAGCAATAGGTATTTTGCGCCCACTGCGGAGCGAACTGGCCGGAACAGATCAGGTCAGTCATATTAATGCTGTGGAGAACGCTCTGGCGCTTGTCTATGGCCTTATGGGAGACCAGACAAGCTCCGCAGCCATCTTACGTCATCGCATGTCAGAAAAGCAGGCTCAGGAGAATCTGACTTTTTACAACGCAGTCCGGCCGAGCAGTCGCGAAGCGTTGTCGCCACAATAGCGCGTCCGGTGCCCTCTCAATCAGAGCTGAGTTGCACCGGGGAGTTGCTGTTCGGTCGAGCTGCTCCCCCCGGCCATACCAGCACCAGACAGACCTGATCCCGCCAGACCATTACCAAGGGCATCAGACGGTAGCGTTTTATCCTGCCCCTCGTTCAAACGTCGAACCGCCCTAGCTGCACGCTCTGCGGAGGAGGGATGCGGTACTGGCGAACGATACAAGTCTGATGGATCAGCCAGCATCTGCGCCAGATTGTTATTTTGCACGCATCGTCCCATATTTTCGATACTCGGTGTTACGTCGCCCAACCATCCGGAACGCATAATTTTGGAGCAATCAGGCAAGGTAGCCTGCGTCCTGCTCAGGATCAAAATCGGCCTTCCGGCCTGATAACCGCCACTTACAGGTGCCACATGCAACCGGTCCGGTTCCAGCCCTAACGCCACAAGACGAGGCATAATCTGCCCAGCCCGCTCCGGCATCAGCCCCATAATATCCGCACTGATTTCAGTCTGGCCGCCAAGCGTTGCCACAGCTTGCCTTGAAAGTTCTTCGTCAAATCTACCATCAGACATGAGGGGGATGGTGCGCTGCTCAGTATGCAGAGCAACCGGTAAGGTTTTCTCCCTGTCGGACTGTGTGGCTTCACAGCTGCATAAGGCAAGAAGCAGAATGAGAGTGGACTTTTTCATTCGAATACAAACCCTGTCCCATTCAAATGAGGCATATGCTCCAGATCCTGCCGGTCTGCCATACGTCCATAGAAAAAGCGTTCCAGCTCGTTCGGCTGATGAACATGCCTGAGCGGATCATCAGGTGTATGCAAAGCGTCAACAGGCTTCACAAGATATGGCGTGATGATAATGACCAGTTCACTCTGATCCCGCTGAAAGCGCGAGGACCGGAACAACTGCCCAAGCACAGGAATATCACCCAGAATAGGAAATTTCTGAACATTATTGTCCGCATCATTCCGCAACAGGCCTGCAATGGCAAAACTCTCGCCACTGGCCAGCTCAACTTCCGTTTCCGCCCGACGCGTTGTAAGGGCTGGTACGGAAAGATTGTTGAGCTGATAGCTGCCACTTCCAGACAGGGCGCTGACGGTAGGCCTTACTTTTAAATGTATGAGGCCCGCACCCAGAACAGTAGGCGTAAAAGCCAGACTCACACCATACTGCATGTATTGAATGGAGGTGACACCCAACGCCTGCGGTACAGGAATGGGAAATTCGCCCCCCGCAAGGAAAGTGGCTGTGCTGCCACTAATCGCTGTCAGATTGGGTTCTGCCAGCAAAGTCACCAGATGCTCGTTTGCCATCGCATCCAGGACAGTCTGCGCGTTGACGTGTCCAGTGCTTGCACCACCAAACAGGGAGGCCGCCGTATTTTCCGCAATGGCGGCCGACTGCATGCCAAACGCAAAACTCCCTGCTTTGATAACAGTAGACCAGTTAAAGCCAATCTGCTGTGCAACACTCCGGGAGACCTCAGCAATTCTGATACGCAGATTGACCTGAAGCGGATGCGTCACACCCATCTGGTTGGCCAAAGGATGCTCTTTCCCCTCCACCCCGCGAGCAATGGACGCGAGGTGATCTGCCTGATCTGCATTGGCTACGGTCCCACCCAGCACAGAACCGTTGGGAGACGTTTCCAGAGTGCCATCAGATGCCTCTGCCTCAGCATGTGGAGCAAATACGGTCTGATCCGCTTCAACACGAATTGTCCAGGAGGCAATGGAATCTCCATTATCATCCAGAGCATAAAGTGTGGTTGTGCCCGCCTTTTTTCCTATGATGAAAATTTTATTGTCAGATGGAATCTGAACGTCGGCTATTTGTGGTTCCGCCACAAAAACACTTGCTGCTGGCCTAGAAAGGCTCAGCATGTGTCCTCCCCCCACACCGACCAGAATCGTTTTATTGCCATGATAGAATTGCGCTACCGTAGCTGGCACCTTAGCGGCTACGGCCTGTACGGGCGACAAGCAGCCCCATGCCAGCACCGTGTTCAAAACTATGACAGAAAGACCTGTGAACGTTTTATATTTTTCTACAGGCATCATGCTTGATCTTAAATCCGATTGAACTTTCGGCCTTTGTCTTTCAGTCATAAAACCTGCTTGTATACTCAGAGCATGATAAATTGTTATTCAAACATCTATGCACAAGGCTTCTTACAGAAACCTTGTGCATGGTGAGTGGAAACGGCAAGCGAAATAAGGTTAAAATACTGACCTAATAACCTCAAACCTTGTAACCTTAGTTATTTTGACACCACTCCGGCAACTTCGGTCAGGATATTCAGAATAGGCTCCCCGAAATGCTGCCAGCCCCATGGCAGATTGTCCATATTGGAACCATCTTCCCGAACATGAGAATCTTTGGTATCCGGGAGCTGGTGGTTAATAAGCTGCCCCAGATACCCCCACCCTTGCTTCGTTACGTCCTGAAGAACGCCAGCTTCCGTGCCGTGTCGGGCATCTCCATCTTTTGTGAAACCATCGATTTTTCCATCGCTCACTATATCACCACGGTCAGCACCATTCCGCCCGAGTGAAGATTTGATATACGTCAGCAAAGCGACGGCTCGATAAGCCTGATCGGGATTAGTTGTCATCTGCCCCCCTACCAGTTCGTTTAACTTATCGCGAATACCACTTTGGTTTCCGAGATTTTTCAGGATCGGATTATCATTTATGATATCCTGGGCGGACCGGGTATCATCATCGGGGCGCTTTGTTTCGCTGGTCGGCGGTGTGGAAGCAAATGCATCCATGCTTTTGTCAGGTGTAACACGATTGACAGTCGTCGAAGATGCAGCGTCACTCCCTGAAGTAGAATCTGAAGAAGACGTTCCACTGGAAGTGTCTGATCCCGCAGACGAACCACCTTTATCTCCCACAGATTGCAGAATATCTGCTCCAATCTGCAAGATTTTCGTGGTCGCATCGCTTTTTGAAATTGTACCCGATTTGAGTTCTGAAATAACATCGACAAGATCAGCGACTTGCGGAAGGACATTTCCTGCCGTCTGAGCATATGCTAGTATTTTTTCCGCTGATGCAATTAGGCTTTTAATTGAAGACGTGTCACTTCCGCTGTCTGAGGAATTTGTTCCGTCAGTTTTTGGCTCCTCACTCCCTGATGCCTCTGAGCTGGAACTACTCTGATCCGGCTTAGTTGTGTCAGGCCTAGTCGAGGATCCTGCATGAGAAGCGTGACCAGAACTATTATGCTGCGATTTATGTTTTGAGTCTTTTACTTTAGACCTCTCTACTTTGGTTCCATCTATATTTCCAAGTAATTTAGAGAACTCCAAATCATTTTTTGTTTCATGTTGTGAAGTGAGAAAAGTTTCAAAAGGAGAGGAAGAAACTTTCATATCTAATATCCCTTGAACGAGCACAAGTTGAATGCAAACACTCTTTTGTATATCATTTAAAATATATCTTTGAAAATATATTCATAAAAATTTCACACTCAAGAAAAAGAGTTATACCAACCGTTGCTTGAGGTGACTCAGGGGGTACCCAT
>NZ_LHZQ01000205.1 GCF_001580915.1 Acetobacter tropicalis | reverse complement strand
ATCTAACCCGATGTACAACCCTTCTGTGAGATTTCCGCGAGAGAGGCATATTTTTGTGCGTCAGCTAAAAAAATATGTGTTTGGTATATTGCAACCGTATATTACAGCCTGTTGAAAAAATTGATCGGCCTGATGTGCTTTAACTTCTGTCTTTTCAATCAACCAATTAAGAGAAAAAGTATTCTTTCCTGCTGCGTGTATAGATATAAAAGGCAGCAAGTCAGGGATCTGTGGTTGGGTCTTTTAACCAAGGAAAATATTTTTGCCTGTTTCAGCTCTACCCTCTCTTAGTGTGGTTGTGCCTTGCTATAACGAGCAGGTTGTTTTGCCAGAATTCCACCAGCGGTTATCGGCCGTGATGGATCGTATCGGGCGGCCGTGGGAGGTGGTGTATGTGAACGATGGTTCCAAAGACCAGACTCTCACCATTATGCGTGGCCTGGAGCAGCAGGATAATCGGGTCTCCAGCGTAAATCTTTCCCGTAATTTTGGTAAGGAAATAGCGCTGACAGCCGGACTGGATCACGCGCGCGGAACTCATGGCGTTATTGTGATTGATGCGGACCTACAGGACCCGCCAGAAGTTATTCAAGATCTGGTGAGCGCATGGTCTGACGATGTCGATATGGTCTATGCCCGCAGGCGTGCGCGGGAAGGAGAGAGTGTTCCCAAGCGCTTGACGGCATGGATGTTTTATCGCGTCATGGCGAAACTGGGGAACCGTATTGTCATTCCTCCAGATACTGGCGATTTTCGACTTTTAAGCCGCCGGGCGCTGGATAGCCTGTTGCAGATGCGTGAACGGCATCGGTTCATGAAGGGGCTGTTTGCGTGGGTGGGGTATCCCTCCAAGGCGGTGTTGTATGATCGTGCGCCACGGGCCGGTGGAACCACCAGCTTCAATTATTGGTCCTTATGGAACTTCGCGCTGGAAGGCATTACCTCGTTCTCCGTTGTGCCCTTGCAGTTGGGAACATATCTGGGGTTTGTCATTTCCTTGCTGGCTGTCCTGTATGGGGGATGGATTGTGCTGAACACACTTTTGTTCGGTTCCCATGTGCCAGGCTATCCAAGTCTGATGAGTGTGATCCTGTTTCTGGGCGGTGTTCAACTCATGACGTTGGGGCTGATAGGCGAATATATTGGTCGCATTTTCAACGAGACAAAAAATCGTCCTCTCTATTTTGTTGAGTCCTACCACGTGGAGGGGGTGCGACAGGAAGGCGTGAAGACCGTTTGAGCCTTACCAATAACAGAGTTGCCGCAGGTGGGGTTTATCGGTCCTGTTTCAGAAGGTTTACTGCTTGAAAGGAAGCAAAGGAAAAGGGTGGTTCATTGTCTGAAGGAGCAGAACTGGCGGAAACGCTGACACTTATCGTGCCCTGCTATAATGAACAGCCCATCCTGTTGCAGTCTGCTCATGTTCTGGAAAAACAGCTTCAGGCACTGATTAAGGCTGGCTTGGTGGCGCAGCAGAGCAAGATCCTGTTTGTGGATGATGGCAGCACGGACCAGACATGGGCCGTGATTGCTGATCTGGCGGCCCGGTCCTCTTCTTTTTCTGGCGTGAAGCTGTCACGCAATGTAGGGCACCAGAATGCGCTTCTAGCTGGGCTGATGGCCGTGCAGGTCGGGGCCTGTATCACCATAGATGCAGACCTGCAGGACCCTGTAGATGTAATGAATGATATGGTCGCGCATTATCGGGGTGGCTGCCAGGTTGTGTATGGCATTCGTCAGGACCGAACCTCTGACACGTTTTTCAAGCGCACCACTGCGCGCTTTTTTTATCGGTTCATGACCATAATGGGCGTGGAAAGCATTGAAAATCACGCGGATTATCGGCTGTTGGGGCCGAAGGCCCGCAAGGCAGTCCTCTCCTTTACGGAAGAAAATCTGTATTTGCGCGGTATTGTTCCCTTGGTCGGGTTCCAGACAGCAAGCGTCTATTATACGCGAGCCCCCCGAGTGGGCGGAAAGTCCAAGTATACCTTGCTTAGAATGGTGGCCCTGGCCCTACGGGGCGTGACATCGTTCTCTGTCGTGCCGTTACGGATGATAGCTCTTCTGGGTGTCAGTGTTTTTCTGCTGGGGCTTTTGAGTATGGTCTGGAGTGTGGTGGACAAGCTGTTTTTTCAGCCTGCGGTGGGATGGGCTTCTCTTAACGCAGTAATCTGTCTGATTGGTGGGTTACAGATGCTGGCGCTGGGGATTGTTGGAGAATATATCGGCTGTATCTATACCGAGGTGAAGCGCCGCCCCCGTTTTTTTGTGGAGCAGACCCTCTGAGAGCGGGCTGAACGCCTTTTCCCACTCCGTCTCTGTTTTCGGTGCAGGGCGGGGGGAAGGGGCTCTGATGGTCATGCGGTATGCCATTTTCCGCCTTGACGCCGCACGGTTCCGGCCTCATTCCTCCCGTCATGCGAGTTGCTGCCATTCTTCTGGCTGCCGGAACAGGCAGCCGTTACGCCGCTACCAGCGGGTCTGATACGCCAAAGCAATATGTGCTTCTGGCGGGCCTGCCGGTTATCCGTCACGCTGCGGAAGCCCTGATGCCGCATGTGACCTGCCTGCAACCAGTCGGGCATCCGGACTCCCTGCGGGATGCGCTGGACGGGCTTGAAACCCTGCCGCCGGTAGCGGGGGGAGAAACCCGCCAGGCCAGTGTACGGGCCGGGCTTGAAGCGCTGGACAATCTGCCGGAAGATCAGAAGCCTGATCTGGTGCTGGTGCATGATGGTGCGCGTCCCTATGTGACCGCGACCGTAATCCAGAACGTGATTTCAGCTCTGAGCGAACATCCGGGGGCAATACCGGCGGTGCCGGTGGCTGATACGCTCAAGCGGGAAGAAAATGGCGTGATTGCGGGCACAGTCTCGCGTGATCATCTGTTCCGCGCGCAAACACCTCAGGGGTTCCGCTTCGGGCTGTTTCGTGACCTGCATCGTTCGGCTTCTTCCCAGAGTGCGACGGACGATGCCAAGCTGCTGGAAGATGCCGGGTTCAGCGTGGCGCTGGTGCGTGGCGATGAAGACAACATCAAGCTGACTTATGAGGATGATCTCGTGCGTCTTGAACGATTGATCGGCCCGACCCTTTTGCCGCGCGTGGGGCTTGGATATGACGTGCATGCGTTTGAAGAAGGGCGTCCGCTTATTCTGTGTGGCATTACTGTGCCGCACACCAAAGGGCTCGCTGGTCACTCTGACGCAGACGTTGGGATACACGCGCTGTGTGATGCCATTTATGGTGCGCTGGCTGAAGGCGATATCGGGCGCCATTTTCCGCCTAGCCAGAACGAATGGAAAGATGCCGACAGTGCGCGTTTTCTGGTGCATGCCGGTCAGCGTATTCGTGAGCGCGGGGGCATGCTGATTAATGCGGATCTGACGTTGATCTGCGAGCGTCCCAAAATTGGCCCGCATGCAGAAGCCATGCGCCAGCGGTTGGCGGATTTGTTGCAGGTGGATATTGGCCGCATTTCCGTGAAGGCGACAACCTCCGAGCGTCTGGGCTTTACGGGACGTGAAGAAGGCATTGCCTGCACGGCGGCGGTTTCCGTTCTGGTGCCCTGATCCGAAGGGCATTTTTGCGCTGCTTGAGGCCAGAAAGGCACTCTGCTCCGTAAGGAGGAGTGCCTTTTTTCTGTTGAAGAGGCCTGAGCAAGATAGTCTTGAAGCTGGCTGGCCAGGTGACTATAACCCGCGTTACAACATGTAAGGCCCGGTTATAAAACCGTTGGGAAACTGAGCTTTTTGTTGTCCTGAAGCGTTAGAATGTTTCGGATATAAAAGATTGATTCCGGGGCGGGAAAACGCTATTCCTGCCTAAATCATAGGCAATGTGGAAAAGATAGTGCAAACGCAACCGTTAGTGCGGCCTATTGAGTTGGGCGGCGGCATCCGTATTGAAACGCCTGTTATTCTGGCCCCCATGTCTGGCGTGACAGATCTGCCGTTTCGGCGTCTGGCGCGCAAGCTGGGTGCTGGGCTTGTGGTTTCAGAAATGATCGCCTCCTGGGCCATGGTGCGTGAGAACGACACAACCCTCCGCATGGCCGAGGTTGCAGACGCGGGCGGCCCCAATGCCGTGCAGCTTGCCGGGTGTGATCCTGATGCCATGGCGGAAGCAGCACGCATTGCCGTTGGCCGCGGTGCGGACATGATTGATATCAATTTTGGCTGCCCGGTGAAGAAAGTGGCCGTGGGCCAGATGGCCGGTTCGGCCCTTATGCGGGATGAGGTGGCTGCGGGCCGCCTGCTGGAAGCCACGGTCAAAGCCGTAGATGTGCCAGTAACCCTGAAAATGCGGATGGGGTGGGATCATCAGCATCTGAATGCGCCGGTTCTGGCCCGTATTGCGCAGCAGGCTGGTATTCGCATGATCACGGTGCATGGGCGTACCCGGCAGCAATTCTATAACGGCACGGCAAACTGGGCCTTTGTGCGCACAGTGAAGGACGCCGTTGATCTGCCTGTTATTGTGAATGGCGATATCCTGACCCTTGATGATGCCAGAACCGCCCTGGCGGAATCAGGTGCGGATGGAGTGATGATCGGCCGTGGCTGCTATGGACGGCCGTGGTTTCTGGCACAGGTGGCGCAGGCCCTGCTTACGGGTGAAAATGTGCCTGACCCTGACCTGCCTACAGAAAAAGCCATTGTGCTTGAACATTATGACATGATGCTCCGCCATTTTGGCGAACGTCCGGGCCTGCGGTTGGCCCGTAAACATGTGGCCTGGTATTCTGCTGGCCTGCCGAATTCCGCCGGTTTCCGGGCTGCGTTCAACCGGGTTGATAACGCGCCAGAAGCCATTGCCATGATGACTGATTTTTACGATCAGCAGATTGCAGCAGGCGCCGTGCGTGAGCCACGCGTTTCCCGCCATGCAGAAGCGGCGGAGCAGGCTCAGGCCTGCGCTGCGTGATCAGGTCTGCATGAAACCCGGCGCTCTTTCAGCAACAGAAAGGTCAGACCCCGGCATTCTTCTGGATAGTCTGCCTGTGCCAGTGCTGGAACTTGGCCCGGATGATGGCATTCGTTTTGCCAATTCAGCGGCGGAAGAGTTTTTTGCCATGTCCCGGCATCAGTTGTGTCAGGGCGCCTTGCAGGATCTGGTTCCTTCTGATCACCCGCTTTTTCTGTTGGTGCAGCATCTCCGGCGTGAAGGTGGAAGTGTAACCGAGCATGAACTGGCCTTCAGCAGTCCGCGCTTCCATCGGGAAGGGGTGACGGTGCAGGGGGCGGATGTGCCCGATTGCCCGGGTTCCATCCTGTTGACGGTGTATGACTCCTCCACGGCCCGCACGCTCGACCGGCAGATGGCGTTTCGGTCTGCGGCGCGTAGTGTGTCAGGCATGGCGGCCATGCTGGCGCATGAAGTGCGTAATCCCCTTTCAGGCATAAAAGGGGCGGCGCAAATTCTGGAAAATGCGGTTTCCGATCAGGATCGGGAACTGGCTACCCTGATCTGTGATGAAGTGGACCGCATTGATGCGCTGGTTGAGCGGATGGGGATGTTTGGAGAAGCGCCAACCGAATATCGTTCCCTCAATATCCATCGTATTCTTGAGCATGTGAAGCTGCTGGCCAATCAGGGTTTTGCGGCCGGTATTCGTATTGTGGAGCGGTATGATCCCTCCCTGCCACATGTGTGGGGTGACCGCGACCAACTTGTGCAGGTGCTCATCAATCTGGTGAAAAACGCGGCCGAAGCCATTCGGGAAACGGGCAAGCCGGGCGAGATTACGCTGATGACAAGCTATCGCCCCGGTATTCGCATGGCCGTGCCGGGCACCACGCAATGGCGGCATTTGCCATTGGTGGTCACTGTGCGCGATACCGGACCGGGCATCTCCGAGACTATTCGTCCCCATCTGTTTGAGCCGTTTCTGAGTACCAAAATGAGTGGAAGCGGCTTGGGGCTGGCGCTTGTGGGCAAGATCATGGATGACCACGGCGGCGTGATCGAAGTGGAAAGCCGTCCTGGCCGAACGGAAATAAGCCTGTATCTGCCTATTGTGTCTGAAGATCACGTAATCGCCTGAACGGGGCCTTTTCCCGGCTTCCCGAGTTAACTGATTTCAACGTTGCTGAATGTGACCCTCCCGCCATGACGCCTCTGCCCACTATTCTTGTTGCTGATGATGACCGCTCCATTCGTACCGTCTTGGGGCAGGCTTTGGGCCGGGCCGGGTATCAGGTGCAGTCCACCCCCAATGCAGCCACGTTGTGGCAATGGGTGGAGGAAGGCGAGGGAGATCTGGTGATCACGGATGTGGTCATGCCGGATGGTAGCGGTCTGGATCTCATCCCGCGTATCCGACAGGCCCGGCCTGATTTGCGCATTATTGTCATGAGTGCGCAGTCCAACCTGATGACTGCGGTGAAGGCTACTCAGCGGGGAGCTTTTGAATATCTGGCAAAGCCCTTTGACCTGAAAGAACTTCTCAGCGTTGTGGGGCGTGCCTTGGCTGCCCCTGCGCAGGAAGCAGACAAACCTGCGGTAAGCGCCAGCCCGGAAGAGCGCCTGCCATTGATTGGTCAGTCCGTGGTGATGCAGAGCATTTATCGCAGCATTGCCCGCCTGACCACGTCTGATCTGACCGTAATGATCAGCGGGGAAAGTGGCACGGGCAAGGAACTGGTGGCTCGCGCCCTGCATGAATACGGGCGCAGACGTGGGGGAGCATTTATTGCTGTCAATATGGCTGCTATCCCCCGGGACCAGATTGAAAGCGAACTGTTCGGGCAGGAACGGACAGCAGGCGGACGCAGTCCCGGTCGGTTTGAGCAAGCTGCTGGCGGCACGCTGTTTCTGGACGAAATTGGCGATATGCCGCCGGAAGCCCAGACACGTTTGTTGCGCGTGTTGCAGGATGGTGAGTTCACAACCGTGGGGGGGCGCGCGCCTATTCGGGCCGATGTGCGGATTATTGCTGCAACGCACCGTGATCTGCGGCAGGCCATTCGCGCCGGAACATTCCGTGAGGATCTTTACTACCGTCTGAACGTGGTGCCGGTGCGTCTGCCGCCGCTGCGGGAACGGTTGGAGGATATTCCGCTGCTGGCCCGTCATTTTCTGGTGCAATGCCGGGATGCAGGCGGTCCCTCCAAAGTGTTGGATGAGTCCGCTATCGAGCGTTTGCAGTCCTGGCGCTGGCCCGGCAACGTGCGGGAACTGGAAAACCTCATCCGCCGTATTGTGGCCCTTTATCCCCAGGAAACAATCGGCAGTGATCTGATTGATGCGGAACTTGCCGAACCTCTGGCAAACGAAGCTCTGGTGGAAAAACCGGCCGTGGAGGAACCTCTGACGGATGCGGTTTCCCGCCATATCCTGCGCTATCTTGTCGCGGGGCGGGAGGGGATGCCTCTGAACGATCTGTACTCCCGCGTGATTACGGAAGTGGAGCGCCCTCTTATTCAGATGACGTTAGCTGAAACGCGCGGCAATCAGATCAAGGCTGCTTCCATGCTGGGCCTGAACCGCAATACGCTGCGCAAAAAGATACGCGAACTGGAAATTCCGGTTGTGCGCGGCGTGGTCTGACGCTGGCGCATGAAGCATTTTCTCTCCGTGCTGAAGGCGCTACTCTCCCGCACCCGGCTACATTGGCTTCTGCGGTCTCTGGAGCGGAAGAGTGTGGCGCTGACATTGGCCGCACTGGCTCTCTGTCTGGGTTTTGCAACCTTTGTGGCCCTTTCTGGCGGAATGTCTTTTGGGCATTACGCCATCATAGAGCCGCTCATTCTGCTGGTGAACAGCCTTGTGCTGGGCTTGCTGGTGCTGGCGTTGGTAATGCGCGTTGGGCCTATGTTGGCAGAACACCGCAAAGGGTTGGCGGGAGCACGCCTGCATGTGCGGCTTGTCACCCTTTTTGGTATTGTGGCGGTGGCCCCCACGCTGGTTGTAGGCGTGTTTGCCACATTGTTCTTTCACTACGGTATTCAGATCTGGTTTGCAGACCGGGTCAATACGGCGCTCACAGAAGCTCTTGAGGCATCCCGCGGCTATCTGACGGAACATAACGCCAATATCCGGACAGATGCGTTTTCAATGGCCAACTATATTACCAGTGCGGAAAACGAACTGGCGGCCAGCGGCATGAACCTGTTGCAGGACCCGGATGCGCTGGGCCAGATGCTGGATAGTCAGGCGACAATGCGTGGGCTGACTGAAGCCTTGGTGTATGATCCCATCACCAACAAGGTGGTGGCAGCGGGTGGGTTAATGAGCCGTACCGGCTATATGCAGGACCTCCCACCGCCGGCTGCTACGCTTATGGCGCGCACCAATGATGTGGCTATTCTGGATTCACCCGATGAGCGGCGCGTGCGGGCCGTTGTGGAACTCTCCCAGACTCCGGCGCTGATGCTGGTGATTACCCGGTTGGTGGACCCCACCATTCTGGAGCACATGCACCGTACTGAAAAAGTGGTGGCGGATTACAAGCGCCTGAATGACAACAAGGCGAAAATCCAGCTTACCTTCATCATGATTTTCGCGCTGGTGGCGTTGCTGGTGCTGGCTGCGGCGGCGCTGATCGGGCTGGCGCTGGCTAACCAGATTGCCAAGCCGCTGGGGCTTTTGATTCTGGCGGCACGCCGTATCAGTGAGGGCGATCTGGGTGTACATGTGCCTGAAGCCAACCGGGATGATGAAGTCACCAGCCTGTCCCGCGCCTTCAACCGCATGACGGAGCAGCTTGCCAGCCAGCGTTCAGAACTGATGGCGGCCTACGGACAGATTAATGAACGCCGCCGGTTTACGGAGGCGGTTCTGTCGGGTGTGTCCGCCGGTGTGATCGGGCTGGATGTAGAGCAGCGGATTGAACTGCCCAACCGTGCGGCCTGCCTGTTGCTCCAGACAGACCTGATGGATGCCATTGGGGAGCCTCTTTCCGTGCGCGTGCCGGATTTTGCGGATATTCTGATGGAAGCGCGCCATGCCCCGGATCAGGTCATTACGCGGGAAGTGCAGACAGGCCCGATAGCCAATCGCCGTATGTTGCTGGTACGTGTAGGCGCAGAGTTACGAGGTACGGTGACAGAAGGCTACGTGATCACGTTTGACGACATTACAGCCCTGCAGCTTGCGCAGCGCAAGGCGGCCTGGGCTGATGTGGCCCGTCGTATTGCTCATGAAATCAAGAATCCGCTCACTCCTATTCAGCTTGCGGCAGAACGGTTGAAGCGCCGCTTCCTGAGAGAGATTACGTCCGACCCTGAAACATTTGCCCAGTGTGCGGACACCATTGTGCGGCAGGTGGGCGATATCGGGCGGATGGTGGATGAATTTTCCGCCTTTGCGCGGATGCCTCAGCCTGTGATGACACAGGAAGATCTGTCCCGGATTGTGCGGGAAGTTCTGGTGCTGCAACGCAATGCCCACCCTGAGATCACCTACCATGTCAGGCTACCAGATAGGGGACCGATTGTCCGGTGTGACCGACGTTTGATCAGTCAGGCGTTAATCAACCTGTTACAGAATGCGGCAGATGCCATTGCCATGACGGCAAAACAGGGTGATGCTGAAGAACATGGCGTAAACGTGGCAGGCGCGATATGGATTGGTCTGCTAGAGGAGCAGGACGAGGTTGAAATTTCAGTTGCGGATAATGGCGTGGGGCTGCCTTCAGATGACAGGCATCGCCTGACGGAACCCTATGTGACACACAAGGCCAAAGGCACCGGACTGGGGCTGGCCATTGTGAAAAAAATCATGGAAGACCATGGGGGTGCAGTGCGTCTGGAAGACAGGGCGGAGGAAACAGGAACTGTGGCTATTCTGATGTTGCCGATGAAGGACGACCATGGCTCATGAAATCCTGATTGTTGATGATGAGCCTGATATTCGGATGCTCATTGAGGGCATCCTTGAAGATGAGGGATACGAAACGCGGGTTGCCGGGAATTCCGATGCGGCAATAGCGGCGTTTCGTGCACGCAGGCCGTCTCTGGTTGTGCTGGATGTGTGGTTACAGGGCTCCAAGCTTGATGGGCTTGGCATTCTCAATGTCCTGCACGCGGAAGAACCTTCCGTGCCGGTGATCATGATCTCCGGGCACGGCACGATTGAAACAGCCGTGGCGGCGTTACAGCACGGCGCTTATGACTTCATTGAAAAGCCGTTTCAGGCGGACCGGCTGCTGGTTGTGGTGCGGCGAGCGCTTGAAGCGTCCCGGCTGGCCAAGGAAAATGAAGAACTGAGGCTGCGTGCCGGGCAGGACACGGAACTGTTTGGTAACAGCGCCCTGATTTCAGCCGTGCGTGGGCAGATTGAACGGGTAGCCCCCACAGGTTCCCGCGTGTTGATTACGGGTGGCCCCGGTTCTGGCAAGGAAGTGGCTGCGCGGATGATCCATGCGCGCTCACGCCGGGCTGATGGTCCTTTTGTGGCCCTGAACTGCGCGATTCTGGCTCCGGGCCGGTTTGAGGAAGAACTGTTCGGGCTGGAAGGCGCGCCCGATGGCACGGGCCGCCGCACCGGGGTTCTGGAACGCGCCCATGGCGGCACGCTGGTGCTGGATGAAGTGGCGGATATGCCGCTTGAGACACAGGGCAAGATTGTCCGTGCCTTGCAGGACCAGACATTTGAGCGGCTGGGCGGTTCTACGCGTGTAAAGGTCGATGTGCGTGTTCTGGCGACCACAAACCGGGATTTGCAGGCCGAAATCATGGCGGGGCGCTTCCGTGAGGACCTGTATTACCGGCTGGCGGTTGTGCCCCTGAGCGTGCCGGGCCTGCGGGAGCGGCGGGATGATATTCCGGGCCTTGCGGAACTGTTTCTGCGGCGGGCCGCTGAAATGGCCGGGTTGCCCAAACGGGAACTCTCGGCCGATGCCATAGCCGCCCTTCAGGCATATGACTGGCCCGGTAACGCGCGTGAACTGCGGAACCTGATGGAACGGGTGTTGATCATGCTGCCGGGCAATACGGTGGAGCCCATTCGGGCGGACATGTTGCCCTCCACCATCGGGGAGGGCGCGCCAGCCCTGCTGAAGTTTGATGCCGCGGCGGATGTCATGAGCCTTCCGCTGCGTGAAGCGCGAGATATGTTTGAAACCCAGTACCTTCAGGCGCAGTTATTACGTTTTGGCGGCAATATCAGCCGTACGGCCATATTTGTTGGCATGGAACGCAGCGCATTGCATCGCAAACTGAAACAGCTTGGTGTAACATCTGAAGAACGAGGGGCGGGCTAGGGCGATTGCAGCGTACACTGCACGCGGGTTCCGACTTTAACAAAAAACGAGAATAGGGCCTCACACTGTGGAAAAGGAAACCGGGTATAACGTGCAAGATGCGTTCTTGAGCCAGATTCGTCGCTCACGTGCGTCTGTTACGGTATTTTTGGTCAATGGCGTCAAATTACAGGGCAACATTACGTGGTTTGACGAGACGACCGTTCTGCTAAAGCGGGACGAGCATACCCAGCTCATTTACAAGCATGCCATCAGCACGGTCATGCCTTCCATACCAGTCAATATATTTGAAACCCCGGCGTCTGGCGCGTCGGCAGACAGAGAAGCAACTCTTGGCGACGACTTTATCTGATACAAAACCCTCCGCCACGCGCGGCGCCGTTATCCTGCCGTGGGAAAAATCCTCCCATGATCAGGATATCCGGGCGGCAGAAGCCCGGCTTGAAGAAGCTGTGGGCCTTGCAGCCTCCATCGGTCTGGTCATTGTCCGGCAGGCAGTGCTGCTGGTACGGGCCAAACGGTCTGCCACCCTGTTGGGAAGCGGGCAGGTCGACTCGCTCAAGGTCGCCGTCAAAGCGGACAAAATTGATGTTCTGGTGGTTGATGCCCGGCTTACCCCCGGCCAGCAGCGAAATCTGGAAACGGAATTTGGCTGCAAGGTGATCGACCGGACGGGCCTTATTCTTGATATTTTCGGGGCGCGTGCTGCCACCAAGGAAGGCACGCTTCAGGTTGAACTGGCGCATCTGGAATATCAGCGCTCGCGGCTGGTGCGGCTGTGGACTCACCTTGAACGTCAGCGCGGGGGCTTCGGCTTTCTTGGTGGCCCCGGTGAAACGCAGATTGAAGCTGACCGCCGGATGATTGGTGACCGCATTGTGCGGTTGAAAAAGGAGCTGGAGCAGGTTCGGCGTACCCGCGGCTTGCACCGGCAGGCCCGTAAGCGTGTGCCTTTCCCGGTTGTTGCTCTTGTGGGCTATACCAACGCAGGCAAATCGACCCTGTTCAATGCCCTGACCGGGGCTACGGTGTATGCCAAGGATCAGCTTTTTGCCACGCTGGACCCTACCATGCGGGCCATTACGCTTCCATCTGGCAGGCGTATCATCCTTTCCGATACTGTGGGCTTTATCAGTGATCTGCCAACAGAACTGATTGCGGCGTTCCGTGCCACGCTGGAAGAAGTTGCGGAGGCAGATATCATTCTGCATGTGCGCGATATTGCTCACCCTGATAGTGCTGCCCAGAAAAAAGACGTGTTTGGCGTGCTGGATGGCATGGCGCGGGATGACATGATTGAGTCTGACTGGGCCAGTCGCATGATTGAAGTCATGAACAAGGCCGATCTTCTGGGCGGGCCCGATGCCGTGCCCCAGACAGAAGATACCGTTGCTATTTCCGCCATTACAGGGGATGGCCTGCCTGCTTTGATGGACGTAATCGATCGGCGCATTACCTCTTCCATGGAGACAGTGCGGTATCGGCTTCCACTTTCTGATGGGGCTGCTTCAGCATGGCTCTATCAGCATGGTGAAGTGACGGACCGGCAGGATGATGACGCTTTCACAACCATTACGGTGCGATTATTGACAGAAGACCGTGCCCGGTTTGAAAGCCTTTTCAAACATGCTGAACCACTGATTGCCTGATTTTTCCCTCAAGGTACGACAATAGGAATACAGCCAGTTCCTATAGGAGCTGGCTGTTTTTTTGTTCTAGGCTCTCCATAACGTCTGCCTGATGTCCGAGCGTGGAACCGCCGGATGAGAGATCAGTTCATCCGAAGGGGGCATGTACAACCAACATCAAGGTCTCCCATGCAAGGGAAGATGGTTATGACGCTAGCAAAAAAGCATTGAGCGCACGCAGCACATTGCCGTCGATATGGATAGCCGACTGATTCTGGTCAGGCTGACCACTGCCGATTATTTTTCGGAGCGTGCAGGGTGACTGATAATTTGGGATGCCATCCGTAAATGTTGGCCGTCAAAAGTTTCATGCCGCGCCGAAACACTCATCTGTGAATTTCCAAAAGGGTTCTTAGGCAAAGAGGGTTTGCCCTTGAACAGAGAAGGCCTCTTGCCTCGATGTTTTTGGTATTCACACAAAAGCAAAGAGGAGGGCTGTTTTCATGGGGAATGGCAAGCTTGCCTCTTGTAAAATGGGTGTAAGGTTTTTCTGAAAACTTGACAGCAAGGGAGAGAAGCGATGCGCATTGCAGTCATAGGGGCAGGGGCAGTTGGCTGTTACGTGGGTGGCCTGCTGGCCCTTGCTGGGCATGATGTTACGTTACTGGGTCGTGCCGTGCATGTTGATGCAATTCAGGCGCATGGGCTGTCGCTGGATATGCCTGATGGTACAAGGCGAATTGACGTAAAGGCTGTAACCAGCGCGGCTGATCTTTCTCCTGCAGATGTTGTGCTGGTGTGTGTCAAATCAGCAGATACGGAAGAGGCCGGGCGTGAACTTGCCCCCGCTTTGCAGGAGGGAACCGTTATTCTCAGCCTTCAGAATGGTGTTGATAATGCTGAAAAGCTGAGCGCTGTTACCGGGCGTTTGGTTATCCCCGCAGTAGTGTATGTGGCGGTGGATATGACGGGGCCGGGCCATGTGGGGTACCATGGAGGAGGCCGGTTGTTGATTGGAACCACTCCGCAAAGTGAGGAGATTGCTTCTGTATTTACGCAGGCTGGGGTGCCGACCATTGTGTCGGGTCATGTCATGGATGCGTTATGGACCAAGCTGACAATAAACTGTGCTTATAACGCCCTTTCTGCGGTAGCGCAGATTTCCTATGCCTCTATGCTCACAGTGGAAGGTGTGACCGGAGTCATGGCGCAGGTTGTGCAGGAATGTCAGGATGTGGCGGCTGCATGCCAAGTCTGGCTACCCGAAACACTACTTGCGCAGGTACTGGATATTGCAAAGCTCATGCCAGATCAGAAGTCCTCCACTGCGCAGGATCTCAAACGAGGCAAACCTACAGAAATTGATTTTCTGAATGGCTATGTTGTTCGCAAAGGCGCGGAGTTTGGTATTGCTACTCCTGTCAATCAAGCCTTGCAGGTGATGGTCAAACTGGCAGAAAAAAGCCGCAGTGTTGCCAAGCCGTGAGCCGTAAAAAGAAGAATAAGCACGCTCAATTTTTAGGGTGGTGGAAAAAAGTTCTCTGCTTTATGCGCCCGTATCCCGATGCGGGCTGGTGCACTTTCCCTGAAGAGAAGATCATCCTTTTTAGATAATGACTTCTGAAATAATGGTGCCTCCTACCTGACAAAATAAACGAACTGCTCGCCGTTGGGTGGGGTTTTGCCTCTTAACAGCAGGTGTATAGCCTTACATAAGCAGGGTTGGCGTTAAGGCTTGTGGGAGTCTGACATTCCTCTGTAATCAGTCAAACTCTGTGGGCAAGCTTGGGTCTGCGTGGTGCGCAAACAGGCGTTCAATCTGGTGCGGTAAGATGCGGCCTGTAGAAAGATCTTGTGGAATCTGATCTTTTGCAAAGAAGCGGACTTCACTGGTCTCAACGCTGGTTGTGGCTTCTCCGCCTGTAATGTGGCCCAGAAAGAAAAGCTTGGTTACGGAAAATCCTTCTGGCGGCTGGTGGTCTTGGGTTGAGCGGTCAAGCACCATAGCCAGTTTTGTTATGTGCACGGTGTATCCCGTTTCTTCCCACACTTCCTTGGCGGCACATTGGCTTGCGGTCAGGTTCACATCTGTCCAGCCGCCCGGCACGGTCCACCGGTTTTTATCCAGCACTTCACGCACCATCAGAATGCGGCCCTCAGCGTCAAACACGCCAACACGTACTTCCAGCTTGGGGGTAGCGTATCCATCCTGCTGGCTGAACAGGGTGAGAAGCGTATCTTCCAATTCTGCACTGCCTGCCGTCATCATGCGGGCAGATAAAGCCCGCAGCATTTCATAGCGTTCTTTGTCAAAGGGATCTGTGGCGTATGTCAGCCCGGTTTGAGAAATGGCCTGAATTTCACGTGCCCAGACAAGCCATGCGGGTTCTGACATTCTTCTCTCCTTAAAACAGGTCAGTGGTGCATCATGGTGTAAGGCAAGGATAAGGCACTTGCGCGCTACAAACAAAAAACGGGAAGGCCGAGGCCCTCCCGTTTTACTAGACATATCTGGCTGATCTTATCAGGCCATAACGGCTGCGGCTTCCTGACCGTTGATCAGCAACCCATCTCCGTTAGCCGAGATGGTGATGGTTTCACCATCATGGATGGTGCCTTGCAGCAGCAGTTCAGCCAGCGGGTTCTGCAGGCTGCGCTGTATAACCCGTTTGAGCGGACGGGCACCGTAAACCGGATCATACCCTTCATTGGCGAGCCATGCGTGGGCCAGTTCATCCAGCTTGAGCGTAATCTTGCGATCATCCAGCAGTTTCTGAAGACGACCGATCTGGATATCGACAATCTTCGTCATGTCCGCTTTCTGCAAGCGCGAGAACAGGATGATTTCATCAAGCCGGTTCAGGAATTCCGGGCGGAAGTGCTCACGCACCACCTTCATGACCTGCGCCTGCACCATATCCGTAGATTCACCATCTGGCTGATGAGCCAGAACATCCGAACCAAGGTTACTGGTCAGCACAATAATGGTGTTACGGAAGTCCACTGTCCGACCCTGACCATCCGTCAGGCGACCATCATCAAGAACCTGAAGCAGAATGTTGAAAACGTCCTCGTGGGCTTTTTCAACTTCGTCAAACAGGATGACCTGATACGGCCGCCGCCGCACGGCTTCTGTCAGCACGCCGCCTTCTTCATACCCCACATAACCCGGAGGCGCACCAATCAGACGGGCTACTGCGTGTTTTTCCATGAATTCACTCATGTCCACACGCAGCAGCGCTTTTTCGTCATCAAACAGGAAGCGGGCCAGCGCTTTGGTCAGCTCGGTTTTCCCGACACCCGTTGGGCCGAGGAACAGGAAGGAGCCAATCGGGCGATTGGGGTCCTGCAAGCCTGCACGCGCACGGCGCACCGCGTTGGAAACAGCCTTGAGGGCGGGTTCCTGACCAACCACGGATTTCCGCAGTTCATCTTCCATACGGAGCAGTTTGGCGCGTTCGCCTTCCAGCATGCGGTCAACCGGCACACCCGTCCAGCGGGAGACAACGGAGGCCACACCCTGGTCTGTCACGGCTTCAGATACAAGATCGGTCTTGCCGGCTTCAGACTGGGTTTCCTGCGCCTGCGCAATCTGGGCCTGAAGGTTGGGAATAACGCCATACATCAGTTCGGATGCTTTGCCGAGATCGCCTTTACGTTGCGCGACTTCCACTTCAGAACGCGCCTGATCAAGCTGTTCCTGAAGTTTCTGCACAGCGTTCACACGGTCTTTTTCCGCATGCCAGGATGCGCTCATGGCATCGGATTTTTCTTCAAGGTCGGCCAGTTCCGCTTCCACGGCTTCCAGACGGTCCTTGCTGGCGCTGTCATCTTCCTTGCGCAGAGCTTCCCGCTCAATCTTGAGCTGGATGATACGCCGATCAAGTTCGTCCAGTTCTTCCGGCTTGCTGTCAATCTGCATGCGCAGGCGGCTGGCCGCCTCGTCAATCAGGTCGATGGCTTTATCCGGCAGGAAACGGTCTGTGATGTAGCGGTTGGAAAGCGTTGCCGCTGCCACCAGTGCGCCATCCGTAATACGGACCCCGTGATGGAGTTCATATTTTTCCTTGATGCCACGCAGAATGGAGATGGTGTCCGCAACTGAAGGCTCACCTACAAATACAGGCTGGAACCGGCGGGCAAGAGCCGCATCCTTTTCAATGTATTTGCGATATTCATCCAGCGTGGTCGCGCCAATGCAGTGCAGGGTGCCACGGGCCAGTTCCGGCTTGATGAGGTTGGAGGCATCCATGGCGCCATCCGTCCGGCCAGCGCCCACCAGCGTGTGCATTTCATCAATAAAGAGAATGATCTGCCCCTCGGCGGATTCAATCTCTTTCAGCACGGCTTTCAGGCGTTCTTCAAACTCACCGCGGTATTTGGCACCTGCTACCAGGGCGCCCATGTCGAGTGAGAGCAGCTTCTTGTTTTTCAGGGCTTCCGGAACGTCACCGTTTACAATGCGCTGGGCAAGCCCTTCCACAATGGCGGTTTTACCCACACCGGGTTCCCCAATCAGCACGGGGTTGTTCTTGCTGCGGCGGGCCAGAACCTGAATGGCACGACGAATTTCTTCATCACGACCAATAACAGGGTCCAGCTTGCCTGCCTGAGCAACTTCCGTCACATCGCGGGCATATTTTTTCAAGGCATCAAAATTGGCTTCAGCGTTTTCGCTGGTCACGGTGCGTCCTTTACGGATGGCGGCAACGGCTTTTTCCAAAGCATCAGGCGTTGCGCCGTTTTCTTTTAAGGCACGGCCTGCTGGCGTGTCAGACTGGGCAATACCAATCAGCAGACGGTCCTGTGCAACAAAGGAATCCCCTGCTTTCTGGGCGGCCTGTTCGGCTCCATCCAGCACGCGCACAAGGTCTGGTGTGGCCTGAGGCTGGCCTGCGCCGCCGCCCTGTACCTTGGGCAGCTTGGCCAAAGCCTGTTCCGTTGCGGCCTTTACGGCTTCCGGCTTACCACCTGCCGCGCGGATAAGAGAGGAGGCAGCGCCTTCCTCATCATCCAGCATGGCTTTCAGCAGATGTTCGGGTGTAAGCTGCTGGTTGAAGTCACGAATGCAGATGGTTTGCGCAGCCTGCAGAAAACCCCGTGACCGTTCTGTAAATTTTGCGATATCCATAGTTCCCTCGTGTCCCTTTCTCTTAGGCGACTGAAGGCCGTATCACCGCCCCATTCTGGCAACGGCAACATGGTCTTTTCTCGCTAACAAAGATTGGAACGCTCGTTGCAACAATCAAGAGGGAAGTGGGCAGGTCTGACCAGAAGAAAATGAGGGCAAAGGCATGCCCCATACCCTGCGCGCTTCTGCTTCCGGCCTATTCTGCGGGCCGGAAGTGACTGAGATCATAGAAAAAAATCCGACATGCTTGATAGTCAGAAAATCAGGCGTGTTACTGGCCGGGCTCTCCAAACAGGGTGCCGACAATGTGTGCGATATCTGTTTTGCCGGGCTGTAACCCCTCTGGATTGACCTGAGCCAGAAGCATTATCCCCTCTACACATGCCAGCAGAAATGTGGCGCGGGCGGCATCATTTTCCGGGCTTTCCTCCGGGTTGGAGACAAGGCGGCTGTTTATCCATGTGGTCCAGGACCGCACGACCGTTCGGGCGATGTCATCATACGGTTTCAGGCCACGTGCGCCGTGGGCAATGACATCTGTCCATATCTGCATGAAAGGCGCAATGGCGGGATCAGACACCATGGGCATAACGCGGGAGAGAAACTGGGTAGCCGTTACACGTGGCCCGGTACTCTGCGCTGCAAGGATGGTGGTCAGCCGGTTATTGACTTCGTCCAGAACTGTACGGACCAGAAGATCTTTGGTCTTGAAATAATACAGCAGCATTCGGTCGCTTGTGTCCATCCGTGCGGCCAACGCCCGCAAGGACAGATTATTGAGCCCCTCGGCCAACACGATATCCGCCATCTGCGTGATCATCTGTTGCTTGCGCAGCGTGGGGTCGGTGTCTGACTGATGGCGTGGCGAGATGGGAGAGGAGGATGTCTTGTGCATCGGAATCTTGTAGCACGTGCTACATGGCGTGTGCTATGTAGTGACTGCTACATTGAAAGGAAATGATGATGACGCTCACATTCCGGCAGGTCTGCATCTGCGTTCTTCTGGCGACCATTTTCTGGGGGCTGGCGACGTTGTTCATACGGTTTGTTCCAGACTCGTTCACTGATCCTGTCTGGGGAACAATGGGCTTTATAACGGCGCTTCCTGTGGGGTTCTTCTGTGTCTGGCTGATATGCCGGCTGGCGAATCTGTCACCTGAGCAAAGTCTTGCCGGATGTTTTGTGGTTATTGCCGATTCCATGCTGATGGACGGTATCGCCCTACGCTGGTTTCCGGCCCTGTATGCGGCAGATGATCATGTGGCGCGGCTGGGGGCTGCCTGGTTGCTATGGGGTTACGGTGCCAGCGCATGGATTGGTTTGATGAGCGCAACCTTCCGGCAGAGGATGGCATCAAGTGGGGTCCATGCAGGTGGATGATCCTGTTCTACCTGTTGTTGGTTCCAGCACATGCATGGACGGCCCACGTCAGGCTTGAGGTTCTGTGCTGTAGCGCGGCAGGAAAAATCCTGCCCGTTGGCAGAGCAGAAAAATGCGTCTGCCCTGTAAACTGATGCCTATCATGACGCCAAGGCTGACAGTGCCGATAACGGAACTGAGCATCAGGGCGCGGGGCAATGGAAAATAGGTTAGAAGCCAGAAATACAAAATGGCCTTGGCTGCGAAATAGAAAGCCCAGACAAGCGTAAGAGATTTAAAATAAGCACGGATTTCCTGCCGCTCAGGTGGAAAAGGAAAACCTTGCTGTTCCTCTACCAGTTCCTGAATGGGCGTAGTTGCACCGAACGCACCAATAGCAAAGGAGAGGGCGATAATCAGGTTTGTCAGCACGCCTTCATACCGGATCATGAAAGGGGTGATCGAGATCAGATCAATCACCCCAAACACGATGGCCAGTGTATTGCTGATAATCCATAAGCGCGGAAAAGTCCGCTTGCCCAGATAACGGTGCACGCCATCACACAGAATGAAAATAAATGTGCCGGCAATGGCGATACGCACGGAATAAAGCGAGGCCAGCACCCAGAACACCAGCAAACTTCCGAAATCCAGTACTATTCTGGAAAAAAGAAAAAAGCGGGCCATGACTATTCCTTTGACGACTTTGAGGCGTGCCTGTTCCTCGTGGCGCGGGGTATGGAGATGTGACCGTGTGTCTGTCATATTTACATTGTAAAGACTAATGGTGCCTTGATGGGTGTCAAGAAAAATATACACTGTAAAGTTTGAGGGGGAAGCTGAAAAAATATGGTCAGAGCGACGACGGAGCGTAGCAAGGAAGGGTATCATCACGGCAATCTGCGGGTTGCCCTCTTGGCTTCAGCGCGGGAAATGCTGGAGACGCAAGGTGTCGGTGCGCTGAAACTGCGCGCCATTACCCGGCAGGTGGAGGTGTCTCCCATGGCCGTAGCACCGCATTTCGGGAACTTACGCGGTCTACTGACAGCACTTGCCACCCAAGGGTTTGAGGAACTGGCTCATGCCATAAAAACGGGGAAGGCTCGGTCCCTGAAAGATGCGGGATTGGCCTATATTTATTTTGCCATCCGTAATCCGGGCTTGTTCACGCTGATGTTTCGGGGAGATGCAATAGACAGAAGCGATCCTGCATTTGCTGGGGCTGCGAGTGACAGCTTTGCGTTACTGGACACTTGGGCAGGCACAAGTGGCAAAGCGGCAGGGTTTGCCCCTCAGATTGCGGAAGCGGTGATGTGGGGGAAAGTGCATGGACTGGCGATTCTCGCCATTGATGGGCTGCTTACACCGTTGGTGCAGGCTACAGATCCACACATTGATCTGGAACAGTTTCTTGAACAGGCGCTGGATTATATGAATACAGCAACCAGCGGATAATCTGCCATCAAGATCAAATTATCAGAGAATAATAATACCAAGGGCGTTTATGGCCCCGGAGGGGCCGGACTCCGATAGCGGAGTCCGGCTTTGACTCAAGCAGCGCTCAGTTGCGCTTCAGCGAATTCATAGTTCGCCAGCTTGTCCAGATAGTTGGTGATGTAGTCCGGGCGACGGTTGCGGAAATCAAGGTAGTAAGCGTGTTCCCACACGTCCAGACCCAGCAGCACCTTGCCCTGGCCTTCGGCCAGCGGGTTGGAGCCATTGGCCGTTTTGGTCACAGCCAGCTTGCCGTCCTGACCCAGAACCAGCCATGCCCAGCCGGAGCCGAACTGCGTGGTGGCGGCCTTCTTGAATTCTTCCTTGAAGGCATCAACGCTGCCGAAGTCACCGTTGATCTTGGCGGCCAGTTTGTCCGGAATGGCACCACCAGCCGGGGAGAGGTTCTGCCAGAACAGAATGTGGTTCCAATGCTGGCCAGCGTTATTGAAGACAGGAGCCTGGCTGCTGTCGCCTTTTACGGCCAGAATGATTTCATCCAGGGACTTGCCCTGAAGTTCGGGCTTGGATTCAACAAAATTGTTCAGCGCCGTGACATAAGCCTGATGGTGCTTGTCATGATGCAGTTCAAGCGTTTCCTGGCACATGCCACGTGCGGCCAGTGCATTGTAGGAATAGGGAAGAGCTGGCAGTTCAAAAGCCATGACATACTCCGTTAAAAATCAGGGCGCAAATACGCCGTCCCCCAGAGCTATGGGGCGATGGCGGATGCGTCAAGGGACCACGGCGTGACAAATGCCGCTTAATGGCCGCCTCACACATTCTTGCCCATGGGCGTGGTGTGTCCTGCTAACGCATAAGGTAGAAAAAGGATGCGGCAGGGCTGGTCTGCCTTTGGCGCGGTGAAAAATGCCTATGAGGCAGGAAAGACAGGTGCGGGAGCAGAATGACAGGGTCCAGACAGCAAAAGAAGGCTCTGACAGCCATGCCGCAGGGGCAGGAATTGGAAGATCGTGTAAGGCGGGTTGATCCTGACCGGGCCCTGTGTGCCCGCTTTTTGCCAGATACGGTGCAGCCAGCCGTATTTGGGCTGATAGCGTTTCATGATGAGTTGGTGCGGGCCTTGGCACCTGCGCGGTCCGCTGCGGTAGCAGGCCCTATGGCAGGATTCGTACGGCTGCAATGGTGGCGCGATGTGCTGGAAGGTACGCGCGCGCCGGACCATGAAGTAGCCCCTCCGATTATATCGGCTCTCAGAAACGGCACCTTCCAGCCGGACACTCTGCTCCGGGTGATTGACGCGCGTGAAGCTGAACTTGCGCCGAAAGCGGATGTTTGCATTTGGCGGAACATGATGCGGAACGGGGCAGGCGCTTTGCAACGGGCGGTGGGAGAAGCTCTTGGTATTGAAGATGAAGCCCTGTTGGACCGAATTGAGGCGGCAGGTGCGGCATATGGTGCAGGAGCCATGGCCCGGCATTGGCCGAGAATGCAGCAGAGCGGCCGGTATCTTTTTCCGGGTGATGAGGCTGCCCTCATAAAGGAGGGGCATGCGTTTCTGGTAGAAGCGGATGTGCGGTCTCTGCCCCGCAACGCACGTCTTGCCGCGTTGTCCGCAGTGTTAGCCGCGCGGGATTTGGGGCGGGACAGCAGGCAGGCAGGCCTGCCGCGTGGAGTGGGGGACAGACTGGCCGTTATGGTGGCAGCGTTGAAGGTAGGCTGAGAAGGGGGCTTTCACTTAATGAGCAAACATGCCTGATAGCCGTTATCTGTAAAGGTAAAGCGGCCCAGTCCTGCATCAGGTCTTTCCTGCATGAGCCAGCCATTGCTCATGGGGGAGAATGGCTGGCGCCTCAATCAGGCATCGTTGGCGACAATTTTTTCCATCACGCCAATCAGAGCGGAATAATCAGCATCTTCGGCGGCGCGGCGGGTGAGGGAAAGCTGTTGCGTGGTGGCGGCCAAGGTAGGCGCCGGTACAGCCAGACGGGCTGCGGCATCCATCAGCAGCCGCATATCTTTCTGCATGAGGCGGGTTGGGAACTGCGGGGAGAAATCTCCAGCTTTGGCTGCGCGGATTTTACGTTTGTGGTGCGGGGAGATCACGGCCACTTCATCCAGCGCATCAAAAAGCATGGAGCGGTCAAGCCCGGCAGCCAGACCATAGGCAATGGTTTCTGCCACAGCCGCCAGCCCGGCGCCCATAATGCCGTTGATAACCAGCTTCAGCCGTGCGCCGCTGCCAGACGGCCCTGCATGGATAGTGGTTTTGCCAATGGCGTCAAAAATGGGTTTGGCGCGGGCAATGGCAGCATCTTCGCCCCCGGCAAGCACCACCAGGTTGCCGCCCTCGGCTTCAGGCGTGCTGCCGGAAACCGGACAGTCAATAACAACATAGTTTTTCTCTTGTCCGGCTTTTAACAGGGCATCCGCTGCTTCCGGTGAAACAGAACTGGTATTGAGCAGAAGCTGATCAGCCTTCATGCCTGCCAATGCGCCTGTGGGGCCATACATGGAGGCCGCCAGTGCGTCATCATCCGGCACGCAGACAAGAACAATATCTGCTTTCTGTGCCACCTCGGCAGGAGAAGCCAGGAAAGGCGTGTTCCCATTTCCACCTTTGCCGGAGGGAGTATAGGCAATGGCTGCGTATCCGGCTTTTTCAAGGTTGGCAGCCATGCGGCTGGCCATAGCGCCAAAGCCAATAAAGCCAATGGTCTGTTGAGTAGTCATTTTTGAATAAATCCTTTCTCTTTCTGCCTTGGTTTGTGCCACAAACGAAAGATACGCCAGCCGGGTTTCTTGTCCAGCATGCGTGGCTCAGGGGCGTCTGCCTTTTCCTGAGATGTAATTTTATAGTGAATTAAAGGGCTTACAGCTATGGCGGCTTATCGGTACCCTCAACCGAGGGCTTCAGAAATTACGCCACGCTCATATTTTCTGTCCCGCCGGGCAGTTATGGCCGGGGTTGTCGGCACCACACTTGCTCTGGCAGGCAGCGAACAGGTTGCACAGGCTGCTACCGGGACGGCACAGAACGCCTCCGGCTGGCCCGCACCAGAAAAACCCACACCTCAGAATGATGTTACACACTATAACAATTTTTACGAATTTGGTACGGATAAGGGAGATCCTGCCGAATTGTCAGGTGCGTTCAAACCTCTGCCGTGGAGTGTGCAGATAGATGGTCTGGTGGATAATCCGCGCACATGGGCTCTTGAAGATCTGCTCAAACAGTTTGGGCAGGAGGAACGTCTCTATCGCATGCGGTGTGTTGAAGCATGGTCCATGGTTATTCCGTGGAATGGCTTTTCTCTGGCCGCGTTATTGAAAGCTGCGGCACCAAAAATGGGTGCACGATATGTGGCGTTTACTTCTGTCCTGCGTCCTTCTGAAATGCCGGGTCAGCGAAGAGGCCTGTTTGCGCTGAAATGGCCTTATGTAGAGGGATTGCGGCTGGATGAGGCTATGCATCCTCTCACATTGTTGGCAACAGGGGTCTATGGCGAAGCGCTACCCACTCAGAATGGCGCTCCCATTCGGTTGGTGGTGCCGTGGAAGTACGGATTTAAAGGAATTAAATCCATTACACGCATTACCGTAACGGACAGACAACCCCCTACAAGCTGGAACCTAATGGCGCCGGAAGAATATGGATTTTATGCCAACGTGAATCCTGCGGTGGATCATCCCCGCTGGAGCCAGGCGAGCGAACAGATTATCGGCGAGGGCAGCCTGTTCCATACGGCCAGAAAACCAACGCAGCTTTTCAATGGTTATGCTGAGCAGGTGGCGGGCCTGTATCAGGGAATGGACTTACGGAAGGATTTTTAAGCCGCATGTCTTCTATACCGTCCCCGCGCCGCAGGCGTTCCCGTTTTTCGCCTGTCACGCGGCAGGTTTTGCTGTATCTGTTTTTTCTGCTTCCGGCGGCTATGGATATTGCGCAGGGCATGGCGGGAACACTGGGGCCTAATCCCACTTCGGCGTGCCTGCATGATTTCGGGCGATATGCGTTTCGTTTTTTGTTGGTCTCTCTGGCTGTCACACCGCTCAAGCGTTTTGTAGGCGTGGATATCATGCTGTATCGGCGGCCTTTGGGGTTGCTGGCGTTTACCTATGCAGCGTTGCATGTCTTTTTTTATGTTGTTGTCGCACGGCATCTTGATACGCATATCCTGTGGCAGGACTTCAGCTCCCGTCCATTTTTGACCTTTGGTGTGCTGACTTTTCTGATCTTGGCTGCATTGGCGTCCACCTCTACGCGGCGTGCTATCCGGGCATTGGGCCGAAAATGGTCCCCCCTGCATAAGTTGGCTTATCTGGCCATGATTTTTGCCTGTATTCATTATAGCATCGCGTTTAAAACCTGGCATGTAGAGCCGTTTATTTATACTGTTATTGCTATCTGTGTTCTGGCGTTGCGGATGGTGCCCCGATCTGCGCGTAGAAAAGTATGAGAAAAGAAAATACTTTATCTAGAAAATAAATTCTTGAACCCACAGTATAAAGAGAACCTGATAGCTATTCTTCAGAATGATCCTGTCAGGATGAAGTGTTTGCATCTGGTAAAGGCTCTCACCTTACCAGACTGTTGGGTGGCCGCCGGTTTTGTCCGTGATGCCGTGTGGGATTCCCTGCATGGTCTTTCTATGATGCCCCCTTGGGGCGATAGTGATGTTGTGTGGTTTGATGCCGGGCAAACACAGGTGGCAACGGACGGCTTGATAGAACGGGCCTTGCGGAAGCAGGCACCTGAGAGACGGTGGTCGGTAAAAAATCAGGCACGGATGCATATCCGCAATCATGATGCCCCTTATACAAATGTGGCGCATGCCATGCGCCATTGGCCGGAAACAGCAACAGCGATTGCTGTACGCCTGAATAATGATGGACACATAGAGGTGAATGCGCCGTTTGGGCTGACGGATCTTTTTCAGTTGACGTTGAGGCCCGGCCCCCCTTTTCAAGGCACAAAGAAGCCGGTTTTTGACGAACGGGTGAGAAAGAAAAAATGGCTTTTCCGGTATCCACAGCTTCAATTAGTCCGCGAGATACCCTGATCGTCACCCTACAAGGCAACCGCCTCCCTGCATGAACGTCCTTGTTCAGAGAGAGTTAACTCGTGAGGGGCCGTCATGAACAAGGCGTATGACCTGATAGTTATTGGCAGCGGTCCATCAGGGCGGCGGGCAGCAGTGCAGGCCTCCAAGTTCGGGAAATCCGTATTGGTAATAGAGCGGGAGGGCAGAATAGGGGGTGTTTCTGTTCATACTGGCACTATTCCCTCCAAAACCTTGCGGGAAACGGTGCTTAATCTGACCGGCTGGCGGGAGCGTGGCATTTACGGCTTCAGCTATCGCGTCAAGCAACATATCAATGCGCATGATCTGGGCAGGCGTATGGGTAAAACACTTTCTGATAAAATTGATGTTCTGGAGCATCAGTTTTCACGCAATGGAATTGAGGTGGCGTACGGTGCAGCCCGTTTTGTTGATCCGCATACAGTTGAGATTACAGGAGACGGGGTAGCACCTCGGCGTGTGAGCGGCAGGGCTGTGGTGATTGCTGTAGGCTCAGTTCCGCATCGGCCTGACCATATTCCGTTTGATGGAAAATATGTCATTGATAGCGATGGCATGGTCTGTCTGGAGCACATTCCGCGCTCTCTTGTTGTGATTGGGGGTGGCGTGATCGGAATTGAATATGCCACCATTTTCAGCGCTCTTGATGTGCGCGTTACCATTGTGGATCAGCGTGACCACATTCTGGATTTTATAGACCGGGAAATTGTTCAGGATTTTGTGCAGCAGTTGCGAGACAGGGGTGTGAATTTTCGTCTCGGATGTGCTCTGGAATCAATCGTGATTGAGGACGAGCAGCCTGTAGCTCTGCTTGAAGGTGGGCGGCGCGTGCGCGGGGAACTGCTTCTTTATACCGGTGGACGCCAAGGGGCGACGGCTGACCTTAATCTGGCTGCCGCGGGTTTGAGCGCGGACGGGCGAGGACGTTTGAAAGTGGATGCCCACTCCTTTCAGACCGAAGTGCCACATATTTATGCAACAGGAGACGTGATTGGCTTCCCGGCCCTGGCATCCACTTCCATGGAGCAAGGGCGGATAGCGGCCTGTCATGCCTGTGGATACGCTGTGCCGCCAGCACCAACGTTTTTCCCGTATGGTATTTATTCAGTGCCAGAAATTTCCACGGTTGGTTTGGCAGAAGAAGAAGTTCAGAAAAAGAAGATCGCTTATGAAACCGGTATAGCGCGTTTTCGTGAAACATCGCGCGGCCAGATCATGGGAGAAACGGCAGGGTTTCTGAAAATTATTGTCTGTCTTGAAACTCATCGGCTTCTTGGTGTGCATATTGTAGGAGAGGCAGCAACAGAACTGATCCATATCGGCCAAGCTGTTCTGAACTTTGGTGGCAGTTTTGAATATTTTATTGAAGCCACCTTCAATTACCCAACATTTGCCGAAGCTTATAAGATTGCCGCATTGGATGTCTGGAACCGTATGACACCTCGGCAGGATGGAGAGCCGCCTGCCATAGCCCCAGAAACATCTGCGCCTGAAAGAGGTGCAAAAATGGACTGAGAAGATCAAGAACAATAAGAAAAGCCGGACCACGCGGGAAACATGGTCCGGCTTTTTTGCATAAGAGAGGTATGTAGGCTGTTTTTTACGCGGCCTGCGTATCAGCCAGCAACGTCTCATGCCCCAGCGCCTTTAGTAAGCGGGCTGCGCGTTCATCCGCATGGATAATCTGCACAGTTTTTCCGCGAGCCTGTAGACGCGAGACCAGTTTTTCCAGAGCATCTGCGGCGCTGATGTCCCATAGGCGGGCAGCGCCTAAATCCAGGATCACATGCGGGGAAGCATCCTGAAAATCAATGGCATCTGTCAGAATGGTTGTGGATGCAAAAAAGAGTTGTCCGTGAACATGATAGGTTCGCGTCCCTCCGTCCGGGCTCAGGCTGGCATTAATCTGCAAAAGCTGCATGACCTGAAAGGAAAAAAACAGGCCGCTTAGCAGAACGCCGCAAGCGACGCCGGCTGCAAGGTCATGCGTCAATACCACCACTATGACCGTTGCCAGCATAACTGTGGAAGACAGCCGCGGGTGGCGGATAAGATCATGCAGGGAAGACCAGGAAAATGTGCTGACAGATACCATGATCATAATGGCAACCAGCGCTGCAACGGGCACCTGAGCCACAAAATTATGGAGCACGACAAGCAACAGAAGAAGAAAAGCCCCTGCGGTAAAGGTGGAAAGCCGTCCCCGTCCCCCGTAGCGTAGGTTGCCCACCGTCTGCCCGATCATGCCACATCCAGCCATGCCGCCGAACAGACCAACCAGAATATTGGAAAGACCAAGCCCGGTGCATTCCATGCGTTTATTGCTGTGCGTGTCGGTCATTTCATCAACTACGCCTGCTGTCATGAGAGATTCCAGCACACCCACCATGGCCATGGCGAATGCGTAGGGCAGCACAATTTTGACTGTTTCCAGCGTGAGCGGAACATGCGGCATGGTGAAGGAAGGCAGCCCTGTTGGCAGCGGGCCCAGATCAGCCACCACATGCACGGGCATGGGGTACGCCATGGTCAGACCGGTTAGCACCACAATGCAGATGAGCGGGGAGGGGATGCGTGTTGTAAGGCGCGGCAGCAAATAAACAATGCCAAGCCCCAGAGCGATCAGTGCATAAGTTTGCCAGCTTACATGGATCATTTGCGGAATCTGGGCCGAAAAAATCAGGATGGCCAGCGCGTTGACAAAGCCGGTTGCCACTTCACGCGAGACAAAACGCATCATGTTCTGAAGTTTGAACAGGCCGAACAGGACCTGTATAGCCCCAGCCAGTAACGTGGCCAGCAGCAGATATTGAAAACCATGGCCGTGCACCAAATCTGCCGCCACCAGAGCAACAGAACCCGCCGCGCCTGAAATCATGCCTGGTCTACCACCCGTAATGGCGATGGCGACGCTGATAACAAAAGAAGCATACAGCCCAACTTCAGGCGCTACACCGGCAGCATAGGAAAACGCAATGACTTCCGGAATAAGTGCGAAGGTGCCCACCATGCCCGCAAGCACGTTTCTGACGGGATCTTCCGTCCACTCTTTCAGGTATTGGCTAACAGTCACGAGAGTCCTTTCTCAGGAAATGGAGCCGTTAAGGTCATGGGCGTAAAAGGAGGCTCTGTTTATCTTGGAACAGCACGAAATGTAAGGGAAAGCACTGAATGGCCATTTTGGTGTTTCCATGGAATAAAGTGAATGAACAGTGCTCATTCACTGTCTCAGGATGCAGAGGTCAGGCCGGATTTCAGAATGACACCCTTCTTTCTTGTTTATTATGAGTGGGTTTTAGTGTCTGCCATCATCAGGGACATGATAAGCCGCAAGAGAGACATCCTGTTTCTCATTGTGCTTCTGGTTGTAAGCAGTTTGGGCGTGGTAGCTTGGTCTGCCAGCCAACCCCGTCATTTCATTCCTGCTGAAGTGGTGTTGGCTGTGTGTGCTGCCACAAACGTGGTGGCGAATATGATGATCACCTCCCGAGTACGACGCTTGGAGGGGCATTCTGTTGTCACCGTTGCCATACTGAATGTGCGGCAGCGGATGGCCTATCGTATCGTGGCAAATATAGGGGCATTTGCATTTGTGAGCACGGCTGCTTGTTTATGGCATGTTTCCATAACGGCACCTGTGGCATCGGGATGCCTTGGGGTATGGTTTTTCGGTCTGGGATTTTTTCTTGCGCTGGAACCACAGTTTTTCGCTCAGAAAACGGGCAGAGTTCTTCCTTCTGAGGATAAATCTTCTCAGCCTAATAGGCAGTTTAGGGTACAGGGCCTGCCTAAATGGACTTCTTTGCCATGGATGTGTGGCGTTACTGCCTTCATCGCGGTGGGATTGGGGATAACGGGGCAGTGGTATTTTACTCATTCCCTTTGGTTAGTGTTCTTCATCGGATACGGGGTCATTCCGTTTGTTGTTCTTCCGGCACAGAGTGGGGAGCGGGCTGCATTTGGTACCATGATGGGTGAACCAATGGCCACGGTTGTCAAAGCCATGGTGAAGCGGCTGGCTGTAGTAAGTGGCGCTGCGCTTCTCCCGGTTATTCTGTTTCCGGCCTGCCTTCTGGTGGCCGTGCAGGCATGGCTTGTTCTATCTGGTCTTGCGCTGTTCTTTTCCGTTTTTGTGACCCTTCATTATCGTGTTTTTCCAAAAAAACCGAGCAGAAATGGCCCTTGGGTTTTCTGGTGCCTTAGCTGTCTTGTGTGTGACTATTTCCTCTGGTCTGCTGGTTTTGGTGGCGTTTTTCCGACTTGCTTATCTCTGGCGGCGGAATCAGCAGCGTTTATGGATGGCCCTTTCATGACTGCATTTCCTCCTTCGCTAACAGTAGTGCTGCATGATGTGATCTGCGGGGCTGGTGGCCAGGCGCTGGTGCAGATTGAGCAGCTTGAAATGGCAGGACCGGGCTGGGTCGGTATTATTGGGGCCAATGGGTCTGGTAAAACGACTTTGTTGAAGACACTTGGTGGCCGCCTTTCCTTGCTATCGGGCAGTATTCTCCTCGACGGAGAAGCGCATGAGGCATCCCGTAGCGCGCTGGCGCAGCGGATTGGATTCATGCCAGACGCAGCGTGCCTCCCGTCTGATCTAACGGGCCGTATGGTTTCTGATCTGGTGGCGGCGCAGACGGCAGAGGCAGATCAGACACAGGCTCTTGCGGCATTGCGGGAGGCCTTAGGGCTCGAACGGTTCTGGGCGCGGCCCGTGGCACATTATTCCGCAGGCATGAAACAGAGGCTGGCGCTGTATTGCGCGTTTGTGGGCGGGCAACGCATTGTGCTGCTGGATGAGCCTTTCAACTGGCTGGACCCTGTCTCGCTGTTTGATCTGAAGCAGGTTTTACGGGACATGGCGCAGTCAGACTATTTGCTGATTACAACCCTGCATGAGCCCACAATCTTACTAACATCCTGCACCTATGGTCTGCTTCTGGAAGGTGGGCGTGTGCGCATGACATTGAAGCAGGCAGATTTACAGCGTTTCTCCCAGAATCCGGCAGGATTTGAGGCGTATGTGGTTTCGGCCCTGCGCACGGGGGTACCGGGTATGGAACGGGCGGTCATTGCCTGACCCCATTGTGCCATGCCGGACAGCACTTTATGGCTGAAGGTATGGCAGACCAATCTTCTTCTCCCCTGATCTGGATTCTGGCAGGCGAGGCCAGTGGTGATGTATTGGGCGCACGCCTGATGCAGGCTCTGCGCACACGTAATCCCGCTGTGCGGTTTGTGGGTGTGGGCGGGGTGCGGATGGAGGAGCAGGGGCTGCGTAGCCTGTTTCCCATGCGTGATCTGGCTGTCATGGGGCTGGTGGAAATACTGCCCCGGCTTCGCGCACTTTCCGCTCGGCTGAACGAGGCTGTAGATGATATTGCTGCCCGAAAGCCTGATCTGGTAATCACCATTGATAGCCCCGGTTTTGCGTTGCGGTTGCTTAGGCGTATTACCGATAAAGGGATTTTGCGGGTTCATTACGTGGCTCCGCAGGTTTGGGCATGGCGGCAAAAACGCGTCAAAGAGTTCCCTGGCCTGTGGGATGAACTGCTGTGCCTGCTTCCCTTTGAAGAAGCGTTTTTCAGTCGGCATGGACTGTTGACCCGTTTTGTGGGGCACCCCGTTCTTCAGTCTGGCGCGCAGGATGGAGATGGTGCCCGCTTTCACCAACGGCACAAGCTGGAGCCCACGGCGCGCGTGCTGGTGTTGATGCCGGGCAGCCGACGGTCTGAAGCCCCGCGGCTGTTGCCGGCTTTTGGCAAGATGCTGGCTCTGCTCCGTAAGGATATGCCCGATCTGGTGCCGGTTATTCCTGTCTCTCCCGTGGTGGCTGCCACCGTTGAGCGTGAAACGGCAAACTGGCCTGTAAGGCCGGTAATTGTGACGGATGTTCAAGACAAGCATGATGCGTTTGCGGCAGCAGGGGCTGCGTTGACCAAATCAGGCACATCCACCCTTGAACTGGCGTTGGCAGGCGTGCCGATGGCGGTCACGTATAGGGTCAATCCCATTACGGCCTTTATGGCGCGGCGGCTTATCCGGGTGCCGTATGTGGCCATGGTCAATCTACTGGCCGGGCGAGCAGTGGTGCCGGAGCTTTTGCAGGAGCAATGCACGCCTTCCGTTCTGGCTAACGCGGTAAAGGCCCTTTTTGAAAACCCTGACATGGCAAACAGTCAGAAAGAGGCTTTCAAAACGGTTCTGAATGGTTTGCAGGGGCCAGGAGGAAAATTGCCTGCGGATGCTGCTGCCGAGGCTGTGCTGACCCTAATGGCGGAACGACGGGGGTGAGTAAAATATGATCTTAGTTTATCGAAATATCGAATGGAAAGTAATTGGAATATAAATTATATAAATACTTTGAAAATGCAATAAATTTCACTTTATAAAGGATAATGATGATGGGTTTATAATAGAATCTAGTAGGAAAACGGATTTAAGAATATGATCTGCTTGATAAGTAAATATAAAGACAAGGAATTATTTTTTATATGTTAGCCAAATATCATTTAAAAGCTCTTGATGGTATACGTGGGATTGCATGCCTGTTGGTTATAATGGCTCATTATATGATACAGGCAGGCGTGAAAGGGCGGTATGGGCAGCAGACGGGCGCATTAGGGGTTATAATATTTTTTGCGCTGTCTGGTTTTCTTATGATGCATGTAACAAGAAATTTGGAATTCAATGTTAAAAACATCAAAATATTTTTTGTAAAAAGATTTTCACGGGTCATTCCCTTATTTTATATCTCTTTGCTAATTTTATATATTTATCAGAAAATATTCATCGCATTAGGTGTGGATAGTAGTTTTTTTTGGCCTTTAATGAATTAGTATCTATTAAAGAAGTTTTATTAAATTTTATTTTGATAAAGGGGGATGTTGTTTTTTGGAGTATTGGTCCTGAAATAGTATTTTATTTAATATTCCCTATTTTGTGGTATTTTAAAAAATTTGGGAATATGAAATTTCTAATGGTGTGTTTATTTCTTTTTTTATTTGTTAGATCAACTAATTTTTATACATATTGGCCTTTTAATTTTACCAGGATAGGATTTACATTCCAATATTTTCTGTTTGGGTCTTTCTCTTATATCTTTTTTGATGAAAATAGAAATGAAAGAGGAGGTAAGAAAAACTTAATTTTTCTTGTTGCTTTATTTCTTATTTTACCTTTTTCTCCATATTTTGGTGGTAAAATAACGGGTTATGATTGCATGCCAATGGAATACAAAGATTTATATGTAAAGCAGCCATATTTATATTTCATGGTGCCATTTCTTATTGTTTCAGCTGCTAACTCGAAAGTTTCTAATGTGCTTTTTGGTAATGTAATATTTTCTTTTTTGGGAAAAATATCATTTTCCATGTATATTTGGCATTATGTGGTTATAAAAATGTTTTCAAGTTTTATTGGAAATCCTGCGATTAATATTACATTGTTTTTTATATGTGTTTTGATGCCAGTTGTGTCATTTTTAAGTTATCTTTCATATAGATTTGTAGAAACACCCTCATCAAAATGCGCATCACGTATTTTTACAAAAATAGTGAATAAAAATGCATAATTTCTCATTGTGGTGAGCGGGGGATATTTCTTAAAGCGTTCCTGCATCCTGCATCCTGCATCCTGCATCCTGCATCCTGCATCCTGCATCCTGCATCCTGCATCCTGCAGTCTCGTATTCTAGATTTTAATTAGTAAAAATTGTTTGTAATAAAATAACATCATCAAAAAAATCCTTTTACAAACCTGTATTCACAACAGGGGTAGCTTCGCGGTCTCCTATCAGGACAATCAGGAGGTTGGAGATCATGGCGGCGCGTTGTTGGGGGGCGAGTTGATGATCCATGCGGGCTTCAAGGTCTGCCAGTGCATCGTCAATAATGGAGACAGCACCCTGGGTGATGACGCGGCGAGCGGCTATAACGGCGTTGGCGGCCTGTTTGCGCAGCATTGCGCCTGCAATTTCCGGTGCATAGGCCAAGTGAGAAATGCGCGCCTCCACAACATCTATCCCAACGGCTGCCATGCGGAGTTGCAATTCCTGCAGGAGAATACTGGCCAGAACATCGCTTCCATCACGCAGGGTTATTGATGAAAGCGCTTCAGTAAAAGCCGGTGTGCCAGTGCCAGTGCCAGTGCCAGTGCCAGTGCCAGTGCCAGTGCCAGTGTCCCTCGTCGGTAGCGCATCCTGTTGTTCGGTGGGGTCATAGGGGTGGCGGCTGGCAAGCAGGCGGAGGGCTGTTTCGCTCTGGGCGGAGACGTAAAGGCCGTAATTATCCACTTCCAGCGTAGCGCGCGCTGCTTCTGATACACGCCAGATGATAACAGCACCAATCTCTACCGGATTCCCTACGGCATCATTCACTTTCAGGGGGCCGGTTTCCTGGGTCTTGAGCCGCAGCGAGAGTTTCTGGCGTGTATAAAGTGGATTAAGCCAACAGAAACCGGCCTGCGTGAGCGTGCCCTTGTAGCGGCCAAACAACAGGCAGACTGCAGCTTCATTCGGTTGAAGAATGATCAGGCCCTTGAGTAGGAAAAAAGCCAGTAGAAAGCAGGCAATGCCGATAATGGGGAGGCCGGGTGAGGGCACAATGTGCTGGCCCACAAGATAGAACAGCCACGCTCCGGCAATACCCAATGCCAGACACGTTGCCAGAACAGGCCATGCGCTGATGGCGCGGAACGTATGTTCAGTAATGTGTCCGGACCGGATGGTCGTGTTGCCCTCGGGCCGTCCTGTGGGAGGGGACTGTGTGGCTGAGGGCATGGGGCACATCCTTTAATTATAACGGTGCAGAGATGAGGTGTTCAGGCTCCCGCATCAGGAATGCGTGTGCCCATAAAGTTGGTTGGGATCAATTTCCGGTTTTGTCAGTTCTACCAGTCCATCCTGCTCAAATGCACGATAAAAGCAGCTTCTTCGCCCTGTGTGACAGGCTACGCCAATCTGGTTGACCAGCAGCAGCACGGCGTCTGCATCGCAATCCAGACGGGCTTCATGCAGATGCTGCACCTGCCCGGATGTTTCGCCTTTGCGCCAGAGCTTCTTGCGGCTGCGGGAGTAATAACAGACGCGGCCTGTTTGCAGGGTTTCCTGCAGGGCTTCACGCGTCATCCATGCAATCATCAGCACCTCGCCCGTGTCGTGCTGCTGGGCAATGGCGGCAATCAGGCCGGAGGCGTCAAACGAGACGGCATCCAGCATGGTTTCAAGTGCTACGGAGGCAGGAGGAGTGTAGGTCATGAAGGCTCGGGAGTTTCTGGGTTGGAGGAGGAATTGGCGGCATCCAGCGCAGCCGCCAGCCACGCCGGAGGGCGAGGGACCAGCTTATGACCATCACACAGCAATGTCTTTTCAAGTGCTGCTGTTTTCAGGAGCGCGAGCCCGATATGATCCTGTGAGGACCGCAGCGTGCCTACTTCCACCCCATCGGCCAGAACAGGCGTACCCGGTGCAGGGAGTGGAGCCGTGCTGGCAATAGGCACCAGCCGCTTTTTGACCAAGGTGCGGTAATGCATGCGCGCCGTAACTTCCTGGCCCATATAGCATCCCTTCGTCCAGGAAACCCCGCCGAGAAGATCCATATTGGCTTCTGCCACTAGCGTGCGGCCAACTTCACAGTCTTGCACACCATCGGGCAGCCCCAGCACCAGCCTGTGCAGATTATAGTCCTGCTCTGTGGCTGTCAGTGTGGTTTCGGGGGGAGCATCCAGCAAACGCCAGCCTGCGGCTTCCACACGGGGGTCCGCAAAGGTAATGGCGTTTTCCAGCAGGGCGGCTTCCGGGCGTTCGCCCCATGCGGCCAGCACACGCATACCAGTGGGTTCCAGTTGCACATCAGACCTCAGGCGGAAACGCAATAACTGGCTGCGTAGGCTTTCAGCCTGTTCGGTTGCGCACTCCAGCAGCAGGCAGGTGTCGTCCGGGTCTGCCAGCACAAAAAAATCCGCGTGCCAGCGGCCCTGCGGAGTCAGGCAGGCAGACCATGCGGCGCTCCCCGGTGTTAAGGCGGCAATATCGGCTGTAACCAGTCCCTGCAAAAACTTGACCCGGTCTGCGCCAGACAGCTTCAGAACGGTTCTGTTTTCAAGCAGGGCAACATGCGTGACGGATGGCATGGCGTCTTCTCCCAAAAGCATGATGGTCTTCTTGAAATGAGGTTACTGGCTTAACGTTTCAAATACATCCCCGGTGGGGGCAAGGCCACGTATGTGTGTGCGGTGCCACAGGGCATAGAACAACAGCGTCCATGCGGCATGGCCGGTTTTCCGGCCGCCGGCGGCTTGAAACAGGGCACGTACACGTTCTGGCCGGGCAATTTCCTGAATACAGTCCTGCTGCGCTACCAGAGTGCCAAGGCGTTCACCTTGTTCCGCAATCCAGGCCCCGATGGGCACGGTGAAGCCCTGTTTGGGGGCAAACGGTTTTGCTGCCGGACAATGCTGTTCAAGCCAGCGGCGCAGAAGCCATTTGCCCTTGTCTCCGCGCACCCGCAATGTGTCTGGCAGTCGCCACGCAACATCCGCCACCACCGGGTCCAGAAGGGGCGTGCGGCCTTCCAGCCCGTGCGCCATAAGGCAACGGTCCAGCTTGAGGAGGAGGTCGTTCGGCAGCCATTCCGCACAATCAACTGCCTGCGCCGCAGCAAGACGTGATGGCTCACTGGCGGCGTTGACCTCCGCCGCCATAATGCCATCCCGCCAGTCAGCGGGGTGGGTGCGCAGCACATTCAGGCCATCAAACATGCCGCGCCGCCATATGCGGCGCCCCCCGCGCCACCACGGGCGGATGGCGGACCGATACCGGCCATAGCCACAGAACAGTTCATCCCCGCCTTCACCGGAGAGGATAACCCGCACATCCTGCGCTGCCTTTTGGGCCAGAAACCATGTGGGGATAATGGCGTAATCGGCGGCTGGGTCATCCATGCAGGCAACAATGGCGGGCAGATGTTGCCAGACCATGGAGGCTGTAATCCGCACGGTTTCATGCTCCGCCTGCACGCCACGGGCTAGGTCGGCTGCGGCATCCGCTTCATCTGCCGCATTGCGGGCTTCAAAAACTGCCGTCCATGTGCGGAGTTTTTCTGGGCGGGGGAGCCGCGCCATGGCTGTAAGAAGGCTGGCGCTGTCTATGCCACCGGATAGGAACAGGCCAAACGGCACATCAGACCGTTCATGCGCCTGCACGCTGTTCATCAGCGCGGCATCAAGCTGGTGAAGTGCATCTTCCTCTGTCAGCGGAGGCTGATTGGGCACTAGGTCGGGCAGGGGCGAACGGTGTTGCCGGTCCAGAATGCGGCCTTGCACCACGCGCACTGTTTCTCCGGGCATAACGCGGTGAATGGTGCTGAAAATGGTTTCCCGTCCGGTAGTGAACTGAAGTTGCAGCAGTTCATCCCGTGCGGAGGGGCGCATTGTGCGGGGAGCAAGCCCTGCGGCCAGCAGAACGCCAGGTTCTGATGCAAATGCCAGGCCACCTTCAAATTCCGTGACATAGAGTGGCTTTATGCCAAACGGATCACGGCTAAGCAGGAGTTCTTCCTGTGCGCTGTCATACAGTGCAATGGCGTACATCCCTCGCAGGCCACGGGCGTAGTCCGTGCCGTTGCGTTCCCATAACAGGAGGGGGGATTCACAGTCACTGCCGGTTTTGAAATGGCTTTGCCCGATCTGCTGGCGGATCTGGGGGTCATTATAAATCTCGCCATTGGCAATAAGGGTGCCAGTGCCTGCGGAAAGTGGCTGATCTCCTCCTGCCAGATCAATAATGGACAGGCGGGTATGAACCAGATCAGCATGCGGCAGGCGGGCAAAATGCGCACCGTCTGGCCCGCGATGCTTCAGGGCTGCGGCCATGCGGTCCAGCACATCCTGCGGCTTTGGGGATGTGCCGCGGGTATAGACCAGTCCGCCAATGCCGCACATCAGGGGGCCTCCACTGAGGAGAGAAACTGCTGCCAGGCGGTTAGAACCGGGCCAGTGGCGAAGATCTGGTCATAATCCGCGCGCCCTGCAAGGGCCAGCTTGTGGGCAAGGGCAGGATCTTCCAGCGCCGCGCCAAGCTGGCGGGCAAGAGCCTGCGCATCCTCAACAGGAGCCAGCAGGCCGTTTGCTCCAGAACGGATCAGTTCCGTTGGCCCTTGAGAGGCTGCCGCGACGACGGGTTTTGTGGCGGAAAAACCTTCAATCACAACGTTGCCCAACGGTTCATGGCGTGAGGGGCAGACCAGCACGGAGCACGCACGGATCAGCCTGCCCGGTTGTGTGGACCACCCCGGCATCAGCACACGGTCGGCCACGCCTTCCTGTCTGGCGAGCGTTTCAAGAGCTTCACGTTCTGGGCCTTCTCCGCAGATAACCAGCCATTGGCCGGGCAGATGGCGCATGGCGCGGATCAGCACATCAAACGCCTTGTTCTTGTGCAGGCGGCCCAGCGCCAGAATAAAGGGCGCATCAGGCGGCACGCCATCCGGACGGACGGGAGCAGTGGTGGCAAGGTCCGTGGCGAAATTGGGTAGATAGTGCACGCGGTTTTCGGGCCAGCCCTGTTCTTTCATCCAACGGACTAACCCACGGGTGTTGCCAATCAGATGGTCGCATCGGCGATAATAAGAAAGATCATAAAACCCGCCGAGCCGCCCCGCCAGAATCCAGTTGCCTTGTGGCGTGAAACGGGCCGCGCGATTCATCCACGCCACTGTCACACGTGGTGCAAAGGATGTGAGCGCCTGTTTTAGCCGCAAGCGCGTGGTTAGATCAGCCAAACCGCCAAAGCGGAGTTCCGTTGGGGCAATGCCTCCGGCCCGCATCCGCTGTGCGCGGGCGCCTTCCCGTCGGATAATGGGAAGCACCGAGAGGCCGGAGGCCGCCTGCGCTATGCAAAGCCGTTCAAAAAACAGCTCTGCTCCGCCTGTTGCCGCGCCCGCCATAACATGCGCTACCCGGAGCGGTTGCGTATTGGGGGAGGGGGCATGGGCAGAAATGGGGGGCATTGTGGGGCTCATGAGTGTGTTTCTGCCAGCAGGCGTGCAGCAGCTCGGGCGACGGTGGCAACGCTCAGGCCCGCAATAGGGGCCTCACCTTCTGGGCCGGGAGCAACTACCCATGCCGTCTGTTTGCCTGACGGCGCATATTCTGATGCGCGAGAGGGGCCAAATAGACCCAGTGTGGGGGTACCTGCGGCAGCCGCCAGATGCATCAGCCCGGAATCGTTACCGATATACAGGCGGCAACGGGCCAGCATGGCGGCAACCTGCGGCAGGGAAAAATGGCCCCTTGCATCAACAGCATTTGGCAGTGCGTTCAGAACCGGGGCAGCCAGCGCCTGCTCCTGTGGGCCAGGACCATAAAAGATGACAGGCTGGGCATTGGGTATGGCGGCAGAAAGAGCTTCCCATAACGGCAGATAACGCTCAGTCGGCCAGATTTTGCCGGTCCAGTTGGCAGTTGGGCCAAGAGCAATCAGGGGACCCTGTGCCGGCAAGGTTGTGGCAGCAATAGCGTGATCCGCCTTGCTGAGCCAGACGGTGGGCAACGGGGGCGGGGTAAGGTTCAGCAGTTTGGCTAGATGGGTAAGGCGCAAACCTGGCCGCCGTCCGCCGCGCATGATCAACCGCTTGCGCGAGCGCAGGAACAGTGTGGTGGCTGAACCGCGCAGATCTATCGTCAGATCCCATTTCTGCCCCACACAGGCTTTCCATAAATCCAGCCAGTGCAGATCATATTTGCGCTTGTCCATTACCAATACAGCATCGAGTCCCGGCAGATTCTCAAACAGCCCGGCAGCAACGGGGCCGCAGGCAATGGTAAAGCGGGCATCCGGGATGGTGCGTATCAGATGTGCCAGCAGGCCTGTGGAGAGCACGGCATCGCCCAGGCGTGTGGCCGTGATGAAGAGAATACGCATTAGGCCACTGTTATACCGCCCTTTTGTTTTTTCCAAGGCGGGGGATAAGCAGAGAGAAGCGCTCATGCATCAGGAGCGGTATGGACATTTATGCCATGTGTGCCATGAACCCGGCGTTGCAGCGGCCGCCTGATTTTTACCTTTGTGGTGTGTCAGGCAGGAGTGGTTGCTTATCACAGGGAATAAAAAGAATGAGGAAAGGTTTTTTTCTGGTATGTGGCGCGGCCCTTATGGCTGCTCTGCCGGTTGTATCAGGTCAGGCTCAGGCCGCCACCACTGCTTGGACGGCATCCGCCTGCGGTGCGGAACCCACCATGCCTTCCATGGATGTGTCTTCTGTCGAACATTATAACGCGAGTGTTGACAAAGCCACGACATACGAGAAAGCCGCCCGCGCTTATAACGGTTGTGTCGCGCGGACCGCCAACAAGGAAGAAACGGCCATCAGCAATGAAGCGCGTGAAAAAATTGCGCATATTCATGAAGGAAGTGCCGCGGTACAGAAGCGCATTGCCACCAATTTCAGCCGTATGACAGCCGCCCTTAAGGCTGGCAGCAGCAAATTCGGTGGGGGGTCTCACTGAAGTAAAGCCTGCGTAGGGCTCTCTGGCCGGGAGAATGCCCGGCCAGCAGAAGCAGAAAAACGCACGGGATGCACGGCTGTTAGGGACTGTCTTTCCGGGCTGGTGCCTTGTATGATGCGCGCAGGTAGGGCAGATATGCCCGTTACGCACTTATTGAGTTAGCCAGAACGGGAACGGGCCAGACGTGGCAGAAGATGTTTTCAAGGAAGTTGATGACGAACTGAAGGCAGAGCGCCTGCGGCAGGCCGCCCGTCGTTACGCGGGGCTGGGGCTTGGGGTGCTGGTGGTAGTTCTGGCGGGTGCAGGCGCATGGTCCTGGCATCTTTCAAGCCAGAAATCCGCCTCTCTTGCTGCGACAGGGGCTTATCTGACCGCCCTGCGGCAGACGGATCATCTCCCTCCTGCCTCCGCAAATCTCACCCCCTTAGGTGAAACCGCCAAGATAGGCCTTGCCTCCCTTCAGCAGCTTGCAGCGAAAAGCCCCGGTGGCCTTGCAAGCTTGGCACGTTTGCAAGAAGGCGCGGTGCAGGCGGCTCATGGTGATATAAAAGCGGCGCTGGCGGCATGGGATGCCGTGCAGACTGACCAGAAGGCAGATCCGCTTTTGCGCCAGCTTGCCATGTTACTGTGGTGCCAGAAACAGATTGATGCGGGAGACATTCCAAGCCTACGTTCCCGCCTTTCCCTGCTGACGGGTAAGGATAAGGCATGGCATGGGCTGGCAACGGAAGCGCTTGCTACGCTGGATGTGCGAGAAGGGCATATGGATGATGCCCGTAAGAAATTTGCAGAACTGGCTGCGGCGGATGATGTGCCCTCTGGCGTAAGAAGCCGGGCGCAGGCAATGACCCAGGCACTGGATCCTTCGGCAGGGTGAGGCACTTCATGACCAAGACGCGCTCTTCTAACATAGTGCGGGCTCCGCTGGGGCGCCGGAAACTTCTGGCGGGAGCGGCTCTTGCGCCTGCTCTGGCCGGATGCAGCCTGTTTGATGAGGATGAAAAGCCAATTCTGGCCGGGCACAGGACAGATGTACTGTCCTCAGGTTCCGGGTTGGAAGTGGATAAGGAAGACCACACCCCCATTACGCTGCCAGAGCCGATTACGGTTTCTGACTGGCCGCTGGTGGGCCGGGTTGGGTCTCATGTGGGCAGCAACTATAAATGGGCGGGCCTGCGTGAGCGGTGGTCCAAATCCATTGGTGCCGGTATTTCCGAGCCTGATATGCTGGCCTGGGCGGCTCTGGGTGGTTTTGGCCGGGGGCTGATCCAGTCTTCGCCGGTTATTCTAAATGGCCGTCTGTTCATTATGGATGCGCAGGGCGTTGTGCGTGCGTTCTCGTGGCCGCGCATGTCTCATCTGTGGACCATTGACCCCAAGCCGAAAAAGATGCGGTCTAGCAATCTGGGCGGTGGCGTGGCTGTGGATGGAGACACTGTCTATATTGTCAGTGCTATTTCAGAAGCGCTGGCGGTGGATGCGACAACAGGGAAAGTAAAGTGGCGTTCAGATATCGGCACCCCCGGCCGTTCTGCTCCCACGGTTGTTGATGGCCGTGTCTTCTTTGGCACGATTGATGAACGCTTTTTTGCGCTGGATGCCGCAACGGGCCGTCAGCTCTGGTCCTATGGGGCCACGCAGGCAGACACAACGGTGTTTGGGCTGCCGGCACCAGCCTATGCCAACGGGGTGGTGATTGGCGGTTTTGGCGGGGGTGATCTTATCGCTTTCCGTGCTGAAACTGGTGAGGTTGTCTGGAGTGAAATGCTTGGCAACGTGAACAGCCAGGCCAGCACCCTGAACCTGACCTGTGTACGTGGCCTGCCTGTAGTGGTGGACAGCACGGTCTATGCTGTCAGCATGGCGCAGGTTCTGGCCGCCGTGGATATCCGGACCGGGCGTCGGCTGTGGGAACGTGCGGTTGCAAGCCAGAACAGCATTCTGTGCGTAGGGGACTGGCTGTTTGTGGTGTCTCTGGACGAGCAGTTGACCTGCATTGATCGTCTTTCCGGCCATGTGCGCTGGATTACGCAGTTGCGCCGCTTCCGCCGTGTGGATGTGAGCAAAGATATCATAACGTGGATTGGCCCCGTTATGGCTGGTGGGCAACTGGTCTGCATCAGCACTCTGCCGGGTAATGGTGTGGTGCGGGTTAACCCAGTAACTGGCGGTATTATCTCCGTTGATTCTTCTGATGCGGTTTCTTTCGTGCCGCCTATTGTTGTTGATGAGCAAATGTTGATTGTAACGAACGACGGAAAGCTACGCTCTTATGGCTGATCGCCGTCGGCCTATGCGGCCAGTGGCGCCGCTTCCTTCGGGTGACCTCCCGGTTGTGGCCATTGTAGGCCGCCCCAATGTTGGAAAATCCACTCTTTTTAATCGGTTGGTCGGGCGGCGTCAGGCTCTAGTGGCAGATACCCCTGGCGTGACACGTGACCGTAAGGAAGGCCTTGCCATTGTGCGCGGGCGGCATATCCGCCTGATTGATACCGCCGGGCTGGAAGAAGCTGCGCCTGATACGTTGTTTGGCCGTATGCGGTCTTCTTCAGAAGGCGCAATGGTTAATGCGGCTCTGGTGCTGTTCTGTGTGGATGCCCGTGCGGGCATTACACCTGCAGATGAACATTTTGCCCAATGGGTGCGCCGTCAGGGCCGTCCAGTGTTGCTGGTGGCCAACAAGGCTGAAGGCCGGTCTGGTGCTGCTTCTGCCATGGAAGCCTATGCACTTGGGTTGGGTGAACCGGTTGCGGTTTCTGCCGAGCATGGGGAAGGTCTTGCTGACCTCATGTCTGAAATTGTGGAGCATTTGCCTCCCGAACCGGAACCGGAAGAAGAAGAGCTTCCGGAAGATGGGTTTTCTGCTGAGGGAGTGGATGTGCCAGAGGGTGAGGAGGTTCTTGAAGCTCGCCCCAAAGGCCCTATGCGTCTTGCCATTGTTGGCCGTCCTAATGCGGGAAAATCGACTCTGATGAATGCCCTTCTGGGCGAAGAGCGGATGATTACCGGCCCGGAACCCGGCCTGACCCGCGATTCGGTTGCTGTTACGCTTTATGATGATGGCGATGAGTTCGAGGTTGTTGATACAGCCGGTCTGCGCCGAAAGGCGCGGATTGATGAGGCGTTGGAAAAAATGTCCGTTTCGGCTTCCATCGAAGCGCTGAAAATGGCGGAAGTGGCTGTGCTGGTGCTTGATGCCACGCTGGGCGTGCATGAGCAGGATTTGCAGATTGCTCGCCTGATTGAGCGCGAAGGCCGTGCATGCGTTCTGGCGCTCAATAAATGGGATATGGTGGAAGACCGGATAGGCACCCGTAAGGCCATTCTGGATCGGCTGAGCATTTCTCTGGCGCAGATGCGTGGCGTGCCCGTGGTGACTTTTTCCGCCCTGACGGGTGCAGGTCTGCGCCGCCTGTTGCCAGCCGTGCGGGATGCCTGGACAGTCTGGAACGCCCGTGTGCCGACAGGTGAACTGAACCGCTGGTTTGAAGCTGCGCTTGAACGCCATACGCCCCCCTTGGTGGAAGGTCGCCGCCTGAAGCTGCGTTATATGACGCAGGTGAAGTCCCGTCCGCCAACGTTTGTTATTTTCGGCACCCGTGCGGAATTGCTGCCAGAAGATTACAAGCGGTATCTGGTCAATGGCCTGCGTGAAACGTTCGATCTGCCGGGCGTGCCCATTCGCTTGCAGTTGCGTGGTACAAAGAACCCTTACGCAGACCGCTGAGCGAGTGCGCTTCTCATTCTAGGTTTTTCTGAAAAATGCTTTCTTCCGATGGGAGGAAAGCATTTTTCGTTTTTGAGCAGATTTTCCTGAAAGAACATCTCAAAATTTAAACCGTTTTTATGGCAGGTGATGAAGCCATATTAAGGAAGGATATTTTTATGGGATATGACGTCACCATTACCCGTGAAGCCTTTATGTGGCCTGATGCTGGCCGGCCTTTGTTACAGCTTACGCAGGATATGGTTTATGCTGTGGTGGCTACAGATCCGTCGCTTGCTTATGAAGCAGAGAGAAACAAAGACGGTGTCGAAATTGAGGGCCAAGGCACTATAATCTATGTCGGCCACCCTGATAGAGAAATTGTGGAAAGAGGGGAAAATACTCTTTGGTATTATCCTGGCACGATATCCGCCAAGTATCCAGACGATCATCTTATCAAAAAAATGGCCGAAATTGGCGCCAAATTAAAGTGCTTTGTGGTTGGAGATAACGCAGAGGCTTATTTTATAGATGATAAAGGTGAACTTGTTACTGATGATACAGGAGAAAAATTCAAATATATTGTTGGGGATACAGGCAAACGATATGAGATTGATGGTGAGGGACGGTTTGTAAACCTCAACCAGATACCGGATTATCTTGCTGAAAACCGTCATTCCTTTACCCCGGAGGATCAGGCACGATTTATAACGTCAGCACCGCCCTCCCAAGAAAGTCCGAAGATATACGGTTTGGGCATTACGCGATGCGAAGAATTTGCCCAGATGCATGAGCAAAAGAAAATGGACGGAGTGTATTATTATTACACTTGGTACCAGGGCTTCATAAGTGGGCTCAATGTGGTAAGTGGCGCGTACAAGAAAAAAGCGCTGAATTATGCAACGTCTAACCAAGTGTTGGATGAAGACATTACCTTCTTGTATGCCTACAGCAAAGCCAATCCTAAAATGAGTTTTCTGAGTGCCTGTGAAGCCCTTCTGCGTATGCGGAATGCGCGCCACTCCTCTTGATGCGTGTGCTGGCTAGGGGCGTGTGGCAGCGCGTTAATGGATAATCCAAGACAAGGGCAGGCAGATCAGCAGCCCGAATATGGCGATCAGGGTTTCTATAACCGTCCAGCTACGTAGGGTCTGGCTGAGGTTCATGCCCAGATATTCCTTCATCTGCCAAAAGCCCGCATCATTCATCAGACTGAGTCCAACAGATCCCGCACCAGTCACCAGCACCAGAAGCTCGGGAGAGACAGTGGGGGAAGAGGCCAGAATGGGGCCGACAATGCCTGATGCTGTGGTGGTGGCGACGGTAGCTGAGCCTGTGGCAATGCGCACCAGCAGCGCGAGCAGCCATGCCAGCACCAGTAGGGGGACATGAGCCCCCAGCGCCATGTCCGTAATGGAATGCGACAGGCCACTATCAATCAGTTCCCGGCCAAAACCGCCGCCTGCGCCAATCAGCAGCATGATGGTGGCGGTGGGGGCAAGACATTCATTTGAAAATCGCAGAATGGTTTCGCGGGAAAGACCACTGATGCTGCCAAGCAGCCAGAAGGACATCAATGTGGCGACCAGCAGCGCAATATCTGTATTTCCGAGAAAGTGAAGTACACGATACGGCCATGCTGTGGCGGGCCAAATCATCTCCGCCACAGCGCCACCCAGCATGAGAACAACCGGCACTAGCAGCGTAAGGCAGGAAAGAGCGAAAGAAGGGAGCTTCTGCGGTGTGGAGGCACGGGAAAACTGGGCGGCCAGAGCCGTGGGGGCAATGTCTCCCAAGCGTGGCACAATGTAATAGGCGTATAGCGGGCCAGCAATTGCGGCGATAGGTGTGCCGATCAGGATGCCCCAGAATAACGTGCGTGCCGTATGGGCATGGTAGGCCGAAATGGCCAGAAGCGTGGCGGGGTGCGGGGGTACCATAGCGTGCGTGACGGAAAGCGCCGCCGCCATGGGAAATGCCAGCATGGGCAGGGGCAGGCTGTTCTGGCGGGACAGAACAACAGCCAGCGGGATAAGCAAAACGAACCCGACCTCATAAAATACAGGCAGGCCGACTAGCAGACCAATGATCATCATGGCCCAGTTCAGCCGTTTTTTGCCCGCGAGACGGGAGATGGTGAGCGCAATCTGATCAGCTCCTCCGGTTTCGGCCAGAATTTTCCCCAGCATGGTGCCCAGCGCCATGACTCCTGCCACATGCCCGAGCACATGACCCATGCCCGTTTCAAACGAGGCAATGGCTTTTTCCGCAGGCATGCCCGCCACCAGAGCTAACCCGACCGAGACAATAAACAATGTCATGAATGGGTTAAGGCGCACCCATCCAATCAGTAAGACCAGTGTCAGGATGGCGGCGGCTGTCAGCACCGTAGCGAGAAGAGGCGTCATGGTCTGAGGATGGAGCGAGCCGGGAGGGCGCTGTCAACTCCTTGATTGAAGGGACGATGCCTCTGATGCGGCGTTGTGTGACAAACTTCGGGCACAAGGGCGTGAAAACGCGGAGAATACTCCATCGGGGAAAACCGGGCGTGTTATAGCAAGCCTGTTGCACGTTTTCGTGTGAAGGGATGCCTCACAGGCGCGGCGGATAAAATACTTTCTCTTTCGGAAGAGGAATGGCACAGAGGCGCGCAGCGCAAGATCATGACGTTAATGAAACAGGAGCTTTGTAGCCCATGGCAGACCTTGCGCATCCGGATGAGCGCTTAAATACTTCTTCTTCAGCGGATGGCCTGCAAGGGTCGGCGCGCACAATGGCTGTGATTGCCGTCTCTCTTTCCGTGCTACTGGCCTTGCTTGATTACGCCATTGCCAATGTGGCGTTGCCCGACATAGCACGAGACCTCAAGGCATCCGCCTCCGCTTCCATCTGGGTGGTGAACGCCTATCAGCTTGCCAGTCTGGTTTCCCTGCTGCCTCTGGCGTCCTTGGGGAACAAGGTCGGGTTTTCGCGGTTGTGCCGGGCCGGGATCATGGTGTTCATGGCATCTTCCCTGCTGTGCGCCACCGCAACATCTCTGCCCATGCTGGCGGGGGCGCGGGTGCTTCAGGGTATTGGCGGCGCCTGCATCATGAGCGTGAATATTGCGTTGCTGCGCTTTATTTATCCTCATGCGGAAATCGGGCGCGGTATTGCTCTTAACGGGGTTGTAGTGGCTGTGGGCGTGGCTCTTGGCCCTACGGCAGCAGCGGTTATTCTCAGTGTCGCGTCCTGGCCGTGGCTGTTCTGGGTCAATCTCCCCTTGGGGGCTTTGGCGTTGATTATGGCTTTCAAAGCCCTGCCGGAAACACCCCGCAGTAACCAGAAATCTGACACTCTGGGCAGTTTTTTGTGCATTCTGGGCGTAGGTGCCTTGGTGATGGGGTGTGACGAACTTTCCCATCACGGTAACGTGGCACTTTCCGTCTGCCTGATTGTCATAGGACTTGGTGCAGGTGTGGTGCTGGTGCGGCGCGAGGCAGAAGCGCCTCAGCCCATTCTGCCCGTTGATCTGCTGGCCAGACCGGACTTTGCCGTGGCGTTTGCTACAGGCTTTCTGGGGTTTGTGGCCTCCAACTTCTACATCATTTCCATGCCGTTCACCTTGCATGATGAACTGGGCCTGAGTGCTGCGCTGACAGGCTTGCTGATTACCCCATGGCCTATTGGTATCATGTGTGCGGCCCCTGTAGTAAGGCGGGTGGCGGATAGTGTTTCTGCCGGTGTGCTCTCATCCATCGGGCTGTCTGTTACCGCCACGGGCTTTCTGTTGTTGTGGCTCCTGCCATTGCAGCCGTCCGTTTTGGATATTGCCTGGCGTACAGCCCTTGCCGGGTGGGGGTTCGGTTTTTTTCAGCCACCCAATAATCGCGCCATGATGGTTTCTGTCTCCCATGCCCGTGCCGGCGGAGCCAGCGGCATGGTGCAGGTGGCCCGGCAGGCAGGGCAGGCATTCGGCGCGATGGGGGTGGCAGCGTTCTTTGCCCAGTTCGCGCATGAAGGCGCACGGGCCTGCCTGCTGGCTGCCACCTGTGTGGCAGCCAGTGCGGCGGCTTTAAGTGCAAGCCGCCTGTTTATGCGTGGGTAATCAGATCTCGCTTTCCAGGAAGATACGGTTGGTATCGCCCATCCATGCGCCGTAATAGCGGTCCAGCCACCGTTCAGCCTGCGTGGGGGCACCAGCGGCAAGAGCGGTGAGGGGGGCCAGATAGGCCCACTCTTCCACGCCATTGTCATCCACAATGCCGCGGCCTTGCAAGCCATCCATGGCAATGCCGATCATCTGTGCGGCCAGATCGCGCACCGTGCCGTCGCCCCATGGTGTGTCCAGTGCCTGCATGGGCACAAGGCTGCGCAGCTTCACGTAATCTTCCCACGGGCGTTCGCGCACCAGTTCGTAAGCGGCTTCCAGCGCGGCGTCATCATACAGCAGGCCCACCCACAGGGCGGACTGCGCCATCATCATTTCAAAGGAGCCTGCATCGGCTCCCCGCATTTCCAGAAACTGTTTAAGGCGCACATCCGGGAAGGCTGTAGTCAGGTGATCTTCAAAATCACCCAGCGTGGGGGTGACATCATCCAGTCCGTCCTGATGCTCTCCATTCATCCAGGCACGGAAAGACCGGCCCGCCACGTTGCGCATTTTGCCATTGCGCATGATGAAATACATGGGAACATCAAGCGCCCATTCCGCATAGCGTTCAAAACTGAAGTCTTTTTCAAACACACAGGCGGGCATGCCGGAGCGGGCGTTGTCCGTATCTGTCCAGATTCGTGCCCGGTTTGAGAGAAAGTTATTGGGCTTGCCCTCGACAAACGGCGAGTTGGCGAACAGCGCGGTCGCCACAGGTTGCAGGGCCAGCGAGACCTGCATCTTGCGGACCATGTCCTGTTCCGAAGCAAAATCCAGATTGACCTGCACAGTGCAGGTGCGCTGCATCATGTCCAGTCCCAGTTTGCCCACCTTAGGCATGTAATCCCGCATGATGGCGTAGCGTGATTTGGGCATCCAGGGTTGGTCGTCACGGGAGGCAGTGGGGTGGAAGCCCAAAGGGGCAAAGCCCAGCCCCAGCTTGCGGGCCAGTGGGCGCACGGCCTCGTAATGGTCGTTTAGTTCCTGCGCAGTTTCATGCAACGTTCGCAACGGCGCGCCGGAGAGTTCAAACTGGCCTGCCGGTTCAAGGGAAATGCCCGCCCCTTTGGCGTCATTCTGCCCTTTCAGGCCGATAATGCTGCCGGTATCCAGAATAGGCTGCCAGTCATCTGGCGCGCTTTTCTGTAGCCCGATCAGCAGGTCCTCAATGCCAGCAGGGGCATAGGGTGGGGCGGCGTAGGCCGGGCGGCCCCCCTGTGGGTTACTGCCATTGCTGGCGGCTTCCGGGCGGATGAAGCCAAATTTCTCATGCTCGGTGCCAATGCGCCATGCGTCTCGAGGTTTGCATCCCTGCGCCAGAATTTCGGCCAACTGCGAAACAGAGCGGACAGGCGTATCGTCTAGGGCACCAGCGTTGGACATGAGAGCGTATTGTTCCTTGAAAGTCGATCCGTGGCGCTGCACGGCTCAGAACGGAGAAGTAAGGTTATTGTGACTGATCCTGTGTAGAGCGCAAGCCGTCACTCATCAAAGCCAGTCCCGACGCCACGGCGGTATCCGCACGCAGCACCAATGGGCCGAGCGAGACAGGGGCAACAAAGGGGCGCGCAAGGAGGGCCTGACATTCCGCATCACTCAGGCCGCCTTCCGGACCAATCAGCAATCCATCCCCGGCGCGGGCATCCCGAAACGTTACGTTTGGGGCGAGCCCTCGGTCCTGTGTGCGTTCTATTGCGGCAAATAGGCGGTGGTTTTCCGGCCAGGAACCAAGCAGCGTTGTCAACTGGCATGGTTCGGCAACATGCGGAATATCCATCCGCTCACATTGCTCGGCGGCTTCCGTGGCAATGGCGGTCAGCCGGTCAAGATTGACGCGATGCGTATTGGTTCGCTCTGTTATCAGCGGTTGGAAGTTGGTCACACCAAGCTCCGTGCCCATGCGCAGTACCAGATCTGTGGCATCCCGCTTCAGGAGAGCAAAGGCAAGCACAAGGGCGGGTGGGGGCAGCGGTGCGCGTAAGCGTTCTGCTAACAGGAGGCTGCCTTTATCCTTGCGGATGTGGTTGAGCGTTGCCAGCCATTCGCCCATGCTGCCGTTGAAAATGCGTACGGAATCGCCTGCCTGCTTGCGCAGCACAGTCCCCAGATACCGGGCCTGCGCAGGCGGCAGCGGGCAGGACGCGCCCGGAGCGGCTACCGGCAACGTGTCGGCTGGTATGTAAAGGCGAGGAAGGTGGGCGTGGGCGCTCATGCTCTGATGATCTGGCTGAAAAAGGGGAGCGGGCAGGGTACCCACAGAATGAGGAGGTCACATTTAGGCGCGAACGGCCTGTTATGCAAAGGTCTTCATGAGGAACCAGTTTGTGACATCCCTTCAATCGTCGTATGAGGGCCGGGATAGGGCTTTCTGCATTCGCTATCATGCGGAGGGATCAGGATAGCCCCGTCATGGCGTGTTCTCGGCCCCCGCAGCATGTAGGCTCTGGGTTTGCAGGGTGGGTGGGGCTGTAAAGGGTGCTCAGGCAGTTTTTTACGGGAATTGCCCATGGAAATGTTTCAGCAATCAGGGATAAATCAGCCCCGTGTCCGTATCAGCCTCCTCTTCTCATACTGATATCAAAACCACGGGGTGGATTAGCCGCCTTCCTGCTGGCTTGCAGGCGTATGCCCTGCTGGCGCGGCTGGATCGGCCCATTGGCACGTGGTTATTGTTCCTGCCCGGCGTGTGGGGAATCCTGCTGCCGCGTGATGTGATGGTGGCGGAGCGGGTGCGGCTGATCATCCTGTTTGGCATTGGCAGTCTTGTCATGCGCGCTGCGGGCTGCGTGGTGAATGACATGTGGGACCGTGATATTGACCGTCAGGTGGTGCGCACGGCAGGCCGTCCGCTGGCGTCCGGCGCATTGAGCATGCGGCAGGCGGTCCTGTTCCTGCTGCTGCTGCTGCTGATCGGGCTGGCGGTTCTGGTGCAGTTGAACGGATTATCCTGTCTGCTTGGTGTGTCTTCTCTGGTGCTGGTGGCCCTTTATCCGTTGGCAAAGCGGTTTACGTGGTGGCCGCAACTGGTGATGGGCTTCACGTTCGGGTTTGGCGCGCCTATGGGTTATGCTGCCGCTGCGGGTGCTCTTTCCTGGGCGCAGGCGGCGCTCTATGGCGCGACCATTCTGTGGCAGCTGGGCTTTGACACCATATATGGTTTTCAGGACATGGAAGATGATGCCCGCATTGGTGTGAAGTCTACGTCCCGACTGTGGGTGTCACAGGCGCGCGGATTTATCGGGGCGTGCTACGCAGGTATGGTAGGGCTGCTGGCTGTTGCCGGTGGGCTGGCGGGAGTTGGTCTGCTGTTCTGGCCCGCGCTGCTTCTGCCGGCTGTGCTGCTGGCGCGGCAGGCGACCACGGTAAACCCCGCAGATCCGGCTCTCTGCCTCACGCAATTCCGCTTCAGCCGCGAAATTGGGCTGGCTGTTGCTTTGGCGCTCGTGTTGGGGCGTGTCGCTGTCTGAGGAATACGTGGGAAGAAGGTCCTGTGGTGGGTTTAAAGGGCACGAAAGCAGCCGTGTTATGCGGCGCGCTTGCTTTGATGTTCGCGTAATGGCTTTACCTTAGTCTTTCTGAGAATTTTCCCTTCCCATACATCCGACATTGTCTGCATGGCGCGTTAGACCGGGGAGGGAGGAGGTACGATTAGCGTATGGCCCAAGAATGTCATGCCGCAGGAAGGGATTCCCGAGAGTGCCGCCATCGTCCCTGTTACAGTTGGCGGGAGAGTGCCATAATAATGGCGTGAGAGGACGGTCTGATAGCGGGCTCCGTCCTCAATAGGTCCCAGTAGGAATATCAGAACATATGACCATGGTTTCACGCGCCTTTTCCTCATTTCGGCATGAGTTGGTGGCTGGTGCGGTGCTCCTGCTGCCGGTTATTGCCGGAGGCAGTGTTTCTGTGGCGTCAGCCCAAGAAGCTGGCGCGCGGATGTCCGTGCCGCAGCAGGAGGCTGCCGCCCCAGAGTCTGCGCCGCTTTCCGACTCTGATCGGGCATGGTTGGTAAAGATTGAGCAGGCGTTGAACAGCGCCACCACCTTTCAGGCGCGGATGCAGCAACTGGATGCCGACGGCAAACGTACAACGGGTGTGGTGTGGATGAAGCGGCCTGGCCAGATGCGTTTGGCGTATGATCCACCCACCCCGCTTTTGCTGGTGGCGAACGACGGAAAGGTAGTGTTCCGTGATAACCAGTTGGATCAGACCACGGTTATTCCCATGGAGCGTACTCCGTTAGGCTTGCTGTTGCGTCAGCATGTCAGCCTCTCTGACGATGTGACCATTACCGGCTTCGCTCATGAAGGCGGGCTGGTGCAGGTCTCATTGGTAAGAACATCCTCTCCGGGCGATGGCAGCCTGACATTGGTGTTCCATGACAAACCTGTGTCACTGCGCTCATGGAGTGTGTTGGATTCGCAAGGACGGGAGACACGTGTGACACTGTTTGATGTGCATACTGGCATCAGCATTCCCACTAATACATTTACTCTCCCCGCTCAGCCTGAATAAAAAACGGCAGGAAGAGCCTTCAGGGGCTTCGGCTTCCGTAGTTTGCAGCCGTTGATTTTGCCTCTGGGTGGCGTGGCAAGGAGCGTCGAATTCGGCTTTTTCATAGCCGCCCTGAGCGTGTTTGGGTCGGAGTGGGCCACTATAGGCTGGCGGTGTGAACCCAGAGCAAAATCTGCTTGCTACCGTCCTCACACTCCAGATTCGGAAAGATGCGGACAGCCATGCGGGAGAGAGGCCAGTTTTCTGGGCCAGTGTGACTGGAAAATGCCGGGCCTCAGAGCGATATAAGAAGCCGGAATGGTAATCCCCCCATAAAAAGAGTGACTTTTGAATGAGA
>NZ_LHZQ01000086.1 GCF_001580915.1 Acetobacter tropicalis | reverse complement strand
GGTATTGGTTAATCTCCGACAGGATACAGGCGAGGTTCTCCTCACCCGCGACCAGCTCGCCGAGAACTGACCCGGGAAGGGTATAAATTTCCACTGAGAATTGACCCATGCCTGACACTGCTCCGGTTTCAATTGACCGGAGCCCTATGGAGAAGTGATCAGCATGGATTTATTGAGCGTTGTGCGTCGTTGGCATCATCGTGATGGTCTGCCGATCCGCGAGATTGAGCGTCGGACGGGCCTGTCGCGGAACACGATCCGGAAATATCTTCGGGCAGACACGGTTGAGCCGGTTTTCAGGGCATCAGAGCGTCCGAGCAAACTGGATTTGTTTGCCGAAAAGCTGAAGACCTGGCTTGCTCATGAGGCGACGCGCCCGCGCAAGCAGCGTCGGACGGGCAAGCGCCTTTATTCGGACCTTGTCGCCCTTGGTTACAAAGGGTCATATGGCCGTGTTGCGGCCTTCATCCGGACGTGGCGGGCCGAGCAGAGGCTGGCCCTGCAGACGACGGGACGCGGTGTCTTCATTCCCCTGCGTTTTCAACCGGGCGAGGCCTTTCAGTTTGACTGGGGTGAGGACTGGGCTGTTGTTGGTGGCCGACGCGTCAAGCTTCAGGTTGCCCACACCAAACTCAGCTACAGCCGGGCCTTCGTTCTGCGGGCCTATCCCTTGCAGACCCATGAAATGCTGTTTGACGCCCTGACTGAGGCCTTCCGGATGCTGGGCGGCGTGCCGCGCCGGGGTATTTTCGATAATATGAAAACAGCTGTGGATCATGTCGGGCGAGGGAAAGCCCGGCAGGTAAACCTGCGTTTTTCCGCACTTGTGAGCCACTATCTGTTTGAGGCGGATTTCTGTAATCCTGCATCGGGATGGGAGAAAGGACAGATTGAGAAGACCGTTCAGGATGCCCGCCGCCAGATCTGGCAGGAGATGCCGCATTTCCCTGATCTTGCAGCCCTGAATCTCTGGCTTGAGAGGCGCTGCCGTGAGCACTGGGCAGATCAGCGGCATGTGGACCTACCGGGCAGTGTCGCCGAGGCCCATGCCGCCGAAGTGCCGCATCTGATAAGCATGGGGCGCCCCTTCGATGGATTTGTCGAACACACCAAGAGAGTGTCTCCGACCTGCCTCATCCGTTTTGAGGGCACCAGCTACAGCGTGCCAGCGTCCTTTGCCAACCGTCCTGTCAGTCTGCGTGTCTATCCCGCCCGACTGGTGATCGTAGCCGAGGGACGTGTGCTGTGCGAGCATGGCCGGATCATTGAACGCTCTCACACTGCGTCCAGTCGAACGGTTTATGACTGGCGCCATTATCTGGCCGTCCTTCAGCGCAAACCGGGTGCCTTGCGCAATGGTGCGCCATTTGCCGAATTGCCTCAGGCCTTCCGTGTCCTGCAGGAGCATCTCCGCAAACGGACTGGTGGTGAGCGGGACATGGTCGAGGTCCTGGCCCTTGTGCTGCATCACGACGAACAAGCCGTGCTTTGCGCGGTGGAACTGGCACTTGAAGATGGCGTCCCGACCAAAACGCACATCCTCAATACGCTGCATCGTCTGACGGATGGCAAAAAAACCGCGACAGCACGGATTGAGACGCCGCAGGCCCTGACACTTGAACGTGAGCCGCTTGCCAATACCTCCCGCTATGACGCCCTGCGTGGGGAGATCCGCCATGCGTCATGATCCTGCTGCTGGCGCTCTTGTCGTCATGCTTCGCGGCCTGCGGATGTATGGCATGGCTCAGGCCACGGAAGAACTGACCGAACAGGGCGCTCCGGCCTTCGAAGCAGCAATCCCGGTTCTCTCCCAGCTTCTGAAAGCAGAACTTGCAGAACGGGAGATACGCTCCATTGCCTATCAGAAAAAAGCGGCAAGGTTCCCAGCCTATAAGGATCTGGCAGGTTTTGATTTCTCCTGTGCCGACATCAACGAAGCGATGGTGCGTCAACTCCATGGGGGCACCTTCATTGACCATGCCGAAAATGTCGTTCTGATCGGGGGACCGGGCACAGGAAAAAGCCATATCGCAACAGCTCTTGCCATGCAGGCGATCGAGCATCATCGTAGGAAAGCCCGCTTCTGGTCCACGGTCGATCTTGTGAACGCTCTCGAGCAGGAAAAAGCCGCCAACCGGTCAGGGCAGATCGCAGACCGTCTCCTGCGCCTTGATCTCGTGATCCTTGATGAACTCGGTTACCTGCCGTTCAGCGCGTCAGGTGGGGCTCTTCTGTTCCATCTGCTCAGCCGTCTCTACGAGCGGACCAGTGTCATTATCACAACCAATCTAGGCTTCGGGGAATGGGGCGATGTCTTCGGAGACCCCAAAATGACAACAGCCCTCCTCGATCGACTGACCCACCACTGTCATATCCTTGAGACAGGAAATGACAGCTACAGGTTCAGAGCCAGTAGCGCCAAACCAAAAATCAGAAAGGAAAAGGCAGAAACACACGCTTGAATATCTCCTCAAAACAGGAGACATACACAATCAGGCCGGGTCAATTGCTCATGAAAA
>NZ_LHZQ01000185.1 GCF_001580915.1 Acetobacter tropicalis | reverse complement strand
ACCGCACCAATCCCGCGCAGCGGGTTCGTTCTACCCCCCGTAGCTGACGAATTTCTCCTGCCTCATGGAAGGCTACTGACTGGCGTCTTTATTATCCGGCTTGCCGGTTCTCGATATGGTTCCCGAACGCACTTCCAAGGGTTTCGGCCACAACTGCCCGATCGTGGCGTTCGCGAATGAAGCGTCGCCCCGCATGGTCCATTCTGGCGTGCGTCGTCGAGTCATCATGCAAACTGACGATCAGCGCAGCCAGCGCTTCGGCTGTGTCACCGGTCGCATCTGCGAGAGCGGCAGGCAGTTCCATTCCTTCGGTCGCGACATGCGTTGTCACACACGGGACGCCAGCGGCCAGACTGTCCAGAACCTTGCCTTTGATGCCGGCCCCAAAGCGGAGCGGGGCAATGTTGAGACGGACTTTGTCGAACAGAGCCCCGCAGTCACGAACATGGCCGACTGCCTCGACCCCAGGCGCTGCGAGCCGACGAACCCGTTCCGGCATGTCCGCCCCCGCGATAACACACCCGATGTCCGGTCGCTGCCGCCGGACGAGCGGCATGATCTCTTCAGTGAGCCAGATCGCGGCGTCGGTGTTTGGCGCGTGAGAGAAATTACCAAGAAACAGAACTCCGCTCCGTTTTTCAAATGACGGGACCTGTTTCCGGACCACGACAGCCCAGGGAACGACGTGGACTTCCACGCCCGGCACATCGCGCCGGAGGATCGCGGCCTCCACGGTTGAGTGCGTCAGAACGACGTCAGCCTGACGGGCGGCGGCGTATTCTGCATCCCGGACCTGCCGGGCCTTCGCCATCAGTTCCGGCCGTTCCTCGACTGCTGCCTGTCGCGCAATTCTCATATGGTGCAGGTCGGCGACGGCGTAGATCACTCGCGCTTTGGACTGATATTGGCGAACAAGCGGCAGATAGCGCGTCGCAATGTCCTGACGGTGCAGATAAACCAGATCGAAACTCTGGGCCTGTCGCCGCAGAAGATCTTCGACCGAGTTGTAAAAAGGTAATGCGCAGACATCGATATCGTCCATGACCTGAGCTGATGCGCTACCCATTTCATCAGCGGCGACGAACGACACGTCATAGCCGAGCGTCTGAAGGGCAAACATATGCGACAGAATGGCGCACGAGCCGGCGTCACGCCGGGCGTCCGGCATGCGGGCATCAACGACCAGTGCTCTCAAAGCACGGCGCGCCGGAAGCACCAGACCCCGACGGGAGCGCTCACGCTGTGTCGTGTTCCGGATGCGTCCCGACTGATGGTCAGCATGGCTCTGTTTCAGGCGCTCCATCTGTGCGGCCAGAAAAGACAGGACCCGATCGTAACCTTTCGCGTCCTGAACGGAGCTGGTTGCCCTGCGAACAGCCTCTTCAAAATCCGGATCAAACTGGTCGGCCGCCTCCACAATAACTGGCTGGCCCAGCAGGGCTCCGGTGCGCTCGTTCCGCACTTCAATGATCTGGCGCGTCAGAGGTGAGAGGGGTGGGACAAAGAGAAGATCGAACCCACACCGTTCCGGCCCGGCTCCTGCATCGGCCACATCCGGGCGGCGGCCGTTGGCAACGCTCCGTTCTGCAATCGTCCCGTTCACCACGACCTGTATGGCGACTGACTCTCCGGGCCGCGCAGGATCAGAAATCCAGCCACAGATCCGGTCGCGGGAGGCTCTGTCGATATAGCCGCGCATCGTGGCTGACGATGCTGGCACGGCTGACTGTGTAATGAGCCGCTCACCAGCGGCCTGCTGGTCCAGAATCCATGGCGTGTGGCCAAGAAAGTTCCGTGACATGCCGGGATCATCTGCCTGCGCGATTTCGATGACATGCCTCATGTGTGGGGTGAAACCACCCGGCACGACGAAACAGAAACCGCAGTCGGGGCCGACATCCGGACGCGGGCAATCGGCCACGATTTCGGCAATGGCGATTCCATTATCAAACAGGGACAGACGCACCGGTTCCGGAGAGTGCAGGTTTCTGGCCCAGCCCCTGATGACGGTACGCGTCACCTCATCAAGATAGCCTTCGATGGATCTTGCTGACGTTGGCACTGGCGCGATTCCGGCTTCAGCATTCAGGCGCGTACGGATGGCTTCAAGAACGGGCCCTTCCTCAATCCGGGGTGCACAGTAGACTGCCGGTAGCAGCACTGCATCCGGATAGAGTCTTCTGAACTCGGCAGCGTTGTGAAACATGTTCCGGCTGTCATCATCAACGAAACTCTCCGAAGGCGCCCCCTCGGCCAGAAGGACGTCATGGGTTTCCAGTTCAATGTGGAAATAGGTGACTTCATCAATCCGCTCAGCCTGAAGAATGCTGACCCCGTTGATAAGGCAGACCGCTGGTATGAGCACACCTTCCACGGCCATCGCATGCAACGGAGAGACGGACAGGTCACGTCGCGGCAGGCCGTCACCCAGTGCTCCCGCTCGGATGACGATCGGCAGGACGTTCCGGTTGCCTCTGATAAAAGGTCCGGAATACGAACGATGCCCGATCCAGCGGATGGAGCGTAGCGAGCCCGACGCCGTACGCACCCGATCGCCGATGGCGAGATCTTCCACAGCGATCTCGCCCCGTTCGGTCGCGATCAACGTGCCCCGGCAGAAGCAGGGCGTACCGTCGTCGACCGTCAGCAGAACCTGGCTGCCTTCTTCGTCCGAAGGCGCGAGGCCGTATGTGACGGTATCTCCGGCCAGTTCAGACAGAAGGCCGTCATAGGTGGTCTGACCGTAATAGTCTGAGTCGACGCCGCTCTCTACCAGACCTTCCAGTTTTGCGAGGCCCGCAGGGTCCAGAACATACGTGCCATCGTCGGAGGCGTCATATTGGGCGTCCGAAAGCTTGATCTGAGCGCCACCGGAAACCTGTAGATTCTGGATATCAGCCTGAATTGGAACTTCCAGCATCGCGGCCGACTGGACGATGACACTCTGAGCGGCATCCACATCCGCAGAAGCGCCGCTTTCAAGCGTCACTGTGCCAGCCGAGCCATAAATGCCCAGCCGGCCACCGGACTGTACATCGACTTCCGTGGCGTACGAGCCGCCTTCGACGAGGGCATAGCCACCGTTTTCGACGATCACCTGTGAATATGGATTTTCGCTGTCCAGCGTCACGGTCTGGCCAGAGCTTACGACAACAGTCATTTTTCTTCCTGATCGACGAGAGTGAAATTCGGGGGGATTTCCTAAAGTCGTCCAACGTCGCGGCACAGCGCGAGAAGCTGGGCCAGCCTCTGGTCGACGAGAGAGCCAAGCGCCACCAGCCCCTCAAGCGTGCGACCCTCTTCGCTGTCGCCTGGCACGATACTGAGCTGCTGACGCAGAATTCGATGTTCGAGTGTGAGAACCCGTGAAAGACCGAGAAGGCCTGCATAGATTTCTTCGACGCCCGGAGCGGGTGTGTCGGAACTGATGATCGCCTTGCTCTCGTCCATCTTCATCATCGCTCCGTCGACAAATCCACGAGGGTATGCGACGCTTCTGGCACGGTCGATCGCGTCGCAAAGTATCACATCGTCACAATATGATGGAATTAACAAGGTTGCTACAAGCGAAAAAGACTCTATCGCTCATCTTTTCGTGTCCGTCGCGCGAAGGGAGTCGTCATGCGTCCTTTTCAACGCTTGCAAAAAACCGGGCCTGCACGTCCCCGCCGCAGGGGGCGATGCATGTCTGAGGCGGAAAAGCAGGCGATGCGGGAGCGGGGCGAGCGTCTGCGTCAGGCGGCTCAGACCGTGGGCATCACGCATGCCGCGAAGGCAGCGGGGCTCGCCTATACGACGCTCCGGGATTACATGAACGGCCAGGAAATGAAGTTTTCCGCGGCGATTACGCTCGCCCGGGTGTGCGGCGTGTCTCTTGAGTGGCTGGCTTACGGGACGGGTGAACCACAGACGTCTGCGACGTCTTCTTTGCGCGAGGCCGGAAATGACGATGCTCTGGTCAAAGCCCCTGCGCGGGGAGGGTATCAGACTGTCATTCCGTGGCACGAGGCCGCGGGCTTTGGTGAAGATGGGCTTCGGATCAGCAAACACTGGCTCGATTCAACGCTTCCGCGTGATCCCGCGCCCCTGCGGCTGCTGACGGCTGCCGGAGACGCGATGAGTCCAACGCTGAAAGACGGCGATCTGCTCATCGTCGATACGGCCGCAACAACCGTATCCGGCGGGGCTCTTTACGCCCTGAGGCTGGCCGGAGAAACGGTCATCCGGCGTCTCGACCTGCGATTTGACGGCGGCCTTCGCATTCTTGCGGACAATGACCGGTATCCGCCCCAGGATATTGCTCCGGAAGCCGCTGCAACTCTCGGCATTCTCGGCGAAATCGTCTGGTCGGGCGGGGTGCAGCACGACTGAGGGTGTTTTTACAAGGTTGGAATGTTCATATTTCCGATTGTATATAATGTCATCTGACCCTATAGGATAGGGCACGTTCCCGATGATTCTGCCGGGTCGCTGCGCAGGCGGGAACAGTGGAGACCCGCATGTCCCGTCCTGCCTTTCCATTTTCTACCTCGCTGTGTCGTAATACGACTCTGGCCGTTGCGCTTCTGGCTGTTGTCGGCCTGTGTCCCGCGCGTGCTGCGGATGCCATCCCCGCGGCCGGGTGGCAGAGGACCACGCTGTCTTCCCTGCGGCTCTATCCTTCCGCAAAACCAGACACCGTCACCCCCGAAGTCATTCCGGCGTCGGTAGCGGACACTCTGCGGAAAACCGGCCTGCTTGGTCCGGGGCATACGGGCACGACGCTCGTGCAGTATGCCATCTTCGACACCTCGCCCTCGGAGAAGGTGATCGTTTTCACTGACGACGATGCCTGTCCGGCGGAAAATGGCGCGTCCGACCTGGCGCCGACGGTCGGCTGTCCCGTGCATATCGTTGCGGTGCATGCGCAGGGGAGCCTGTCGAAAACCACGGTGTCGAACGGATGCTCGGATCTCACCATCTACCCCGATGAGAACCGGCCTCCGCTGGTGCCAGCACAAAACGGCACATATTACCGGTATGATGCAGCATTCCGCACGATCAGTGCGAAGTCGCTTTATCTCGGACGTTCGTATCCGGACTGTCAGTTCACTGCCAAAGTGCCGCGCTGATCATGTCGTTCCCGGATCTGTGGGCAAGGCTTCGGACCCGTTTCCTCGCCCTGCCTCCTAAAACCCGGCTGATCCTGTGTGGCGTTGCCGGAGCAGGCGCTGCCTGGTGGGTTCTCACGCCGGGGCTCGACAGCCGGCTGCTGAAGCTTGAGCGGGCGCACTATCCAAACGGGCGCCGGTTCGTGATCGGGCATAATAATGTCACCGATTTCTCGGGCTGTCTGCATGGCAGCATCCATTATCCTGGCGTCGATGGATGGCGGGAACCGTTCAGCAATCCGTATGAAGTCGACTGGTTTCCGGACAGCGGTCTGACTGCATCAACCGGCCATGCTTTTGTGTTCTCGGCGTGGCCGGAGAGGCAGGCAGTTCCGGAACTTGAGCAATCTCTTTTAGATTACGGGATTCTTTCCCGCACTTCCGTGCCGATTACACGCGATACCAGAGACGAGGCCGGGCATCGCGTCATTCGCCATGAGACGATGACGTTCTTTCTCGCAAAAGCATGGGACCCGCGTCTGGCGTTCTGCACGAATTATGCGGTCGGTGGCTACCGTCCTCCCCTGGGCAGCGGGGGGATTGAACGGAATGGAAAATACATTCCATCGCGTCTTAGCGACCAGCCAATCCCGGAGGACCCGAAAATAGCCGTTCCCCGTCAGGCGCAATGCGCGACAAGCCAGGTTTCGGGTTTTGTCGTGACCGATACTCCTGTCCGGGTGGACAATGCGGTCCGGCGTGTGCGGGAGGATGGCGAAGTTTTCTATACAGCCACGGTTTATATGCGCCGCGAGATTCCGAAATGGATGCAGACGCCAGCGTTCCGGAGCGCCTATCACGGATCCGCCGCGATTGACCCGGACCGGCTGCATCCGGTCGAGACGGCCTTCCATACCGTCGATGGCAAGCTTCAGTGGGTTGATGAACGGCCCCGGATGACACCGGGAGACCCGGAATGAAAAACAGTCGACTGCTTCTCGTCGGGGGCGCTGCGTTGCTGGCCGCCTTCTGGCTTGGTCATCGGGTGCTCTCGCCCGGGAACGACGACAGGGTCATCGCAGGCGATATTCTTGCCGCCGTAAACGCGCCCCCGGATCCGGCGACGCATGGCAACGCATTCGTCATGAACGCCTGTCTGCGTGCGCCGATTGATCATCCGATGTTTCATGATGAAATGCCCGACACAATGCCAGGCGACCAGAGCTGGGTTCTTGTCAAACCGACCGGTGATTTCGGCATGATGACGCAGGCGGTCTATTTCGGGAGTGTTCATCGCGACAAAGCGCCGGGCACGCCGTTTCTGGCCGGCCTTCTGGAGGGGGGCGCTATTCACCGCGTGCCGGTGGAATGGCTGCGTTTTATCCGCGGGACCGAACGCGCCGGCATCGCGGATCAGCTGAGCGGTATGGCAGGCGATATTCTTCTCGGAACGCCCCCGGATGGCTTCACCTTCCTGACGGAAAAGGTCGAAATGGGCGCGGGCAGGACGCCGGCGATCATCACGGGTCCATCTCCAGAGGAGCCGCGTCCGCAGACGCCACCCGGGATCCGGGCGATCAGCGGGATCTGCTGGCGTCTCAAAGCCGAACGGGTGCTGGAGATCAGCGATGTGCTCCATGAAAGTTCAGGCAGCCGCACTGTCGTCGCAGCGATCATGCGCCGGCCCCGGAATCTGCCGTCCTGGCTGACAGACCCGCGTGTCGCGGGTGCTGGTTATGTGGGGCAGGTTCTGACAACTGACGTGCAGCTTTATCAGTTTCATGACTACGGTGCCGGATGGAAGCTGGATCCGATGCTCTACACCAGTAATCTCGCCGATCTCTCCATGCATCCGGTCGGACCGTGAGCGTCTGCGGGATCCGGACGCTCAGACCGGTATCTTCCCAGGGACATGGCGATCATCAGAGGCGTTAATGCTCTGCATGTGTTTTTTGTTTGTCAGTGAAAGTTACGGGATTTCACGATTATTGGGGGATCAGAATTTTCCATCAGGTCGGCTGGCCCGGCGAGATCGCGGCTGTGCGGTACTGGTATGAACCGCATCTGGAGCGACTGCATGAGGACGCCTCCACCCGTCTGGCCGATCTGGTGCAGCTGGAGCAGATCGCCGGCGGTTATTCCTCACGAGAGAAGTTCCTGACCGAACTGACGCTGGACCCGCCGGATGCCACGTCCGATCAGGCCGGCGTGCCGTTGCTGGACGAGGATTATCTGATCCTCTCGACGATCCATTCCGCCAAGGGACAGGAATGGAAGAATGTCTTCGTGATGAATGCGGTGGATGGCTGCATTCCGTCTGATCTGGCGACAGGCGAGCAGGATGACATCGAGGCGGAACGCCGGCTGCTGTATGTCGCCATGACGCGGGCGAAGGACAGTCTCGATATCATGGCGCCGCAGCGTTTCTATGTGCATGGCCAGCACAGCCGGGGCGACCGGCATGTCTATGCCTCGCGGACGCGCTTCATCGACCGGGACATGCTGCCTTTGTTCGAAGCCGTGTCATGGCCCGTTGTGAAGCCGGAAGAGCAGGCCCGGCAGGAGGCGGTGCAGTCCGTGCGGATCGACATGGCTGTCCGCCTGCGCGGCATGTGGTCGTAAGGGAGCAGGCGGATGTGCAATCTCTATTCCATGCTGTCAGGTCCGCAGGCCATTCGTGAGATTGCGAAAGTCCTTGAGGATCGCACGGGTAATCTTCAGCCACAGCCTGAGATTTACCCGAACACGATGGCGCCGGTCGTGCGGAACGGAGACAACGGCCGTGAACTGGTCATGGCGCGCTGGGGCATGCCGACACCGCCCGGTTATCTCAGGGGACACAAGGTGGATCGCGGCGTCACCAACATCCGCAATCCGACCTCGACATGGTGGAAGCGATGGGAAGGCGTGGCGCATCGCTGTCTGGTGCCGCTGACCGCGTTCTCCGAACCGGAGCGTCTGCCTAATGGGAAATCGCGGCCGGTGTGGTTTGCACGGAATGATGGAGAGCCGCTCGCCTTCTTTGCCGGTATCTGGTGTCGATGGACCTCAGTGCGGAAACTGGCTGACGGGGAAACGACGGATGACCTGTTCGGGTTTCTGACCACCGAAGCCAATCAGGAAGTGGGCGCGATCCATCCGAAAGCCATGCCCGTCATTCTGACACAATCGAACGAACTGGATGTGTGGATGAACGCGCCGGCAGAGGAGGCGCTGCGGCTTCAGCGGCCTTTAGCGGGTGGGCTTCTGGTCCGTATGGAAGCGCTGAATTCGTCAACATGACAGTTGCTCTCGGATTTTTTATCTTGTCGATCAGAAAGGTGCCTTTCTGAAAACCTCAAGGATGTCCCTTCTTCATATGCCCGCTTTATGAATTTTCGGGATGAAATCCGACCGAAGAACAGCTTTTTCTTAATGTCGGGTTTCCACTTTTCTTTTTCAGCACGCAATATGAGCTCGTCAAACTGCTCTTCAATTCGGTCTGTTTCTTCCGAACGAACTGAGATCGCATTGTTTTTTCCAGCTTCTCTGAGTCTGTGTCGACGCTCGTATCGTTCTTTACTTTTTTGTCTTCTGTCCTGTCGACTGAATGCGTTTTCAGTAGCTTCCTCCGCGTGACGATATCCCCACGCCACTTCTGGATTCAGCCAGTCTTCAGGCGTTTCGGGCCAGCAAGGCTCCACACCGGGTCTGCGCTGTGCCGCGATATGATCCTCGTAATATGTGAGCCGCAGACAGTCCTTTTTATACGCATCTGCCAGATCGCCTAGCGTCCGCAACTGGCGAAGCGGATGCGCAGAATGAGCAAGGCTTCCCTCACTACCTGATATGATGACCGAAAGTCCGATTGGCCAGTCCACATGCCAGTACCGACCGACGGTCCGGACACTCAGGTCCGTCCGTAATGCGAGCGCAGCCTGAGTCAGCGCCATTCCCCTAGGCCAGGCTTTCAGCGCATTCTCAATTCGGTCGTAAGATTTCTGTTGTTTGATCGTTGATGTGCGGTGTGCTGCCTCGCGCCGCTTTTGTGTTGTATTCAGGTTCTCGGCACTGAACGACATGGAAAATCCCTTGATGCCGTAAGCAGGGCAGTGACGGGAGTTCATAAACTTGCAAATGCTGCGAACTGTTGCTTCGACTTCGCTGCCAGGCAAGGGCGCGGGAAATGTTCTGTTGATCTGATGCGCGTAAGCAGAAATTTCCCGCAGATCTTTTACAAGACCTGCGTAACACCACCATCTGACCTGATCGAACAGAGAACAGTTCCGGCCCAGTGACGACGGTTCCCGCTCGGCATATCGCAGCCAGATTTTAGCAGGTTTTTGTATTTTATCCTGCCAGACCGGCATGAGTAATGACACAACATCGCGCAGTTCACTGGGACCAGCCCCGGGCTCTGTTCTCCAGAGAAGTTTCAGGCATCCTCCAGGACTTGATGTGTCGGGAAAAGTAGCTCGATTATTTTGTGAAGGCTCTCTGGGCACGAGGTTTCCGATCAGGTTCTCGGCGACACCCCAGGGAGATTTTATGAGACTTTTGTATGGCAGTGGGGTGGCATCAAGCGCAGCAGCCATGAGTTGATGGGCAAGCCACAATAGTTTTTTGGGTTTTTGACGGGCTTCAGGCCCAAGATACACGGGACTGCGTAGCAACAAAAAAGCATGGGCACGTCCGGATACTGGATCTTCAACAAGTGTAGGACGAATATCTTCCGGAATATTCGCAAGATATTCACGAGCGCAGGTGTGATCTATGTCGAAAGCAAGAATATTTACAAAATCATTGGTGTTCAGACATACCCACGGCATCAGGATACCGTCCTGCAGGCGCATCTGCGAAGAAGATTTCTGCAGGACCGTGCTTCGGATCGTCTGTGATGCCAGAACATATCTTGGACACCGGCCCAGAATTTTTGAACTGAATGTTGCGAACTCAGGACAGAATGCCGAGGCGTGCAGATGCTCGCTGATGGCGCGTGCCGCCCAGAGATTCTCGGGGACGTTATCATGACATGCCAGCGTATCGGCGACGTTAGAATAATGATTCATAATGAATCATTATTCGCTTCAAATCAGCTTATGTCACCTTTTTTCTGCGTGGTCGGCGAATACGAAATCTCAGCGATCACGCCATAGTCCGGGTCCGCTCGGGACTGAACATCAAAAACTACTCCTTTATCTCCGTTTTTTGCATAGGAGGGAACATGTTGTCCGTGCCCGGGCTTGGCGGCCATTGCGATGATCACGCTGCGGGTCTGATTGACACATACAAGTGCGCTATCGGCGCCCTCCATCACGGATATTTCATCACCCGCCACGGTCTGATCTGCATTCTTCCCTAGTAAAACAAGCCACGATGCATTGTCGATCAAGCTGCGCCTGCCGTTTTTCGTCGTCTCGAAAATGATACCTGCTTCTTCGAACGCCTTGCGTAATTTGCGTAAAACCCGCTCGGTCGGTACGCCGGATTCTGACTCAAACCGCATGATCGTGGCGCGGCCAATTTGGGCTCGTTGCGCGAGGTCGTCCTGACTCCAGCCTCTGAGGCTCCGCGCTGCCCGGCAATCACGGCTGAATAGCGGAAGATCTGAAAATGACTGAGGTGATTTGCGCATAATGTCTCCAGGGGTCTTTTTATGTACCATCATAGCATATTTTCTTGATAGAAAGAAAAAACGATTCATAATTAATCAACATCAAGGGGCAGGCAGCATTATCTCAATCGGTTGATCTGCCGGTTAAACGTCGATGCAGGGGCTCATTCTTTCGGCCCCGCAGGCTAATGATAAAAGCAGGGGCAGGAACGATGGTGAGTGACCGGAAAGGATCACGTCTGACACTGGAAAGTCGCGGGTTGCTTCGCTACCCGGCCGCCGCGGAATATATTGGTCTTGCCGAGGGAACTCTCCGTAATCAGGTCGATAAGCTGGGGATACGCTCTGTCAAAATCGGTCGGGCCCGATGTTTTCGTATTGTGGACCTCGACGATTTTATCGAGCGGAAACTCTGCGAGACTGAACTGCAGCTTCAGAGAAGAAGGAGGCGCAGTCGGGGGGAGTACCTGCTGCCGGATCGCAGTCCGGATATCAGGCCCGTGATTACCGGCCTGATCGCTCTTTTCCGGCTCAGGCTCCCCCGGGCAGCGGGTTCCTTCATTTTTTACCCGGTCCGTTAATCGCCTCATAGGCCAGCGCCATGGCGGCGAGGTCTTCCGTGTGGGGCTGATAGTAACGATCAAGGGATCTGATATCCTTATGGCCCGTTACGCGGCGGAGTTCGAGCGGGTTCGTATAGATCCGTGCGAGACGGCTTGTTGCTTCGTGACGCAGATCATGAAACGTGAGGTCCCGAAGGCCAGCTTTCTTCGTCATCCGCCCGAACCGAACGGAGAAAGCATCTTTGCTACCAATATCAAAGACGAGATCTCCGGGTCGCGCCGATGTGCGTTGTGCCTGAAGGGTCCGAAGCAGGCGGGCGGCGCCGGGTGTCAGGGGGCGGATTTCCGGGCCGCGCTCGGCAGCGCGATGCATTGTTTTCGTCCTGGCAAAGGAGAGGGAGTGCCGGTCGAAATCGACGTCGCGCCAACGCAGCGTCAGGGCTTCTTCCCGTCGCGTTCCCTGTTCGATGGCGAAACGCACGAACGCGACATCATCGGGCCAGGGTGACTTAGCCATGACCTCCAGAAGACGTTCGTATTCGTCGCCAACGAGGCGGCGGTTGCGCTTTTTATCCGCGCCTGCCGGGCGTTTGACTGCCATGGCGGCGGCCGGGTTCTTCGCAAAAGGCACATCCCATTCCGCGATGGCGTGCTGACAGATCGCGGCGAGCAGGTTGAGGCGTTTGACGACTGTAGCGCCGCTGTATTTCTCGGCCTGCCGGTCCCGGAAGCCACGGACTGCCGTCGCGGTCAGATCGACCAGTGCCAGCTGTGCGATCTCGTCCTGAAGGATGGCCGGGATGTGACCCTTGCGGTCATTGTCCCGCGCCTGCATCTCCTCACGCACATAGCGGTCGACCAGTTCATGGACGGTCTGGCGTTCCAGCGGACGCGTATCCTGAAACTGGCCGAGTTCGAGTTTGGCAGATGTCGTGTCCAGCCACCGTCGGGCCAGTTTGGCTGACGAAAAGGTCTGATGGATTCTTTCGCCGCCTGCGATGCGCTTGCGGGCTCGATACTGGCCCTTGCCGCGATACTCCACGCCAGAGGGAAGAGCGCGACCTGTCGCGGGATCGATTTTGGCAGAAGTGATTCGGTCTTTCATGGTGAGCCTCGCCTGGGCCCAGCATAGCCTTTTCATGGGCCCATTGGGACCATGTGCTCATCGTCTTTTTTGGCAGTGGGCCCAAGGTGGGCCCAAAAACGGTCAATCGTTTCGCTCTATGACTGCTAAGTCACTGGAAAGATTGGCGTCCCGTACGGGATTCGAACCCGTGTTGCCGCCGTGAAAGGGCGGTGTCCTAGGCCTCTAGACGAACGGGACTGGAGGCGTGCGGACGATCTACGGGAATTTTGGAGTTTGCACAAGAGAGAAATTGTATTGTTTGAGCAGAATAGTCTCAGGCAGGGGCGGAAGGCTGTTAGAGCGCGAAAGTGCGGCAGAAAAGAAACACTTCCCGCTTAAGAGGCCAGTTTCCTCGAAATGATGTTGAAACGTTATATCATAACAAATATGAAGCGACGACTGTTTCGATTCTGGTGGTAAGGGTGTTCTTTTGATGCGCGTGTCTCGTTTCTCTTTTGTACTGGCGAGTTCAGCTTTATGTGCCACAACCGGATTTCTGGCTCCTGTGGAGCAGGCTCACGCCCAGACGGTCAAAACGGATCAGGCTGTGGTGCCGCAGCCAGCATCTTCCGTGGCGGTGTCTTCTGCTCACTCGTCAGCCAAACCTGTGGCACAGAGTCAGGTGGGCACATTGGCGAACGGCAGATCAACGGGGCGTGAAACGGTAAAGATCGAGCCAGGGCTTGCCAACCATCCGGAACGGGTAACGGTAACGGCTCATCTGGATCAGGCCCGTTCGGATTTGCAGCCTGACACAGGCGCGACTGTTTACAGATTCAGCCGTAAGACCATTGAAACCATTCCAGGGGGTGATAACGCTCCGCTGAATCAGGTGCTGTTGCAAGCGCCCGGTGTAGCTCAGGACAGTTATGGTCAGATCCATGTGCGTGGCGACCATAATGAGGTGCAGTTTCGTCTGGACGGCGTGCAGTTGCCCGAGGGCCTGAGCGTGTTCGGCCAAGCGCTTATGACACGCTTTGCCGACAGCATGTCTTTGACAACGGGGGCTCTGCCCAGTGAGTTTGGCTTCCTGCAGGCTGCTGTTGTAGATATTACCACCAAAAATGGCACAACCAATGCAGGCGGAAACGCCTCCATTTATGGTGGCGCGCGCGACTACTTTTTCCCCTCCCTGCAATATGGCGGTCACCATGGGAAATGGGACTATTTTGCCACGGCTGATTTTGTGCATGACCGTGTGGGGATTGAAAACACAACCGGATCATTCAACGCCCTGCATGATTTGACCAATCAGTACCATTTCCTTGGGCACTTACGTTACACGGCGGATGAGAACACCCGTATCAGCTTTATTGCAGGTGTCTCCAACGCGGAATATCAGTTGCCCAACAACCCGGGCCAGCAAACCCAGTTTTCTCAGCCGTCTTATAGCGGCAGTGATCTGGCGCAGCATCTGGATGGCAGCGTGGACAGCGCAAGCCTTGATGAACACCAAAAGCAGATTACGGATTTTGCAATTCTGGCTCTCCAGAAAGAAATTGGTAAATTCAGCCTGCAAAGTTCCGTGTTCTCTCGCTACAGCAGCCTGCGCTATTCGCCTGATCCGCTGGGGGATCTGGTGTATAATGGTATTGCGCAGCGGGCGGCGCGTTCTGTCTTTTCCATGGGCACGCAGCATGACGTGACATGGCGGGCAGCGCGTGACCATACCGTGCGCTTTGGGTTTCAGGTTTTTGTTGAACGCTCTGTTTCAAAAACGGACTCCCGCGTGTTTGCCCAGACGGGTGAGGATGAAGACGGAGAGGCTGTGTTCAATGATACGCCTGTTGCTGTGTATGATGGCAGCGGCAAGACGGGAACGGTTTACGGCCTGTATGCGCAGGACGAATGGAAACCGCTGAAAAACCTAACAATCAATTACGGCCTGCGGTTTGATGGTGTGAGCCAGTACACCAGCGAAAAACAGGTCAGTCCCCGTTTGAACATTGTATGGACACCATGGCACGGAGGTACCCTCCATGCAGGTTATTCACGTTATTTTACGCCACCGCCGTTTGAGGTGGTCAGCAGCACATCCCTGTACAAATTTGCCAATACCAGCGCTGCGGCGGCAAATTACCAGAACAGTACCGTCCGGGCTGAGCGCGACCATTATTTTGATGCCGGGTTCCAGCAACAGATCCTGCCGGGATGGCGCGTGTCCTTTGATGCCTATTACAAGCTGGCACATAACCTGATTGATGAAGGGCAGTTTGGAGCCCCCATTATCCTGAGCGGCTTTAACTATCGCCGAGGTCAGGTGAACGGGTATGAAGTCAGCACGTCGTATGACAAGGGGCCGCTTTCCGTTTACGGAAATTTCGGGTGGTCCCGTGCGATCGGCAAGGATATCACCAGCGCTCAGTTCAACTTTGAAAACGATGATCTCGCTTATATCAAGCACCGCTGGGTGCATCTGGACCATGATCAGCGCTGGACGGCGTCTGCTGGAGCGGCTTACACCTTCTTCCATCAGGGATGGCATCCGCTACGGGTGTCCGCCACCATGGTTTATGGCAGCGGTCTGCGGGCGGATGGGGATGTGCCCAATGGGGTCTCCTTGCCCCAGTATGCCACCTTCAACTTCTCCGCGGTGCAAAGCTTCAAGAATTTGTTCGGGCATTCGTTCCTGGGCAATACGCAGGTGCGGCTGGACGTTATGAACCTGTTTGATCGCACCTATATGCTGCGAGACGGGAGCGGAATTGGTGTGGGGGCACCTCAATATGGCCTGCGCAGGACTATTCTTACGGGTATTTCACAAAGCTTCTAAAACAAATGTGAAATAAAACCTTACAAATGGGAATGCGCATACACGATTTTTTGCGTGAATAGATAATTTTTATTTATCGTGAACCTCTTTTCATTTTGCCCCACACATATCATATGTGTGGGGCCGTTCGCATTTGGGGGAATGGTAAGGAAATATACGCCTTGCGAAGCAGAATTTACGCTCCCATGTGTGGGATTGGAAGGGAGTTTGCGTTTTCAGTTCTGTTCTTTCTTGTGGAAAGCGGACGCATGGCGGTAAAAGCCGCGGTTTGAGACGTGCGGTCTGTGTCCGATGTTTTCTTGTGGAGAAGCGGAATGGTGCAATCTAGACGGACTATCAAGGAGCAGACGCCTCTTCAACGTGCGGCGTCTCCTTCTGGAAAAGACGATCATGAGGTTGAAACGGAAAAAGAGGAAATGATTTCTCCCGGTTCAGATCTTGGGCAAAGAATGAAAATTCTGCGTAAGGCCTCTGGCATGACACAGCAACAAGTGGCGGATGCGCTTGGGGTGTCTCGTCCTGCAATTGCATTCTGGGAAACCGGGCGGGAAGGAAGTGCGCGCAAGCACATTCCCAATTTGGCACGCCTGTTTGGTGTGGACCCGGAAATTTTTCTGACAGGATATGTTCAGGCCGATATCGCCCTGACAGTCTCTCCTGATGAGCATGATATCATCAAGCTTTATCGTATGCTTGACCCTTCCCGTAAGGTCTCAGCCCAGAAGTGGATTGAGAGACAGGTCAGAATGCTGCAAAAAAGTGGTAACGGCGCAGATTAAGAAAAGGGGCTGGTCGGTTTCTGGTACCTAAGGCCAGCTCGTGTGACCTTGCGTCAAAGACCATGCTTTCGACTGCCCCAAGAGAGGCAGTCGGTATGGAGGCATCAGTCACTCAATTACAGATGAAATACTCTCTGCAATCCCGTGCGTTCAGGCGTTAGAAGTCGGCCTCAATGGTGAAATGGAAGGTGCGGGGGAGGCCAGCATAGGCGCTATTGTTGGCGTTCGCGTTCGCACCGTTTAGAGATGTGGGGTAAACAGACGCCCAGTAGCGTTCATTGGTGGCGTTTGAAACGCCAAAACGGGCCATCCATGGGTGATGGGCCGCCCGAAAAGCAAAGCGGGTGCCCAGATCGAGCGTTACGTAAGATGCGGCAAAGGTTGTATTCTGCACATTGGCGGCGCGGCGGCCCGTGTAATGCACGTTGGCGTTGAATGCCAGACGGGAGGCAAAATCTCCCAACGTACGGGGCAGGCGATAATCCAGCAGCAGGTTGGCTTGCACGGGGGGAGCCCCTACAACTTCCTTATGGCTAGTGGAAGTAACGCCTGTATCGCCCATCTGGGCGTCCAGCCATGTCATGCCCGCCAATACGGAAAGGTTGGGCAGAATGTAGCCCGCCACCTGAGCTTCAACCCCATAGTTTCGCTGGGTGCCAAAATTGCCATAGATGCGGGTGGTTGGGTCGAGAAAAGAGTAAGGGCGTGTCATACGGAAGCCCGCAATATTGATCTGGAGTTTGCGGATCATGACTTTGTAGCCCACCTCGTATTCCTCACTCCGCAGAGGGGCTGTGATCTCGTTTTCGTTGGCGGAGCCTGCGGGCGCAATTCCTCCGGCCTGAAAGGCGCGGCCATAGGTAAAATACGCCGTTTGATTTTCAGTGGGTTTGTAGATCAGGCTGGTCATGGGGCTGAAGGCCGCACTCTTATTGTAAGACGTGTGGGTGCGGGTGGCTGCCGTGGGGTTGCTCCAGCTTTCCGAGCGCAGCCAACTCCAGGACAGGGTGCCCATAATGGACCAGTGTTTGTTGAACTGAAGCGTATCTCCCACAATGAAGGTCTGGTTGTTGATGTAAGCAGATCTGTAACGCCCATGGTAATAAGGCTGGGAGCCGGAAAGTTGGCGCGGATTATACATGTTGGATGTACCCAGCCGGAAGCTTTCTCCTCTGGTGGGATTGTAATTGCCCATCATGTAGCCATTGGTGCCGATCACCAGATCATGGGTGATGAAGCCAGTCCGTACTCGGCCATTGATATAGGCCAGATTGCTGCCCACACGGAAATCATTGGCGGTTGTTGCTGCGGCAATGGTCTGTGAATAATCGCCCGCATTGTTCAGGATGGTGTTGGTTGTGCCAAAAGCCTGACGGATGGCATCCTGATACAAACCACCTAGTGTAACGCTCCAGTTTTCATTGAAACTATGTTTGACCTTGGCCAGAAATGTATTGGTTTCCATGTTGTAGCCGGAATATTTCTCGCCAAGGCCAGGATTGCTCAGGTCTGGGGCTTTGGGCAGATCAATGGTGCCAGAATAGGCAAAACCTGAAGCCTGACCTCGTTGTGCGTAGGTATAGTGGCTGGCATCCACCTCAATGGTGGTTTTGTCATCAATCCGGAAGTCAAAATCAGCGCTGACCAGATTGCGGCGCATCCAGCTATCCTGCACGTAGGTCGTGCCATCACCATGCAGCAGGTTCAAACGGTAGCCAAACCATTTGTTACGGCCTAACCGGCCGGAAAGATCGGCGTTTTCCATCAAGGACCCAATGGAGTCCACCCCGACAACCAGGCGGTTCAGGCGGTCTTCGGTCGGGCGTTTGAGGTTGTAGGCAAAAGTGCCAGCCGGGTTCTGGGCTCCATAGAGCGCACCGGCCAGACCATTGAGCACCTGAAGGTTGTCAAACTGCTCTGCGGCGTAGGGGGTGGTGGAAACGGCGTTCAGCCCGTCAATCCGGGTGTTGGCTACAACATCGGCCTCAAACCCGCGAGACTGGGGGCGGCTTGTGTTGGGATCTCCGCGGATTTCCAACTGGACGGAGGGCATGTAGGCCATCAGATCATTGATGTTGCGAGACTGCTGATTGACAATCACATCATGCGGCACGGTCATGATGGAGAACGGAGTGTTCAGCGTTTTGCGTGTGCCTAACGGCCCCAGCGTGGCGGTGGTTTTGTTGTAATCCGCCAGCGCGCCAGAGGCCGTATGGCCGGTAACAACCGTATCTTCCTGCTTCCCTTTGACAGGAGTGGCCAGCAGGCTTTTGTGTGCCTGACTATTCCGTTTTTCCTGTGCTACACTTCCGGTTTCGGTTTTTGGAGCAGTGTGGGTATCGGTCGTGGAACCGGAAGCTGCCAGTGCGAGAGGAGTGTAACTGGTTGTGCCAAGGGTACTTAATGCAAGCAGGACGGAAAGGCGATATTTCATCTGACAATGGCAGCCTTGTGCGGATGGAGGCAGGAGAGTGAGCATTTTCTGCCGCGATGGGCAGAGTTTGTCTATATTCATCCGTATATAAATATGAGGGCCGTATGGGAAGAGAAATCTCACGGGCCCGACAAGAGAGCGAAAGTCTCCGGATGGTCAAAAAAAGGGGCATGTGGAACCTCCCGCGCTCTGAACTGTCATATCCCTACGGAGAATGAGTGTGGAGAAAGCAGGGATCGCAATGTGGAAGGGCCATTACGCTCTATTGGTTGTGGCAAGCATGTGTGCGGGCGGGCTGGAAACCCAACCGGCCTATGCAGCAGGGTTCCAGCCTGTGGTGATTCGGTCCCAACAGGTGGAGGAAGGGCCGTATCACGTTGATGGGCTGCGCACCCAGATTGTCTTTTCTGTCTCCTGTCTGGGCATGAGCTGGTACCGGGGTTTTTTGTCCGGGGTATCTGGCCAGTTGTGGCTGGACCCGCAGCATCCTGAAAAATCTCATGTAAGCCTGAAGGCGCCTGTGTCTTCCATTACCACCACCACCGGCGATGTCTCCCGCATGTTGATGGAAAAAGACTGGTTTGAAGCGCGGACGTACCCGGTTGCGGAATTTATCTCTACGGAGGTGACATCAAACGGACCATCCGTTGCGACCATCTCCGGCAAACTGACCCTGCATGGGGTGACGCATCCGGTCACTCTGCGGGCGCATTTTGTGGGGGCGGGAGAGAACCCGATCAATCATTTTTATGATGTCGGGTTTGAAGCGCAGGGCATTATTCAGCGGAGCGCGTTTGGCCTGACGAATGCACTCCCTGCCGTGGGGGATGATGTCACCCTTACCGTCAGTGGGGTGTTTGAAAAGGAACACTGACGGCACGGTTGGCAGGCCGTTTTATCCGGCTGGTGGCTGATCAGAAACATGTTGCAGGGCGAGCGCCGCAGCGGTTGCAACATCGCGCCGTAAGGCGATGACGTTGCCTTTGCCATCCGGATGCACCCTGTTGGTCAGGATCAGCACAAAGCTTTCCGTTTCCGGAACCAGCCACAACGAGGTTCCGGTAAAACCTGTATGGCCAAAGGATGTTGCGGGAAAAACCGTGCCTCGTGGTGTGGAATAGTGGGTGGCAATATCCCACCCAAGCCCGCGCAGATCCTGCTTGCCCTTGGGTTGCTGCGGGGTGGACATCAGAACCAGTGTTTCCTGTTTCAACGGAAAGGGAGAGGGCTTTCCTGCCCGTTTGGCCAGCAGTGCCTGCGTGTAGGTTATCATGTCATCCGCACAGGAGAACAGCCCGGCATGGCCCGCCACGCCTCCCATGCGGCGGGTGGTAGGATCATGCACTACGCCGCGTAACATGGTGTGTGTGTCATCAAACTGGGTGGGGGCAATGGCGCTGCCCAGAACGGGATCAGGCCGAAAGAAAGTCCGTTTCAGCCCTAGGGGAGAGAGGATGGCACGCGCGGCATACTCATCCAGCGGCAGGCCGGAGAGCTTTTCCACAATCAGCCCCAATGTGATGAAATTGATATCGCTATAAACAAACTGCTCGCCGGGGGGATGCTGCAAGGGTGCATTCAGCGCCAGAGACACCGCAGTTTCTTTTCCGCTCCAGGGGGCGGAAAGATCCACGTCTGGCGGCAGGCCGGAATAATGGGTCAGTAACTGGCGGATGGTAACAGCCTGTTTTCCGTTGGCGGCAAACGCGGGCAGATAGCGGCAGACGGGGTCATCCAGTTTCAGCTGCCCCTGTTCATAAAGCTGCATAATGGCAGGGGCGGTAATCAGCACTTTAGTCAGGGAGGCCATGTCAAACAGGGTCTGCCATGTCATGGGCTCAGGGTGGGGGACCAGAGCCCGGTTGCCAAACACGCCTTTCCATACGGTTTGCCCTTCGGTACCTACGGCCGCTACTGCGCCGGGTGTCTGGCCTTTGGCAATGGCGGCGCGGAACAGATTTTCCACCGGCAGGAAGCGTGAGGGCGTCGTCTCTGCCCGTGCAGAGGGAAGATGCCGCAACATCATGCTGCCCGTGGCAAGAGCAGCGGTTTTAAGGGCCTTGCGGCGGGAACAGGCGGAGGAGAAAGGCATGGGCGCATATCCTGCTACAGGCCGTGCCAAGGCGGCACGAAAGAGAGGACTGTAAGCGGTTTTTATCCGTGCGTGGAGAGGCTATCAGTCCGTTGGTGCAACAAACCGGAAGGTCAGGTTGAACCGCACCCGTCCTGTTACGGGGTGGAGACCATCGGCCAGTGGTTTCACGCCATGGTAATGCAGGCGCGCTTTACCGCCCCATACCAGAACATCACCATGTTCAAGCAGGATGGCATGCGGCGCTGTGGACCGTTTCAGGCCACCCCATAGAAAGGAAATGGGTAGACCAAGCGAGATAGAGACAATAGGCTGACTGAAATCTCTTTCATCCTTGTCCTGATGCAGCGCCATGCGGGTGCCGGGTTCGTAACGGTTGATCAGGCAGGCATTGGGGTGAAAGCCCTTAAAGCCTGCTGCCTCTGCACTGCGGGTCGCCAGTTTCTGCCATGCCGGAGGGAGCGGGGGCCAGACCTGATTGTTCAGAGGGTCCGTGGAGGTGTAACGGTAACCGCTACGGTCTGTGACCCATCCCAGCGCGCCGCAATTGGTCATGCCAACAGACATTTTACCGCCGCCCGGCGTCATCATGGTGCGGAAAGGCGCGTTTTTGGCGATGTCGTGAAGTGTGCTGATCAGTTCTGAAGCCTCAGGCAGGGCAAAGCCGCGCAAGAGCATCGCGCCCGGACTGAGGGTGACCCGCTTGGGCCGTGTGTCCACCAGCGCAAGATCCATTTGTGCAAGAGGCAACGGTGAATGGGGCATGGGCACCTTCCTGACGCATCATTCTGTTAAGAGGTGTGCCTGTGTGACAGGAGGCACAACGGTCCTGCGAAAAATATTTACGTCTTCCTGCGTGTCTGGCAGAGAAATTGTGACGTTGGCAGAGGGAGAATCCCTGCGTGTTTCCTTATGTGATTGGGGTGGAAAACCATGCGTGACATTCTGATCGTTGGCGGTTTACCCGCTGTTGTGACCCTTGATCCTGCAACATTTGTCTTCCGGGGCGTGTTTGTGGGGCTGGATGGAGAAGTGGATTTTTACGCCACCCGCGCATCAGAACTGCCGGAGAAAGGGACCGAGGCGCTCAAGCTGTTTCTTGCCGCCTGCCAGGCCCGTAACCGGCACCCGTTGCAGCGCCGCAAGGGGCTGCCGCCCGGCTATGTGCTTGAAGACATCTATGCCGAATTTAAAGCCATAGCGGCACAGCGAGGGCAGTCTCTGGAAAGTTTTGTGGAGGAGCAGCGCCAGCCGTTTATCCCGAAACGGGAGCCCTCCGAGTTTGAAAAACTGATAGCCCATCAGGAAGAAATGGACCGCCATTACTTCTGCTAACAAGAAGCATAGCAGTCGCATGGAGGGCTCTGAAAACCCCCGTTTCGCGGTTACATGAGAATTATAGTCCCTTGATAGGGTTACCGGCAGAAAAGCCCGGAGAGAGGGGCTTAGAGCTCTCCACATCCATGCTTGAAAAGGAGCCGCCAGTTTACCAGACGGGATGCAAAGGCCTGCTACGGGCTCCGGTGTGGTATTGGGTGGTTATGTCTCAGGCCGTGTGAGTCGTGCCGCTGCGGACTATCCAACGGCCTGCATGAACGGATAAAGGCGGCTTGCGCCGCCTTTAATTCTCTTAGTCTTGGGCCGTCCGTATCAATGCAGTGTGGGGCGATTACCCGCCGCATAGGGTCTATCTTCCGGCTTGGCGTAATCAGCAGACGCCGCCGGTTTGACCAACGTGATCAGCCCAACCACCACAATATTGACCACCAGAGACATCAGGCCGGTTGAAACATTGCCGGAGAACGGGCCCATATACAGGAAGTGGATGGGTTTCAGGCTGTCCATCAAGCACAGGCCCACCCCGAATACCGTGCCCACAACCCAGCCCGCCAGCATGGCGGCGGCAGAGAAGCGGATGCGCATCAATCCCAGAATAAGGGCCGGGAAGGTCTGTAGAATGATCACCCCGCCCAGAAGCTGGAAATCAATGGCGAACTGAGCGTTCAGGAACATGACGCACAGCAGCGCCCCAACCTTGACGGCAAAGGCGGTCAGCCGACTGTTGCGCACACTTTTATGCCGGGCTGGCAGCAGGTTGTGCGTGACTAGATTGGCAGCCCCAATGGCCATGACGGCGGCTGGCACAAGGGCACCCACGGCAATGGCGGCAAAACAGAAACCACTGAACCAGGCGGGAAAGATGGTCTGGAACAGCAGGGGTACCACCAGCGAGTTGTTGGTGGTGGTCACGCCCGCCACATGCGCCATCAGCCCCAGCATGGCGATAAGCCCCAGCACAATGGTGTAGATGGGCAGGAACACCGCATTCTGCCGGATGGTGTCAGCAGACCGTGCGGCCAGAATGCCGGTGAGCGTATGCGGATACAGGAAGGCGGCCAAGGCGGAGGAAAGTGCTAGCGTGGCATAGGGCATGCCCATGCCAGCTTTGAGGATCGGCTGGCTGTGATCTGCTGCCGTGAACAGTGCAGCATAGCCACCCATATGCAGGGGGATGACCGTAACCGCCACCAGCACCGCAATATAGATCATGATGTCTTTGATGAAGGCCGTCAGCGCAGGTGCATGCAGGCCGCCAAGCCACGTGTATGCAGCCAGCGAGAGAAAGGCGATCACCAAGGGAATATCACCCGGCAGACCCAGCGCCTGCACAACCGTGCGGATGCCGATCAACTGCAGGGCAATGTAAGGCATAACCGCCACAAGCCCGGTGAGTGCGACCACAATTTCAAGAGCACGGCTGTTGAAGCGGGCACGCACAATATCGGCTGCCGTGGCATAGCCCCCTTCCTGCGCGATTTTCCACAACCGTGGCATCACCAGAAAAATGAACGGATACACAATAATGGTGTAGGGCAGGGCGAAGAACCCATAGCCCCCGGCCGCGTAAACAAGGGCAGGCACGGCAATGACGGTATAGGCCGTATAGAAATCGCCCCCCACCAGAAACCATGTAACCCATGGCCCGAACTGCCGCCCACCCAGGGACCAGTCTTCACTGGAATGCGCGCTTTTGCCGCGGCTGAGCGTTTTGCGGATCCACTGGATGGAGCTGCCGATCACAATGGTGGCGGCAAAAAAGAAAACAAAGACGCCCAGCGCCCATGGGTTCACGCCGTTCATGCGTCATGCCCCTTTTTCCAGACAATCCAGATGATAACGGACGTTACCGGCACCCAGGCGAACTGGTACCAGTAGAAGAACGGAAACCCGAGCAGAACCGGATCATACCGGTCATAGAGCGGTGTCCACAGCAGCCCCAGAAAGGGCAGTAGGAGCAGCAGATTCAGTTTTTTCATGATAAGCGGCGGCCAGATGTTATTGTTTTTTGTTGGACCACTTTAGTCATGCAGAGCGGGTGTGATGGTGTCAATCACCATTTGTCCAACCGCTCCGTGCATGACCCGGTTGTGTTGTTTTGAACGCAGCCGTTACAACACGATTGGCAGGATAAGGGGGCTTTTCCTGCCTGTGCGGCCTCAGGAAGACGTCTTGCGGTTTTGCAGCACGGCGTTCAGGCGATCGCTGTATTTGCGGTAACTGCCTTCGGGCACGCACCCCATTTCTTCCAGATCTTCCAGATCCGCCCCATGGTTGATCCAGCTATTGACCTCTCTGAAATCCAGCGCGGCGGGAATGGCGTGGGGTTCAAAAACAACCGCGCGGTCTTCTCCCTCTGTTGCGCCAAATGGCATGAAGGACTCTGCGGCAGGGGTTTTGGTGTCCTGAAGACTGACTTCCCCGCAGACAATCTGCTTTTCGCCCGTTTTGTGGGTTGCCAGGTTGCGAAAGTGTGGGTGGGCATCCGGAAACTGGGTGGCAACGCTTTTGAGCGTGTTTTTGACAAACGGGCTTGCCGCTTTGTCACTGCCGTCAATGACCGTTTGTGCACAGGCCGGGACGGCAGGCGCCAGCAGGCTGAGGCAGAGCAGTAAAGCGTGCTTCATGGTGGGGTCCTTCTCACTTGTAAGGGGTATGGTGGGGTCTGGGGCGGTAGAGATCAACCACCCACCCCTCAGGTTCTGTGTGCCATCAGTCTGGCACAGGCTTCAAAACGGGACGGGGCAAGGCCGCCACAGGTGAGCCGTCCGCCCGTCAGGGGGCGCGGCACGCCCGTGGTGGTGGGTAGAGAGAGGGGAAGCCCCAACAGGCTACGCGCGGCCAGAAAGCCAAAACATTCGGCTTCCAGTGCATCTCCATCCCACCCCAACGTTTCAACCGGCTGTACGGTGCCCGCCAGCCTTTGGCGCAAGGCGGCCATCAGTGCCGGGTTGTGCCGCCCTCCGCCACAGACAAACCACGCTTGGGGGGCTGCGGGTAACGGCGTGCGGGCCACAGTCTCGGCGGTGAATGCCACTAATGTTGCGGCACCATCCTCAGGGCTGAGGCCCGCCAGATAGTCCAGCCCTTTATGGAAGGAGAGTCTGTCCAGAGATTTGGGTGCAGGACGGCTGAAAAATGGATGGTCCAGTAACCGTTCCAGTACGGCGGGATTGACCGTGCCACGCAGCGAGAGGGTGCCATCTTGATCGTATCGCTGGCCCGTGTGTTGGAAGGTCCAGTCATCCAGCAGGGCGTTGCCGGGGCCTGTATCACAGGCCAGCACGTCTCTGCTTTGGGTCAGGAGTGTCATGTTGGCGACGCCGCCAATATTCAGCACAGCTACGGGCGCGGGCTGCCCGTGTAGCAGGGCGGCGTGATAGAGGGGGGCGAGAGGTGCGCCTTCTCCACCCGCCTGCACGTCCGCGCTGCGGAAATCATGAATGACAGGCGTGTTTGTGGCGGTGGAAAGCCGGGTGGCATCCCCAATCTGCCATGTGCGGCCCGGCTCATGCAGAATGGTCTGTCCGTGGAAGCCGATCAGGTCAGGCGTTATGCCGCCAGCCTTGTCACACAGGGTAAGAACAGCCTGAACATGCACGTCTGTCAAAGCCTGTTCGGCAGCCAGCACCTGCGCATCCTGCGCGTTGCAATGCGTCGCCTCATCCAGCAGAGCCCGCAACCGGGTGCGGAGGGCGGGCGAATAAGGGAGAGTGAGGGCTGGACCGTGGCTGAAAATCTGCGTGCCGTCTGTGGTCAGTATGGCGGCATCCACACCATCCAGGGATGTTCCGCTCATCAGCCCCACGGTTATCAGCCGGGGAACTGACGCGCCTGGCGTGGTGGGGGTGGCCGGAGCGCTGGCGTCTGTCATGGGGCGGAGGGAGTGGGGAGGATCAGGCCGGACCGCAGGCGGTGCGTGCTTACCTGCCACAGCAACACCTTATCCTGTCCGTTTTCCGACACATGCAGGGCCAGAAGATCATCCTGCACACGGGCCATGCTCAACAGCCGTGTGTCGGGCGGCAGCGTGACTGGCCCTTGCGCGTCCTCCTGCAAGGGAACGCTGGCAGGCAGGGAAGGATGCGTGGGGCCGGCATTCATACGGTGGAGAATGACCCATACAAGAGTAATGGTACCAGCAATAATCAGAATACCCATGCCGATAACTGCAGCCAGCAGAGCCTTGGGGGTGCCCGGTGTTTCTTCCACAATCTCTCCTGTCTTTTCTCTTTTCTGCCGCCCCGTCATGCCAGAATCAGGGTGTGGCAGGGGATTATGAGTGCCTTTTCCGTAATCCGGGTGCAAGGGGGAGGCGGGACTTGCATGCCTTTTCCGCAGCCTCCAGCTTGGGGGCAGATGTCAGGTGTGCTGGAAGCGGCTCCTGCCGCTGATTATGGTGGGGCAGGCAGAATGGTTTGGCGGGGGCGTAATGTCTGATCTGATGGCGGACAAAATGAGATGTGATGACGGCTATACCCGGTGCCTGTGGGCGTGTTCAGATCCGCTATTGCAACAGTATCATGATACGGAATGGGGCGTGCCAGAACGTAATAGCCGCGCTTTGTGGGAAAAACTGATGCTGGACGGGTTTCAGGCTGGTCTGTCATGGCGGCTTATTCTTGCCCGGCGGGATGCATTTCGGGCCGCTTTTTCCGGCTTTGTACCGGAACGTGTGGCTGCCTATACGCAGCAGGATGTGGAACGGCTGGTAACAGATGCGCGGATTATCCGCTCCCGCGCCAAGATTGAAGCCGTGATAGGGAATGCCCGCGCCTATCTGGCCATGCAGGATAAAGGGGAAGAGTTTTCAGATTTTGTCTGGGGTCTGGCGGGAGGGCGGAGCGTAGCCGGGGATGGCAGTGGCACGTCCACACGGTCCACATTGGGAGATACGCTTTCCGCCGCCTTGAAAGAAAGAGGCTTTCGTTTTGTTGGGCCGGTTATTGTGCATGCGTGGGCGCAGGCGACAGGATTGATCAATGATCATCACGCATCTTGTTTCTGTCGGCCAGTTTGCGAGAAACAGGCGGCACTCCTCAACGTCTAGAGGGAGGCTGCACAGGATATCCCCTCTTTCTCCCGCTTTCGGTATGTGAAAAATACTGTCTGGGTCGGGTGTTTACTGAAAGCGGCAGGGCTGGCCCGCAGTGGGGGCTTCATTTTCAAGCTGCACGACCAGCAACGTCACAGGGCCATCTCCTACATTTCCGGCCAGATGCCCTTTATGGCCTGCACCGTCCGGGCGGGAGAGTTGGTCTTCGCCCAGAGAAATGTCTCCCGGCCCCATTTCTACACGTGTGCCGTCCATAGCCTGCACAAACCATGTGCCCTTGAGCGGGATGATCCACTGCACTTTGGGGTCCGGGTGCCATGCTCCATTCCAGTGAGCAGGCTGAATGGTTGAAATGATCTTGGCTTTGCCGCTGGAAAGCAGATCCTGCCATTGCGGTCCAGCCGGGGGAGACATGATCTTGTACCGGGAGCGCAAGCAATTTTTCCGGTTTC
>NZ_LHZQ01000009.1 GCF_001580915.1 Acetobacter tropicalis | reverse complement strand
CTTCATACTCTTCTGCCATCTGCGCAAACAGATCACGTGCGAGAGGTGGCAGCGTTTCTTCAGACGCAATCTGCTGAAGGAACGGGGCCACACGGGAGAGACCCACAGGGGCGGTCACTCCAAATTCTGCGGCATAGCCCCGAATGGAATTGGCCAGCTGGGTCCGCCTGCCAATGAGCCGCTCCCGCATGCCGACAAGCATGAGGGCTGCCTGCTGCCCAACGGTTTTGACAGGTACAAAACGCATGGTCGGCCGGCTCATCGCCTCACAGAGGGCCTCGGCATCTGCCGCATCATTCTTGCTGCGTCTGACGTAGGGTTTGACAAGCTGTGGCGCCATCAGCCGCACCTCGTGGCCAAGTGCACCAAGGGTTCTGGCCCAGTGATGGGACGCTCCACAGGCTTCAATGCCAATTACTGTGGGCGGAAGGTTCGCGAAAAACCGGATCATCTGATGTCGGCTCAGTTTCCGGCTCAGAACAACCCGCTCATCGGCATCCACGCCATGAAGCTGGAACACTTTTTTCGACGTATCCATGCCAATACGGATCAACTGGGACAT
>NZ_LHZQ01000002.1 GCF_001580915.1 Acetobacter tropicalis | reverse complement strand
GCTTGGCGTAGGGTTGCAGAACAGCCAGCATAGCCTCGAAATGACCGGCTTTTATCTCGCTCAGGGCACGGCGTGCCGTTGCCTATCAGGAAAAAATCAACTCGGGTGATCTGGTCCAGATTGCAGAAGTACTGCGTGACCTGCGCCGCAATGTGGACAGCCTGGACGGCAGCTTTAGTGAACGCAAGCTGTTTGAAGCCGCACAGGAACGTTTTGTGGCCGAAGTTGCAGTACTGGAAAAGAAAGACCCGGCGGATGTTCTTTCTTCTCTGACCGAAGTTATGAAAGCAGCCTGATACGGCCTCTGTCATAATCCTGAAAAACCCGGCTGGCATGCTGCCTTGCCGGGTTTTTTCTTACCTGCTTCTGTTTTGCTTTCCCGCAACGCATCTGGACGATACATAAGAGAACCATGACGCGCCCTGCTTCTTCTCCCACCCTGAGCCATCCTGATCAGACCACGCTTCGTCGTGCCCTGAGCGAGATAAAAGCCGGTCATTTCGAGGC
>NZ_LHZQ01000044.1 GCF_001580915.1 Acetobacter tropicalis | reverse complement strand
AGCCGCCATACCCTGCGCCCATGTTCATGACGCCTATCGCTCCAACTAACGGTGGAATTTTGAACCAACGATGTCTGCTATGCGGAAAGCGACGAAATATCCAGCACGTCTGAGAAGAGGGCGACTGCTGCCTGTCTGCTCCTGTCATGCCGAAGAGTAAGGGAGGATGAGAATGGAAAGGTGTGTTTCAGGCGCGGTGTGAGAAACGATCCCATGCGGTAATTTCACGGGTGAGTAGAGCGACCTCACGAAGATAGATTTCCGTTTTCAGGAAATGCAGTTCGTCTTCTTTTTGGGCTTGTGGCACTTCCGTAAACCACGCTTTGGGGCGGCCATCGATGCCGTCATTCCAGCGGTAGCCACGGGCCTTGAGTTTCTCTTTGAGATCAAAGGGCGCATTTTCTGCCCAGATCTGCCAGCGGGGTTGCCGCGCTTCCTGAAGCAGGGCAGAGAGGGCTGGGGTCTGTGTTTTAGGCAGACGTGTGGTGAGCAAGGTAACACCAGCCAGGCAATCATCGGCGGCCCGGTGTCCATCAAAAAACCATCCGGCCTGCATGACGAGATAGCCAAGGCTGCGCCCTTCAAAGCCTTCTGCCTGCCAGGGCACATCTTCCATGGAGCAGGCCCAGGGCACTGTGGAAAACCCCTCCCAGAAGCGTTCGGCAAACAGCCTGTCAAATCTGGCATTATGGGCGACGATGAGGGCTGCCTGTGCCGCGAACTGGGCGACCTCTTCAGGGGCTATGGTTTTACCTGCAACCATCTCCTGTGTGATGCCGGTGAGGGCGGTTATTTCGGGAGGGATGAGGTGGGAAGGCTCTCTCAGACGATTGAAGGCCGGTAAGGTGCCGAGAATGCGGCCATCCAGCGTATAGACAAACGGCACCATCCCGAATTCGATGATTTCATGACAGGCCGGGTCGAGGCCGGTCGTTTCCAGATCCAGAAAAAGGCCTATACGGGTGTGATCACGTGGCCCCTGCGTCTCAAGCGGAAGGGGCGCGATACGACGTAATACCAACCGTTGCTTGAGGTGACTCAGGGGGTACC
>NZ_LHZQ01000001.1 GCF_001580915.1 Acetobacter tropicalis | reverse complement strand
GACCACGATGTTCGACACCCAATGCTATCCCCAGCGGGCCATACGGGAGCTTGGCAAGATGTTTGTTGGCAACAGTGAACTGAACATCCCGCATTTCCTGCGCTGACGGATAGACATCTGTGAAGCCGATATAATTCGCGGCTTCCCGCGTCATGCTGCCAGAAAATGGATTATAGGGCGCGCAGCCGGAAATACTTGCGCACAGATTGGGGTCATAATAACCAGTCGTTGAGCCCGCGCCGCCGGTCTGGTGAAAACCAAGCGCATTTTCCATGTTGCGCCAGTTTACTCTTCCCGTACCTTTATCTTCTGTTGTGGTTTTTCCGTAAGAGAAGAAGAAATCATACGTCCAGCCGCCGGTATGGGGCAATGTGCCGCGTGCACCACCCGTCAACTGATAATAGTCAATGGTTTCATAACCATATTCGCGGCCAATACCAAACATTCGTTGATACAACGCCACATCCTGACCAAACGGATTTCCCGGCATGCCCGCTGGG
>NZ_LHZQ01000199.1 GCF_001580915.1 Acetobacter tropicalis | reverse complement strand
CCCGAAATTGCCTCAAGTGTGAGAAATCCGCGTCGATATTGCCGAAGATGTCAGGACAAATCTGGGACTGCTGGCCAGAGGAACAGCTTATCCTCTACCAGCAGGCATGGCCTCACGCCTTGGAGCATCCACCGCTGATCTGCCCGCTGTTCTGAAAGGGCTCGGCATTCGCCTCAAACCCGCCATGCCCTTGGAAAAACAGCAGTTTGGTCCTCCGGTGCCAGTCATGCTTCAGCCCGTTCGGGCTGTACTGTCCAACCAGAAAAGTGCGCGCCAGAAAAAGAAGCGCGCCATCACCACCCCGCCCCCGTCTGGTCCCTTTGCAGTACTGGCAGTGTTGCAAAAACGTCGTTAAACTCAGTCCCGCTTTGGTGGAAATGGCGATACCGCACGCAAGCGGGTTGCCATAGGGGAAAAAGCCCCTCATATCATGCGCCATCGTTGGTGGTATGGGCCGATATGGTACGTGCCATCTTACCTTGGCCCGACTTGATCCGGCCCCCAGATAATTTCGGAGATGGCAATGACCTACGTGGTCACTGAAAACTGCATCCGCTGCAAATTCATGGACTGTGTGGAAGTCTGCCCTGTTGACTGCTTCTACGCCGGTGAAAACTTTCTGGTAATCAACCCAGACGAATGCATTGACTGCGGCGTGTGCGAGCCTGAATGCCCCGCCGAAGCAATTTTCCCCGATAGCGATGATCGTGCGACAGCATGGGCGGAACTCAACGCAAAATACGCCACCCAATGGCCGAACATCACCCGCAAGGGTACTCCCCCTGCTGATGCGGAAGAGTGGAAAGACAAACCCGGTAAAGCCGACCTGCTCTCTCCGGAACCGCAGAAAGGCTGATCTTCAAGCCTTTTCATTTTCTACGGTCTAAAACGGCGTGGCGCGCTGCCTTTCCCGGCAGTCCCCGCCGTTTTTTTATGCCCACTGGCCTTCTGTCCCACAAACAGCACCCATAGATGCTCGACGCGGAGAAACAGCCGCCCGTTGCAAGCTAAGCTCCCGCTCTCTTTTTCTGCATGAGCCACCAGCGGTCAAAAGTATTAGCGGACGCACCCCCGTCTTATAGAAAAGAAGAGAGGTCGCTGGAGAGTAAACAGTACCAATAATTATGAGATTTGAGCGATACGACTTCCACCCTGGATTGCACCAACTATGAGAGCATGGTCGCGGCTTCAGGTAGCTTCATAGGCCAAACACTGTAACCGTTGATATAAATACGCCCGCCTGACCGGCTAGTGCCCGGCACGAAAACTGTTCCTTATAGGACATCACTTCAAGCCCCATTCCCCAACACACAAAAAAGGCCGCGGAATTGCTCCCGCGGCCTTTTTCACATGAGCTCCAACCGGAAACCGGCCGGAGCAAACCCCGTATTAGCGGGACATCATGTGCAGAGCTGTGTTGTTCATGATGAACAGGGTGCCAATGATGAAGATGGCAACAAATCCAACCGTGAACACAAAGCAGATGTTGTTCCAGCGCTGCTCGGACCCACCACCCATGTGGAGGAAGTAGTGCAGGTGAACCAGCACCTGAACCAGAGCCAGAGCAGAAATTGCCAGCACGGTACCAGACGGGGACAGGCTATGCGTTGCAACAACTGCAAAAGCCAGAACCGTCAGGATAACGGCAAGAACAAACCCGATAATGTAAGACGATACGCTACCGTGGCTCTCACCAGAGGAGGTTGTGTGAAGATCGCTCATCAGATCATGCTCGCCAGATAGACATAGGTGAAGACGCAGATCCAGACGATATCCAGAAAGTGCCAGAACAGGCTCAGGCAGGTGAGCTTGTTCATCATGCGTTCCGGGATCTCGGTTGTACCCATGAGCTGAACGATCAGGGTAACAATCCAGATCAGACCACAGGTCACGTGCAGACCGTGGGTCGACACCAGCGTGAAGAAGGCAGACAGGAACGCACTGCGATCCGGCCCTGCACCTTCATGAATCATGTGAGCGAATTCGTTCACTTCCAGCCCGACAAAGCCAAGGCCCAGCAGGAAGGTCACACCCAGCCACATGATGACTTTGCTGATCTCGTTCTTATGGGCGGCAATCATGCCAAATCCATAAGTGATGGAAGAGACCAGCAGAAGGGCTGTTTCCAGCCCAAGTCCGCTCAGTTCGAAAAGTTCATGGCCGCTAGGACCGCCATTGAACTGGTTACGCAGGACTGCAAACGCGGCAAACAGAGAGCCGAAGATAATGCAGTCCGTCATCAGGTAGACCCAGAACCCGAACACCACCGGAGATTCGTGGTGATGTTCGTCGTGGCCCGAGGTCGGAACAGTTGTATCGTGCGCCATTACTCAGCTGCCTGTGCCATCAGTTTACGGGAATGCTCGTTCTCGATCCGGGCAACTTCTTCAGCAGGGATATAGAAATCGATATCCTTGTTGGCACTACGGGCAATAACCGTCCCGATCACACCAATCAGACCAATAGCAGCCAGCCACCAGATGTACCAGACAGCGGCAAAACCAAGGACCAGGCTGAAAGCACCCACGAGGAAACCAGCTGCCGTGTTTTTCGGCATATGGATTGCTTCATAAGGGCCACCTGCACGACGGGTATCAATGCCGTTTTCCTTGTCATGCATGAAAGCGTCGAGCTCATGCACGTGGGGAACCAGAGCAAAGTTGTACACCGGCGGCGGAGAAGACGTGGACCATTCGAGAGAACGTGCGTTCCACGGATCACCCGTTACGTCACGGTTCTGCGGCAGGTTGCGGTCACGGATGGAAACATAAAGCTGCGTCAGCTGACAGACGATACCGAACAGGATCAGCACCGCACCCACTTCAGCAACCAGCAGCCAGGGGTGCCAGGCCGGGTTGTCGTAGTGGTTCAGACGACGGGTCATGCCCTGGAAACCAACAACATACAGCGGAACGAACGCGAAGTAGAAGCCAACGAACCAGAACCAGAAAGCACGGATGCCCCAGCTTTCGTTCAGCTTGAAGCCCATAACCTTCGGGAACCAGAAGTTCATGCCACAGATGTAACCGAAATACACACCACCGATAATCACGTTATGGAAGTGAGCAATCAGGAACAGGGAGTTATGCAGAACGAAGTCAGCGCCCGGAATGGCCATCATCACACCGGTCATACCACCGATGGTGAAGGTCACCATGAAGCCAACGGCCCAGTACATGCAGGCATGGAACTGGATGCGGCCCTTATACATGGTGAACATCCAGTTAAACAGCTTCACACCCGTGGGGATGGAGATCACCATGGTTGCAATGCCGAAGAAGGCGTTCACGTCCGGACCAGCGCCCATTGTGAAGAAGTGATGCACCCACACCAGGAAGGACAGGATCATGATCGCGCAGGTTGCGTAGACCATGGTGCCATAGCCGAACAGCGGCTTCTGGGAGAAAGCAGGAACAACTTCAGAGAACACGCCGAAGGCGGGAATAACAAGAATATAAACTTCCGGATGACCCCATGCCCAGATCAGGTTGAGGTACATCATCTGATTACCACCACCATCATTGGTGAAGAAGTGCATGCCGAAGTAACGGTCCAGACCCAGCAGCGCAACGGCAACCGTCAGCACAGGGAAGGAAACCATGATCAGGATGGAAGCACAGAAAGCGGTCCAGGTGAAAACCGGCATTTTCATCCAGGTCATGCCAGGAGCGCGCATCTTCACGATCGTCACGAAGAAGTTCACACCTGTCAGCAGGGTGCCAACACCCGAAAGCTGAATGGCCCAGATATAATAGTCTACACCGACGCCAGGGCTGAACTGAGTTTCAGACAACGGCGGGTAGGCCAGCCAGCCACACTGCGAGAATTCACCGATGAACAGGGAAACGTTCACCAGAATAAACGCAATGGCCGTCATCCAGAAGCTCAGGTTGTTCAGGAACGGGAAGGCAACGTCGCGAGCGCCGATCTGAAGCGGCACAACGAAGTTGAACAGACCGGTCATGAACGCCATCGCCAGGAAGAAGATCATGATCGTTCCGTGAGCGGAGAAGATCTGATCGTAATGGTGTGGCGGCAGGTAGCCTGGGTTGCCAGCATAGGCTAGGGCCAACTGGGTACGCATCATGATAGCGTCCGCAAAACCGCGGAACAGAGCAACGAGCGCCAGGATGATGTACATCACCGCCAGACGCTTGTGATCAACAGAAGTAAACCACTCTTTCCAGAGATAGCCCCACTTCCCGTAATAGGTGATCAGCCCCAGAACCGCGAGACCGACAATGGCAACGCCCAAGAACGTGCCTACAAGGATCGGAACATCCAACGGGATGGCCGATAACGATAGTCTCCCTAGCATAGATCCTATTCCTTCATATTCATGTCGGACATCGCGGACTGCACCTGGATCATCTGTCCGGTGTTTTTGTCCATGACCATGCCGTTATTGTACTTGGCTACGATCGTGTTGAACATTCCGGGTTCAACGTGCGCGAAATATTCGACAGGATTAGCTTCGCTCGGCGCAGCCAGCTTCGGATAGGTCTGGCTATCAAGCTGCTCGGACGAAGATTTAACTTTATCAACCCATGCGTTGAATTCATCACCGCTTACAGCAAGCGTACGGAATTTCATGTCAGAAAAACCACGGCCACTGTAGTTGGCGGATTCACCCAGGTAATCACCCGGTTCGCTGGCCAGCAGGTGAAGCTGGGTCTGCATGCCCGCCATGGCGTAAATCATGGAACCAAGACGCGGGATGAAGAAAGAGTTCATCACGGAATCAGAGGTAATCACGAAATCGATGGGCGTGTTAACCGGAATGGCCAGCTGGTTAACGGTGGCAATACCCTGTTCGGGGTAGATGAACAGCCATTTCCAGTCCAGAGCCACAACCTCAACGTGCAGCGGCTTGGTGGTCGCTTCAGCTTCCAGCGGCTTGTACGGATCAAGGGAATGACAGGTCTGGTAGGTGATCACGGCAAGAAAGATAATGATCAGCGTGGGAACGCCCCAGATAACCAGTTCGATCTTGTTGGAGTGACACCATTTGGGAAGATATTCCGCGCTGGTGTTGGACTGGCGATACTGCCAGGCGAAAACCAGAGACAGAATGATGGTCGGGACCACCACAATCAGCATCGCGACTGTTGAGGTAAGGATGAGTGATTTCACACCCTCACCAACCGGGCCTTTCGGGTCTAGAACATCCAATTCACACCCGGCAAGCAGCAACGCTGACGATAGGCCGCCTAATCGCGCCATTCTCGCCAGTAACTTGTTTTTCATCGCACGCCTCTTGGTTCTGACATCAACTTAGCCTCACAAAGACTCTCTGCTCCTGCTGCCATAGAAGCCGGACAACAGCAAGAAACTACGTTCCGGCCCCGCAGAACTCACACACCACAAGGCCGACATGCAGGCAGTTTCACCAACCGGTTGAAACAGCCTTCATGCCGGGCAGCGCAGAACTCCCACAGGCAGCAGAAACGCCCTGAGCGCTACTTTATTCCTAAAGGCCAGATTCTCAATGTCTGAAAAGTTCCATCAGCCCTTCATCACACTGAGGCCATTGCCCAAGGAATGTTTCCTCACCGTGTTATTTCGCTGATTTTAAAGAGTCACAAGATATCACGATTTATTTCAAATTGTTTCAATATTTTTGCGGACTCTAAATTTGCTTATGTTTTTCAATGGTATAAATGCGCTTCTGAATTATCACGCACGCGTTACTCACTTCATCGTGCTTAGTATAAGTCTTATTTTGAACTTATTTCGGACTATTATGGTCCTTTTCGTTCATCGCATAGCTGACTCAGCAAAAAAGCCCGGCCTTATTAGGCCGGGCTCTGCTGGAAGACACAGACTCCTCTCTCCTGGGATGAAAAGGAGAGAGGTAGCGACTTCTTAGTCGTTGGTGTTTCTGACACCCATGAACTGCAACAGAAACTGAAACAGGTTGATGAAGTTCAGGTAAAGGCTCAGGGCATCATAGACACTGCGCTTGGCAGCTTCATCCGGCCCTTCGTAAGCAGCATACTGCGGATAGGTAACCCGGATACGCTGCGCATCAAACGCACTGAACGCGGTAAAGATGAATACGCCAACAATACTGTACACAAAGTACACTGCCGGGCTTTTAAGGAAGATATTTACCAGACCAGCGATAATCAGTCCAAACAGCCCCATCATCAGGAAAGAGCCAAATTTGGCCAGATTTGCCTTGGTGGTGTAGCCCCATAGGGATGTTGCGCCAAACATGCAGGCTGTCACCAGAAACACGCGCACAACGGAAACGCCCGTGTAAACTAGGAAGATGCTGGAAAGACTGGCCCCCATGGTGGCGCAGAATGCCCAGAACAGTCCCTGCGCGCCCTGGCGTGACAGACGGTTCACACCAAAAGACATGACAAGCACAAAGCCCAACGGAGCGATCATTGCCGCGCCCCCCAGTAGAGTGGGGTGCAGCGCCATACCGCCGGGGGTTGGGGTTAACTGGAAAAACAGCCCACGCAGGCCCGTAAAAGCAACTGCATAAGCGACGATTGCCGTCAGCAGTAGCCCGGATGCCATCCAGTTATAGACCCGCAGCATATAAGCCCGCAGGCCTGCATCCAGTGCGCCAGCCTGAGCATTCCACCCAGATGCTGCGGCAGGTGAACGAAAGTCGTGACCGAACGACATTGTTTTCCTCTCCTTGTCCGGACAAGCCGGCTTTGCTTTATACTTGTGGCTGCCCTGCCACTGCGTCAAGGGTCAGGCCCTTATATTCTCTCAGGATGCATCCACCTGAATGGACGCTCCACAAGCCAGTTTTCCAGCCTTCCCTTTCCGCCTGTTTTACCAGGCAGACCTCAAGGTTTTTCCATGTATCTGACCATCGGCATCACCCTTCCCGACGATCTGCGTGACGCATTACTGGCTTTGCAAAACCATTTTCAGGACAAGAGCTGGGAGCCCGCATCTTTCCTGTTCCTTCCCCTGTGCACGCTTGGAGAGGTGACCCAGCCTCTCACGCTGGAAGAACTCGACCACGCCCTGCATGGGCTGCGCCTGAAGGAACCCGCCAGCTTCGTGCCCGACGGCTTTGATGTTTTTACGCGGCGAGACCGAATCACGCTTGAACTCAGAGTTCGTTCGCCGTCTCTTGATCACCTTTCCGTGAAAAGCCTGTCCGCCGCCAAACGGGCGGGAGTGAGAAATGCGCGCATTTGTGCCCCTCTCAGCATTCCTCTGGCCACCATCTCCGCCGTCCCTCCAGAAGATGTCAGCGCATGGATACAACTGCATCATCAGACAGTTTTCACCACGTCTTCCATTTCGGAAATTACCCTTTTCCGGTCATGGAAAAACAGAGAAACAACACTGTTCACCCCAGAGGCAAATTATCTCTTCGCGCCACCAGGATCATTTGTATAATGTTTGTTATAACATACTCAAGATCACGCTGATTACCTTCTCCCGTGAGAAGATGTACCGCCTCTACCCCTCTGTAACGCCAGCAAATTATTGCATGGACTGGCATCAGCTATTCCTCTGGCGTGATTGACAGCGCGGAGCCTCATTGGCTGAGTGTAGGAAACCGGTCTTCCGGCTTTTAATTGTCTTTTTTCCTCACCTTAATACCAGTCGAGGACACTAACGCATGACCCGCCCCGCCTCCGCCAAGAGACGTTCGCTGCTAGGAATTCTCGCGGCCGGAACGATCTGCGCCGCACCGCTGCCTCTGGCAGCTCTCCCCGCCCATGCTGACAGCCTGGGCAACACCGGGGAAGCGATCATCCACGCGGATGATCATCCTGAAAACTGGCTGAGCTATGGTCGGACCTATACCGAGCAGCGCTACAGCCCGCTGGACGAAATCAACAAGTCCAACGTGGGTAACCTGAAACTGGCCTGGTATTTTGATCTTGATACCAACCGCGGCCAGGAAGGTACTCCTCTGGTTGTGGATGGGGTCATGTACGCCACCACCAACTGGTCCAAAATGAAAGCGCTGGATGCAGCCACCGGCAAGCTGCTGTGGCAGTATGATCCGCGCGTTCCCGGCAACATTGCTGACAAAGGCTGCTGTGACACGGTTAACCGTGGTGCAGGCTACTGGAACGGCAAGGTGTTCTTCGGCACGTTCGATGGTCGCCTGGTCGCTCTGGACGCCAAGACCGGCAAGAAGGTCTGGGAAGTCAACACCATTCCCAAGGAAGCCTCCCTCGGGCAGCAGCGCTCCTACACCGTTGACGGTGCCGTGCGCGTTGCCAAAGGCCTGGTGCTGATCGGCAATGGTGGCTCTGAATTCGGTGCCCGTGGCTTTGTGTCTGCCTTTGATGCAGAAACCGGCAAGCTGAAATGGCGCTTCTATACCGTTCCCAACAACAAGAACGAAGCTGACCACGCTGCATCAGACAACGTGCTGATGAACAAAGCCTACAAGACCTGGAGCCCCACGGGCGCTTGGACGAAGCAGGGCGGCGGCGGCACGGTTTGGGACTCCATCGTGTATGATCCGGTGGCTGATCTGGTTTACTTGGCTGTTGGTAACGGTTCTCCGTGGAACTACAAATACCGCACGGATGGAATTGGTGATAACCTGTTCCTGGGCAGCATTGTGGCGGTCAAGCCTGAAACCGGCGAATATGTCTGGCACTTCCAGGAAACGCCGATGGACCAGTGGGATTACACCTCTGTCCAGCAGATCATGACACTTGATATGCCGATCAACGGTGAAAACCGCCACGTGATCGTGCATGCGCCCAAGAACGGCTTCTTCTACATTCTGGACGCCAAGACGGGTGAATTCCTGTCCGGCAAGAACTACGTTTACGTTAACTGGGCACAGGGTCTGGACCCCAAGACGGGCCGTCCGATCTATAACCCGGATGCGCTGTACACGCTCAACGGCAAGGAATGGTATGGCATTCCGGGTGACCTTGGTGGCCATAACTTTGCTGCCATGGCTTACAGCCCCAAGACAGGTCTGGTTTACATCCCGGCCCAGCAGGTTCCCTTCCTGTATAAAAACCAGGTTGGCGGCTTCAAGGCACATCCGGATTCTTGGAACCTCGGTCTGGACATGAACAAGGCCGGTCTGCCGGATACCCCGGAAGCCCGCACCGCATTCATGAAGGATCTGAAAGGCTGGATTGTAGCCTGGGACCCCAAGAAGCAGGAAGCTGCCTGGGTTGTTGACCACAAAGGTCCGTGGAACGGTGGTATCCTTGCTACCGGTGGTGATCTGCTGTTCCAGGGTCTGGCAAACGGCGAATTCCACGCTTATGACGCCACCAACGGCGCAGACCTGTTCCACTTTGATGCACAGAGCGGCATTATTGCTCCGCCCATCACCTACAAGGCGCAGGGCAAGCAGTATGTGGCTGTAGAAGTGGGCTGGGGCGGTATCTATCCGTTCTTCCTCGGCGGTCTGGCCCGTACGTCTGGCTGGACAGTCAACCACTCCCGCGTTGTTGCTTTCTCCCTGGATGGAAAAGCTGAACTGCCTCCGCAGAATGACAAAGGCTTTCTGCCCGTCAAACCGCCCGCGCAGTATGACACCAAGGTGACCGATAACGGTTACTTCCAGTTCCAGACCTATTGCGCCGCCTGCCATGGCGATAACGCAGAAGGTGCCGGTGTGCTGCCGGATCTGCGCTGGTCTGGTTCCATCCGCCACCAGGATGCGTTCTACAACGTAGTGGGTCGCGGTGCCCTGACGGCTTACGGGATGGATCGGTTCGACACCAGCATGAAGCCTGATGAAATTGAAGACATTCGTCAGTTCATCATCAAGCGTGCGAACGACACCTATCAGCGTGAAGTGGATGCTCGCAAGAATGACAAGGGCATTCCCGAAAACCCGACTCTCGGCATTACGCCGTAATGGTCCGGCACAGTCATGACGTCATTCGGCACACAAGCGACACAGTGGTAAAAACGATGATCAAAGGACTAAAAGCCGCTCTGGGAGCGGTCGCTGTCGGGCTTCTGGCAGGCACTTCTCTGGCGCACGCACAAAGCGCTGACGATGAACTGGTGAAAAAAGGCGCGTATGTTGCGCGCCTGGGGGACTGTGTAGCGTGTCATACGGCGCTGCACGGTCAGGTGTATGCTGGCGGTCTGTCCATCCAGACCCCCATTGGCACCATCTACTCCACCAACATCACCCCTGACCCCACCCACGGGATCGGGACCTATACGTTCAAGGAATTTGACGAAGCCGTACGCCATGGCGTGCGCAAGGACGGCAGCACGCTGTATCCGGCCATGCCGTATCCGTCCTTCGCCCGCATGACGCAGGATGACATGAAGGCGCTGTATGCCTACTTCATGCATGGCGTGAAGCCGGTGGCCCAGCCCAACAAACCGGCTGGCATTTCCTGGCCGTTGTCCATGCGCTGGCCGCTGTCCATCTGGCGGTCCGTGTTTGCACCGGCCCCCAAGGACTTCACACCGGCTCCGGGCACCGATGCGGATATCGCTCGCGGCGAATATCTGGTGACAGGCCCCGGTCACTGCGGCGCCTGCCATACCCCGCGCGGCTTTGGCATGCAGGAAAAAGCGCTTGATGCGTCCGGCGGTGCTGACTTCCTGAGCGGTGGTGCCCCGATTGATAACTGGATCGCCCCAAGCCTGCGCAATGACCCCGTTCTGGGTCTGGGCCGCTGGTCTGAGGATGATATCTACCAGTTCCTGAAATCTGGCCGTATTGACCATTCCGCAGTGTTTGGTGGCATGGCCGACGTGGTGGGCTGGAGCACGCAGTACTTCACGGATAGTGATCTGCGCGCCATGGCAAAATATCTGAAAGCCCTGCCGCCGGTACCGCCGGCCCGTGGTGATTACAAATATGATGCCTCCACCGCTCAGGCTCTGGATTCCCACAACACCTCCGGCATGCCGGGTGCCAAGGAATATGTTGAACAGTGCGCCATCTGTCACCGTAACGATGGTGGTGGTGTAGCCCGTATGTTCCCGCCGCTGGCTGGCAACCCGGTTGTGGTGTCTGAAAACCCGACATCCGTTGCCCACATCATTGTGGCCGGTGCGGTTCTGCCGCCCACAAACTGGGCCCCTTCTGCCGTGGCAATGCCTGGCTACAAGAATGTTCTGTCTGACCAGCAGATTGCGGACGTGGTCAACTTCATCCGCACCTCCTGGGGTAACAAGGCTCCGGCCAACGTTACGGCAGCAGACATTCAGAAGCTGCGCGTTGATCATGCACCGATCTCCACCTATTCATGGGGCTTCGGTGGAAATGACACGGCTACATGGGGTGTCTTCCATCCGCAGCCTTATGGCGCAGGCTGGACCTTTGCTCCGCAGACCCACACGGGTGAAGACGAAGCTCAGTAAGAGCGACTTTTTCTTCCTCGCTCCTTTAAAAGAGCGAGGACCTGCTAAAAACACCGCGTTGGGCAACCAGCGCGGTGTTTTTTATGCTTACCCCTCAGCACGCCACAAAGCTGCTTCACATCTCCCTTCTGGCACCACAAGCAAGCACATACTTTTCGCTCCTTGTGCAAAGCAGCACGGCATCACATATGCTGAAATATGGCCGCTCCATTCCCCTCCTCCCTGCTTTCTGAACGGATTGTTATTCTGACTGGCGCAGGCATCAGTCAGGAATCCGGCCTTGCCACCTTTCGGGATGAAGGCGGATTATGGGCGTCACACAGCATTGAAGATGTCTGCACACCTGAAGGATTTTCCAGAAACCCAACCCTTGTGGACGATTTTTATAATCATCGACGCAAGGAGGCGCAGACTGTTGAACCCAACGCAGCCCATAAGGCTCTGGCGATGTTGGAAACTGCGTTACGGAACCAAATGCCGCATGAGGCAGATGACCGCTTTCTGCTGATCACGCAAAACATTGACCCTTTGCATGAGCGCGCAGGCAGTCGCAGCCTTGTGCATATGCATGGTGAGCTGGAACGGGTGCGCTGTACAGCGTGCCACCAGAGTTTTCAGTGGATAACAGACTGTTTTCCAACCACGCCTTGCCCCCATTGTAGCGCAGCAGCCTTACGACCGGATGTGGTCTGGTTTGGCGAGATGCCTTACCACATGGAACGTATTGAAAAAGCGCTTGCTCGCTGCACCCTTTTTATCGCCATCGGCACGTCTGCAACGGTATGGCCTGCCGCTGGTTTTGTGCAGGCGGCTGGCGCGCACGCCCATACTGTTGAACTGAATCTGGCGCCATCTGCCGCATCTGGCCAGTTTGATGAAGTCTCGTACGGTCCGGCCACCAAGGTTGTTCCGCGCTACGTGAGTGGATTGCTCACACCATGAAAACCCTTTTTTCTACGCCCCCCTGTTCCTCGTCTGCCATCAGTGATGAAGACCTCATGGGTTTTCTCAAAACCGTGCGGAGTTGTACGGCCTGTGCTGGCAAACTCCCCTTTGCGCCCAGACCTGTTATCAATTTTTCCCCAAAAGCCCGTTTGCTGATTGCCGGACAAGCCCCCGGCACCCGCGTGCATGAAACGGGCATTCCGTTCAATGACGCGTCAGGCGAGCGGTTGCGATCTTGGCTGAACATGGACCGCGATCTTTTTTACGATAAAGACCAGATTGCCATTGTCCCTATGGGATTATGCTATCCGGGCGTTCTGCCCAAAGGAGGAGACCGACCGCCTCCGCCTGAATGTGCGGCGCTCTGGCGAGAACGTATTCTTTCTTTCCTGCCCAATATCCAGATGACCCTTCTGGTAGGCTCCTATTCACAAAACTATACACTGGGAAAAGGAAAGGTTTACGAACGCACCCTGAATTTTGAGAATTATCTGCCTGACTATTTTCCGCTTCCTCATCCCTCATGGCGCACGGGGGCATGGGAACGCGCAACACCGGAGTTTCAGGATCGGGTTATCCCTGCCCTCCGGTGCCGCGTTGATAAGATACTGGGCCGATAAAGCCGTGTTTTATTCCGTTGGCAGCACCAGCAGAATACGAATGTCATTCACGTTTGTCAGCGTTGGCCCGGTTATGACGAGATCTCCTATTTCCTTGAAATAGCTGTAACTGTCATGGTTTTTAAGGAAATCCTGCGCATCCAGATCTCGTTTTTTCCCGCGTGAGAGCGTATCGGGTGTCACAATGGCACCTGCGGCATCTTCTGTGCCATCAATGCCGTCACTATCCCCGGCCAGAGCCCATATACCCTGCTCGCCATCCAGTGCCTGCGCGCAGGCCAGCAGAAACTCCGTATTCCGTCCACCACGGCCCGGTTTTTCACCTTTTCTGATGGTGACCGTCATCTCTCCCCCGCTCAACAGAACAGCGGGAGCCGCCACAGGCACACCATGCATTTTGACTGAGCGCGCAATGCCAGCCAACACCACACCGGCCGCACTGCTTTCCCCTTCCAGCGCATCGCCCAGAACAAGCGGGGTGACGCCTGCCTGACGGGCACGCTCCGCCGCAGCCTGAAGCGCCAGAAAAGGTGTTGCGATCATCGTCACGCTGTTGCCTTCCGCCACATCAGGCGTGTGCCCGTGTGTGCGGTCGGCCTCATGTTTGAGATGCGCAAGTGCTGCTTCCGGCAAGGCCAGATCGTATTTGCGCACAATCCGCAAGGCATCCAGCGCTGTTGTGTTGTCTGGCACCGTGGGACCGCTGGCAATAACGGCAGGATCATCACCCGGCACATCGCTGATCACAAAAGTCGCCACCCGTGCGGGAAAAGCCGCCTGTGCCAAGCGCCCCCCCTTAATGCCGGAAAGGTGGCGGCGCACCGTGTTCATTTCCGTAATGGTCGCACCTGAATGAAGCAGATCTTTCCCGATCTTCTTTTTTTCATCCAGACTTAGTCCTTCCGCTGGCAAGGCAAGCAGCGAAGAACCTCCGCCTGAAATCAGGGCGATCACCAGATCATCCGCGCTCAGCCCTTCCACTGCTTTCAGGATAGCGCGGGCAGCCGCTTCACTTCGCTCATCCGGCACCGGATGAGAGGCTTCCAGAATGGTAATATGCTGCGTGGGCACAGCATGTTCATCACGCGTGACCACTACGCCGCCCAGCGGAACATCCGGCCATGCCTCTTCCAGCGCGGCTGCCATGGCGGCAGAAGCCTTGCCCGCCCCAACCACAACGCACCGCCCCTTTGGCTTTTCCGGCAGAGCCTGCGCCAATACCCGAGACGGACTGGCACTCGCGACAGCCGCATCAAACATCTCTCTCAAAAAAGCCCGGATCTGCGCCGCAGACCATGATGAATCGGGCTTTGCCGAAACAGATGAAGTGGGTTGAGGACACATCAGGAACACTCCTTTTCCGGCATTTCTTGTTTTTCTTCTCTGACCAACCCAGGTCAGCCGAACGCCGTGTTTTTCATGGTGTCTTGTGAACGCAGGAAACAACAGGATTGCGTCAGGCGCTACAGAGTGCCCTCATCACATCCCGGTGAGGCGCTGTGTGACCACTGGAGAGAGGGCCTTACTCTTCAGCAACAGAAGGGGCGCTGAGACTCTTAAAGAATTTTTTCAAAATCCAGACCGAAATCAAGGGCTTTGACGGAGTGAGTCAACCACCCGACAGACAGCAGATCCACCCCTGTCTGGGCAATGGCTGGTGCTGTCTGGGGCGTGATCCCGCCAGACGCTTCCACCAGCAGACGGCCATCTATCATATCAACACAGGTGCGCAGATCGGCCAGAGACATATTATCCAGCAGAACGGCATCCACCTTCTCGCCCGCCAGCAGGGCACGCAACTGCTCTGGCGTATCCACCTCAACCTCAATTTTCACCATATGGCCTGCCGCCGCACGTGCACGGGCGACTGCCTCCTGCACACTGCCCACCAGTGCAATATGGTTGTCCTTGATCAGAATGGCATCATCCAGCCCCATACGGTGGCTGACACCACCACCGGCCCGCACAGCATATTTCTGAATGGCCCGCAGGCCGGGCATCGTTTTACGCGTGCAGCATAGACGCGCTTTAGTGCCAGCCATACTGCGCACAATAGTGGCCGTCGCTGTAGCAATCCCGCTCAGGTGAGACAGAAAATTCAGCCCCACACGCTCGCCTGTCAGGATGGCGCGGGCGCTGCCTTCCACCACCGCCACAACATCTCCGGCGGCCAAGGCTTCCCCTTCCTTCTTCAGGCGCTGGAAGTTCAGGGAAGGATCAATGAGATGAAAGGAAAGCCGTGCCAGATCCAGCCCGGCCAGCACACCGTCTTCCCGGCTGCGCATCACCACGCGCAGCCTGTCCTCCGGGCCGATTACGGCATTGGTGGTCAGATCACCCCCGCGCCCCAGATCTTCCAGAAGGCCCGCCCGCACCAGCGGTTCAAGCATGATATCGGGCAGAGAAGGCAGCATTCGGCAGTCATCCATCGTGTAAAAAAGGTCTCTAAACCGATAGCATCCGTTCAATCGCCAGTCGGGCGCGGTCGGCCACATCAGCCTCCACTTCCACCTTTACTTCCATATTTTCAAGCGCCTTACGAATGGAGCCAAGCGTAATACGCTTCATGTGCGGGCAGAGATTACAGGGGCGGATCAGTTCCACATCCGGATGCAGAGCGGCCAGATTGTCGCTCATGGAGCACTCGGTCACCAGCAGCACGCGCGCGGCTTTGCCGGACGCCACAAAGTCTGACATGCCCGCCGTGGAGCCCGCAAAATCAGCCTCCGCCACCACTTCTGGCGGGCATTCCGGGTGGGCCAGCACTACCAGATCCGGATAGGCTTTGCGCCAGTCCCGAATTTCCTGGGGTGTGAAGCGCTCATGCACCTCACAATGGCCTTTCCAGGTGATTACCTTCACGCCGGTTTCGTTCGCCACATTCTGGGCCAGAAACTCATCCGGGATCATGATCACTTCGTCCACGCCCAGGCTTTCAATCACCTGTCGGGCGTTGCCGGATGTGCAGCAGATATCACTCTCCGCCTTCACGGCAGCGGACGTGTTCACATAGGTCACAACCGGCACGCCGGGGTAACGCTGCCGCATCAGGCGCACATCTGCCGCCGTGATGGATTCCGCCAGTGAACATCCTGCCTCTGCCGAGGGAAGAAGAACGGTCTTGGACGGGTTCAGCAGTTTGGAGGTTTCCGCCATGAACGCTACACCGGCCATGACCATGATATCCGCCTCAACCTCCTGCGCCTTACGCGCCAGAGCGAGGGAATCACCCGTGATATCCGCCACACAGTGGAAGATTTCCGGAGTCTGGTAATTATGGGCCAGAATAACGGCGTTATGCTTCTGCTTGAGTTCCAGAATGGCCGCAATATCATCTGCAAACGCAGGCCATTCCATTGCCGGAACCACGTGGCGCACGCGATCATACAGGGCATCCGCCCGTTCTTGCCAAAGCGTGGAGTCAGGGAACCTGATCATATGGTCTTTTCCAACCGTAGGGATGAAGGCCGAAGCACGTCTTTACGGGAACAAATCATTCAGAGCCAGCCCTGCCAGCTTCCATGAGGAAAACAGCCGCAGGCTGAAAGGCCGGACCCTACCCCCTCTACACCAAGACCTGTAGGGGGCAAGCCCACATGGGGGCGACACATATGTGTGAAGCCCAAGCCCATTGCGCCAGAGCATCAGGCAGAAGCAGGCACTGTTTTTTCCGGGAAGGCAGGGTCCAGATAAGGGGAGGAAGCATCGAAGAATGCCCGGTTCTGGGCCAGTTCCGTTTCAATCACGCGCAGGCTGGCGAGTGCCCGTAGCATTTCCACCCGCACGGACAGATTGGTTTCCACCTGTTCACGCTGCACCAGATAGAGCACCGCCAGATGGGTAGCGCGGGAAGTGCGACCATACTGGCCACCATAACGGCCTGTAAAACGCTGCATGCGGTTCATCATGGCCTGCGTCGCCCGCTGCGGGCCGGGGGGAAGCACACCACGCGCCAGAATACTGCGCAGGCGCAGCACATTCAGCCCGATGGTCATGCTGGACAGCACACCGCTGAGGTAGCTTTCCAGCACGTAAGAGCGTTTGCCGCCCGTCATGGATGACAGGCGCACAAAATTATCCACGCCGCGCCCCACAACCTCTGACGGCAAAGGCGGATACCGCCATGCGGCAAGCCTGCGCAGCCAGCGTAGAATATCCAGCCGCATATCCCACCGCAGACCATCGGGATCAAAGGGCAGGAAGACACGATACATCCACATGGCGAACATCATGGCCAGCAACAGCGGCAGAGCCGTGTTGAAATACATGACCTCGTCCATGCGGCCCTGATTGAGTGGACCAACCAGAATGGGCAGAAACAGATTGTACGCCACAGCCGCCAGTACCAGTGGCGCATAGGCAAACGCCAACCCGCCCACCAACATGGGAATAGCCAGACACATGGCCAGCATCTCGTATGTGGTGGGTTGGGCCATGACCCAAAGGTCCAGCAGCCCGCACATGCCGATTACGCACACAGTGCCGTGCAGAAACGCCTGCGTGGCCAAGGCTGGTTGCTCCAGCGTGGAGAACAGGGCGCACACAATGGAGACAAACATCATGAAGGTCAGACCATCCGGCCAGGCCGTTGTCATCCAGATCAGGCCCGAGCAGAAAATGGTGACCGAGGCGCGCAGGCTGTTGGTGAACGCCACTCGCCAGTCACGATACGTCCGCATACCGTAGCGGAAATGATCATGCGGCTGCGGGTGGCGGCTCATTTCAAACTGCTCCAGCGAGAGACGCAGTTCGTCCAGCAGTTCATCCAGCTTGTGTAAAAGCTGCCCTTCCCGCGAGAGGCGGCGTTCCTGCGGCAGATCAACCGGGGGATGCGTGGCGGCCACCATTTCTTCTTGCAGACTGGTGGCCGCCAGTTCCCGGCAGGTGGCATCCAGCAGGGTCAGTTCATCCAGCACCGGTTTTATGGGCTGATCGTCCCCCAGCCTGCCGGGGAGCCCTTGCAGAAAGAGGCTGACCTGCTCGGCTGTCTGCTTGTAATGCACGCCCTGACTATCCGGCACGGCCAGCAGAGCGGAAAGCTCCATGCCGCGAGACATCAGCACCGTAATGGCCGCCAGTGCAGCGCGGGCGTGGTCCCCTTCATGCTCGTGTTTGCCCATTTCAATTTCGGCAAACTCCACCTGATCGCTCAGGGTCAGAATGGTGGTCAGCACATCCGGGGACCGGGTAATGGCGTTATGGTCCCCTCGCAGCATGTTCACCAGAGCACGCGTAGCGCCCCCCATGGCCTGCACAAAATTGGTCGCCAGCCGGTTACGGGCGCGCGTGCCCAACTGATACTGGAACAGGGAGGAGATGGTGGTTTCCACCACAATGCCAAGCGTGATGTACGTGGCGCGGGCCATGGCAATTTCAAAAATATGGTCCGGTGCCAGAACCCCATCCAACGCGATAATGGCGTAGGTAAAACCGGACGCCCGCATGCCATGAATACGGTAATTGGTCATGGCGGCGGGGCCGGGCAGCAGGGTTCCGATAAAACAGAAAATGCCGATTCCACCGGCCAGACACAGAATATACAGCAGGGGCGCCTGCGGCATACAGGCCACCAGCACCACGGCGCAGATGGTGCCCACCACCATGCCGAACATGTGCCAGCGGGCCTTGGCAATGGATTTGCCCCGTGTGCCCTGGGCCACCATCCAGACTGTCAGCGCCGCCCATTGGGGACTGCCCAGTTCCCACCACAAGGCAATGCCCAACGCTATAAGTGCGGAAATGGTGGTACGCAGGGCGTATCCAAAGGAGAGAAGATCAGGCGCAATCAACCAGCGCAGATGATCCAGCTTACGGGGTGGCCCTCCGCCCAGAAGCGTCTGCCGGACCATTGCCGCAAGAGCCTGATAAAACTGGCTGAGTGAAAACGCCGCACTTCTCATGCAGCCAGTCGCCAGCCATCAGAGGTCTGTAATCCTGCCATGAGTTTCACATACATCATGGCAAGGAAAAACAGTACTCAAACCTCGTATGTTCTTTCTGCTTGCATGATCAGAAAGAACAAACCGAAGCAGGCAGTATTACTCTTCGTACGTAACCAGACTTTTAACCGGCACGTCCAGCTTGTCGCGGCCGCCAAGACCTGTCAGTTCCACCAGCAGGGAAGCCCCGACCACATTCGCGCCAGCCTTACGCAGCAGCGTGATGGAGGCCGCCAGTGTGCCGCCGGTTGCCAGCAGATCATCCATCACCACAACGCGCTGGCCGGGTTTGATGGCATCATCCTGAATCTGGAGCGTATCGCTGCCATATTCCAGATCATAGGTATGAGAAATAGTGCCACCCGGCAGCTTGCCTGGTTTGCGCAGCATCAGAAGCCCGCAACCAAGCCGATCCGCCAGCGGAGCGGCTGTCAGAAACCCGCGCGATTCCACAGCAGCCAGCATATCCGGCTCCCACGGAGCAACCTGACGCGCCAGACGCCCCATGGCGATCTGCCATGCATCCGGTTCCCGCATCAGGGTGGAAATATCGTAAAACAGGATACCGGGTTTGGGAAAATCCGGAATATTCCGAATATAACGCTTAAGATCAATCTCCTCGCGCTTCGTCATGTTCCGTACTCTTCCTTCCTGCTTGTACAGCACGCCGGGGCTACTTGCTCAGCCCGCCAGACGGCCCGTTTCATCCTGCCTCTCACACCTTTGATCAAGGCTTGTATGGCAACCGGCACACGCTCTAGCCCGCACCCCCGCCTTCCGCAAGAGAGAACCGTGACGAATCAGACCCCGGCCCGCGCACTCAGGGCGGAGGTCACCGCCCGCATCAGCCCGTCCCGCCGGAAGGGTTTGGCCAGAAGGTGCGCACCCTCCACGGCCCCAGCGGGGCTTGGGCTGTCTGGCGTCAGGTCGCCCGACATATACACCACGGCCAGATCCTCATACCGGCCAGCCAGCACGCGGGAGAGCGTCAATCCATCCAGTGGGCCGGGCAGTTGCAGGTCTGTCACCAGCAGGTCCAGCTTACCTTCGGCCGAGGCGGCAACATCGAATGCCTGTTCTCCATCCGCCGCCTCCAGCACGCGGTGGCCCGCCATGCCGAGAATGGTAACAACAATATCCCGAATCGCGGCATCATCCTCCACCACCAGCACCTGAATGGGCCGCACCTGCGGTTTGACCGCAGGTGGCGTGGCACGCGGCAGAAGCGTTTGCTGCACCCCGGTCACCTCATCAACCGCCACGGCACGCGGCAACCACAGAGACACCTCCGTGCCGCGGCGCTCACCTGTTGCCACAACCACCCGGCCTTTAACCTGCTGGGAAAAGGCCAGAACCATGGCCATCCCCAGCCCGGTGCCAGCACCTTCCTCCTTGGTGGTGAAGAACGGCTCAAACAGATGGTGCAGCACTTCGTCCGTCATGCCGCATCCACTATCAATCACGTCTAGCCTTACCCAATCTCCGGCAGGCAGAGGTGTGGGGTCTGACACAACACGACGATTCCGTCCGTCTTCCACGGGCAGGCTCATCAGATCAGCGTTGACAGAGAACGTCACGTTACGGGCCACAATCCGCAGCCGCCCACCCGTAGGCATGGCATCCCGCGCATTGATGGCCAGATTGAGCACTGCGCTCTCAAGCTGGGCGGGGTCCGCTCTGACAGGCCAGATATCAGACCCATTGCCGCATTCCACCACAATACGCGGCCCGATGATGCGGCCAAGCAACCCACCAAGAAAGGAGAAGAGATCAGACAGAGAGAGCGAATCGGGCGTGCTGCTCTGCCGCCGAATGAAGGACAGCAACTGGCCAGTCAGGGCCTCTGACCGCCTTCCGGCATGCGTTGCGGCGGAAAGATATTCCTGCCTTTGCTCCACATGGTCTGGCTGATCATGATCTGCCGCCAGTTCAAGATTGCCCAGAATAACCGTCAGCAGATTTTTGAAGTCATGTGCGATGCCTGCCGTAAGCTGCCCCAGCGCGCGCAATTTCTGGGCCTCCCCCAAGGCGCGCTCACTACGCAGGCGCATGCTGATATCCGCCGCTGTCAGCACAAATCCACGGCGGGCTGCCGCACCATCCGGCGCAAAAAACAGGGTGCGGCACAATTCCAGATCCGCCCCGTTTATCCCCTTACATTCCACCATCACGGGCGGAACAGACTGGCCGAGGGAAAGACTGGCCTCAATATGTTCAAAAGGTTCCAGCAGCGGGACACCACCGACCACCAGCGCAGCACTCAATGTGTCGTACGGCAGACCGAATTTCAGGAAATCCCTCTCCAACCCCAGCACCGTGCCAAGCTGTTCATTCCAGTGCCAGAGGCGGCCATCGGCACCGAATACCGCCACGCCAAGGCTCAGGCTATCCAGCGTGGCGCGCAGCCGCAGCGCCAGATCACGCGATGAGGCTTCCGCCCGTGCGGCGGCAAGAGAGGAACGATCCAACACCCAGCCTGCGGAAATCAGACTGAGCACACCCGTCAGAATACCCAACAGCCCCAGCCTGCGCTGCCAGCTTGTATTACGCAGCATATTCGCCACGCGGTCAGCCTGATCCATGGTGCTGACATGACTGAGAACAGAGAGATTATTGTCCAGCGCCGTCAGAGCCTGTTCACCGCCCGCTGGCATGGCGGCTGCCTCTGGCTTCCAGCCTGCCACTTCGTCCAGTTCGTGCGCCACTACTGTCAGGGGTTCGGCTCTTCCCGCGCCTTCGCGCAGTTGCACGGCCTTGAACCCATCATACCCGCTGCGGGCGGCAGCAAGCTGGCTGAGGGCACGGGTGTAACAGGCTGCATCCTGCTCCTGCTTGCGTGCCAGCCAGCTATAATAACAGATACGCGCTTCACTGGTGGCGTGATGGAGATTACGCAGATAGCTGCCGGCGGCAGTACTCTGCCGGTCCAGATCCCCATGCCGGGCCATTTCATTGCCCAGTTCAATACCCATTGTACCAAACGTTACAATAAGCAGGCCGGCACCAATAAGTGCCAGAACATGGGCCCGTCTTGCTGGATGCCGTGCCATGGGACCGACAAGCTCCCTCTTCCGCTGCGGAAAATCAGGACTGTGCAAGCCTGACGCCATCCGTCAAGCGCCTAAGCCGCATAACGCCTGTCCACAAGGCGAAAAAAGTGCGTCAGCCTGCCCCGCTCTCCTGTGATTGTGCCTCTAAAGCCTTGGGCCGCAGTGCACAGACAAACAACATCATGACCGTGCCAAAGAACATGCACCCCGCCATGGGGAGAGCGGATGTGGTTGGAAACATGCCCAGCAGTGCCCCGGCCAACGCGCCCATAACATATTGCATGGTGCCCGCCAGTGCCGCAGCCGCACCAGCAAGACTGGGATGGTCCGCCAGTGCGCCCATCATGGCGTTAGGGAAAATAATGCCCGTGGGGGCCAGTGTCAGCAGCATGGCCCCGATCATCAGCCACACCTGATCATGCCGCCATGCAGGGCCTGCATACCATTTCCCCCACGCCACAACCGCCACCAGCAGGGCTCCCCCCAGCAGGGAAACAATAACGGCCCCTTGCAGCAAACGTGCCGAATCGATCCGCCCCACCAGAATACCGTTCACCTGGGACGCGCCGATCATGAACACGGAAAACACGCCAAACAGCATGGAAAAATGCAGCGGCGAGAACCCGAAAATCTTGATGAACACGAAAGACGCCGCCGTCAGGTAGCTGAACTGCATGAACGTGGAAAAACCCGTCACCATGGCATGGGAGGTAAATCCCCGATCCCGCAACAGCGTGAGGTACCGTGTGACCAGCGTGACAGGAGAGAGCGCAACCCGTTTCTGGAACGGCAGCGTTTCCGGCAGCAGGAACAGAACGCACAGCACGCAGATGGCCCCGTAGGCAGCAGAGGCCCAGAAAATCACCCGCCAGGACGCCACGGCAACCACCAGCCCCCCAAGCATGGGGGCAAGAATGGGCACCACACCCATCACCATCACCAGCCGGGAGAGCATTTTGGCGCCCGCATTCCGGTCTGGCACCATATCCCGCACGCACGCCGTGGGGATAACCAGACTGGCTGACGCACCGAGAGAGGCCACAAACCGCGCGATGGAGAATGTCAGGATATCCGGCGCGAAGGCACACACAGCAGATGCGACCGTATAGATCAGATTGCCAACCAGCATGGGCATGCGACGGCCGTAGCGGTCAGACAAAGGTCCCACACTCAACTGCCCGATGGCCAGCCCCACAAACCAGATGGACAATGTCATCTGCACATTGCCGGCATCGGTATGGAAGGTATCCTCCATCGCAGGGAAAGCGGGCAGATAGATATCTGTGGAGATCGGGCCGACGGCTGTCAGAAACCCCAGCAGCAATGGCACCCAGCCAGGCACCCCCTGCGGAAAGACAGCCGATTGGGAAACAGATTCTCGCGAGACGGAGGCAGAAGCCATCTGCGGCGCTCCAGAAAACAAACAAAAAGGATGGAAAGAAAGAAAAGGAACCAGCCCAAAAGAAACAGGCAGAAAAACGAAACACAGAACTGCGTCACGCTGGATGACGCCTTACCGGACAGGAAAAACGCCCTCAGGCGTTCCCTTCCGAAGGGTCCTGCTTATCAGGCATCAGCCGTGCAATACGGGCCTTGCGCCATAACCACATGCCAAACAGGGCGGAAACGCCAAACAGCCCCCCGCCAAGCACACCTTGCCACACAGCGTCAACCCGGATGCCAGACCCCAGCAGCACCGCCACAAGGTTCTGCGGCAGCCCCCCCAGCACCGTAGCGGCCACAAAAGGCAGAAGCTTCATGCCCGAAACACCCCCCAGAAGGTTCAGCAGTAACGCAGACCCAACCGGAAGCAGCCGTAAGGTAAGAATGCTCAAAAATGGCTGCTGGCTGAGCATGGCGTCCATCCGCGCAAACCGCGCCCCCAATCTGGCGCGCGCCCAGGCCTGACCGCCCCAGCGCGCCCAGAGGAATCCTGCCACACATCCAAGGGTGGAAGCAAGTGTTATCATCACCGTGCCTTCTCCCACGCCGTAGGCAAGCCCGGCGGCAAAGCCCGCAACCTGCCGGGGCAGGCCAAAGGCACACCACAGGGACGCTCCGCCCACAAACACCATACGCCCCCACACGCCATCCCGCAGTAAGGCAGTGCTATCCAGCATATGCCGCAGGGCCGGTATGTTGCGAAGAAGCAACGCTCCCGCCACCAACAGCCCCAACATCAGCAAGGGCCGCAGAAACCGTGCGGCAGAGCTGGGAGCCGAAGAGGAAGTGGAGCGATCAGGCTGGTCCATCCGTGCGGCGGTACCATCTTCTTGCCCATGGCCGCAAGCACAGTCTAAATCCTTGGCATCTGATGCAACAGCGCGCAAAAGGCCGCCATGTCCTCTTCCCTTCCGCGTCATGCCGACATGGCGCCCCATCACCGTCGTCTGATTTCCAACTGGCTGTTTGTCCTGTGCTTCATGCTGCTGGGCATGATCGCCATTGGCGGTGTCACGCGCCTGACAGGCTCTGGTCTGTCCATCATGGACTGGCAGCCTGTCAGCGGCATTATCCCCCCTCTCTCCCACGCTGAATGGGAGCGGCTGTTCGCGCTGTATAAAACCATTCCGCAATATCATCTTCAACATGAAGGATTCGGGCTGGAAGGGTTCCAGAAAATTTTCTGGGCTGAGTGGATTCACCGCTTCTGGGGCCGCCTGATGGGCCTGGTGCTCTTTGTGCCGCTGGTATGGTTCACCATTCGCGGCATGATTACCCGCAAACTGGCGCTGCGACTGTTCCTTTTCTTTATTCTCGGTGCGCTACAGGGGGCCATTGGCTGGTTCATGGTCGCTTCCGGCTTCCGGCCAGACAGCACAGCCGTGGAACCTGTGCGGCTGGTGCTCCACCTAAGCGCGGCTTTGGCCCTTTATCTGGCTGTTCTATGGACCGCGTTTTCCATCCGCTGGCCCCAGCCGCAGACCGTTCCCGCCACGCCGGCTGCACACCGCACCAAAAGGCTGGTCTGGGCGGCTCTGTGCCTGATCTGCATCACCATTATAGCGGGGGGCTTTACGGCAGGCACTCATGCGGGGTTCGTGTTCAACACCTTCCCCCTGATGGACGGCCACCTTATTCCACAGGATTATGCGCGTCTGACTCCCTTCTGGCTGAACTGGGTGGACAACAAGGCCGCCATTCAGTTTGACCACCGCCTGCTGGCAACCCTGACAGCCCTGACCATTGGATGTGTGCTGCTGGTTGGCCTGCGCACCCGCGGCCTTGGCGCCAAGGCCCACAATGCGCTGATGCTGCTGGGCTGGGCCGTGCTTATTCAGTACGCGCTGGGGGTTACCACCCTGCTGCTGGTTGTGCCGGTCTGGGCCGGGGCAGTGCACCAGACCTTTGCCGCCGTGCTGCTGGGGGTGATGCTGTATGTGCTGCACAACCTTCGGGGTGTCAGCACCCGCTGAGGCCAGAGGGAAAACCGGATGCTCTCTCCCATTTTCCCGGCACAGAATGGTTGCTTTTAGGCTCTGAAACTGTATGGTGCGCGCCATGAATTCCGTCTGGTTCACGTCCGAGTCTCTGCGGCGCGCCGAAATGGCGCGGGCGGGCGGCGTGGCCCTGCGTCTGGACCTTCTCCTTCGACTAATCAGCCCCTGAGCGATCCCGGCGGCTTCGTGCCGTCACGCTTAGGGGGCGAGTGAACGAGTTTCCGCATAAGTGCGGCACAAGCGGCGCTGACCCGCGCCAGAAACCAGACCAGACTGATATCTTAAGGACATTCTCCATGTCAGCCAGCCACACCATTACCCATCCCTCCTTTGGCCAGATGAGCGCCGACCGGGTTATCATTTTTGATACCACCCTGCGCGATGGCGAGCAGTCCCCAGGTTTTTCCATGAACCTGACGGAAAAACTGCGGATGGCCGAGGCTCTGGCCACTCTGGGCGTGGACGTGATTGAAGCGGGCTTTCCCGTTGCGTCCAAAGGGGATTTTGAATCCGTTCACCAGATTGCAAAAAACACCAACGGCCCGGTAATCTGTGCTCTGGCCCGCACAGGCGGCGCCAAGGACATTGCCGCGGCAGGTGAGGCGCTGGCCCCTGCGAAACGCAAGCGTATCCATAACTTCATTTCCACGTCTCCGCTGCACATGAAATACAAGCTGCGGATGGAACCTGAAACAGTTCTGGACCTGATCACCACCGGTAACACGGCTGCCCGCAACCTGACGGATGATGTGGAATGGTCAGCCGAAGATGGCTCCCGCACCGAGCCAGACTTCCTGTGCCGCTGCGTGGAATCCGCCATCAAGGCCGGTGCCACCACCATCAACATTCCAGACACCGTAGGCTATGCCACGCCGGAAGACATGGAACGCATTTTCTCCATGCTGCGGGAGCGGGTGCCGGGTGCTGAGCGCGTGATTTTCTCCGCCCATAACCATAACGATCTGGGGTTGGCCGTCGCCAACACGCTGGCTTCTGTCCGGGGTGGAGCACGCCAGATTGAATGCACCATCAACGGTATTGGCGAACGTGCCGGTAACGCTGCGCTGGAAGAAATTGTCATGGCCATGCGCACCCGGCATGACCAGTACCCCTTCACCACCGGCATTAACACGCCCGGTCTGCTGAAGGTCTCTCGCATGCTGGCCACCATCACCAGTTTTGACGTGCAGCCCAACAAAGCCATTGTCGGCCGCAACGCCTTTGCGCATGAAAGCGGTATCCATCAGGATGGCGTGCTGAAAAACGCCGCCACCTATGAAATCATGACCCCCGAAAGCGTGGGCTGGAGTCGGTCTTCTCTGGTCATGGGCAAACATTCCGGCCGCGCCGCGTTCCGCGACAAGCTGAAAGCACTGGGTTATGGCGATCTGGAAGACAGCAAGCTGAACGATGCTTTCTCCCGCTTCAAGGATCTGGCTGACCGCAAGAAGGTTGTGTACGACGAAGACATCGTTGCGCTGGTGGATGATGAAGTGCGCGATCACGACCACATCCGCTTTGGCGCGCTGAGCCTGGCTTCCCAGTCCGGCAAGCCTTCTGAAGCGGAACTGACCCTGCATGTGGATGGCAAGACAGTGGCCGCACAAGCTTCTGGCAACGGGCCTGTGGATGCCGCCTTCAACGCCCTGCGCACCGCTTTCCCGCATGAAGCCCGACTGGCCCTGTTCTCCGTCGGTGCGGTAACGGAAGGCACGGACGCACAGGCCCGCACCACCGTACGGCTGGAAGAAGATGGCAAGATGGTGGATGGTCAGGGCGCGGATGCCGATACCGTTGTTTCTGCCGTGCGCGCCTATGTGCATGCGCTGAACAAGCTGCTGGTCAAGCGCACCCGCGCTGAACCCGAAGCTCTGACGGCCTGATATTTCCTTCCCTCTTTTTCGTGCCCGGATTCAGGAAACGGAAAAGAGGGGGATGCTTTATCCGCATTGCTTTTCGCGGAGAGAAGCTCTGCAAGGCCAGCCAGAAGGGATCAACTGGAATGGACTGGCCGTTTTTTCTTGGAGCTGAAACGATTGATACGGAGATCCGGTGCTGTCAATCGGAACCAGAAACAAACGTATTCAGCGGCCAAGAGGTCTATCAGCCTGACGTGAAAGAGTTTTCAAACGGCATCTCAGACCAGCAGAAGACTCTTTCCTCATAGTTTCTCGCGCAAAGGTCTTGTCTGGCTGGTTGCGCATGGGTAATCCCTGCCCCACATATCAACGCGATCTTTCCGGGTAATTTGTAACGGCTCACACTCAGAGAGATCGCTCGGCGCCGCCTTCAAGCCAGGAGTCCTGGATGTTTTCTCGTCTGCTCGGTCTCATGTCTGCTGACATGGCAATTGACCTGGGTACTGCCAACACCCTTGTCTATGTCAAAGGACGCGGGATTGTTCTCAATGAGCCATCTGTTGTGGCCATTGCCGAGGTACGAGGCAAAAAACAGCTTCTGGCGGTAGGGGAGGAAGCCAAACTGATGGTTGGCCGAACCCCCGGCAACATTACGGCCATCCGCCCCATGCGGGACGGAGTCATTGCAGATTTTGATGTTGCGGAAGAAATGATCAAGCATTTCATTCGCAAGGTTCATAACCGCCGCGCCTTTACCAGCCCGCAGATTATTGTGTGTGTGCCCTCCGGCTCCACCGCCGTTGAACGCCGCGCCATTCAGGAAAGTGCTGAAAGTGCCGGTGCCCGCCGGGTCTTCCTGATTGAGGAACCCATGGCCGCCGCCATTGGCGCGGGTCTGCCAGTAACCGAGCCTTCTGGCAGCATGATTGTGGATATTGGCGGTGGCACGACCGAGGTAGCCGTGATCTCTCTGGGCGGCATTGTCTATGCCCGCTCCGTGCGCGTTGGCGGGGACAAGATGGATGAAGCCATCATCTCCTACATCCGCCGCGCCCATAATCTGCTGATTGGGGAAAGCTCGGCAGAACGTATCAAGATCAAGCTGGGCTCCGCCATGATGCCGGATGATCCGGAAGACCCCGGCCCGTGGCTGGATGTGAAAGGCCGGGATCTGATCAATGGGGTGCCGCGTGAAGTGCAGGTTTCCCAGGCCCAGATTGCCGAAAGCCTGATTGAACCTGTCAGCCAGATTGTGGACGCTGTCACCACCGCGCTGGAAAACACACCGCCCGAACTGGCGGCTGATATTGTGGACAAAGGCATTGTGCTGACAGGCGGCGGTGCGCTGCTTTACCGCCTGAGCGATGTGCTGCGTCTTTCCACCGGCCTGCCGGTCACGGTTGGGGAAGATCCTCTTTCCTGCGTGGCGCTGGGCACGGGCCGGGCGCTGGAGGAAATGAAACGCCTGCGCAATGTGCTGACCACCATGTATTGATGGTATCCGGTTTCATCACGCAGACCACCACGCCATCCTCGCGGAAAAGGAATGGCGATCACCCGTCAGCCTGACTGACAGAAGAGGATGCATCACGGTTCATGTGGGGTCAGTTCACACACGCCCTGAACGGACAAGGCGGGGCGAAACCCCTGCGTGAGGCCGTACACGCATGATTCCGGTTTCCATTCAGGTTCGGCAGGCTCTTGGCAAGCTGGTGCTGCCGCTGCTGCTGCTGCTGTCCATTGGCGTGATTATTGGCGCACAGGCAGACAAACCACTGGCGGACAGGGCACGCATGTATGTGGCTGATGCGCTGGCCCCCCTGTGGTCCCTGATGAGCGGCACACAGGAGCATGTGCTGACCATGACGGAAAACCTGCGCGAAGCCGGACGCCTTGCCAGAGAAAACGCCCGCCTGAAAACAGAAAATGAAAATCTGCGCCGATGGTATGATGTGGCCGTCTCCCTCACGCGGGAAAATGACTCCCTCAAGACCGCCCTGCATTGGATTCCCGAACCTGCTCCCGCTTTTGTGACCGGACGCGTGGTGGCGGATAGCGGAGGAATTTATGCCCGCGCCGTGCTGCTGGTGGCGGGTACCGAAAGTGGCGTACAGGTTGGCAATGTGGCGCTGGCCGCCAACGGGCTTGCGGGCCGCGTAACAGAAACAGGGGCGCATTCCGCCCGAATCCTGTTGATTACAGATATTGCCAGCCGCCTGCCGGTTATGCTGGAAGCCAGCCATGCTCCTGCTATAATGGTAGGTGATAACTCACCTATGCCGAGATTGATGTATTACGCGCAGGACACCCGACCCATTGAAGGCGAACGTGTTGTCACCAGCGATCAGGCCGGGGCCTTTCCTGCGGGGCTGCCCATTGGCACGGTACATTACGTCAGCCCCGGCAGGCCTGTTGTTGCTCCCTTTGCCCAACTGGATCATCTCACGCTGCTGCGGGTCTTCAACTTTGGGCGTGCGCAGATTGAACCCCCGGAAGCACCGGGCCACGTTCCCCTGACCCCACAGAAAAAATCACTGGAACTACCGCTCAAAAGCCTGCTGGGTCAGGGTTAAGGACAGCGCACGCCATGATGCCTGATCCTTCCATGTCTTCATGGGAACCGGAAATCCAGCCCCGGCAGACCCTGTGGCAGCGGCTTGATAGCGGCTTACGGCACCTGCTGCCCTCCCTGTTCATTGCGCTGGCCATTATTGTCTTCTCAGCCCCCATCCCCTTGCCGGGATCGGCTGAACTGCTGCCTGCCATCGTGATCGCCACCGTATTTTTCTGGTCCTTCTGGCGGCCCTCCGGCATGCCGAGTCTGGCGGTGTTTGTGCTGGGCCTGTTCATGGATCTGGTGGGGTTTGCGCCGTTAGGGGTCAGCGCCTTTATTCTGCTGCTGGTGCACGGAGTCGCGTTCTATGCGCGCTTTGGTCTCATGCGGCTGCATTTTCTGCTGGTGTGGGCTGTGTTCAGCCTTCTGGCCACGGCCGCCTGCATGCTGCAATGGGGGCTGGCCTGCCTGTTCAGGCTTCATATGCTGGACATGGCCCCCGCTTTGTTTGAATCTTTCCTGTGCATAGGGGTTTATCCCCCACTTTCCGCCCTGTTCTCCTGGGTTTTCCGTATGCTTGATGATGAGGAAGACGCCTGATGCCAGCAGGAGAACCATCATGCGGTTGAGGCGTCGCAGGCGGGAAAACCAGCGCCTGATGCCCATCAAGAACCAGAAGGACCCAGCACGCGGCGTTTTTACACGCCGTGCGCTGCTGTTCATGGCTGTGCAGACGGGTACGCTAGGGGTTCTGGCTCACAAACTCTACCAGCTTCAGGTCAAGGATGGAGACCGCTACGCCCGCATGGCCGCCAGCAACCGGGTCAGCAAGCGGTATCTGGCGCCACCGCGTGGCCGTATTGTGGACCGCTATGGCATTGCGCTGGCCAACAACAAGGAAAACTGGCGCGCCCTGATCCTGCCGGAAGAAACCACGGATGTGGCCGGCACCATAGAACGGTTTTCCACCATCATTCCGCTGGATGAACGGGACCGCGCCCGCATAGCCCGCGAAATGCGCCATCAGCGGCGGTTTGTGCCCGTCATGCTGCGGGACTTCCTCTCCTGGGATGAAATGGCGCGGATTGAGCTGAATGCGCCCTCTCTGCCCGGCGTTCTGATTGATGTGGGCACCCGCCGCGTTTATCCGGAAGGGGAACTGCTGGCCCACATCATCGGTTATGTGGCGCCCCCCAATGAGCGCGATGTGGCTCACTCTGCCCTGCTGGCCCTTCCCGGTATGCGGGTTGGTCGCTCTGGCATTGAGCAAAGTCAGGACGAAAAGCTGCGGGGCACGGCGGGGTCCGTGGAAATGGAGGTCAACTCCGTTGGCCGCGTCATGTCCGAACTCAACCGGATAGAAGGCGCACCCGGCACGGAGATCGGGCTGACCATTGACCGTGGCCTGCAACAGAAAGTGCTGGGGCGCATTGGAGAACAGACGGCCTCTGCCGTGGTGATGGACTGCCGCAATGGCGAGGTGCTGGCCATGGTCAGCACACCCTCCTTTGATCCTTCCCTGTTTGATAGCGGCGTCAGCCATGCGCAGTGGATTGAATGGACCAATAACGAACGCACGCCCCTGATCAACAAGACCGTGGCGGGCGTGTATCCTCCCGGCTCCACCTTCAAGCCCGCCGTCGCCATGGCCGGTTTGCAGTCCGGCCTGTTTTCTCCATCCGACCGGATATTCTGCCCCGGTCATCTGGATGTTGGCGGAACCCGCTTTCACTGCTGGTCGCGCTGGGGGCATGGGTCCATAGACCTGCATCAGGCCCTGAAATATTCCTGTGACGTCTATTTCTATGAAATGGCCCGCCGCATAGGCATGGACCGGATTGCTGATACAGCCCACCAGTTCGGGCTGGGCACAACGCTGGACATTGAACTGCCCCACACCCGCACCGGCCTTATTCCCACCCCAACGTGGCGGCAGGCACACCACCACCACTGGAATGGCGGGGATACCATTGTCAGTGGCATCGGGCAGGGGTTTGTGCAGGTTACACCGCTGCAACTGGCCACCTACACCTCCCGACTGGCAACGGGGCGCAGTGTGCAGCCCCATCTGGTGCGCGCCCTGAACAGTGAAGTCGGGCCGCAAGCCACGGCAGACCACTGGCCAGAGCTGAACATGCCGGAGAAATACCTCACGGCACTGCGCAGTGGCATGTTTGCTGTTGTGAATGAACAGCACGGCACGGCCCCCAAGGCGCGGCTTTCCCTGCCCGGCGTGACCATGGCGGGCAAGACGGGTTCCGCGCAGGTTCGGCGGGTGTCTCGCGCCCTGCGCGAAAGCGGTCACTTCAATTCCGCCAACCTGCCGTGGGAATATCGGCCGCACGCGCTGTTCATCTGCTTCGCGCCGTACGATAACCCTCAATATGCAGTTTCTGTGGTGATCGAACACGGAAACGCCGGGGCTGATGCGGCAGCACCTCTGGCGCGTGACATCATGACCGACACCCTGATGCGTGACCCGGTCAACCATGTCACCCCTCCGCCCGAAAGCGTGGCAGATGCGGGCGATATCGAATAAGCCATGAAGTTCCACAAACGCCTTTTGCGGGCAGAACCGAGCTTTCGGCTCCTCTCCAAGCTGTGGCGCATCAGTTGGCTATATGTGCTGCTGATCTGCACTCTGGCCGGTGTGGGTTATATTACTCTGTATTCGGCAGGCGGTGGTACCCCTTACCCCTTCGCCGCCCCGCAGGCTGCCCGCTTTGCCGTCGGGCTTGTGCTCATGATCACGGTTGCCATGCTGCCGCCCAAAATACTGGTGCGCATATCCTGGCCGCTTTACCTGCTCTCCATCACGCTGCTGGTGGCCGTATTACATATGGGCCATGTGGGCAAAGGGGCCGAGCGCTGGCTGATGATCGGCGGTTTGCAGGTGCAGCCTTCTGAATACGCCAAAGTGGCGTTGGTACTGGCTTTGGCCTCGTGGTTTTACCGCATCAGTTACGCCCGCATGGGCAACCCCCTGTGGCTGTTACCGCCTGCTTTCATGGTGTTGTTGCCAGTTGTGCTGGTTCTGAAAGAGCCCAATCTGGGCACAGCCACCATTATTGGCGGTATTGGCGCGGCCATGTTCTTTGCCGCCGGAATGCGCCTGTGGCTGATTGTGCTGCTACTGCTGCCCGTGCCCTACATGGCCAAATTTGCCTACGCGCACCTGCATGATTATCAGCGCGCCCGCATAACCACCTTCCTGAACCCGGAGAGCGACCCGCTGGGTGCCGGATACAATATCATCCAGTCCAAGATCGCGCTTGGTTCAGGCGGTATGTGGGGTCAGGGCTATCTGCATGGATCACAGGGGCAACTCAACTTCCTGCCCGAAAAACAGACCGACTTCATTTTCACCATGATTGCCGAAGAATGGGGGTATGTGGGGGCCATTACGGTCATTGGTCTGCTGCTGGTGCTCATTCTGGGGGGCATGCTAATGGCCATCCGCAGCCGCAACCGTTTCGGGCGGCTGGTTGCGCTGGGTATCAGCATGAACTTCTTCCTCTACTGCCTTGTAAACCTTTCCATGGTGATGGGGGCCATTCCGGTTGGGGGCGTGCCTCTGCCACTGGTGTCTTATGGTGGGTCTGCCATGCTGAACGTGATGCTGGGGTTTGGCCTGCTGCTTTCCACCTGGGTGCACCGCGATTCCCGCTTTGGCGAAAGCGAAGACGAGGAAACGACCTGAATAGCGGATTTTTTCTGCTGCTGTCGGTTCAGGAAGTAATATATTTCCTGTGGATGATGTGACATAAAAGCGGAAATGAAGCAGAAAACCGCCATTTCCCAATCGCCTTCGGGCCCCTTTTTCCGTAGCCTCTTCAAATAAAAATCAGAAATACCAAAGGGCTTTTCCATACATCATGCCACAGATCAGTAACCCTTCAGACAATACTGATACATCCTCGCAATTCCGCACCATTATCATAGGAATACTTGCCGCTACGGCCGGCCTTATGTCCGGGCTTGATATTGGTGTGATTTCCGGCGCTCTGGATTTTGTATCCGAGGCCTTTCATGCTTCCACCTTTGCGCAGGAATGGATTGTCAGCGCCATGATGGCTGGGGCTGCTGTTGGGGCTGTGCTTGCCGGATGGCTGGCCAAGATTACAGGCCGCAAATGGGCGCTGGTTCTGGGGGGCGTGATTTTCATTATCGGCTCGCTGGGCTGCGCTTTGGCATGGTCTGTGGCCAGCATGATCTGGGGACGAGCCATGATGGGGCTGGCCATTGGCATTGCGGCCTTTACCTCCCCTCTCTACCTGTCTGAAATTGCCAGTGAGAACACCCGTGGAGCCATGATCTCCACCTACCAGCTCATGATTACCGTTGGCATTTTCATGGCGTTCATCAGCGATACGCTTCTCAGCTACCACGCCCAGTGGCGCTGGATGTTCGGGATGATTGCCATCCCCGGTGTGTTGTTTGTGGTGGGTGTGCTGTTCCTGCCCTACAGCCCCCGCTGGCTGATGATGCAGGGCCGCCGGGAAGAAGCGCTGGCTGTTCTGAAAGACCTGCGCCCCACTGCGCATGAAGCCCATGCCGAAATCCGCGCCATTGATGAACAACTCAAACAGCGGCAGGGCGGGTTTAGCCTGTTATGGGAGAACGCCAATTTCCGGCGCTCCATTCTGCTTGGCGTCATGCTTCAGGCCATGCAGCAGTTCGCCGGTATTAACGTGGTGATGTATTACGCCCCCAAAATCTTTGCCATGGCAGGGTTTGTGGGCACCGCCCAGATGTGGTGCACAGCCATGATCGGCTTTGTAAACGTGCTGGCCACTCTCGCCGCTATCGGGCTGGTGGACCGCTGGGGACGTAAACCCATTCTGTACTGCGGGTTCTCCATCATGACTGTCTCCATGGCGGCGCTGGCCGTACTCAACCATGTGGGCATGGAAAGCGACGGGGCAAAAATTCTGTGTGTTTTCCTCATCATGATCTTTATTGTGGCGCATGCCATGTCCGCAGGGCCGCTGATGTGGGTTCTGTGTTCAGAAATTCAGCCCATCAAGGGAAGGGATCTGGGTATTACCCTCTCCACCCTGACCAACTGGATTTCCAACATGATTGTAGGGGCGTCTTTCCTTAGCCTGCTGGGCTGGTTGGGCGGGGCAAAAACCTTTGGCCTGATCGCTCTTCTAAACGCCCTGTTCCTGCTTCTGACCAAACTGTTCGTGCCCGAAACCAAAGGCGTTTCTCTGGAAGTGATTGAACAGAATCTGATGGCTGGAAAAAAACTGAGGGAAATCGGGCAGTAAGCGCATTTTGCCGCCCCACCTCCCTTATGAGACGCACATGCTCTCTTGACTAGATCTGGGGTGGCTTTTAGCCTACGCGAGAAAAGGTAACAAATAGTACTGTTTTCCTCTCTTCTCTTCCCTTACCCGGTTCCGCGCGCTGACACTCTCCCGATTCTTCCCCACAGGCGGACAATCCCTCCCGCCTGCGCTGGTGCTTAAAGATGGGTGTTGGCGTGCTTCTTCTGTTGGTTTTTTCAAAGGCAGGATACGCCAGCGTGACAATGCACCCCATTCCCTTACGCCGTTTTCTGGTATCGGCTGTCGCTCTGCTGGCCCTGGCAGGCTGTAATCGCAAACAGGCCACCCCGCAGCTCCCACCCCAGACTGTTGGCGTTATAACCCTTCACCCTCAGGCTGTGACCATCCATACCAGCCTGCCGGGCCGCACAGATGCATTTGAAATTGCTCAGGTACGCCCCCAGGTCACAGGCGTTATCCAGAAACGTCTGTTTACGGAAGGCGCGGATGTTACGGCGGGGCAACAGCTCTACCAGATTGATCCCTCCCGTTATCAGGCTGCGTATGACACCGCCCGCGGCCAGTTGGCCGAAGCACAAGCAGCCGAAGTCACGGCCCGCGCCAAGCTGGAACGCTACCGTTCTCTGGTGAAAGCCCACGCGGTCAGCAGCCAGGAATATGATGATGCTCTTGCTGCGGAAAAGCAGGCGCAGGGTCAGATTCTCAGCGCCAAAGGGCAGGTGGAAAGCGCCGAGGTTAATCTTGGCTACACCAAGATGTATGCCCCTATTTCCGGACGAATCAGCCGCACACTGGTTACGGTGGGTGCGCTTGTCACGGCCAACCAGACTGACAACACAGCCATTGTCACCCGGCTGGACCCCATTTACGTGGACGTCAATCTACCCGCCATCACGCTGTTGCGCCTGAAGCGGGAACTGGCGCAAGGCCGCATCACGCGCCAGCCCAATGGCGAAGTACCAGTGACCCTCACGCTGGAAGATGGCTCGACCTACGAACATGTGGGCCGTATGGCGCTTTCGGAAGTCAACGTGGACACCTCTACGGCCTCCGTCGTGGTCCGCGCTATCATGCCTAACCCGGACAAATTGCTCCTGCCGGGCATGTATGTACATGCACAACTTGAGGAAGGCTCTGACCCCAACAGTCTTCTGGTGCCCCAGCAGGCCGTCAGCCACAACACTCATGGGGATGCACAGGTCTGGGTTATCAAACCAGATAACACGGCAGAACTGCGCCAGATTCAGATTGGACAGGCCTATGGAGAAAACTGGCTGGTAACCGGTGGCCTGAAAGACGGCGAGCGTGTGGTGACCGTTGGCGTGCAGAAAGTGAAGCCCGGTGCCAAGGTCAAGCCTGAAGAAGCCACCACGCCTCCGGCAGCGTCCTCCCCTGATGCCGCCAGCCAGAACAAGGGCCAGTAAGACTCATGTCCCTGTCGCGCTTTTTTATTGATAGGCCCATCTTTGCGTGGGTCATCAGTCTCATCATCATGCTGGTTGGCGGGCTGTCCATCTTCCGGTTGCCCATTGCCCAGTATCCCAGCATCGCGCCACCCCAGATCGCCATTTCCGTCACCTATCCAGGGGCGTCAGCGAATACGGTGAACGATACGGTTGTACGCCCCATCCTTCAACAGATGTTCGGGCTGGACCATCTGGAATATATTTCCGCGCAGTCTTACGCCTCTGGCCAGATGGAAATTGACCTCACCTTCGCACAGGGTACCAACCCGGACATTGCGCAGGTGCAGGTGCAGAACAAGCTTCAGCTTGCCCAACCCAAACTGCCAACGGAAGTCACGGCTCAGGGCCTCAGCATCACCAAAGCCGTCAAGAACTTCATGATGGTGCTGGCCTTCATTTCCACTGATGGCAGCATGAGCGGCGCGGATATTGCCGATTATGTGGCCTCCAACATCTCTGACCCCCTCAGCCGTGTAACGGGCGTGGGTGATCACACGCTGTTCGGGTCCGAATACGCCATGCGCATCTGGATGGACCCCGGCAAACTGTTTAGCTACGGGCTGACGGTGAAGGATGTTCAGGCAGCCATTCAGAACCAGAACATCCAGATTTCTTCCGGTGAACTGGGCGGTCTTCCGGCCAGCAAGGGTATCCGGCTGGATGCCACCATTATCGGCCCGACGCGACTGACCTCACCAGAAGAGTTTCGCAAGATCATCCTGAAAGTCCAGCCTGACGGTTCTCAGGTGCGTATCAGTGATATTGCGAAGGTTGAACTGGGCCCACAGACCTACAACACCAACTCCTTCTACAACAACATGCCGGCCTCCGGCATGGCGCTGAAACTCGCCCCCGGCGCAAACCAGATTTCAACCGAAGCCGTAGTGCGCGCGCAGATCACCCAGTTGGAAAAATTTTTCCCGCCGGGTCTGAAAACTGTTTACCCGCTGGATACGCAGCCCTTTATTACGCTTTCTATTGAAGAAGTGGTCATCACGCTGCTGGAAGCCATTGGGCTGGTGTTCCTGGTGATGCTGATTTTCCTGCAGAATTTCCGGGCCACGCTTATTCCCACAATTGCGGTGCCTGTTGTGCTGCTGGGTACGTTCGGTCTGCTGGAACTGTTTGGGTATTCCATAAACACCCTGACCATGCTGGCCATGGTGCTGGCCGTGGGCCTGCTAGTGGATGACGCCATTGTGGTGGTGGAAAATGTGGAACGCGTAATGACGGAGAAAAAACTCTCTCCGGTTGAAGCCTCCCGCGTTTCCATGGATGAAATCTCCGGTGCTCTGGTGGGCATTGTGCTGGTACTCAGCGCCGTGTTCCTGCCTATGGCAGCATTCTCCGGCTCCGTGGGTGTGATCTACCGGCAGTTCTCTGTCACCATTGTTGCAGCCATGTGGCTCTCCGTGCTGGTGGCCATGGTGCTGACTCCTGCCCTGTGCGCCACCATGCTCAAACCCGGCACGCACGAAAAAACCACCGGGCCGGCTGGCTGGTTCAACCGCACTTTCCATAAGCTGACCAATGGTTACCTGCACGGGGTGCAGTTCCTGATCAGCCGGATGGCGCTCTCGCTCATCGGGTTTGCGCTCATCACCGGTCTGGCTGTTTTCCTGTTCATGAAACTGCCATCAGGCTTCCTGCCGGATGAAGATCAGGGGCTCATTTTTGGTCAGGTCACCATGCCGCCCAATACGCCCATGGAACAGACCGAGGCCATGAACCGTGAAATTGCTGATTACATTCTCAAGACAGAAGGTAGTCTGGTAGAATCCGTCTATTCCATGAACGGCTTCAACTTTGCCGGGCAGGGCCAGAACTCTGGTGCGTTCTTCATCCGGTTGAAAGACTGGAAGCTGCGCACGGGTGCCGGGCAGACATCTTCCGCCATTGCCAACCGCATCATGATGCACTTCTGGTTCAACCCGAAGGCGCAGATCTTTGCCATCAACCCGCCTGCCGTGCTGGAACTGGGCAACGCCACCGGCTTTGACCTTGAACTGGAAGATCGCGGGCATCTGGGGCACCAGAAACTGCTGGACGCCCGGAACATGGTGCTGGGTCTGGCAGCTCAGGACAAGCGCCTGATGGCCGTGCGCCCCAACGGCATGGAAGATGCCTCGCAGTATCATCTTGATATCGACCGGGAAAAAGCCAATGCACTTGGCATTACCATTGATGATATCAACAGCACCATTGAAGGGGCTCTAGGCTCCATCTACGTCAACCAGTTCACGCGGGATGACCGTGTTAAACAGGTCTATATTCAGGGTGTGCCAGAAGCCCGAATGCTGCCCGCCGACCTGAATAAATGGTACATCCGCAACGCGCTGAACACGCTTACGCCTCTGAACGCCTTTATCAGCGGACACTGGATTGTCGGTCCGCAGAAAGTTGAGAACTACAACGGCCTGAACGCCTTTGAAATTCTCGGACAGCCAGCAGCCGGTTACAGTTCAGGCGATTCCATTACCGCCATTCAGGATATTCTGAAAAAACTACCCTCTGGCATTGGTTATGAATGGACCGGCCTTTCTTTTGAACAGATTGCCTCCGGTTCCTCCACCGGCCCGCTTTATGCGCTGGCGGCGGTTGTCATTCTGCTGTGCCTTGCGGCCCTGTATGAAAGCTGGGCCATTCCGCTGGCGGTTATTCTGGTGGTGCCGCTGGGCGTTCTGGGAGCCATTGCAGCGACCCTCCTGCGCGGCATGGATAATGATGTGTATTTTCAGGTTGGACTGCTGACCACCGTTGGGCTGGCGGTGAAAAACGCCATCCTGATTGTGGAGTTCGCAAAAGCGGGCTTTGAACAAGGGCAATCTCTTGAAGATGCCGTGCAGACCGCCGCACGCGAACGCCTGCGTCCTATTCTGATGACCTCCATCGCCTTTGTGGTGGGTGTGTTCCCGCTGGCCATTGCCTCTGGCGCTGGCTCAGCCTCCCGTATTGCCATCGGCACGGCCGTAGTAGGCGGTATGGCCACGGCAACGCTGCTGGCTGTCTATTTTGTGCCGGTCTTTTTTGTCGGGGTTCTGCGCCTCTTCCGTGTCAGACGCATCAGCGAACGGCAGGAACAGCCCTCACCCGCCTCCAACGCTATCGGAAGCGAATAAACGCATGTCCGCATTTTCTTCCTCTCCGCGTCCGCTCCGCTTCCGCGCCCTGTCCCTCGCTTTGGCGACAGGCGTGCTTTCGGGGTGCACCATGATCCCCAAATACAAACGGCCAGCCCCCCCGCTGGCCACCACCTGGCCTGCCTACCAGAATACGGGCAATCCCAAGCTGCAACAGGCCGCGTACGATATCGGTTGGAATGATTTCTTCACCGACCCACGCCTGAAGGCGCTCATTGCAATCGCCATTCGTGAAAACCGCGATCTGCGTGTCGCTGCGGCCAATATTGCCGAAGCACAGGGCCAGTACGACGTTCAGCACGCTGGCCTGTTCCCCACCATCAGCGCATCCGGCGGGCCAATGTATCAGGCTCCATCCGATGCCGCAGGGCTGAGCTTTGCGCCGGGGCTGGGGTCAGAAAGCTCTGAAAAATCCGGCATGAGCCTGGCGCGTGATCCGTTCCGTTATTATCAGGGAGGAATCGGGTTTTCTTCCTACGAGATTGACCTGTTTGGCCGTATCCGCAGCCTGACGCGGGAATCTGCTGAAAAAGCATTGTCCGAACAGGCCAACCTGCGGGGCATGCTGATCAGCATCGTCTCGCAGGTGGCAACAGCCTATGTCACCTGGCTGGGGGACAAGGAAACGCTGGCCGTGGCGGATAATACGCTGACCACGCAGCAGGAAACGCTCAACCTGACGCGCGAAAAATACAACCATGGTGAAGCCAACCTGCTGACGGTGCGGCAAGCGGAAACACAGGTGCAGCAGAGCGCTGCCCTGCGCGCTGATTCCCGCCGCAAGGTGGCGCAGGATGAAAACCTGATCACGCTGCTGATTGGCGCACCTATTCCCGCCAACCTGCCACCACCACAACCTTTAGGGCAGCAAACCATTCTGGCCGATCTGCCCGCAGGTGTGCCATCTGATCTACTAACTCGCCGACCGGATATTGTAGGAGCAGAGCACGATCTGCTGGCGGCACAGGCGGATATTGGCGCAGCACGAGCTGCCTTCTTCCCGCGCCTGACGCTTACCGCCAATGATGGCATTTCCAGCCTTCAGTTCCATCAGCTTTTCACATCCGCCGCCACAACATGGGGCCTTAATCCGCAACTTCAGATCCCGCTCTGGACATGGGGCATGAACAGCGGAAACCTGAAAGCGTCCAAGGCACGGCGGGATGGGAAAATCGCCTCCTACGAGAAAACCGTGCAGTCGGCCTTCAGGGAAGTGGCAGATGCGCTCGCTGCCCGAGAAGCCTATCTGGATGAGAAAAAACAGGTGGATGATCTGGTCACATCCTCTGCTGATGCCTTCCGGCTGGCCAAGATGCGGTATGATGCCGGAACGGACTCCTACCTCACCACACTGGACTCTCAGCGTTCCTACCTGCAGGCCCAGCAGGTCCAGATCATGGTTGCCGTTTCCAACTACCAGAATCTGATTACCATCTACCGGGCGTTGGGTGGAGGATGGAAGGAGCACACCCTTCCTCCAAAATCCCCCGTTCCGGTTGCGCGCCAGCCTGTCTCTCAGACAGGCTGATACACGCCTTACACCAAAACCGTTCCTCATATCCGCATTCCTGATCTAGGCTGCGGTGAGGAACGGCTACGGCGCTATGTGAGCGGCTAAGTGCCGTCAGATACACAGCCTGCACCTGACCAAAAACATCCCAGATCAATCAGGTCGGTGTGTCAGAACATCTTTCCTGACAGGTGGAGGGTTCAAAAAACTCTCTCCGCCCCTTTCTGCCACAAGCAGTATCACTGGATTATGGGTCTGACGTGACGGAGGATGTTTTCCAACCCTTCCGGGTTTAAACCATTTTGACCATGGCGCACCGAGAACCAGGGGGCAGTCCAGAGATTTCCTCCTGCCGCACAGTCTCTGTCAAACGGGTTTCATTCTTAGCCGACGACACGACGCAAAACCCAAGGCGCTCATAAAAAGGCCGGTTCCATGGTGCGGAGCGGAAGGTTGTCAAGGTAACCCGCGCCATACCGCGTGCTTTGGCTTCTGCACAAGCGTGCTGAATGAGAGCTCGTCCAAGCCCGGCTCCCTGGGCCCTTATTTCTACCGAGACTTCGAGAATATGCAGGTCAGCCCCCTGCTGTTCCGCGCTTAAAAAACCACAGGGCTTTCCTGCACTCTCCACGCCCACCCAGCACAGTCCTTGAACAATGCAGGCCGTGTGCTGGGCCTCTGAAAGGCTTGCCCCGTCTTCCGCCAGAAAAGCCAAAGCCGGAAGCTGACGGAAGAGTTGCGCGGCAGACCGTTCAATAACAGGCAATTTCGGCACGTCTTCCTGCCGAGCCAACCGAACGGAGAAAGAAGCACTACCCATGGTTTCTCTAAATTCAGATAGAATACTGATACAAAAAAAGGCCGTCTGAGACGACCTTTTCCTGCGGCATGTTCGCCAGAACGCCTTTTATTTTTTGGCAGCAACCGGAGCCGGAGAGAGCTTCAGCACCCAAAGCTGGGCAATATCATGAGCGCCCGTATCCCCGTCCACTGTCTTCAGTGTGGCGATAGCAGCGTCTTTCTTCCCAGCCTGCATCTGCGCCAGACCAAGGTGCAGGCGGGCGATATTCACATCCGACATACCTTTGGTAATAGCCTGCTGCATCAAATCAAGGCCTTTATCAACCTGCCCGAATGTGACGTAGTTATAGCCAACCTTCAGCAGATCATCGCCTGTTTTGGCCTTAAGGGCCGCAGCTTCATCCGCAGCAACGGAGGCTTTCTTGTCCGCTACCGTTTTTTCAACCAGCGCTTTCAGGCGCGCCTGACGCGGGGCTTCTGCTCCCTGCCCCAGCACATTGGCTTTGTAACCATCGTTCATCAGGTCCAGTGCCAACTGCGGCATGCCATTCTGCATGGCAATTTCCGTCATTTCCATGAAATCACGGGACTGGGTCACATTCCCTGCGGCCAAACGGATGCGATACACATCAAGCTGAAGAGCCGGTGGAATCTTTGCATTCACAATCAGTTCGTGCAGCAGAAGATCCCAGTATTCCTTTTTGGGGTAATACGTGGCCAGCAGAACATAAGCATGCGTGCTGGTGGTAGAATCCTTCATGGCAGAGGCACTGGCCGCAAGCATCTGCAACTGGGATTCAGCCGGAGCCTTCTTGGCTTTGACTTCCGCGTCAATCTGTTCCTTCAGCACCCGTACCGTGTTCGGGTAATCTTTCTGAAGGTAATAGGACTGTGCCAGAAGCGTACCCATGGTTGCGTTGGGGCCGACTTCCTTCTGGTAGCGTTCAATAGCCTTGACCGCACGGGGGTAGTCCTTGGCTGTATAAGCCATGGTGGCTTCAGACATCAGCATCTGGTGCTTGGTGTCCTTGGGCGTGCGGGGGGAGGCTATCAGCTTGTCATACGCTGCCGTAGCGGCATCCAAATTCCCAGCCTGCGTGGCCACTGCGGCACGCATCTGGGTAATGGTGTAGGACTCGTAATCACTCTTGCTTTTTACAGCATCCGCCGCATCTACCGCCGCCATGGCTTTGGGGTAGTTATGGGCTGCAAGCGCACTTTGCGCCTGCGTGAGCGCCTTGCCTACATCCGCTCCCAGAGTATCGGCTGCATGAGCCAAGGGCTGGGCAAACGCGAATGCCACGCTGGCAAACAGCGAGATGCGTAAAAGATGGGAAGACATTAAGTTACTGTCCTTCTGCAAACTGCTCTTGCCCGACAATACCAAGCTTGGTCACACCAAGCCGCTGGGCATCAGCCATAACATGCACCACCGTTTTGTAATCCGCCAGACGGTTTGGCTGCAGATGGACTTCTGGCTGCTGATCAGCCGGACCACTCGCGGCTTCGCGCAGGTGAGCCTGAAGATCATCTTCCCCGGAAAGGGGCTGGCCATTCCATGTAATCGTGTTGTCGAAATCAACGGCAAGCGTCACCACCGGCGTTTCCTGCGTTGAAGGCGGCGGGTTACCTTGCGGCAGATCAATGGAAACGGCCTGGGTCTGCAACGGAATTGTGATGATAAGCATGATCAGCAGAACCAGCATCACGTCGATCAACGGCGTGGTGTTGATATCGACAATGCCTTCGTCTTCCGTCGTGCTTTCCGATCCGACATTCATGCCCATGGGCTGTCACTCTCTTACAAACTCTGGTTCCGCGACACGGTCCGAACCCAGACGGACGCAGAATAAAAGGGCAGATGCTCCGTTACCCCTCCCAAAAGAAGTAACGGAATTTTCTGATGTGATCAGCCGTCTTTCGGCTTCTCGGTAATAAAGTCGATATGCGCAATACCGGCTTCCTGACAGGCGGCCACCAGCTTGCCGACAGATTCGTAACGGGACTTTGTATCCCCACGGATCTGGATCTGCGGCTGGGGCTGCATGACGGCAATCTTTTCCAGACGGGCCATAAGGTCGGCCCGTCCTTTAAGTGGCGTTTCGTCCCAGTATGCCTGTCCGTTCTCCGTCACTGCAAGCACGACATTCCCGTTTTTGGTCTGTGTCGGCTGGTTAAGATCCTTCGGCAAATTGACTTTTACCGTGTGGGTTGCAACCGGAATTGTGATCAGAAAGATGATCAGCAACACCAGCATGACATCAACGAGGGGCGTCGTGTTGATCGCAGATACGACGTCGTCTTCGCCCCCGCTGTCTCCGACAGACATACCCATGATTAGCCTACCCGGTTAGAGACGGTGGAAGTCGTGGGGGAGTTATCAGCGCGGACAACAATGCTTTCTGGTCCCGCACCATGACGCACACCACCGATCAGGATGGACTGAAGGTCAGCAGCAAAGTCGCGCACGCTGTCCATGGCACCCTTGTTACGGCGAACCAGCAGGTTGTACCCCAGAACGGCCGGAACAGCAGTTGCCAGACCAATAGCCGTCATGATCAGGGATTCACCAACAGGGCCAGCAACCTTGTCAATAGAAGCCTGACCGGCGATGCCGATAGCTGTCAGAGCGTGATAAATACCCCAAACCGTACCAAACAGACCCACGAACGGAGAGGTGGAACCAACAGTCCCCAGGAAGGCGAGACCTTTCTGCAGGCTGTTCTGGATGTTGTTCACGGAACGCTGGATGGAAAGAGACGTCCAGCTGTTCAGGTCGATGGATTCCTGCATCGTGCCTTCGTGATGTTCAGCAGCAACAATGCCGGTGTCAGCAATGTAGCGGAACGGAGATGTCGTGCTCAGAGCTGCGGCACCTTCCTGAATGGAAGATTTGGTCCAGAAGTTTTTGGTGGCTTCTTTCGCAGCAGCAAACAGACGGGCCTGTTCAATGAACTTGGTGATCATGATGAACCAGGTGCCCAGAGACATGCACAGCATGATCAGCAGAACGCCACGGGCAATGATGTCACCGTTGGACCACAGAGCGCCCAGACCGTAAGGATTTGCTTCTTCCTTGCTGGCGGGAGCAGGCGGTGCAGCGGGAGTATCAGCTGCAGGGGCTGCAGGTGCATCAGCAGCCGGTGCGGCCGGGCCAGCAGCCGGCGCAGAGGCGTCCGGCGTGGGCGCTGCAGGTGCTGCGCTATCGGTAGGAGCAGCCGGAGAAGCGGCTTCAGGAGCCGGAGCTGCCGGGGTTGTGGAGGAATCTGTTGCGGAAGGAGCAGAGGCCGCAGGAGCTGAAGCATCCTGAGCCAGCGCCAGAACCGGTGTCGCCGTGCCCAGCATGACCGCAAGAGCCGGAACTGCGAGACCCGACACTGGAAGACGAGACAGTCTGATCATGTACCTTAAAATCCTTATCTTATGCGGCCTGGCGTCGGCACCCTTCCGGCGCCAGGCAGTTATCTCCAGTAATTCGGCTAAATGCCGGGATCAGTCATCCAGTCTGAACCTGATCACATACACCTTGTGAAGCTCCTTGACGGGCTGCCCGTTCTTTGTAGCCGGGCGATAACGCGCCTTGTGCACGTAATCGAGAGCGGCCTGAGCAAAGGACTGACCTCCCTGCACGGACTGAACGGAACAGTTGCTTGTCATCCCCGTGGTTTCCACGTCACACGCAACGGTCACACGACCTTCAATGTTCTCTTCTTCCATATCCGGCGGATAGACCGGACGGGCGTTGTTCAGCGGAGACGTGCCTGCCGTCGTGTCCGGTGAGTCAGACGGAGCCGCCTTTGAGGCAGGTTCAGTCACAGGCGGTGCCGGCGACGTAGTGGTCTGCGGCGGCGAAGGATGCTTGGGCGGCGTACGCGAAACATGCTTGATCGGCGGGTTTGGCGGCGGCGGCAGCTGAATCTTCGGCGGCGGAATGTACGGCGGCGGCGGGACCGTCATGGTCGGCGGGCAGCATTCGGGCTTCTGGCACACCCCGAATATAGACCTGTTTAACACGGTCATCCCGCGTGAACTGG
>NZ_LHZQ01000050.1 GCF_001580915.1 Acetobacter tropicalis | reverse complement strand
TGAACCGTCGTCAACAATGCTTACCTATGCCAGCCCCAAGATTTTTTGTCTTCCTCAAGGTTTTTTTCTCGTGGCAGAGGATATTCTCCCCACTCAACGACATAGTCCCGACTTGTTTCCAGAGCTTTACGAAGGTTTTCTCCAATCCATTCCAGATTAGCATCCTTGTGGTCGATAAACGTGGACCATCCAGTGGTGGAAAAGAAACTTCCTCCACGAGTATCCATTGAAATTACAGCAATATATTTACGGGTTCGTATTAAATGAGCACGAGCTTTCCGAACACGGACTTTTGCATCACTCATATTCAACCGATATCCTTCACTTTGAAATCAATGGTTTTGCCAGTTCCGGTAACTCGATCATTTGCTTTCTGAAGAGCTTGGCATATTGCTTTCCATTGAGAATCCGTTGGTTCTGCAGGCACACCAAGATCAAGTACATAATGATCAATATCATTTTGAGCAAAGGAAAGCGTCGGGCTTGTAGGTACATTGGTGTTATAGCGATAAATGCCGCTATCTTCATCATATCGTATCATCTGCTGGACGTCGGCAAGTAGACGACCTTGAATTCACTTTATCAATTGAGCAGATGGCGGAGCACTATTGCTTCTATCTTTATAAGTTGATGCATTAAGATCGATTGTCTTATCGCTGATAGCAGTTTGAGAATCACGATTCCATTCGTCGAAAGTTCTCCAGTTACTACGATCAGAATTATAGTCGGCCAACCAGAAATATCCTTCGCTCTTTAGTCTCTGAGCATCCCAGACTTCAAAGGGGTTTCCTTGTGCCTGGATACCATTTCCTTAGGATACCCATTGCACACCGTCTTTCCACTGAATTGTTGGCCGTCCAGCCATCTGGCGGTCGTCTACATTATTTGCGGCGGCAATATCGCTATTTTTTACGTCTTCTGAATGTTTTCCTTTGAAAGTCGGAACATCACAGGGATCCTTATCCCCTTCCTGAATGACATCATGAATATTATTCAGGACGTCTTCCTGATCGGCAACAGCTTCGACTAATCCGGTACCACTATTTGATATCACCTGACGAAACTGATCTGCTGTCCCGGCATCGTTCATCAT
>NZ_LHZQ01000067.1 GCF_001580915.1 Acetobacter tropicalis | reverse complement strand
AAAAATCCTGCATAAAAATGACTACAGACCAAGGCACCCCAGGTGCGCGTTGCCGGATTTCGACGAGTGACACCACAGCCGTCGCTGGCTGGCCACAACAGCGCCTCGCGCACTGCCGTCTGCATGACGGAAGGTCATAACAGAAGACTTTCGATGTCGTCTGTGTCTGCAGATGCGGGCTGAAGTGCATTCGGACAGGGAGGCATCCTCGGTTCTGAGGGCTGGCGATGAAGGGACTGGTCCCTTCGTTCCCAGAGAGAAGGATGTGGCGTTTGGGCCTGTGTGCTCCCGCCGTGTCCTTCCTCGCCTTTCAGGACATGTGTCATGACACGAATTTCGTCTTCCTTTTTCTCTCCCGCCTCGCCGGTCAGTGCGTTCCGCTCTGACGGCGTGGGACAGCTCACGTCTCTTCGCCTGCGTCTGCTCAGCTGGTGGCCGGTCAGACCCATGACTGGATTTACCGAGGGCAGCCGCTTCGTGGTCGTGGTGCAGAATATCCTGTGGACCCCGCTCACAGTTTCTACTGTATGGGATTACGTCCGCACGATGGAACTGCATCACGACGCCAGCGGACGGCTGTGCTTCGATGAACCGCTGGTCTTCGCCGAAGAGGGCATGGACGCACCGAATGCCATCGCCGTCTTCAACTATCATTTTCTGCGGCGCTTCCTTGCAGATGATGATCCGGCTCTGGTCCTGCCGGGCCTGTGCCTGCATCGCGCGGCCCGGGAACTCTGGCCGCACCTGATGTTCCACACGCCGATGAGTCTGATCGTGCATGCCGCCTCAAGCGGCAGGCTGGCGGGTCTGGCACCAGAAGACCTGCTGGGACTGACAGACCCGCAAAGGGATCTGATGCTGTTCGATGCCCTGAGCCGGCAGATCAATCCGTCGGAGCTGATCTGCCTGTCGGCCTCCACAGCGGTGGATGCTGCCCCTGTGATCAACGGTCTGGCTGTTGACCCGCACTGGTTCAGCACGGAGTGCGCGCCCGGCTACAGTCTGCAGGCGGGGCTGGAGCATCTCGGTGTGCTCGAATGTCCTGAAGAGGATGATCTGCTGCCGTTCGATCTGTCTTGCCGGGGCCACTGACCGCTTTTTCTTCCTGTCTTTCGAACACCTGCTTTTTTCATGGTCTGCCCCAGACGGCTTTTGCGGTCACCGGACGCTTCAGAGCGGACCGGTGCCGCACTGCGTCTGCAGGGCAGGCAGGAACAAGGATTATCCCTTATGTCTGCCGAACATTTCTCTCTGTCCCGAACTGGCCTCGACCGGCTGATCGATGTCTGGCTGCAGATGCACGACGTGCTGCTGCCGGCTCTGTGTGTCGCCCGCGATGACGGTGTCGACGCGGAAATCTCACAGAAGGGTTGTGCATCGGGTCGAATTATGAAAAAGTCTGTTTTGTAGAAAA
>NZ_LHZQ01000068.1 GCF_001580915.1 Acetobacter tropicalis | reverse complement strand
CATTAAAACCCGCCCGTTGAGGCGGGTTTTTTGTTGTCTAAACTCCCCGATATATGAAAAAATAAGTGTAAACTCAGGGGAAGAAAATAAGGGGTGACCAACCTTTACCCCATCCCACGTAGAAGTTTGCGGGGTCATCAAGCCCTACCTTGCCGCTAAAAAAATACACAAATTCAGTTATTCCATAAAATTATTGCTATTTTGTTAGCCTTCTTGAAATGGTGGCTTAGGGCAAAAAATATGATCAAGGCGTTCATATGCTTATGCGGATAATTACTCTTATTCATCGCTGGGTCGGAGCGCTGATGGGGATAGTTCTCGTTGTTTTAGGGCTTTCTGGAGCAGTGTTGGTTCATAAGGATGCATGGACCAGCGTCCCCCACAAATATGACGTAGTGGAACGAAATGCTCAGCACATTGGGACTTTTGTTACCCATGTTATGAATGCTGAAGGCAAGTCTCCACAAATGATCGTTTTTGCTTCCCCTTCTCTGGGTGTAAATCGGCTGGCCCATGCTGATGGGAGAGGGGAATATGCCGATCAGACTGGTCATGTTCTGGTTTCTTGGACAAGTGACTGGTCTCGTTCTGAGTTATGGCTGGTGACCTTGCATCGTTACCTTTTCATGCGTCCGCAAGGCGAAACGTATGTAGGTGTGGCCGGGCTTATAGGTATTCTTATGGTGATAACAGGTAGCGTCCTGTGGTGGCGCACCCGGAAAACATTTGAATTTCGTCTCTGGCCAAAGCGTTTCAGTCGCCCTGCTATCATTCGGCATCATCGTGATCTGGGCATAATAATCGCCACTTTATTGCTTCTTTCTTTTATGACTGGTGTTCTCATGGTCTTCCGCCCTCTTGGCGGAATTGCGTTTGGACCAGGAACCTCGGCCGCACTTACCCATAGCCTGAAGCCGCCAGTGTATCCCCATGTCAAAATGGGTAGAGATCTGAACTGGGTTTCTATGATGGAAACGGCACAGCAGCAATTTCCTGAAGCAGAGTTTAGAAGTCTAGCCCTTCCACGGAAAGAGAGTGGCCTGATTACGTTGCGGATGCGTCAACCTGATGAATGGTTGCCCAATGGGCGTACCATGCTGTGGTTTGCCGCCGATACGGGGCATTTGATAGAGGCCCGAGACGCCAGGATCATGTCTCTGCAGGCACGGCTATTCAATGATGTTTTTCCTGTGCATGCGGCTAAGATTGGTGGCCTTTTTTACAGAATAGTCATGACCCTTTCTGGTGTCGGGTTGGTTCTTCTGGGAGTGTTCGCCATATGGACGTTCTGGACTGCTGGGAATAAAAAAGAGGCAAAGAAGCCAAAGCACAAACCGGCCTGATGGGGTAATTTGTAATGATAGGTTGGTAAACTTGTTATTTAGAAAGAAATTTTACGAACCCTATAAAAAATATTTGGGGCTGGCATAGGTAAGC
>NZ_LHZQ01000101.1 GCF_001580915.1 Acetobacter tropicalis | reverse complement strand
GATCAGATTTGTCTCATCCTCTGCGGAAGCGTTCAACCGCCGTGACCAGAACGGGCAGCGCTTTTCCATCCCACCGGATCACTATGGTTTTGGGCAACGGAGACGTTGCACCATCCGTCTGGATGCTGGAGGGTGCTGGCATGATAACGGGTTTTTCCGCCCCGCCTAGTCCCGCCCCGCTTGTAACAGGGGCGCTCAGTGCGGGGGCGGCAGACCAGACCAGCGCCGTTGCAGAAACCAGAAAACAGCGCATGGGCCGGGTGATCTGTCGCATCATGAAAAATCCGTTGTCCTTCTTCTCAGGTCAGCAGCGTGTGCAGGGCGCGTAATTCCGGGTCATGCTGCAAGGCATGGTCCAGCGCCGGGCGTATGGTCAGGGCGCTGGCGGCGTCTTCATCTGCCAGAACAAGGCAGTTGGTATGAAAATGCAAGGCCGAGGCACTGATCTGCGCTGTCACCGGCCCTTCCAGCACAGCGCGCAGCATCTCGGCCTTGGCTTTGCCAGCCACTGTCAGCACAATGCGCCAGCTTTCCAGAATGGTGCCAGTGCCCATGGTCAACGCCAGAGGCGGAACGGATTCCGGGTTGCCATCAAAAAGCCCTGCATTCTGCTGGCGTGTTTCCGGGGCCAGCACAACCGGGCGCGTGCGGGAGGCAAGGGAGGAAAGGGGCTCGTTAAACCCTATATGCCCGTTTTCTCCCAACCCCAGAAGTTGCAGGTCTATGCCCCCTGCGGCCTTGATGGCGGCATCGTACCGTTGCCCTTCGGCTGCCAGATCTGCCGCCATGCCGTTGGGCAGATGTGTGCGGCTTGGGGCAATGCCGACATGCTGAAACAGGTGCATGTGCATGTAGGCATGATAGGAACGTGCATCCGTTGCAGGCAGGCCCACATATTCATCCAGATTGAAGGTGGTGCAGCCCGAAAAATCCAGCCCATCCTCCCGGTGGCGCTGCACAAGGTGGGCATACACCGCCTCCATGGTGCGGCCAGTGGCCAGCCCCAGAACAGAATTGGGCTTGCGGCTGATCTGCTCGGCCAGAAGGGTGGCCGTCAGGCGGGCCAGATCCGTGCGGTTGGGGCACAGAAAGACTTTCATGGTCCTACAAGGTCCTTTGCAAAAACGGCTGGAAGGGCAGGGGTATTGCGGGTGGTGTTCAGCGCTGCGTCTGCGCCAGAACGGTGCGCAGATTGCCACCGTTTTCAGCCAGCACGGTGCGGCCTTCCTCCGGGGTAAAGCCAAAACACACCAGAATGGCCAGCTTGATGCTGCCTTCGGCTTTTTCCAGCGCGGCGTGGGCCTCGGCCTCGGTGCAGCCTGTCAGTTGCTGCACCATGCGGTGGGCGCGGCGCACCAGCTTGGCGTTGACTATCCGCATATCCACCATCTGCCCGCGCCATGTGTGGCCCAGCCGCACCATCAGCGCGGTGGAGAGCATGTTCAGCGCCACTTTCTGGGCTGTTCCGGCTTTCATGCGGGTGGAGCCTGCTACCACTTCCGGGCCGGTTTCAATTAGAATACCAATCTCGGCATCGCGCAGCAGGCGGGCGTCCGGGCTGCAGGAAAAACCAATGGTCAGGCTGCCTGCCGCACGGGCGGCGGTCAGGGCTGCGCAGGTATAGGGCGTGCCGCCACTGGCTGCTACGCCAATCACCACATCATCCGGCCCGGCCTTGTGGGTGGCAATGGCGGCGCGGGCGGTGTCTTCTTCATCCTCGGCCCCTTCAACGGGCTGGAACAGCGCTGCGTCTCCGCCTGCCAGCAGCAGCACAAGACGGTCTTCCGGCCAGCCATAGGTCGGGATCAGTTCCACCCCATCTTGCAAGCCAATGCGGCCTGATGTTCCTGCCCCCACGTAAAACAGCCGCCCACCGCGTTGCAGGCGCGGCAGGGCCGCCGTTATGGCGTCTTCCATGCCCGGCAGGGCAGCTTTGACAGCGGAAACCGCACCAAGCTGGCTTTCCAGAAGTGCTTCCAGCAGGGTTCCCGTGGGCCAGAGATCAAGTGCCTCATACCGGGAATCATACATTTCAGTTTTGGCGGGCACACCGGCGGAGGACGAAACCGTGGAGGTCATGAAGCGGAAAATCCTGTTCTCTAGTATAAAAGATGCGTGTGGCGCAGGGCGCGGAAGCGGTCCAGATCAGCCTGCCATGTCGCGGCCAGTGCTGTGGCGTCTGCTCCATGGTCAAGCAGGGGGCGGATCTTTCGGCTACCGCAAAGCTGGTCAAATGTCTTGCCATTCCCGCGCCAGAAGGCTGGCCCGGCCAGCCTGCGGCCCGTGCTCAGCAGGGTCATGCCGGTGGCAACGGGGTCAAACACGGTGCGGTCCATAACGGCGCAGTGCAGCCCATGCAGCAACGTGTTTTTGAACGGATCTACCTGCGGCGTGAACCACACATCCCGGAAGGCGGCACCGGCACAGCCAGCTGCAGCCGCCTGCTCCGCCCAGATCCGGCCATCCACGCTCGCGCTGCCCAGATACAGGAACGGCATGGTGGTGCCACGCCCTACGGAAAAGGATGTGCCCTCAAACAGACAGGTGCCGGGATACACCAGCGCCGTCAGCGCGGAGGGCATGTTGGGGCTGGGGGGGCACCATGTCAGGCCGGTGTCTTCAAAAAACATGCTGCGCTGCCAGCCTTCCATGCGCACAACGTCCAGCGTGGCGGTCTTACCCGCCAGTGCGGGCATGAAGGCGGCATTGAACAAGCGCGCCAGTTCCGCAACCGTCATGCCATGGCGCAGGGCAATAGGCGCACGCCCCACAAAGGAGGACAAGGCCGGGTCCAGCACCGGGCCGGAGGCATCGGTGCCGGAAATGGGGTTGGGGCGGTCCAGCACCAGCAGCGGCAGGCCAAGCTGCGCACAGGCCGCCATGCAGTCAAACAGGGTCCAAATATAAGTGTAAAACCGAGATCCCGTATCCTGAACATCAAACATCAGCAGCGTAATGCCGGATTTTTTCAGGATGCTTTTCAGAGCGTCTCCGCTTTTGGCGTAGATGTCATACACCGTGCAGCCCGTTTGCGGGTCCTGCGTTTCGGGCTCGGAAAATCCTTCCCGCATGGAACCACGAAAGCCGTGCTCCGGCCCGAAAACAGCGTGCAACTGCACGGAGGGCGCGTCGTGCAGGCAATCCACAATGGAGCGGAGTGCAGCATCCACGCTCGCCACGTTGGCAATTACCCCCACCTTGTGGCCCTTGAGGGGAGCGTAGTTGGCGTCTCGCAGTTTTTCAAAGCCGGTTTTTACGGGGGCGGTGGCCTGCTTCTGGCAGGGGGGTGGTGCGGGCG
>NZ_LHZQ01000037.1 GCF_001580915.1 Acetobacter tropicalis | reverse complement strand
GCCTGATCATGGCTGGCCTGTTTGTTCGGTTGCAGATGGGGCCTTACCAGAAAGTACGCCGGGCTATTCGCCCCCGGCCCGCCACCTTCGACTCGATCCGCAATCAGATCCTTGTCATCATGGCGCTTGGGCTTCTGACTATCCTGGTCGCGTCACTGGGCCACCCGTTCCTGTAAAAACAGGTAGAACTTCAGGAAAACTTGATTCTCTTACGGAATCCCTTTATCGGAGCATGCGCCTGACCGGCTTCAGTTTGTAACCGTCCACCACACAGGGGGACGGGCAAGAACCAAGGGCCAGTCGGTCCATGCTAAGTAAACGACTGAAGCATCCCCGAGAGCATATTGACAGCAAAAACACCCGCCCGCCCCCGCAGAACAACGACACGCAGCCGCAAGACGGTGACTGCGGCAGCCTCTGACGTACCCGCAGAAACCGGGGCTGATGTCTCTGAAACCGCCGCGGAAGCGCCCGTGGAGGCTGAACCTGTCAAAAAAACCGTCCGCCGACGCCGCACGACAAAGGCCAAGGCAGCTCCTGCAGCGGCAGAGGTGAGCGAAACCGAAGCTCTTGGCGCAGCCGAACCCGCTGCCACTGAAGCAGAGGCGACCGTTGACGCCGCAGCCGAGCCCGCAGAGCCCAAGCCGCGCCGCACACGCCGCAAAACAACGACAACCCGTTCAACTCGGGCGAAAAAAGCCCCTGCTGCTGAACCAGCTCCAGAAGAGCCCGTTCAGAGTGAATTATTGGCCGAGCCTGATGTTCCGGTTGTGGCTGCCGAACCTGTGGTAGCTGAGCCCACAATTGTGGCGGAAATAGCGCCAGCTGAGGCTGAGGCTGAGGCTGAGGCTGAGGCTGAGGCT
>NZ_LHZQ01000005.1 GCF_001580915.1 Acetobacter tropicalis | reverse complement strand
TTACTTCAGTTCTTCTGTAAGCTGAGGAACGATCTCGAAGAGATCTCCCACAATGCCATAATCCGCCACCTGGAAGATGGGGGCTTCAGGGTCCTTGTTCACCGCCACAATAACGCGGCTGTCTTTCATGCCGGCCAGATGCTGGATAGCGCCCGAAATCCCGAATGCCAGATACAGATCAGGAGCCACGATCTTGCCGGTCTGACCAACCTGATAATCGTTGGGCACAAAACCGGAATCTACAGCCGCACGGGAGGCACCAATGGCAGCACCCAGCTTGTCAGCCAGCGGGTCCAGAATGTGGAACTTCTCTTCGCTCTGAAGTCCACGGCCACCAGACACCACAACCCGGGCGGATTCCAGTTCAGGACGCTCAGATTCAGACAGATGCACCGCCTCAAACTTGGAAACAGCCGGGCTATCCACCGGAGCAACCGTTTCAACCGGAGCAGAGCCGCCTTCCGCAGCAGCCGCATCAAAGGCAGAGCTGCGAACCGTCAGCACTTTCTTCGTATCGGACGATTTGAC
>NZ_LHZQ01000025.1 GCF_001580915.1 Acetobacter tropicalis | reverse complement strand
TGATCCAAAATTACTCCATCTGTGAGATTTCCGCGTCGAGCGTGCCACACCAAAGTTGCGGCATATGGCTGCTTTGCTGGCACCAGCTTCCAGGGCAGCCGTAATGGCAGCGACCTTTTCTGCGTCGATCGCGGGGGGCCTGCCACCACGCCGGCCCCGGCGCCTGGCGGCCGCCAGGCCCGCCATGACCCGTTCGCGCGTTAAGGCGCGCTCGTATTGGGCAAGCGCACCGAACATGGAAAATAACAGTTCGCCTTGCGGGGTTGCCGTATCCATATGCTCGGTCAAGGAGCGGAAGGCGATGCCGCGTTCCCGAAAATCGGCGACGATTTCCAGCAGGTGTGACAGGGAACGACCAAGGCGGTCGAGCTTCCAGACCACCAGCGTATCTCCCTCCTTGAGCCAGGCAAGGCACGCCTTGAGGCCAGGGCGATCGTCACGGGCGCCGGAAGCCTTGTCGGAATAAATGTGGCGTGCATCAACGCCGGCAGTGATCAGCGCGTCGCGCTGGAGATCCACTGACTGGCGGTCATCGGTCGAGGAAACCCGCATATAACCGACCAACATGCACGAAAAACCTTAATAAAAGTGTTTCCGCACAGTAGTTCAAAGCGACAGAGTTTGTCGTGCAGTTTTTGTAACTTTGGCGGCTATCGTTTCCGGGCATGAAAAAGAATGACGGAAAACATGTGTTTCCCGTCATCGATGCCCAGCATCAACCCTTAGCGTATATCTGTGCCCGTTTTATGTAATGACCCC
>NZ_LHZQ01000055.1 GCF_001580915.1 Acetobacter tropicalis | reverse complement strand
TTCTCATTCAATGCCCCACTAAAAATGGGGGGATTACCGATGTTCTTCTGCAGGCATGGCGTTTTTCACGCCCAGCACGAACTGAACATGGGGGCGTTGGCTCATTTGTTCCTTTTCAATAAGGCGTTTTGCTCCATGTAGGTGAGAGAGATCGAAAATCTCAATTTCCGGTGCCACATCATATGTCTTCATAGATGATGCAAGTGTGTTTACGAGATCTGCGCTGTTTTCATAAACAATAGTTGGAAAATTGACTGAACCTGTGGAGAGGGACGCCATATCAGGTCGCAAGGGGAGGGCACTGCCACGAGCGCTGGCGTCCCGACCGCGCCCACCGGTCGAAAACTGGATAATCATGCCGGGACAGTGACGTGTGATGCCGTCCTGAACAGCTTGAAACAGATCGGGATCGGAGGACGGTGTTTCGTCAGGATTGCGTACATGAATATGTACTAGCGTAGCTCCAGCTTCGAAAGCCTCATGGGTGGATTCAATCTGTTCCGAAGGCGTGACAGGGAGAGCTGGGTTATCAGATTTTCTGGGAACAGACCCAGTGATGGCAACGGTAATAACGGCAGGACGCATGGGGATTTTCCCTTCTTGTGGCAACCTGTTTGGACGATTTTTCCTATAACGAGCAGGAAGAGCGAAAGGATGCTTTCTTGCTAGGAAAAATATAGCCTAAAACCAATTCTCAAGCGGAAAGACGCGTTGATAATTCTTGTCTTTTCTTTAACGTCGTCAAGGATTTTGTTTACCCATGCGATAGGCCTCTTATTTTTTCCAAGGCATTTGCGAAAGTATCGTCTTAATTTAAAACTTAACTGCACTCCTTATTCGTGCGCTATGCGCACATTAAATCGCACAACGCATTAATGGAGCATTTTTTAGGATCCAGACGCAAGGGGGAAACGTATTCTCTCTTTGATGTGATGGTATGGCTGAAGGCTGTATTCGTATAATCAGGCCACGAAAGATTGGAAGCTTACGTAAATACAGGATATTCTGAGAGGCGGGCGCTGCCGGGCAGAGTGTGGGCAGGAAGCCGCTAGGTGATTTTCTTAATTGGCGATCTGATAGGCCTCATGCTCTACGGCGGTTACCGACCTTTATTTTCTCTTTCCAGAAAAGTGTACAGACGTGACTGATTTGCGTGGGTAACATTGAAGCGAAACCATTGTGACTCT
>NZ_LHZQ01000114.1 GCF_001580915.1 Acetobacter tropicalis | reverse complement strand
AACCCGATGTACAACCCTTCTGTGAGATTTCCGCGTCGAAGAGCGGCTGAATGTCAGGCTGTTCACCCGCTCCCCGGCCGGTGCTACCCCGACAGCCTTCGGTGAAGAATTTATCCTCTGGACCCAGATGATCCTGGATAACGTGGCTGGCATGAACGCCCGCGCTCGGCGGACGGGCAAGGGCGAGAATGGCCAGATCTCCATCGGCATCCAGACCTGCGTCCTGCCTGGACGCCTCTCGGCCTTCACGGCGGAGTTCCGTGCTACGCATCCCGATATCATCTTTCGCTATTCCGAGGGCACAGGCAAGAGACTGGTGCGTCGGCTCCAGCGCGGACAGATCGATTTCGCGGTCGTCACACGTCGCAATCTGACGCCAGTCCTGCGCGTCATGCCCCTTTGGAGCGACCGCATCGTGGCGGCGCTCTCCACCGATCACCCTCTGGCGACACGACGGGAAATCTCATGGCAAGATCTGCGTCATGAAACATTCCTGATCGGACGTGATAATGCCGGTCATGATTTCAAGGAACTTATCCGGAGAAAACTCGGTGAAACCGATATCCATCCCAGAATCCGTCATCATGATATCGGCAGCAATCGGGTTGTCGCACTCGTCCAGAACAAGGAAGGCATCGCGCTACTTCCGGCCTCGTGGCTGCCGCTGATCCGCGATCAGCATGGCCACGACATCGCGATCATGGAAATCCGTGACGTAGGCGGTTCCTCCCATCTGGAATTCGGCATTGTCTGGCGGCCCGACAATGAGAATCCCTGCGCCCAGAGCTTCGCCCGATATATCGAAGCCCATCAGCCGTGGCCGTGAGGCTACTTTTCCGACGATGCTGCTTTTGCCTGCCTCCGCGCCCTGGCGAATCCCTTGTCCGACATCATGAACTGCCGAAGCATGGGCGCAACCAGCCGGGCCGGGTCCATCGCCCCATCGTTGCCGGAAAGAAGTGCCGCATAGGCAAGCAGGTCACGATGGAGGTCGGCGGGTAGCGCCACGGTCATTCTGACCGGTTTCTCATCGGGAAGTTCCCGGATTTTCAGGTCCGTCATCGTATATGTCCTTGATCCCGGTAGGGTTTGAGTAGCAGGTCGTGCCCGACCAGAACGGTAAAGGGCAGCCCCGGCCGATCGGTCAGGGTGGGCTGGACGTTCAGACTGCGATCGATCAGCCGGTTACCGACCATGGAAAACCCGTTGCTGGCGCCAGAACGGATCGCCTGCATCAGGTTGTTCTCGTTCCATGACGTCCCGGCTTCGGAGCCCACGCTGAGCAGGGTCGTGACCAGGGCGGCTTTGAACAACTGCCCCCAGTGACTGTTCACCTCGTCGGACAGGCCGGACTGGCCAATGGCGTCGCCGCCGGGCAGCTTTTCCAGCACCAGGCTTTCGCCATTCGGGAAAATCAGCCGGGTCCAGATAATCTGGGTGCGCTGCTGCCCGAAGGAGACGCTGCTGTTATAGGCCCCAAACAGCGTGCTCCCCTGCGGGATCAGAAGATAGCGCCCGGTCGGGCTGTCATAGACGTTCTGGGTCACATGGCTGGTAATCTGGCCCGGCAGGTCGGAGCTGATTTTCGTGTTCAGCGCGCCAGCGATCACCGTGCCCGCCTGAAGGATATAGGGCGAGACCAGCGGCATGATGCGATCGGGGCTGGTTGTCGCGCGATCCGGCTGCCCTTCCAGGAAGGCAATGTTTCCAGCCTGTGGTCCGTCCGTGGTGGACGCCCGCCCCTGAGAGGCAGGAGCGCCCGGCACGGGTGGCATCACCTGGTCACTGGCACGGTCGCGCTCCCCCGTCTGCACGAACAGCCGGCTGGCGATCGCCGCCTCGGCCTCCTGCGCGGCGCGGTGGTCTTCGGTACCGGAGGCCGCCTTCCCCTGCCCTTGCGCATGCAGGATGGCGCGCCCGAGATCACCGGGCAACGCTGGCCCGAGTTTCGGCACGTCCTTGCCGATATAATCGGAGGGCAGCCCCGCCAGCCCGTCGGCCGAGGGACGGACATCGGTATCCTGTGTGGCCGACGTGGACGGCGGCCTATGGCTGGCCTGAAGGGCGTAACCCAGCGCGAAGGCCACCGCGACCATGCCGACCCCGCCCAGCGACCAGACCACGGTGCGCGACAGACGCACCACGCGCGGCCGATCGGCCCGCAGACGCAGATCGGGCGGCGGCGTTGCAGCACCTGCGGGATTTTCGCCCACTGTCGGCGCCTGCCCGGTCATGTCCGCCGTCCGTCGGTACGGACGATGCGCACCCGTTGCTCGGAATGCTTGTCGCCCAGCCGCAGTTCGGCGGCGGCAAACAGGCGATCCACGATCATCCAGTTCTGCCGCACCCGGTAATTGACCAGTTCCGGCCCACCATCGGCCCCCAGCACAAAGAGCGGGGGCAGTTCCCCCTGCCCGATCCCGGATGGGAAAGCGATATAGACCTTATGCCCATCATCGAAAGCCCGGCTGGGTAACCAGGGCGGTGTGGCGCCTTTCACCGGCTGGATGGCGTAACGGAAATTCAGCGCGTCGAGATCCAAACCCACGTCCACAGGAGCAATGTCATCGGCCGCATCGTTTTGCCGGTGCAGGGCGATCAAATCATCCTCGGGATAGTCCCACGATACCGACGCCATATACGTCACCGGCGTGGAGCGCAGTTCGGCGAGATAGGTGCGCCGATCCGTATTGACGATCAGGTTGGTAGCCAGGTCCGGCCGGGTCGGCTTGACCAGGATATGGATGCGCTTCGTGGCCCCCGCCCCGCTCTCGGTATCGCCGATGATCCAGCGCACGGTATCGCCAGCGGCCACCGGCCCGGTGCCGACCAGCTTTTCACCCTGCTGGAGCATGATATCGGTGATCTCACCGGGCGAGGCATAGACCTGATAGAGCGCGCCGGCAGAATAGGGATAGACCTGCACCGCGTTCACATAACCGGCCCGCGTCGGCTGGATACGCGCCGCCAGATTGGCCTGCGTCACGCGCACGGTCGGGTCGGCGACTTCGGGCACCGGATGGGCCGTGCGTCGTGGCGGCAGCGGCTTGAGCTGGCCCGGCAGGGGAAGGATTTTTGGAACCTCCACGACCTGCACCGGCTTCGGCGGATCGGGCTGGCGCAGGGCCTGAGCGGCATCATCGTAGCGGATGATCGGCGGGTGGTAATGCTGCGCGCAGCCTGCAAGAGGCAGGACAAACAGCGGGAGGAAACGAAGAGCACGACGGATCATTGGCCCAGCTCCTTCGACCAGTTGATGGCGGAGACGTAGATACCCAGAGGATTTTTCCGCAGATGATCGGCGTCACGCGGCGTGCGCAGGACGACCGAGACGATGGCGGTCCAGCGCTCGGTGCCAACAAAAGCGCCGTCGCGGTAATGGCGCTCGCTCCAGGCCACACGAAAGCTGCCGGGCGAGGCCCGGATCACCGAGGCGATATCCACCTCGACCTGCTCGTGCCCGATCCGCGAGAACGGATCGTTGAGGCGGGCATAATCGTTCAGCGCCTGCGCGCCCGACGTGGTGGTGAAATCATAGGACCGCAGCCAGTTCTGCCGGACTACCACAGGGTCCGACGACAGGGCGCGCACGTCGTGGACGAACTGCGCCAGATACCAGGCGATCTGCGGATCGGCGGGCATATAGCCCGCTGTCGCGGGGGCCACGACCTGCGCCTGCCCCAGCCGGTCCACCTGCACCACCCACGGCGTGATGGTGCCGCGCGCGGACTGCCAGACCAGCCCGGCCCCGAGCCCTGCCGAGAGAAAGAGCGATCCGAACGTCATCAGCCGCCAGTTTCTTGCCTGGACGCGGGCGGAACCGATCCGTTCGTCCCAAACCTGCGCTGCTTTCTGATAGGGCGTCACGGGTTCGGGCGTGGTCCCGTAGCGGGTGGTGGAGCGACGGAACATCGTCCTCATTCCTTTTCCGAGAGATCAATGGACGCCGAGCCACCGCCGCCGTCGGCCGAGCGGATGATGTGGGCGGCCTCGGCGGCATGGGTTGCGGCATTGCGACGCTTCATCTTCTGAGCCCAGCGGGGCGGTTCACCAGAACCGCCACCATCTCCACCAGATGGACCATCACCGGCAGGGCCACCTCCCGAGGGGCCGCCGCCACCAGCTGGACCACCCCCACCCGATGGAGACGGCCCGCTGCCACCGGTTTCGTCACCCTCTCCACCGCCCATCCCGCGCGCGGC
>NZ_LHZQ01000071.1 GCF_001580915.1 Acetobacter tropicalis | reverse complement strand
CTATAATATAGGAAGTATTTCAAGTGCTAACAGGCCCTAATAATGCGGGGAGGGGGATAGAGGAATGGAACTGAGACATCTCCGCTATTTTGTGGTCTTGGCGGAAGAACTTCATTTTACACGGGCGGCAGAACGGCTGAATATTTCCCCGTCCACTCTGACTGTGCAGATACAGGAAATTGAGCGCACATTATCAGCTCAACTTCTCAACCGAACAAAGCGTTCTGTGACGCTTACATCTGCGGGAGAGGTTTTCCTTTCTGAAGCACGGCGCGTGCTCAAACAATTTGCAACAGCCGAGAACGCCGGTCGTCGTGCTGGGCGCGGTGAATTGGGTCGGATAGAGATTGGTTATGTTGCGTCAGCTGCGTATACGGGAATACTGCAAGACCAGATGAACCAATTTACGCAGAGTTATCCAGACGTGCTTTTAAAAGTGCGTGAATTCCCTATGGATAAACTGCCTCAACTGGTTGCGGACGGTGACGTAGATATCGGTTTTGTAAGGCTGCCTATGGCGATGCCACAGCTATTGAGTCACCATGTGTTGATCCGCGATCACTTTTGCCTGGCACTTTCCGTGATTCCTGGTGTCGAAGAAAAGTCGGAAGGCCCGGTTACGCCGCACGAAATTGCCAACGTATCTTTTATATTGCCCGAGCAGGCTTTCGGCACATTCCAGGTCGCAAGTCGAGGTGGATTTACGCCCCGTATTGTTTCTATGCCAGGGAGCTTACTGGCTGTGTTGACACAGGTCTCAATTGGCAATGGTATTTCGGTTATTCCCAGTGCTTTACGAAGTGTTGTCAATTTGCCGGGCGTTGTTTTCCGCGATATTGCGGGAGAACCAATCGTTTCAGAAATTGCCGCCATTTTTCGCTCAGATGAGGTTGCACCAGCCGTACGTCATCTGATTTCTCAGATTCAAACAACAATAGCCTGAAGATTATCGGGATTTGGCATCCAGCCACGCACTGACTTTGTCGACGACATCATTTTCAATGCCAAAATACCCATGAGGTGTTAAGGAGCCACAATTCTTTTTTGATTTTGTTATTCCACCAGAAACCATGAACACGCGCACTTCAGGGCTTGCTGTCATGGCGGAAGCAATCTGTTGCGCGGCTTGAGGCGGTGCGACATCGCATCGATCATCTTGGTTGGCCACAATAAGAACAGGTACTGTAACTTTTTGCGGGGTTGCACTAAAAACAGTTTCCTTGCTGCCTCCCATGACTGATACAGATTCACTGAGCACGACACCTGCAATAGTTCCTGAAGCTGCATGCGCGGCACCGTTTACGGCAGCGATTGCGCCTTGGCTGGTTCCAAAAAGAAACACAGGGACTGTTGCCTCTTCATGTGCAAAAGCAATGATACTTTCGATCAGTCCTGCATAGGTCGCGGAACTGCGTTTCCCTCTTAGATTATACCAACCGTTGATTGCTATAACCTATGAGCCCAAT
>NZ_LHZQ01000172.1 GCF_001580915.1 Acetobacter tropicalis | reverse complement strand
AACCCGTTTGACAGGTACTACAATCTTCATGGCTTCTTTCGCTTGCAGATGCAGGATCTTTCAGACGCTGCCATACAGTATTTTGACCAAAAATCACATACCGGCAGGATAATTAGGTCCGCCACCGCCTTCCGGCACGGCCCAGTCTATGTTCTGGGCGGGGTCCTTGATATCGCAGGTTTTGCAATGCACGCAGTTCTGCGCGTTGATTTGCAGACGTGGGTCCGTCGCTTCATCCACCACTTCATACACACCTGCGGGGCAGTAGCGGCTTTCTGGTGCGCGGAACACATCCCAGTTAACCGTTTTCCACAGAGACAGATTCTTCACCCGCAGATGAACCGGCTGGTCTTCTTCATGGTTGGTGGCAGAGAGAAAAACGGATGAGAGCCGATCAAACGTCAACTGGCCATCCGGCTTGGGGTAGGCTGGCTTTTCACACAGAGACGCCGGTTTGAGCACCTCGTTATCCTGATGCTTGAAATGCAGCGTCCAGGGAGCGCGGCCTTTCAGCAACATGGCATCAATACCGGCGTAGATGGCCCCTTTCTTCATGCCGAAACGGGCAAAGGCCGGACGGATATTCCGCGCCGTGCGCAGTTCTTCCCACAACCAGGAGTCTTTCACCCGCTGCGTGAAGGAAGCTGGTTCGGGCCGGTTGCTTGCCAGCGCTTCCACCACCGCTTCTGCCGCCAGCATGCCGGACTTCATGGCCGTATGCGTGCCCTTGATTTTAGGCACGTTCAGGAACCCGGCGGAATCCCCGATCAGAGCACCGCCGGGGAAAGTCAGACGGGGGACAGCCTGCAAACCACCCTCTGAAAGCGCGCGCGCGCCATAGCTGACGCGGCGTCCCCCTTCCAGATGTTTGCGGAATGCTGGATGCAGCTTGAGGCGCTGCATTTCCTCGAACGGGGAAAGCCATGTGTTGGGATAATCTAGCCCGACCACAAAGCCGTAAGACACTAGATTTTCGCCAAAATGGTAGAGCCATGCGCCACCATAGGTCTGATCATCCAGGGGCCAGCCAAAGCTATGCTGCACCAGACCGGGACGATGCTTCTCGGCCGGGATTTCCCACACTTCCTTGATGCCCAGACCATAGGTTTGTGGGTCTACCCCTTTGCGCAGGTCATAATGAGCCATGACCTGTTTGGTCAGAGACCCACGGCATCCCTCGGCAAACAGGGTATAACGGCCACGCAGTTCCATACCGGGCTGGTAGTTGGGGCCGTGTTCCCCTTCGCGCGTGATGCCCATGTCGCCCGTTGCCACACCGGCCACACGATTGTTTTCAATCAGAACTTCCGCACCCGCAAAACCGGGGTAGATTTCCACACCCAGTTCTTCCGCCTGCGTTGCCAGCCAGCGGCACACTTCCCCCAGACTGACAATGTAATTGCCGTAGTTGGCCATGTGCGGCATCAGCTTGTCCAGAAAAGGCACGCGCACGCTGCCGGTTTCTGTCAGATACAGCATTTCCTCGGCGGTAACGGCTGTGTTCAGCGGTGCGCCGCGCTCTTTCCAGTCTGGCAGCAGTTCAGCGAGCGCACGGGGTTCGATCACCGCGCCAGAGACAATATGGGCCCCAATCTCGCTGCCTTTTTCAATCAGGCAAACGCTGGTTTCAGGCGAGAGCTGACGCAGACGAATGGCCGCAGCCAACCCTGCCGGACCACCGCCAACAATGACGACATCAAACTCCATCGACTCACGCACTGTTTCGCTCATTCTTGTCCTCTCCCCGGAACGCTTGCGCGGGGCCTCCTAAAGCCGATCTAGGCCGGAATTGCAAAAAACAGCCCACCAGTCATGGTGGGCCAGCTTGAAAAAGGGATGACTGTCAAACGTCAGACGTGCGCAGCAACCGGGCCAAATGCCAGTTCATGCACCGCACGCCAACTCTGATCGACAAAATTGACAATAAGGGTGCGGCGGGTGCCGCTGATGGGCCGTTTTACAAAGCCGTGCCACGTTTTATCTGACGGAATAAACAACACGCCGGAATTGAACGCACCGGATGCCCGGGCAACGGACTGACCTTCCGGTGTCATGAGGTCCGTGCCCCAGTCCTCCGCATTGTCATCCTGAGAAAGTGAGATCAGGAGGGTCAGTTTTTTGGCCCCGATATCCGTATGCGGCTCCAGCCAGAACCCATCCGTATCCAGGCACAGTTCCAAGCGCAGGGCCGCACCATCCAGTTGGGCCCCGCAATAATCTGCAAAAGCCTGACGCACTTCCGCGCTGTTCAGCACATGAGCCATACGATCAAGACGCGCATCCTGCGCACGCTTGGCTTTGTCTACAAACACCCGCGCCTTGTTACGCGTTTCACGACGCCCTCCAACATCCCCAGCACGCGCCTGTGCGCCGGGGTCCCACTCAACAAGCGCATCACACGCCTCTGGCGTCAGGACAGAATCCATCATCCAGTGCGGGTAGGGGTATGGCGCGGGACGGGTTCCCGCCAGCATTTTTACAAACGCGGAAGCGGTGCCGGCCCCTAAAACCTGGGCGTCAGAATGCATCTGCCCTGTCCTTCAGTTACGGTACGGGTGCCACTCCCTGATAGCAAATCTGCTTTGCATGTGGGGTGGACAGCCTCTTTCCATGCGCCAAAACAGCGACACGATCAACTCATGCTTATACGCAGAGCTGTGAATGAGGTTCAGAGCGCGCCCGCAAAACGCGGCTGGGACGCTCCGCCAGAAGGCGCCTGAGACAAGGTTTTCCGGTGGGCATCAAACACGGCCGCCACATGACGCAAAAAAGGCCGTCCTTTTTCTGTCACTGTGATTTTGGGGCCTTCTACCGTTACCAATCCATCCTGAATCAACGGCTCAAGCGCACCTAGCTCCGGCGAGAAGACATCAAGCTGGGCTTCCATCTGTTCCAGATCAACGCCCATATCGCACATCAGCCGTTCTATCAGGCTGCCTCGTAGCCGATCATCTGCCGTGCGCTCCACACCCCGCGCGACGGGCAGACCGTCATGATCCGCCATAGCCCGTGCATAAGACGCGACTGCGGTAATATTCTGCACGTACCCATCCGGCAGCATGGAAATGGCAGAGGCCCCCATACCCAGCAGAACATCGCACGAATCGGTCGTATAACCCTGAAAATTACGGCGAAGCGTGCCTGTTGATGCGGCCTGCACCAGCGCATCCTGAGGCAGCGCGTAATGATCCAGACCGACCGGCAGATAGCCCTCTGCCCGTAACACGGTATCCATACGGGCCCGCTGGGCAAGACGTTCGGATGGCTTGGGAAGAGACTCTTCAGGGATCAGCCGCTGACGTTTCTGTTTCCAGGGCACATGAGCGTATCCGAACACGGCCAGACGATCCGGACGCAAAGACGCAATCCTGCGCGCGGTTTCTGCGACACTTTCTTCTGTCTGGTATGGCAGGCCATAGATCAGATCAATATTGACGCCAGACACCCCTGCATTCCGTACAGCGGTAACGCAGGCTTCTGTCTGTTCAAAAGACTGATGGCGGCCACAGGCATCCTGCACCTGAGGGTTCAGATCCTGCACACCGAGGCTGATCCGCGTGAAGCCCAGATCACCCAGAAGAGCTGGATAACCTACGGGCACATGCCGTGGATCAAGCTCCATGGACAGTTCAGCATCAGGCTCAATCTGGAACATGGACCGCACAGACCGCATGATCTGCCGCAAAGCCGATGCAGGGAGTGTGGAAGGCGTACCGCCGCCAAACTGCACATGCTTTACACTACGCCGCGTTCCAACCAGGGCAACAACACGGCGTAATTCTTCCCGCAGAAGATCGCCGTAGGCCAGACGCCCGTCTTCATGCCGCATGACGGATGTGTTGCACCCACAAAAACGGCACAGCTCATCACAGAAAGGAACATGGAAATAGAGAGAAACCGGCTGCTGAGCCGGAAGGGCACGCAGCCAGCTTTCAGCTTGCGCGGGGCCGACTGCCTCAGAAAAACTGGCGGCAGTCGGGTAGCTGGTATAGCGCGGCAGGTTCCCGCCGTAACGGTGAACCAGATCTGAAGAAGATGCCGCGCTCATGCCATTAGAACCGGTAAGCGATACCAGCGGAAACGACGGTCGGGTCCAGAGATTCATGGGCACGGACACGCAGCGTTTCTGCCGGGTTCTGAACCCAGGCATGCATACGGACAAACATCTGTTTGACGTCTGCATTGAAGAACCAGTTGCCAACCAGCTGATAGTCAAACCCGGCGTTGACAGACGGACCACCAGTGAAGCCAGCGTTCAGCTTGGTCAGACCCAGCGGGCTGCCAGCGTTGCCCTTCATGTTGTGGAACCACATGGCCGTGGCACCCACACCCACATACGGGTTGAAGCGCTTGTGCGGACGGAAATGCCAGGCGAAGGTCAGCGTCGGCGGCAGCACCCAGGCGCTCCCGACGTCCAGCTTGCGCGGACCACCCAGAGACGGGACATCGCTACCCAGTGCAGCCACTTCATGACGGGTGCTGGTGGCGATCAGGTCAACAGACACGTTGTCCGTCAGGAAGTATTCCAGCGTCAGTTCAGGCATTGCCTGATTGGTGGTGGACAGGTGGGTGTTGCGCAGGGGAATGGTTGCGCCACCAGCATGCAGACTTACGTTGCTGTCACGATCCTGCGGCAGAACGCCCACGCCGGAAAGGCGGATCATGAAATCGCCCTTGCCCAGACCGATCTTGGTGCTGGCGCAGGTTTCAAAAATGCCGCAATGGCCGCTGTAAGGACGCGGTGCTGACGGGATGTGGCTCAGCACCGGAGCGTTAACATAAGCAGCATTGGACGTAGCGGGGGCCGGAGCCACCTGGGTGGTCTGCGCCTTGGCTGTGCCAGAAAGAGCGGCCACCCCGGCCACCATGGCGGTCAATAAGGAACGAAGCTTCACCATCGTTTGATACTCTTCTAACTGCGCTGTGATATCTGAAGCGGAGAAATCACGCACAGCAGTGTGCAGCCTTGATTTAGATCAAGCATTCAACAGAATGCGGCAGGGGGTGTGTTCTGAAAACCACAGCATTTTACACAACCCAGATATACAACCGGGGCGGGTGTGAACGAGAGACTCGGTGAATGCTTGTCTTTGATTTATATCAAAAATCACATAGTATTAATAACATAGCTTTTTTAATGAAGTTTTCCGGTAACTTAGCGTTCTGGAAGGCTGATTCTACCGGATAGTGCGTGATGTCTTCTGCCCCACAACCTCGGACTTCGCCCGCCTCGATGCGCCGAAGGCTAGTCATTAACGGCGGAGAAGACATGCACAGATGTCTGGTATGCGAAATTCGCGATCAGAGCGTCTGCCGGGCGATTGATGATGAAGATCTGGTTGTTCTCGCCCAATCCTCCAAACAGCTTTCCCTCCCCCCCAACACGACGTTGATAGAAGAAGGCTCTGCTGCCACAGCCTTTTTCAACGTGACGGCTGGCACCGTAAAGCTGTTCAAATCCCTGCCCGATGGGCGGAGACAGATTACAGGCTTTGCTGACGTTGGCCATTTTCTGGGGCTGACCAATGCAGGCACCTACTCCTTTGGGGCGGAAACGGTGGACACTGTACAGGTCTGCCGTTTTATGCGCCCGCAACTGGAAACATTGCTGGCCGATTACCCCCAGTTTGAACGGCGTCTGCTGGCAGAAGTGACAGACGAGTTGGCTGAAGCGCAGGAGCAGATGCTGCTACTGGGCCGCAAGACCGCGCGGGAACGGGTGGCCAGCTTTCTGCTCGCCCGCATGATCCACCGCCCCTGCCAGACAACGGGAGAAGAAAACCGCGTCTCTCTTCCCATGACGCGGGTGGATATTGCCGATTATCTGGGCCTGACCATTGAAACCGTCAGCCGCACCATCAGCGCTCTTCGGCGCGATCATATTATTACAGGTACGGACCACCACGGAATCCGTGTGTTATCCCCTTCCAGATTACGAGGTCTCGCCTCAGGGCAGGAGAACGCTTAGCCCCTTGTCCGGATGCCAGGAGGGGTGATGCGGCGCATCTGACTCAGTGCTGTTCCACCATCCGCCCCCCAGAGACTGAAACAGCGCCACTGTATCGGAAAGCCGATCTGCCCGCGCCTGAGCCAGCGCCAGTTCCGTTTGCAGGTGGGCCTGCTGGGTTGTCAGCATAACCACCTGACTGATGGCGCCATACCGATACTGCGCCAAAGCGATACGCAGGCTGTCCCCAGCCGCCGTTGCGGCTTCCGCATTGTCCGCTAAAGCCGTGGCGTCTGTCCGGATAGCGGTGAGCGAATCCGCTACATCCTGCAACGCCGTAATCAATGTGGTGCGATAGTCAGCCGCAGCCTGATCATACGCCGCACGCGCGGCATGTTCCTGATGCCGAAGCAAACCGCCATCAAACAAAGGTTGCGTCACCATGGCCATGACTTCCCACTGACCATAACCGGGTGCAGCCATCTGTGCGATGGAAGCCGCAGCAAAACCGGGTGTTGCCCCAAGCTGAATGTTGGGCAGCCGGTTGGCTACCGCCACGCCCACCTGAGCACAGGCGGCATGCCAGTTGGCCTGTGCCGTGCGGATATCGGGCCGCTGCTCCACCAGCCTTGCTGGCAGACTGACCGGCAGATCAGCCGGAAGGGTCAGATCATTGAGCGAAAATTCGGGCTGAAGCGCATCCGGAGAATCGCCAACAAGAGAAGCGATCAGATGCTTCTGCTGTTCCAACTGCTTTTGCAGGGGGGCCAGAGTCGCTTCATTCTGGGCCAGCGCCGTGCGCTGCAACGCCACATCATTCTGCGAGAACTCGCCAGCTTTTTCCTGCTTGCGGGCCGACTCCAGCAGGTTCCGCTGTAACGCAACAAGGGACTGCGTTGTCTCCAGTTGCGTTTTCAGGGTGGCGTAATCAATGGCCGCCTGCACCACCGAGGAGGTGAGAGTCAGATACACCGCGCGTAACTGGTCACGCTGGGCATCACGCAGGGCCTTGGCGGCTTCCACCCCACGCCGCACGCCACCCCACAGATCCGGCACATAGGAAATATTCAACTGGGCCGTATGCACCGTGTAGAGCCACTGGTTGCTGTTGGGCACTGGTGAGTACGTGCGGGATGTCTTGTTGCGGGTCGGGTTGAAACTGCCAGAAATGGAGGGGTAAAGCGCACTCTGTTGCGCCAGCCTGTTTTCCTGCGCAGCAGCCAGTGCATCCCGTGCGGCCTCCAGCGAGGGATTGTTGTCAATCGCCTTGCGCACCAGTTGATCCAGCGCCGGAGAATGGAACAGCGTCCACCATTGGGCCGGAATATCCTGCCCCGGATGAAGCGCCTGTGCTCCACCTTGCAGGCCAGCCGCCGCCTGCTCCGCCTTTCCGGTAACCGCCTGTGTTCTGTCGGGCTGGCCTGCCTGGCCGTAACGGCTGGCGGCAGGGGCTGCCGGTTTTTTGAAATCTGGCCCCACGGCGCAACCACCCAGCCCCAAGCCGGTAAGAATGCAGCTTGTCAGAAGTATCCGTTTCACGATTCTACCGGTCCCCGTGCCGCGGCTCGCCGCTCGCACCATGCTTCCATCTCGTAATAGAAGGTTGGCAGGATAAAGAGGGTCAGAATGGTGGCAATGCCAAGCCCCCCGACCACCACCGTGGCCAATCCACGCTGCACGTCCGTGCCAATGCCCGTGGCAAGAGCGGCTGGCAGCATGCCCATGCTGGCGACTGTTGCCGTCATCAACACAGGGCGAAAACGCTCCCCTGCACCTTCCAGCACAGCATCCCGCAACGGCACCCCATCTGCCCGGTGCCGATTAATGTTGGAGACCATGATGATGCCGTTCTGCACCGCCACCCCGAACAAGGCGATAAAACCAACTGCCGTCGCCACGTTCAGCGTTTCACCGCGCACCTGTAGTGCAACAAGGCCACCCAGCAGGGCCAGTGGCACCACCGCCAGCACCAGAACAGCCTGACGGAGTTTACGGAATTCACCAAACAGCAGCACCAGCATAATGGCGAGCATGATGGCCAACGCCACGCTCAGCCGGGCCTGCGCGCGCTGCTGTTGCTCAAACTCGCCTGCCCATTCCAGCCGATAAAGAGCCGGATTGAAATGGACCTCGCTGGCAATGCGCTTCTGTGCATCCGCCAGATACTCAGACAACGGGCGTTTGCCGTTATCCACGCGCAGGGTGATCTGGCGCTCCGTCATCTCGTGCGAGATGGTGCCTTCGCCTGTTTTCAGGCTGATATCCGCCACCATTTCCAGCGGGATCTGCGCCCCGTTGGCAGCGGTGAGCGGAAGGTGACCAAGCTGGCGCAGATTACTGACGCTGGCAGGCGGCACACGAATGGTCATGTTATAGGTGCGGTCTGCAATATAGATCTGGCTGATGGGTGCATCCCCCACAGCATTGCCCACCACAGCCATGATATCCGCAACGGAGATGCCATAGCGCGCTGCGGCCCGACGATTGGCCACAATATTGAGCTGCGGAATTTCCGGTTCCTGAAAAATGGAGGCTTCGGTTGTGCCGGGCACGCTCTTCAGCACAGATACAATCTGACTGCCAATATGCCGCAGTTCCCGCGCATCGTTCCCGTAAACACGCAGCACCAGAGCAGAATGGGCACCACCCACCTGATCATTCATACCATCGGCAATAGGCTGACTGATGCCGAAGGTAATGCCGGGAATCTGGTTCAGCCGATTGCGTAACTTGACGATAAACTGTGCCTTGTTCTCCCCATGCGGCCATGTGTCATAAGGCTTCAGGCCAACGGGCACTTCAATGTGGGAGGGAGTCCATGGGTCTGTGCCGGAATCATTCCGGCCAAGCTGCGTGACGGCGTAGGATGTTTCCGGGAACGAGCGGATAGCCTTGCGCACTTCATCCGCCATGGCGCCTGCTTTTTCCAGAGAAAGGCCGGAGGGTAACTGTACCTGAAGCCACAAAGCGCCTTCATCCATATCGGGCAGGAACTCCCGCCCGGTATGGGCGCCGAGCACCAGCACCAGAATAAACGCGACAACCGCACCCAGATAGGCCAGTCGCGGGCGACGCATGGCGTGGTCCAGCCCCTGATGATAGAGCGTGTGGAGCTTTTCAAGCGGCTTGTTATGAAAGATCTTGTGGGGCTTGCGCATGGCCAGAAACGCCAGAGACGGCGTGAGCACAATGGCGCTGAGCAATGCCCCCAGCAGAGCGAAGCTGACCGTATAGGCCATGGGCCGGAACAACCGTCCCTCCGCCCCCACAAAGGCGAACAATGGACTATACGCCACAATGATCACCAGTGTGGAAAATACGATGGCGCGGCCAACGTGCCGGGTCATGCCCTCCACGTCATCCAGCGTCATGGTATGGTCAGGCCGGGCTTCACGCATACGCAGAATGGATTCCGTCACCACAATCGCGCCATCCACAATCACGCCGAAATCAATCGCCCCCAGTGAGAACAGATTGGCCGGCATGCCCAGCAGACTCATGATGACAAACACCGTGGCCAAGGCCAGCGGAATGGTGATGGCCGCCACAATGGCGCTTCGCGGGCTGCCCAGAAACAGAATGAGAATGACAAAGACCAGCCCCACACCTTCCATAACGGTATGGGTCACTTTTTCCGTGGTGGCGTGAACCAGATTATCGCGGTCCAGATAGGGGACAATCCGCACGCCCTGTGGCTCAAGCTGCTTTTGCAGGGCCGCAACACGTGCATGAAGAAGCTGAAGAACGTGGGAGGCATTCTCGCCTGTCACCATGGTGACAATGCCTTCAATGGTGTCCGGGTTGGAATCCTTGCCCAGAATCCCTTCCCGCACCTGATGCCCCAGTTGCATACGGCCCAGTTCGCGCAGAAAAACCGGCACACCATCATGCTGGGCAACCGGAATATCACCCATATCCTCCAGCGTGTGGATCATGCCCACACCGCGCACAATATAGGACTGCTCCCCACGCGCCACGCGGCCGCCGCCCGCATTCACACTGCTGTTGCGAATGGCATCCAGAACATCATTCACCCCGATGCCATAACGGTACAACGCCGCAGGATCGAGCAGGAGCTGGTATTCCCGCGTAAAGCCGCCAAAATTGTTGATGGCCGCCACACCCTGAACCTTGGTCAGCGCCGGAACCACAATCCAGCGCTGAATCTCGGAAAGCTGCATCAGGTTCTGCCGGTCTGATTCCAGCGTGTAGCGGAAAATTTCACCCGATGGACTGCTAACAGGGCCGAGACTGGCCGTGACCCCTGGCGGCAGAGTGACCTGCGCCAGTTGCTCCGTCACCCGCTGGCGGGCGGCATACACATTCACCCCATCCCGAAAAATCAGGTTGATGAGGGATAATCCGAATGTGCTGCTGGACCGGCTGCTGGCAAGGCCCGGTGTGGCAGCCAGTTGGCGTTCAAGGGGGATGGTGATCTGCTGTTCCACCTCTTCCGCCGCCAAGCCGGAGCTCTGCGTGGTCACCTGAACCGAGACCGCGCCCAGATCAGGATAAGCCTCTACAGGCAGGTCTTTCCACGCCCACCCACCCCACAGGGCAAGAATGGCCATGGCCACAAAAACAATCCGTCTCTCCCGCAGGCAGGCTGCGATAATCCGCTCAATCATCGTTCAGCAGGACCCCGCCGCGGGTCACAATCCGTTCCCCTACCTTCAGGCCGGAGAGCACCTCCGTATCTTCACCTTCATCATAGGAGATCGTCACAACACGCCGCTGAAAAGTCCATGGCGCGACCTCCACAAACACGGTCACCCGGTCATTGTTCATCAGCAGGGCCGATTGCGGCACCATCAGGCCGGGAGGCTGCCTTAACTGAATGGCCACCGTGGCGAACATATTGGGTTTGAGGTCTTCATCCGGGTTGGGCACCGGGATCATGGCGCGCAGGCGGCGCGTTTCAGGGTGCAGATCCGGCTCCACCGTTGCAATCTGCCCTGGCAGCACTACGCCTTCCCGCCCCGGAAGCGTGATGGAGACGGATTGGCCCACATGCATGTCATCCACATCCGCCTCGGCAACATCCGCCACCGCCCAGACTTCAGAGAGATCTTCCACCCGCAGCAGGGGCGTTGTGATATCCGTGACATTCATACCCGGAGCCGCCGCAACGGATGCAACCACACCATTCATAGGCGCACGCATGACCAGCTTGCCGTCTGCATCCACCTGATCAGTCAAGGAAGCGACACGGGCCTGCGCGCGCCGTTCCTCTGCCTCAGCTTCCTGCAAAAGGGCGCGGGCCGCCTCTACATCCTTTGTGGCCGCACCACCCGCCTGCCGGACCTCCTGCGCACGTGTCAGCGCCGCTCGCGCCTGTACCAGTCCGGCCCGCGCCTTGACTTCATCCGTGGTGGCCTGCGCCACGTCCCCTGACAAAAGAGTCAACAGATCCTGGCCCCGCCGCACATGCTGCCCCGGCACAATAGAAACCGAAACAACGCGGCCCGTGACGGGTGCCAGAACAGGCACCACGCGCGAAGGTTCAGCTACAATGGACCCGGGCACGGAAAGAGTATCGCGCGGAGCGGACATCTGCACCGCTGTCACTTCCAGCCGCTTCCGTAAAGGAGACGATTCCGGAACGCTCAGCGTCCCATCCGCCCCGACAACAACACTGGCGGCACCTGTAGCATATGCCCCCCCTTGCGACGCGCAGAGAGCCGCTGCCACCGCCCCCACCATGAACGACCTATAAAAATAACGCAGAGAAAAGGGGAAGCTAAAATTCATGACAACAATCCGTCCCGACGGCAGAAAACCCGGAAAGCACGCATCAGCCCGCACACTTTTGCGTAAGTAAAGACAAAGCACCACTTTGCGGAGACTTGAAGCCGAAGGGTTCTATGCGGCGTATGTAAAGAACCCTCCGGGCCTTTGCCAGAGCCCTGGCCGGGAAGCTGATCTTATTCAGAAAACCAGCCCTATACGCATCGCCCTGCGGCGTAAGGATCGACATAAAGGCACACTCAAAACCTATCCCAACGTCATTGCACACCGCGCATTAAGCCGAACGTGCAGAAAAATTCACCCTGCCGGAGCGTTTTTAATCAAAATTTTACAGTGGATTTCTTTGCTGTTCTTGTACAGATGCCCATCAGACCTTCCAGAACACCCATGACCCTACAGCCATAAAAAAAAGCGCCAACCCCGAAGGGCCGACGCTTTTTCCGGTATCCTTACTGGAAGGATTTATCAGTCGTCATCACCATCATTATCGGAAGTGTCTCCCCCGGAGCTTCCATCCGGAGAGATAGCGATAAAGAGAGACTGCCCATCACGCAGAATGCGCAGAAGCACCGGCTTTTTGGCAGCCAGCGCCCCTCTTACGGCCGTAACGGCAGCACGTGGCACATCCACAGCCTGCCCGCCTACAGACTGAATGACGTCTCCGGGGCGAATACCGGCCTGATCTGCCGGTGAGCCGGGCTGAATGTCATTCACCACCACGCCATGCACGTCATTACCCAGCCCAAGCTGGCGGCGCACATCAGCATTCAGCGGAGCCAGAGAGACCCCCAGATGCGGACCCGCAGCCGAAGCGCCACTGACACCGCCATCATTGCCAGCCGTGGCCAGATTGCCAATTTTGATGGTGACTGTCTGCGGTTTGCCAGCACGGATGTAACCCATCTTGGCATCCGCACCCGGTGCAATAGAGGCAACGCGCACCGCCAGATCATGCGGGGACGTTACTTTCTGGCCGTTGAAATCAGTAATGACATCTTCCGCTTTCAAGCCAGCTTTTTCAGCCGGGCTATCAGGCGTTACGCTGGCAACCAGTGCTCCGGCAGGAGCGGCACCCGCGCTAGAAGAAGGCAGATTGAGCGCCTTGGCCATGGCGGGGGAGATCACCTGCGCGTTCACGCCCAGATAGCCACGCACTACATGGCCAGTTTTCCGCAACTGGTCTGTCACGCTCCGCACCGTATCGGACGGAATGGCAAATCCGATCCCGATGGACCCGCCCCCTGAAGGAGAGAGAATAGCCGTATTGACGCCGACAACCTTACCATCCTGCGTGAACAGCGGGCCACCGGAGTTCCCACGATTGATGGGCGCATCAATCTGGATGAAGTTGTCATACGGGCCTTCATTGATGTCACGACCACGGGCCGAGACAATCCCGGCGGTAACAGTGCCACCCAGACCATACGGATTGCCGACCGCTACAACCCATTCACCGGGCTGCACATCATCCGATTCACCCAGTTCAATAAAAGGCAGCTTTTGGGAGGATGTCACTTTCAAGAGTGCCAGATCGGTCTTTCCGTCCCGCCCGATAATCTTGGCCGGAAGGGTGGTGCCGTCATCAAGCGTGACAGTAACCTTGGTGGCCCCTTTCACTACATGGTTGTTGGTCACCACATAGCCATCAGCAGAAATGACAAAGCCTGACCCACGCGCTTCTACCAGTTGGCGGGAGTGCTGAGGCGCCATCTGGAACGGGAAAGGAAAAGGAAAGGGCATGCCGCCCATACCGCCACCCATGCCACCGTTTTCATCTTCCACCGAATCCGCCTTGAGCATGGATGTAATGGAAACCACGGCAGGTTTGACCTGCTTCACCAGATTAACGAAATCTGGAATTTTCTGGCCCTGAGCACTGGGTTTGATGGCCCCGGCATCCTGTGCGTGGGCAGCATTATACCCCATTACCGCCAGAGGCCCTGCGCCCACATCCACCATCAGGCTTGCTCCGGCCAGCAGGGCCAGAAGTGTCTTGCGGCGAGACCGCCCGAAAAATTTTGACACAGATTTTTCCGACATCACGTTTCCGACTGTTCCTTGCATTGTCAGGCAGGGCGCTGCCCCACCCGGGCGCGGCATTGGGCCACCCTGTTCCCGCATCTTAACCGGCCTTTTTTGCCTAATACCAGACGCTTGTAAGGATAAGATGGTTCCTTGCCCCCAAAAACAAAAGAGCCCCGGGTCAGGAATCCGCCGGCACGGTGGTGGCGCGTAGTATCTGGAAAAATGTTTTAAGCAGCGCACCTGCTTCCCGTTCCCGCACCCCCCCAATCACCTCCGGCTTGTGCAGGCTTTCCGGGCGATAAGGCACCCGGGGGCCATGTTCCATGCCTCCCCCTTTAGGGTCATAAGCACCGAACAGCACCCGCCCTACGCGAAAATGCGTAATGGCCGCCGCACACATGGGGCACGGCTCAAGGGTAACCACCAGCGTACAATCCGCCAGCCTCTTACCCTGCCGCAGCCTTACCGCTTCGCGCATGACCAGCATTTCCGCATGGGCGGAGGGATCACACCATTCCTCCACCCGGTTGCCATTCTGCGCCAGTACGGCGCCATCCGGGCCGAGCAGCACGGCGCCCACGGGCACCTCTCCGCGTAGCCCTGCCTCCCGGGCCTGCTGGAGGGCAACCTCCATCCCGTTTTCCATGTGCCTTCCCCCTGTTGCCAGCCGTGTGGGCGTGTCCTTACGGTGTGTTTCACACCGGCCTTACAAAATGTGTCAATCGTCACACACTGTTCTGAACCAAAGCCTATCTGGTCCAAATTAAGGCACGGTTTTTTCTTGCATCTCTGCAACCTTTGCTGTCATCATGCCTTATAGATGCCATGATCTGTTCTGTAACAGATCGCGGGTTGCTTTGTTTTTTATCAGGCCTTCACCAGCCTGATTTTGCGGGAAAGGATTAGTACAATGCATAGCCTGTCTCTCATCCTGGCCGCTGCGGCTATCGGCCTTGGTCTCTCTGTTGTGGACCGTACGGTTAATGAGCCCTCTCCGGCCCCGGCCCGCACTATTCATCATACGTCTTTCCTACCGGGCTAACGCCGCTTTTGCACTTAATGCAAAGCCGTTCCGGTAACGGGCAGATATAGCGCGTGCAAAACTGCTGCCACTATGGCAGTGAAGACACCTGACCATTGCGCTTTCTGCTTAAGAACCCGGATAAATGACCGCACGCCGTCCTGTTATTGGCATTACGCTTGATCATGAAGCAGGCGGCACAGACCGTTATTCCAGATTTCCGTGGTATGCCCTGCGGGAGAATTACATGTCCGCTGTCTCTACAGCGGGCGGGTTGCCTGTGGCCTTGCCGCTCTTCCCGCAACTGGCGGGGGAGTATCTTCCCCATATTGACGGACTGCTGATTACGGGCGGGGCGTTTGACATTGATCCCACCCTGTATGGTGACACCACCTGCCATGAGACCATCACCCTGCGCCCCCGCCGTACGCAGGCGGAAACGGCTTATCTGGCAGCAGCACTGCATCAGAACACCCCTGTGCTTGGCATTTGCGGGGGCATGCAGCTTATGGCCGTGGCCCTTGGGGGCACGCTGATCCAGCATATCCCAGCCTCCTTCCCGGATGCCCTGCCGCATGAGCAACCCAACCCCCGTGATGAAGCCAGCCATGCCGTAAACATTACGCCCCACACGCTGCTGGCGCAGATTGCCACCACCAGCCATATGGCGGTCAATTCCTCCCATCATCAGGCCGTGCGCACGCCCGGCCGGGCCGTTGTGAACGCCATGGCAGAAGATGGGCTGATTGAAGGCATAGAAGACCCCACCCAACGATTTTGCCTAGGGGTGCAATGGCACCCCGAATTTGGCATAGACCCGGGCGACCGGAAGATTTTTAACGCCTTTATTCAGGCGGCAGGAGAAACAGAGTGACGCAGGAACCGCGTGGAGAACGCATTGCCAAATGGCTGGGCCGCACAGGTGTAGCCAGCAGGCGCGATGCGGAACGGATGATTGAGGAAGGACGGGTGCGCCTGAATGGCCAACCCGTGACCCATCCCGCCACGTTTGTGACCGAGCAGGATCTGGTGCAGGTAGATGGCAAGGCTGTTTCCTCCCCTGACCGCACCCGGCTATGGCGCTACCACAAGCCCGACGGGCTGGTAACCACGCATAAAGACCCGGAAGGCCGCCCCACGGTTTTTGCCTCTCTGCCGGAAGGGATGCCCCGCGTTATCAGCGTCGGCCGACTGGATCTGAACAGTGAAGGCCTGCTGCTGCTGACCAATGATGGTGAACTGGCACGTCGGCTGGAACTACCTTCCAATGGGTGGATTCGCCGCTACCGTGTGCGGGTGTTTGGCGTGGTGGATGAAGCACGTCTTGCGGCGTTAGCGGAAGGCAGCGTGTTTGAAGGTGTGCGCTACGGCCCCATTGATGCGGGGCTGGATTCCCGCAAGGGCGACAATGCGTGGCTTACGGTTTCCCTCCGCGAAGGCAAGAATCGTGAAATCCGTAAAGTGATGGCGGGCCTTAACCTGCATGTCAGCCGCCTGATCCGCACCAGCTACGGCCCCTTCCAGCTTGGCACGCTCAAACGCGGAGAACTGGAAGAAGTGCCAGGCAAGATTCTGCGTGAACAAATGCCCAAAGGGCCAGAGAAAAGCGGTTCCCGCACCTCTGCCTCCAAGCCCCGCCCAACGCGCTAGACATGCGCATTATTGCTGGAGCCCGCAAAGGCCGCGTGCTGGCCGCCCCACAGGGCACAACCACCCGCCCCACAGCGGACCGCGTGCGGCAAGCGTTGTTTGACATGCTGCTCCATGCGCCGTGGGGGGGCTCGCGCCTTCTGGACAATGCCCATGTGCTGGATGCGTTTGCAGGCACTGGGGCGCTGGCACTGGAAGCGCTCTCTCGCGGGGCGGCACAGGCCACTTTTTTTGAAACTGATCGGGCCGCTTTAGCAGCGCTGCGTGCCAATATTGCCGGGTGCGGCTGGCAGGACCGATGCAAGGTTTTTGCAAAGGATGTCACCTCCCCTCCACGTGCGGCGATACCGTGCTCCCTGCTGTTTCTGGACCCTCCTTACCGCCAAAACCTCCCGGCCCGCACGCTTGCAGCGCTAAAGGCACAGGGATGGATTGCCCCACACGCCATTGCCGTTATTGAAACCTCCGCACAGGAACCGTTGCCCCTGCTGGACATTGAACAACAGGGTGTCTCCGTGCCTGAGACGGATGACCCTCTTCCTGTTTTTTCTGGCGCCCTGTTGGCCGAACGCAAGCATGGCGCAGCGCGGATATCGGTGTGGCGGATAGAGGGGTAAGGCTGTCATTCTCCTTCCTTTTTCGGTTCTGATCTCCTCTTCGTCATTTCTTATCGTGCCTGTCCGCAGGAAACCCGTGTGGGCATCCGAGGCAGATTTATACGGCGCGTGCAGAAAATCTGACGGAGAATACCCGAAACGAAAAAGGGGGATGTAGCAGGCGGCAGACGGTATTCTGACAGCAAGAAGCTTCTCACATTCATGGGCAGAAAGAGCAGCCAAACGGCTTCACGGACTTTATAGCCGTAGCGGAGTGCGCTACACGGGCGTGACATTCTTTTTAAATGGTACAGCGAAACGGGGTCTCTGATGGCTGGCAGTGTCAATAAGGTTATTCTGGTCGGCAATCTGGGTAAGGACCCGGAAGTGCGCACCAGCCAGAGCGGCATGAAAATTGTTTCCCTGACACTGGCCACCAGTGACACGTGGAACGACCGTCAGTCTGGCGAGCGCCGTGAACGCACGGAATGGCACCGTGTGGTGATCTTCAATGAACGGCTGGCTGATGTGGCGGAACGCTTTCTGCGCAAAGGCCGCAAGGTTTATCTGGAAGGTGCGTTGCAAACCCGGAAATGGACAGATCAGTCCGGGCAGGAACGCTACACGACCGAAGTGATTGTGGAACGGTTCCGTGGGGAACTGGTTCTGCTGGATAGCCGTTCCAGCAATGATAGTGATGATGCCGGTGGCGGCTTTGGCGGCGCCGGTAGCAGCTACGGTGGCAGCAGCGGCGGATATGGTGGCGGTGGTGATTTTGGCGGCGGCTCTTCCGCTCCGCGCCAGAATACGCCGTCTCGTGGCGGTAGCTCCTCTGGCGGTTGGGATGCCCCCAGCAGCAATAACGATCTGGATGACGAAATTCCGTTCTAAGTGCGCCGTTTTGCTAACCATTTCAAGCACTTACGCGCAATCGTGAGTATGGACTATCAGGATGTCCATTGCAAGCCTGACCTACCTCTGTCTGGCAACAGGCTGTAACCGGCGAAAGCCGGAGGGGGAAAGTAGCATGTCAGGAAAAGGCGCAGCGCGGCAAAGCAGTCGAGCAAGCGGGCGTCATTGCAAGTCGCACAAGGTTAAGCCTGGATTGGTTGAATCGTAGATCTGAGTGAACCCGGAATGTTGGTGGCGTAGGACTGTTGAGACGCCTCCTCGGAGATTGAGACGGAGATTTTAGTACACCGTCTCACCTGATGTCTCCGACACCTGCCCGGCGAGGGTGGTCAAGGATTGAATGCGGAACCTAAATGCGACGACTTGAGTGGTTGGAAATACGGGATCGCCTAAGTTGGTCAGCCTGCTGACCAATATGGTGACGGAGCTTTCATAGTACCCAAGGTGAGGTTGTAACGGACCTTGCAGCCGGTATCCAATCCGGCCTGAAACGACGGTATAAGCAGGCAGCAATGGCTGTGAAACCCGGCGAGGTAGGGGGGAAGGAGAGCAGTTTGTAGTAACGCTTTCTGATAATGAAGGGAGGGCAGTCAGTGCTGTCCGATCGAACCAGCAGAGCTTTGGAAGGCGTCAGTGGAGCAGTCCGCTCAGGCGCAAAGGTCAAGAAGCTGCACAAAATTATGAGGAATCATGAGGATTTGTGGCTGACGGCCTACGCACGTATTCAATCGAACCGAGGGGCTCTGACCCGAGGTGTAGATAACGATACGCTGGACGGTTTTGGCATGGGACGACTGCAAGACCTTATGGCTTCCATAAGAGACGGCAGCTATCGTCCTAAACCTGTCCGTAGGATGTATATCCTGAAGGACCCTAAAAATCCCAACGGGAAGAAACGCCCTTTGGGCATACCAACTGGAAACGACAAACTGGTGCAGGAGGTTGCCCGCACTCTACTGGAAATCATTTATGAGCCGATCTTCACAGATCGCTCACATGGTTTTCGGCCGAGTCGGTCATGCCATACCGCACTACGGGAAATCGTCGATAGCTGGAAGGGAACGAAATGGATATGCGAAGTTGACATCAAGGGATACTTCGACAGCATCGACCATGAGAAACTGATCAGTATTCTGGAAGCCCAAATCGACGATAAGGCTTTCATCAAGCTGATCGAACTGTTTCTCAAGGCGGGCTACCTTGAGAATTGGAAGTATAACGCAACCTACACGGGAACACCGCAAGGAGGCGTAATCTCTCCAATTCTGGCAAATATTTATCTCCATGAACTCGATAAGTTCATGGACGAGAAGATACGCGCCTTCAACAAGGGAAAGCGAAGAAAGTCCAACAAGGAGTATAGGGCACTCATCTACCAGATCGGGCGTCGCAGGGAGTTCATCCGACAGCATGGGGAAACCCATGAAAAGTCAGTGATCTACCTGGCCGAAATGGAAGAACTGAGCAAAAAGCTGAGAACCCTTCCAAGTGTGGATATGCATGATCCGGAGTTCAAGCGATTGCACTATGTGCGATACGCAGACGACTTCCTGATCGGTGTAATCGGCACAAAAGAAGAAACCACACAGATTATGGCCGACGTGACTGATTTCGTTGAGAAATCGCTCAAGTTGACTGTATCTCGGGAG
>NZ_LHZQ01000057.1 GCF_001580915.1 Acetobacter tropicalis | reverse complement strand
AGGGGTAATCAATCAAGGGTTCTTCGAACCCTCCAGGTGCGCCGTCAAGAACGGCGTGTGTCAGAGCCTCGCGGAAGGTCCAGATCGTGTTCGCATCGGGCACGGGATCCGCAAGGGAAAGACCCAGAAAACGCATGAAGGACAGCCGGTCCCGGATCAGAAATTTCGTGCGTTCGTCAGAAAGGGAATGGCTTGCCTGCAGGAGCAGGACCTTGAACATGAAAACCGGATCATAGGCAGGACGCCCTCCCTTGCGGCCATCCGAACGCGGGATCGCCTGGACCAACAAGGGGCGGAACCGTTCAAAATCGACAAGACCACTGAGCTTCTCCAGCGCATCTCCCTTGGCCGACAGCGCCTTCAGGCGGTCGTCAATATTGAAAAATCCCGGCTGTTTCATCGCCAAACCCCATCAGATGACAGAATTAAAGAGAATCATATCTGCCCTCTCAAACCAAGGGGTTTTTGGAGGTCTCCATCTGCTGTGCCAGAGCCTCCATGACGGAAGGCGTGATGCGGCGGGCAGCACCCCCACCATGACGATCAATCAGACCTGCGGGTCCTTGCGCGTTAAAGCGCAGAACCCAGTCCCGCACGATCTGTCGGTCCGTTCCCGCAAGACGGGCCGCTTCACCACGCGTCGCCCCGTCATAAATCGCAGCAAGCGCCAGAAGGCGCCGGGACTGGGCCGCGTGTCTGCTTCGCCGGGCAAGAGTGCGTACCCTCGCTGCATCATAGTCATCACGAAGTGCAATGGCCTTGCTCATCTCGGATACCTTCTTTCATCAATGGTATCCGGTGAATCACATTTCTACACTCTTGGGTACCCCAATGAGTCACAGACAAAACAAATTGGTATCAGACCCATAAATAAGGGGTTTTTGGAGGTGTCCAGCTGATCAAGCCGGTACGCGGATTCAAAACGCTGAAGACCGCCTACGCCACGATCATCAAGGGCTTCGAGGTCATGCGAGCCCTGAAGAAGGGGCAGGCAAAGCCGTGGCAACAGGAAAAGGGCATCATGGGAGAAGTGCATCTGATAGAGAGGCAGTTGGAGTTTACACATTCTGAAACCCTCAGAAATCAGACCCGTTTCAACCGCTGCCTGACTTTGCAACAGTGCCAGCGGGCGCTATGCTGGATGGTTACGTTTTCCGCAGGTCATGCTGCCATTACGGACGTAACGGGCTGACGCCTGAGTGTCCGATAGAG
>NZ_LHZQ01000051.1 GCF_001580915.1 Acetobacter tropicalis | reverse complement strand
CCCGGGTCTGCATCTCCTCGCACACATAACGGTCGACCAGGTCGCGAACGGTCTGACGTTCCAGTGGGCGCGTGTCCTCAAACTGTCCGAGTTCCAGCTTGGCGGACGTCGTGTCCAGCCAGCGCCGGGCGAGTTTGGCCGAGGCAAAGGTTTGATGGATCCGCTCTCCGCCTGCAATGCGCTTGCGGGCTCGATACTGGCCTTTGCCACGATATTCCACGCCTGCCGGAAGGGGACGGCCTGTCGCAGGATCGATTTTGGCAGAAGTGATTCGGTCTTTCATGGTGAGCCTCGCCTGGGCCCAGCATAGCCTTTTCATGGGCCCATTGGGACCATGTGCTTATCGTCTTTTTTGGCGATGGGCCCAAGGTGGGCCCAAAAGCAGTCAATCATTCCGCGACCAAAACTCTAAGTCATTGGAAAGATTGGCGTGCCGACGGCAACGAAACAGAGAACTGGAACCTATTGATATCATTGGAATAAAATAAACAGGCTGTCTCGTGATGGATTGAGTGTTCGAAACATCGACCTGCAGGCCGAACGTCTGCTTCGGGGGAGCGGATGGTTTGCATTCCGATGAATTGTATTGGAAAACAGCTATTTGGTTCCGTATCGGGCCTTGTCAGCCTGCCCTGGCCCGGCTTTTCCGGAGTCTCGCTCACCCGCAGCGTAAGTCTTTTCTTGCAATATTGCTGATTTCTAATCGAATATGAGCAATCGTAATCGGTTTTTTCGAATGAGGCGTATTCCTAATGGCGGACACAGAAAAGTCCACACTGCTTGGGGGGCGATGGCTCGGCGATAACTTTGGTGTTGATCCCTGCTGCGGCTTTCCCGTGACCAGCACGGCCGGTTCGCGCCGGGAGAGCCGCCATCATGGCTTTGAGAGCCACGAAATTTACCCGGAAAGCATGCGACCCGCTGAGAGCCCGGCTGGACACCTTCAGTTCCATTTGCGTTATGAGCCAACCAGCCTCGAACTGCTGGCACGGGTATTCGAAGTGTCGGGACCCGATTTCGTGCGAGACTGGATAGAGCGGGAACCGACCGGGCAATACGCGCGCCGCGCCGCCTTCCTCTATGAGTTTCTGACGGGACATGAACTGGAA
>NZ_LHZQ01000063.1 GCF_001580915.1 Acetobacter tropicalis | reverse complement strand
CCGCCACCGCCACCGCCACCGCCACCGGTTGGCGTCACCCCTTGCCTGAATATGGGCAAGGGCGCGCCCTGACATTAGATACTACACGATACGCCTTTAGATCTGCACGATCGTCTTTGGTTTTCAGGATGCTGACAACCTCAGCCTTCTTGCCATGCTTGGTTCAGAGAACACGCTCCACATCCTGCATGCGGTCTTTCGGCGCATTGAAGCGGACATAATAAGCCCCCGTTTCAGCATGCACCGCATGTCTTCCACGCCTTTTCTGGCATCAAAAGATGTAACGCTGGACCTGTAATGCACAGCCACAAAGCTGGTAACGGCAATATACCGCAAACAACTGTTTTTATTGAATTTTTCGGAAATGGAGCGGATGAGGGGAATAATCCAAAAGTCCCCATCATGAACCAAAAACCGCTATTTTCCGCCGAAAAACAACTACCAGCACAAACACACCAAATGAGTAGCACCAGCAGGCAGTCCGAAGCCGTCAAGATAACTCGGAAGCCCTTGTGTCACAACGATCTCTTTTCATTATTGTTTGTTTATAAACCACAAACCTATAGAAATTCCGTTATTTATCAATCAGTTATATCGAGACACCGATAGACGCTGCTCCGACCCATCCCCAGCTTCTTGGCAATGTCCGTGGGCCTGATGCCCTGCTGGTGCAACTTGCGGACCTCAGCAGCCTGATTGCGTGCCGTTGGTTTCCTGCCCTGATATTTCCCTTCTGTCTTGGCCTTCGCGATACCCTCCGCCTGCCGCTCTTTCATCAGGTCACGCTCAAACTCAGCCACAGCAGCTAACATGGTCAGCATTAACTTACTGGTTGAATTGCTGGTGTCCAAAGTTTGACCGCCCATGCTTTGAACAATCAGGTGGCATCCTTTGGCTTTGACCGTCTCCACATAGCCAAGAAGGTCCGCTGTGGACCGTGCCAGCCTGTCTGGCTTCATGACCACCAGCACGTCACCTGCCCGCATCTGGTCCAATGCAGCGGCAAGCTGTGGCCTGTTACTGGTGGCTCCGCTCACCTGTTCCTGAAAGACCTTCTCGCACCCAGCGGCCTTCAAATCCCTGACCTGTGCATCCAGCCCTGCAACCTGTTCCGTTGTGCTGGTGCGTGCGTAACCAATCTTCATGCTCATTCTGTCTCACTAGGGTTTAGACCCAGAACAGATACTGTCCCATAAATACGATAGTCAACCCTAATGAGACATAAAAGTGTCCCAGCAGCATTGTTTCATTAGACCTTGCCCTATTGGGATGGCATAGCTTCACAAGAAGGTTTGCTTCGACGCGGATTTCTCACACTTGAGGCAATTTCGGGT
>NZ_LHZQ01000034.1 GCF_001580915.1 Acetobacter tropicalis | reverse complement strand
TGAACCGTCGTCAACAATGCTTACCTATGCCAGCCCCAACTCTTTTTCGTTTTTTTTCTGACGGTACCAATAGGCCATAAGCTGATGCGCCTCAAAAAGGAGGGTTCTTAAGCCCTCCAGGTAAACCACATATTAAAGTAATTATTGCTACCTCACGCGCCTCGTCATAATCGCTAGCATCACTCTAAAACCAGAGCTTCCATGGCGCTTTATATTCGGATCTTAAAACATATCTTTATATCTATCAGTATTCCACCACGGTACGAATACTTTCGCCCTTCGCCATCATATCGAAGCCCTCGTTAATCCGTTCCAGAGGCAATTTGTGGGTGATTAGATCATCAATATTGATCTTGTGCTCCATGTACCAATCCACAATTTTAGGCACATCCGTGCGGCCACGCGCTCCACCAAAGGCAGACCCGATCCACCGCCGACCAGTAACAAGCTGGAAAGGCCGCGTGCTGATTTCCTGTCCGGCCGCCGCCACCCCAATAATGGTGGAAACACCCCAGCCGCGATGGGCGCATTCCAACGCCTGACGCATCAGCGTGGGGTTGCCAACGCATTCAAACGTATAGTCCGCGCCGCCGTCCGTCAGTTCAATCAGGTGACCCACAACATCTCCGTTCGGGCCAAGATCTTTCGGGTTTACAAAGTCTGTCATGCCGAACTTGCGGGCAATGGCTTCGCGGTCCGGGTTGATGTCCACACCAATGATGCGGTCGGCCCCCACCATTTTGGCTCCCTGAATCACATTCAGCCCAATACCGCCAAGCCCGAAGACCACCACGGTTGAACCCGCTTCCACCTTGGCGGTAAACAACACCGCCCCAATGCCAGT
>NZ_LHZQ01000036.1 GCF_001580915.1 Acetobacter tropicalis | reverse complement strand
TGGACGTGTCACGGTTTAGTTCCGGACCTTTGGTTATCTGTTAAGCGGCGTTGCGCTCATAATCCAGTGGGCTTTTCCATTGAAGTGCGGAATGCAGCCTCTGAGGATTATAGAAATCATTGATGTAGGATGTGATAGCCTGCTCGACTTCCTGACGCGTCATCCATGCGTGCCGCCACAGAAGTTCAGCTTTCACGGTCTTGAAGAAGCTTTCCGTCACTGCATTGTCCCAGCAGTTTCCCTTTCTGCTCATGGACACGATAAAACCATGGGTAGAAAGGAGTTTGCGGTAATCCTCTGAACAATACTGACTGCCACGATCCGCATGATGGACGCAGCCTGGTGGTGGCTGACGCAAGGCAATAGCGCGCTGTAACGCGGTCGTAGCAAGGTCTGCGGTCATACGGCTCCCTAGGTTCCAGCCGATGACTCTGCGTGAGAAGAGGTCAAGCACCACAGCCAGGTAAACCCAGCCTTCACGTGTCCAGATATATGTGATGTCTGCTGTCCATTTCCGGTTAAGCGCTGGTGCTGAAAAATCCTGGCCCAGAAGGTTGGGTTCAATACTGTGCTTGTGCGAACTGTTCGTGGTGACCTTGAAGCGTCGTGTCCTGACAACACGAATGTCATACGCGCGCATCAAACGTCCAACGCGACGATGCCCGACAGACAGACCAGCAGCCCTGAGTTCTTCTGTCATACGGGGACGTCCGTAACTTTGCCTGCTCTGAGCGTGAATGGCGCGGATATGGACCATCAGGATGTCATCCTGTCTTTTGCGGGCACAGACCGGGCGTCGTCGCCAGGCCCTGAAACCCCGGTCGCTGACACCAAACAGACGGCAAACCCGTTCGCGTGA
>NZ_LHZQ01000008.1 GCF_001580915.1 Acetobacter tropicalis | reverse complement strand
TTCCACCTTGGCGGTAAACAACACCGCCCCAATGCCAGTGGTGACACCACAGCCGATATAGCAGACCTTATCAAACGGAGCGTCTGGCCGGATCCTGGCCAGCGCGATTTCCGGCAGAACGGTGTAATGCGCAAAGGTGGAACAGCCCATGTAATGATGGATCGGCTGTCCCTTGAAGGAAAAGCGGGATGTGCCGTCCGGCATCAGGCCCTTCCCCTGTGTGGACCGAATGGCCGTGCACAGGTTTGTTTTACGGGACAGACAGGATTTACATTCCCGGCATTCGGGCGTGTAGAGCGGAATAACATGATCACCCGGCTTGAGGTGCCTTACCCCGGCCCCAACCTCGCGCACAATACCAGCGCCTTCATGGCCCAGAATGGCGGGAAACAGACCTTCCGGGTCTGCGCCGGATAGGGTGTATTTATCCGTATGGCACAGGCCTGTTGCCTTGATTTCCACCAGAACTTCACCCGCCTGCGGGCCTTCCAGTTGAACCGTCTCAATTTCCAGAGGCTTACCCGCCTCAAACGCAACCGCCGCTCTTACATCCAT
>NZ_LHZQ01000126.1 GCF_001580915.1 Acetobacter tropicalis | reverse complement strand
CTGCTGCTGCAGACTGGATCAAGTGCTAACAGACCCTAATGTTTCGCTCTATATCCGGACGCCTGAGACCAATTTTCTGAGGCACAGCCCCCGTCCCTGCTGCTACCCCGATCCGACAGAAGTCACGTGATTCATAATATGTGGTATTATTATTTTCTTGACTGAGAACCTCTGCAAACCATGCCTCACCAACAACGTAATGCTTTACGTCTGTAATCAGCGCATGATCACTTAAAAAAAAGTCTGGCTGAATAACATTTAGATATGTCTGAAAAGATGGTCCAAGATCATTTTGGAAAGATGCAGAAGCAAGACCAAGCCTGTCTAATGCAAAAATGAGAACCCAATGATGGTAGTAATTTTTGCATTTTATTCCAACTATGGAACAGCCACAATCTCTTACATTTTTTAATGCGTGCGCAATCTTCCCTACATCTGTCAAAAAACCACTAAAACTCCATGATCGGGACGCGCTTTCAAAGGCTACACTGTGTTGCGCCGCATCTCGCAGTTGAAGAAGGAGCGTCTCGATCATCTGGTCTCTTACCTTTTTAAGTCATACTCTAAATACAAAACATCTCCTGCGGCCATATTATAGCTACAAGAGATGTTTTAGCACTTAGACGTCAGGCACTTAGGCTATTCTTCTGTTCCACCATCTTCTCACGATAAGAAAGAGAGGAAACAACTTCAATATTCAACAATCTAAACCCTTCAACGGGGAAGGTGGAAAGATCAATTTCAGCTCTACCAGCGGTCCACCTGGCTGTGTCAGCTTCGTACGATGCCCAACCTAGAATATTTTGCGGCTCCAGATGTGCTTCAAGAGAGCACTTATTCCGTCCACCCATTAACTCTATGTTACCAATCAGAACGCCGAGCTCGCGCCGATCATCAACAAAAGAACCAATAAAATCTACCGGGCGTGCTGTTCTGGAAACAATATACACTTTCTGTAAACCCGGCGGCAACATGAAGACCACATTCTTCCCATTTTGTTTTACCGGCCGGATAACTGCACCGTCTAGCGTTTCAAGGTACAGATTTGGATCGTGAGACCATATATCCTGACTCTCATGCACTTCACCATCAAATCCGCTCATTTTATTACGGCCGTCGATAGCCCGATATATAGGCTCAACACTCTCACGGCTGGTTACTAGCGGAACAGCCGCATCACGCGCCCAGTCCTTCGGTGCCTCGAAGTGGGCTGCAACAACATCACTATCTGACAAACTGATAAAGCTCGTCCGGTTACCTGTATCGAGATACGTTTCTGTCAGGACACCATCCGCTTCGATAACTGCATGCTGCTCTGTCTCAACATGGTAGTAATCATAAACAGCATACCGTGTATCGTAGCTGATATTTTTTCCATTCACCAACATACGGGCTGGAATAAAGACACCGTTGATAAAGAGGCAATGTTCAGGTGTAACAAGCATGTCTTTGAAAGGCACGTTATCTGCAAGAGCGCCTTTGCTGATCCTTACTGGATAACCAGCTTCATCCGGGTAAGGAGATGTTGTGCGGACCACAGCTTGGCTTTTTCCGACCCATTTTACATCACGAGACATGAAAGTATCACCATCACGTACCATAATGATATCACCAGGCCGTATATCCTCTACAGGAACATACCCGGTTAGCATACGCACCAGTGTTCCAGTAAGAAAGCACGTTTCAAGAATTGTGGTGCCATTATCATTAATAAATTTAAATTTATTTCTCACCCCTACAATATTTAAAGTGAATGTCTGACCACCCAATGCAAATGTAATATGGTTTGCATCAGAAAAAGAGATCGAAGAAGCCGTTCCTGTCAGCCCCTTGAAGATAATCTGGTCGCCGTCACTCCATCCTGTAAAGGTCTCGGCAATGTTGGTCGTTCCCGCAGAGATAACAACATTAGCCGGTTGGTCAAAACTGGTTCCAGCAAGGTTAACGGTTGAATTCCCGTTATTTCCACCCAACACAAGAGTGCCACCACCGGAAACGATCGTTGTACCACTCAGAATACCGCCACTGGTTGCGCTGAGTGTACCGCCATTCGAAATAGTAGTCGCATAAGCGGTTCCACCACTGCTAACAACCTCCACACCTCCGGCGCTGAGAATGGTATTTGACGCCGTGCCGCCACTACTGACAGTTATAGTGCCACCTGACATAACAATACTGCCAGAAGCGACGCCACCACTTTCTATAATTTCAGTGCCACCGCTTACGGTAAGCGAGAGTGTTCTACCACCAGATTCAACAATTTCTTTCCCACCGGTTCCCACGGAACCACTTACTGCCGTGCCGCCATGCAGAACGTAGGCTGTTCCGCCATTTTGAATACTTGCACCTGAGGCAACAGCAGTATTTGCCGTCCAACCGCTTTCCGTCCCCGAAACATTGGAGACCTTGGTTGTTGTCCCACCCGAGCTATCGACTGCTGAAAGGTAATAGCCACCAATAATCTGCTGGCCACCGGCCTCGAAAAGGCCCCCACTCGCGGTTGCACCATTCAGAAGAAGCTGGGTGCCCTTAAAATGGCCACCATATGCGGACGCAGCGCTGACCATTTCTGTGGCCCCCACGTCGAATGTCCCGCCTGAAATGACACCGCCGGCTGGAAAAGTCTGCCCTTTGGCAGTGAAAGCACCTGCTGCAACGACACCACCGCCATGCACTGTAGGATCTGTGATTGTACCGTTCTGGGTAACAATCATACTTCCGCCGGATGCAACTGTCGCGCCACTAATAATGCCATTGGCAGCTGCAACGCCTGCACCGCCGGACTGAATGGACGCCGCATTCAGAGTTCCAGACGTAAGAAGGACACCCAGATTGTTTGCCGTCGCCCCCGAAACATTACCGCTTCCAGACAGAACGTTCAGCGTGGCACTATTACCATTGGCCGTACCAGATGCAACGGCACCGTTAACAAGGTTAGCGTAACTACGATCATAATTTACATAGCCCGAAACGTAACTGCTATAAAGCAGGTCGCTTTGATCGTCTGTTGCCATGACAGCACTCCCTATCCAACGATCGTTTAATGAGAACGGACGCGGACCGAGTTTCGAACTAGAAAAGACCCATCCGTTTGTAACGAACGAACAAAAATTACTAATCGGTATAATTAGCAAAGCTACAAAACAAATGGAAACTATTTTTAGTAAACAAAACCTTAATTATTATTTTCATTTATTAATTTTTTATTTTTTGTTATGTTTTTATCGATTTAATAGTTCATATTAAATTTATTTAGTGTTTATTTTTCTAATTAATACCTTTATATTTATACTGAAAGCAACGCGGGAAATATTGTGCCCTAGATTGCCAGCCGGTCGCGCTGATCCGCGACAGGAAGAGATGGAAACGATATTGGCCAACCTAATCCTCATGGTAGCACGGGTGTTTCTCATTGTTCGAATGACAAGAGCCATCTGTGATTTCTGACCAGCAAAACCTGGTCGCCCCGCAAACGGCTCACTGGCTTTCCCGCATTGGATCTCTTGATATCTCGGAGCATGGCCCTGTGATGGATTTTTGAAACAAGGCCATGCTTTTCCATGAAGGCCTCGTAAGGGCTTTTTTGATCGATACATGGTGTGCCCAGACATCGGATGCCGTATCTCTGCGCTCAAGCAGTCCTTCTTTCAATAGTACTCCATGGCGGCCCATAGCATCTGTGTCCTTCCATTTTTAAATCAGCCTGCATCTCTGGTCGATGGAGAACATGCAACTTGTGGCCCAAGAACGGGAGTGAAAGGTCTGTTGGATAGGTGGCCCATCATCCTTCTGGCGCATTTTCGTAAACTTCAGTGCTGATTGTCCATGAAGGTCCTGAGGGAACAGCTTTGTGGGTTTGCCTCTCCATTGACGTGAAAATATCACACCATCAAATCCCGAGACTAAACAGCAGAGAGTTCATGTTTCATATCTGAAATGGATCGCGCTGGACCTGCGCTTCAGCAACGTTCAAAACTGCCTCCACATCATTCAGCGCCAGATACTCTATAATTCCCCACACCTGCCCCCTGCCTGATGGAAAGAGTATAGACACGCGGTGTGCCGTCCGTGGAGGATACCAATCGAAAGATCAGCCCGGCGGAAGAAACGCGTTTTCCAGTCAAAGCCAATATAGGCCAGAAAAGGAAGTTTCCTGTACCTTTCTTTTGCCAGACTGGAACAACCGACAGGCATACTGCAATAACGCCCGCAAGACGACGGGATAGCATTGTGCGTCATGAGTTGCGCCTCGCATAAAACAGTTCGCGATATCCACCGTGGCCATACGCCGCCGTTTACTATCACAGGCCTATCAACGCTTGGCGTGACCTGAGAAACTCGAATTTTTTTCTAAAAAAGAAGAAAAGAGAACGAATTATTTCACAATTTTCAGGGTTTATAGAAGGAAAGAAAACAACTAATCAACCTCATCATCCCACTATGTAGGATAGAGCTCCAAAATATTGACGACTCCTTAGGCTGGTGTCCATGATGTGCTGAAAGCAAACGAAAGAACCAAGATGACTGGGATTGAAACATCTGCGTTCCCACCTGGAACGCAGACTTTGACGAGAGGCTTGTCGGTGATCGAAGCTGTGGCCGAAGGCCATAGTACATTGATGGAAATTGCCTCTGTCATTGGATGCAGCCGAAGCACCACCCATCGGCTAGTCAGCACACTAGTGCAGGCTGGCTATTTGCGTTCAACATCCAGTGCCAACGGCCAATCTTTCATCTTAGGCTCCCGCTTGGTAGAAATGGGATTTCTGGCACGCGATCAGCTGCCGGTAGTAACCTTGGCACGCGATCATCTGACCGCGCTTGGTGCCAAAACCTGTGACACCGTTCACCTGGGTATCCGGGAGGGTGTTGAAGTGCTTTATCTGGACAAGATTCCCGGCAACGCGGGCTGGAAATGCGCTCGCGTATCGGCAAACGTATGCCTCTTGCCTCGACAGGGCTTGGCAAAGCACTGATGCTGGATTTACCTGAATCCGAATGGCGCACGCTCTACAATGTTGCTTTAAGCCATCCAGCAACGCCCCATGCGCGGCTTCCTGACTGGAGTGATTATCGAGCCGGACTGCGCCAATCTGGCCTAATGAGCTGCGCCTTCGATTTAGAGGAAAATGAACCCGGCATCCGCTGCGTAGCAGCTCCAATCCGCGATGCTGGGGGAAAGGTAGTAGCCGCCGTAAGCTTGGCTAGCGCGACAATCTATATGTCCGAAATACGGATGCACGAACTGGCCCCTTCCGTGGTCGCTACGGCACAGGCCGTTTCGCGCGAACTAGGGTGTGTCGTCAGTTAATTCCAATGATGGCGGAGACGAATTGCACGGCTGCGAGGAAAGTTGACTTCAGCTTGTCATATCGTGTTGCAATACCTCTGAACTGTTTAAGTCTGGCGAAGAAGCGTTCGATGATGTTTCGTTTTTTATAAAGCGAAAAGAGGGTTTTCCGTGGATTGCGTCGGTTTTTCTTTGACGGAATAACCGGTGTGATCCCCCGCTCTTCAAGCTTTTCGATGAGGGGATCGGCATCATAAGCCTTGTCGGCGATGAAGACCTCG
>NZ_LHZQ01000045.1 GCF_001580915.1 Acetobacter tropicalis | reverse complement strand
GAGGATCTGGATGATTTTATTGCGAGGAAGATTCTGGAAACAGAGAGAAAGCAGCTTCCGAAAAAGCGGCGGGGTCGCGGAGAGAGTCTGGTCTTCAGTCCGGATTTCAGTTTCTGGCTTGTGATCGCAGCCCTACTGCTCGCGGCTCTGATCAGGCTGTCATTCCTGACATCCTGACGGAAACGCTAGTCCTTGTCGGCAAAGTTACGCTTTTCATATGCGATTGCTTTGGCGGCCAGATCTTCCGTGTGGGGTTGATAGTACCTGTCAAGGGACTTGATATCCTTGTGGCCCGTCACGCGGCGAAGTTCCAGGGGGTTCGTGTAAATCCTTGCGAGACGGCTCGTCGCTTCGTGACGCAAATCATGAAACGTGAGATCCCTGAGACCAGCTTTCTTCGTCATCCGTCCGAACCGCACGGAGAAAGCATCTTTGCTGCCAATATCAAAGATGAGATCTCCGGGCCGGGCGGATTTGCGCTGTGCCTGAAGGGCCCGCAGCAGGCGGGCCGCACCAGGTGTCAGGGGACGGATTTCCGGGCCACGTTCGATGGCGCGATGCATGGTCTTCGTTTTTTCCAAGGACAAGGCGTGACGATCAAAGTCAATGTCACGCCAACGGAGTGTCAAGGCTTCCTCCCGTCGGGTGCCTTGTTCAATGGCGAATTGGACGAAGGTTACATCATCAGGCCAAGGCGATGTTGCCATGGCTTCCAGCAGGCGGTCGTATTCATCGCCAATGAGACGACGGTTGCGCTTCTTGTCCGCGCCAGCGGGCCGCTTGACTGCCGTTGCGGCAGCCGGGTTTTTTGAAAAGGGCAGGTCCCACTCCGCGATTGCATGCTGGCAGATCGCGGCCAACAGGTTGAGCCGTTTGACAACCGTCGCAGCGCTGTATTTCTCAGCCAGCCGATCCCGGAAACCACGGACTGCCATCGGGGTCAGATCGACCAGCGCAAGCTGTGCAATCTCGTCCTGAAGAATGGACGGGATGTGACCTTTGCGATCATTCTCCCGGGTCTGCATCTCCTCGCACACATAACGGTCGACCA
>NZ_LHZQ01000142.1 GCF_001580915.1 Acetobacter tropicalis | reverse complement strand
TCTCATTCAAAAGCCACTCTTTTTATGGGGGGATTACCCGTGCATACGCTGAACGAATGTGTCAAGAAAGCCGAAGTTGAAACTGAAAATTCTACAGGCTTTCTCGGAGCATTTCAGCGTCTATGGCGTGCGAAAAATCTGGCGTCATTGCCTCATGCGTAACTCGCAGATTTCACGATAAGATTTCCAATTAATTCGTAATCCTTCTCGAGGTTCGAATAGGAAACACGGATATAGGATGATTTTACAAGAGAGTGCTTCGAACCGGATGAAACAATAATTCTGTTTTTCTTTAGAAAATCTATTGATTTTTTTTCATCATCCACTCCCATCCAAAGGGAAAGACCACTTCCAATCCTATCTACCGATAAATTATATCTATTCAATACGTCAGAAAGGCATCGCCTTCTATTTAGATATACAGAACGTGCATTCTGTATGCATTCCTGAGCAGTTTTGTTTGCAAGCAGATAAGCCGTGGCCTCCTGAAGAATACGACTTGTCCAACCCGCCCCGAAAGCCCGAAATTCCTGAATTTTTCCTATGACTTCAGAAGATGCGGACACAACGGCAAGCCTCAGATCGGGAGACATGCTTTTGGAATAAGAGCGAATATGAACCGTGTAATACGGATGCCACTTGCCCAAGCTACAAGGGGGAACGAGGGAGAGGGCGTCCAAGGCGTCCCACTCGATGATCCAGAGCGGCTTTACACTGAAAGTTTCTGCTATGGCCTTTAACCGGTCCGGGTGGACGCTTTGCCCCGTGATACCATTGACGCGTGGCTGAAAGACAAACGCAGCTGGCTCATGTGTCAAAGCTGCCCTTAGAGAATGAAGACACGGCCCGTCAGCGTCGCAGACGACTGGAATGATTTTTACGCCCAGACGCTCAAGTATATCGAGAGTCGCAGTTGCTGTTGGTGTCTCGACCGCGACAACACTCCCGCGGGACAGGAGCACCGAAAAAGTTTCATTAAGAGCGCAGAAGCCGCCGTTAGTCGCAAGGAAACCTTCGCTCTCATAAGGCCAGGTTGTCCTGCACACCCTCTCAAGAGCGGCCGTAATACGGATCTTTGCGTAGGAATTAATGTCTGGGGCCTGAGCCACGTGCGCCAGAGCCTCGTTCAGAGGTGGCAGCAGGGATCGGTCAGGGATGGCGGCAGAGAGGTTGATGATGTCTTGCCCTGCATGTTTCTGAACACCGCGCCGCTTGGGACGAGGTGACGAAGATGATCGACAGACCCAACTGCCAAGCCGCCCTCTCCCTTCAATGAGGCCGTCTTCCCGAAGCTCTGCCCAGGCAAGACATAGGGTTGCTGGACTGATCTGCATGCAGAAAGCCAGATCCCGAAGAGAGGGCAGACGGCTGCCAAGAGGTAGCAGACCGGATTGAATGAGAAAACGCGTCCGGCGGCTGATGCCAGCAGATGTTCGATCGGGCAGATGTCCCGATAACCACTCAGAAGATACGTTATTTATATTATCCACTTCAAGGTCCGTATTTTAAATGTTCAATAACAACATATCACTTGATATGCACGTTATAGGATGGAAAGAATTGTCATCGGAAGAGAGCACCACTTCCGGGGCAGGTGTCCGGAAACGGCTCTGTTCTGCTGGTGATCATTAAAAACCAGAATTAAATGTTCAATAACAACATAACATTTGTGAGCTCCATCCAGGTTCGTCAATACTGTTCCGGGACGGATATGAAATATGTGATCCTGAAGCTTCCCGGGATCCGCCTTCTGCGAAAGAGGAAAAGGGCATGCGGAACAAGACTCTATTCGTGCTGATGTCCATGACTGCACTATCCAGCAGCATCGGTGAGGCTCGGGCGAAAAGCTTATCAGTAGCAAATAGCCGCGAACGTCACACTCCTGTGGCGTCTCAAAAGACTGCTGCTGATGGAATTCAGGCGCACGGTAACGCGGAAGAGTTACAGGTGTTTGCTGAAGGTCTTCATAGCCCGACCGGGGTTACGAACCAGACACCTGGCGGGGGACTGCTCCCACCACGTGATGACGCGGCAATGGTCAGTGGTGCCAGCCGGGATTTCATCGCAAAACAGGCGCCCACAAGCAACCTTTTTAGTTTGATGCAAATGGCACCCGGCGTAACAGTGGCCAAGACCGATCCTCTTGGTGTCAGCGATCGTTCCAACGTGATGATCCGCGGAATGCAACAGAACGAAATTGGCTGGGAATTCGAGGGAATGCCCGCTGATGACCAGATCAATCATGTGGCGGATTCATCAGAATGGTCGGATTCAGAAAATATTGGTCGTTTCGAGATCCGTCAGGGCTCACCCGACATGTCTGCACCAGTACTGAATGCAGTGGGCGCGCTTGTCAGTTCATCCCTGCGTGATCCATCCTTTCATCGCGGCGGATATCTAGGTTCCAGTTTTGGCACCAACAATGCGTTCCGCGAATTTATTCGGCTTGATTCCGGCGAGATTGGCCACAGCGGGATCCGAAATTTCACGTCTTTTTCTTACACAACCAACGACAACTGGCGTGGTCCAGGCAACAACACCCGCTATCATGTCGACAGCAAATTCGTGAAAGAATGGGGAAACGGCAACCGTGTGGCTGCCGTTGTGACCTATAATCGCCTACAGAACGCATGGCAAAATTACCTGACATTAAGTCAGTGGCAGCAATACGGGACGCACTATAATCTCGCTACGTCTTTCAAAAGCGGACAAGCGAATTATTATAAACTCTGGATCAACCGCCGATCACGCGTAATGATTTCTTTACCGTCACAGTTTAATCTCGGCCACGGCCTCTCCCTGACAGCCACACCTTATTATTTCTGGATGAGCGGCAGCGTTCCAAATGGTACGACGCTCAGCAATAGCGGGAGCTATTCCGGCACACAGGCAGCAGGCGATCTCGGGCTGGAAGACCTGAGCACTGGCCGTGGTGTCGTCGCGGCGATGGCTGCCGGTTATACGTTCTCCAGTGGCATTACGACGGGACTAGCCTATCGCAGGGGGATCAACCTTCTTGAAGTGGGTGCGTGGTATAATAACGTCGATCGTAGGGCCATGACGTCATATGCTGCTGTCGGCGGGAATGGCCAAGCCGCCAATCTTTATGGCGGCTATGCCCTCACAATGGCCAATGGATCAATCCTATACAGCACCAATCTGCATGAAATTCAGCAGACGACAGCACTTTACGTCCAGGACACCGTTTCTCTGCTCCATGACAAACTGAAAATATCCGCAGGTTTCAGGGAAGCCATGGTGGATTTACGTGGAACCAACATGCTTCCTGGTGCGCGTTATTATGCTGGAGCCAGCTATGCAATCCCCTTGCCCCGCATGAGCATCCATTACAGGTTCAATTCCGAGCATCAGGTTTTCTTCAACGTCAACACAGCGTTCCGAACGCCAGTCGGTGACACGCCATTTTATGATACAATCAGTGTCTCAACCGGCAAGATCACATCTCATGGCAGTTCTTCAGTTAAACCTGAATACTCTATCTCCGAGGAACTCGGATATCGCTACACTGGGATTTTCAACGCTTCTATTGGGGTATTCAATTATAACTTCAAAAACCGTCAACTTTCCGCAACTGCTCCTTTAAATGGCGTCCTAACTACGCAGTATCTGAATGTTGGCGGACAGACGACACGCGGCGCGGAGGCCGAGATCGGGCTGAAGCGTTGGCATCATATCTCGCCCTATGCGTCAATTTCGTACCTGCATGCGTCCATCGATGACAACTTCTATACCGGCGGGACTTACCTTCCCACGAAGGGGCGAGTGGCTCCTATGAGCCCGAAAGCCACGGCAGCAGTCGGTATCAATTATGATGACTCCCATTTCTTTGGCGGCCTGCAGTTCAATTGGGTGGATGCAATGTATTCCTCCTTCATGAACGATCAGGGGATTCCGGAGCGCAAAACCCTGGACATCAACGCAGGATACCGGATGAGCGACGTCGGCTTTTTCCGGAAACCTCAGATCCAGCTCAACATCATTAACGCTGCCAACACCAAATATCTGTCCGGTGTCGTCGCTCCTGTGGCCAACGCCAAGGCTCAGAAAGGAGCGAATGGAAAGACCATAGCAGCCTCTACGCCTACATATGATGTCGGTGCCGGCTTCGCCGCTCTTGTTTCGATATCGACAGGTTTCTAAAAAACATCTGAGGATATTTAATCATGCTTGTTACCCTGATCCAGTTCAATGCCGGCAACAAAAAGGCCGAAAATATTGCAACGGTTCGCCGATTGGTTGCTGAGTCATTTTCCCGCCAGAAATCTCGTGTGATCAGTCTGCCGGAAATGTGGCCTTGTCGGAATGCAGACCGTCCTACGCGTTTTCAGGTTGCTGAAATACTCCCGGCACCAGGCAGCGGCGCAACCGGAGGCGAAGTTTACCAGACGATGGCAAAGCTCGCGCGTGAATACGGTGCCTATGTCCACGGTGGATCCATTGCTGAGCTTGACGGTGAGCGTCTGTGCAACACGACCCTGATGTTCAATCCGGAAGGACAGGAAATCGCGCGCTACCGTAAATTACATTTGTTCGACGTTACGGGCCCAGATGGCACAGTGTACAATGAAAGCCGGGACTTCAATCACGGGAAATCCCTGAGCATCTGCGATATAGATGGCATCAAGGCGGGATTCACGATCTGCTATGATCTGCGTTTTCCCGAGCTTTTCCGCGCCCTGCGCGACGAAGGGGCAGAAATTATTTTTCTCCCTGCTGCCTTTACTCTTCAAACGGGAAAAGACCACTGGGAAGTTCTGCTTCGAGCCCGTGCCATTGAAAATCAGGTCTGGATCGTGGCGACCGGCATGTACGGCTCACACCGCAACGACAAGGGAGAGATCCGCACAACATTTGGTCATTCCCTGATCTGCGACCCTTGGGGCCATATCGTAGCGATGGCATCTGACGGAGAAACCTCCGTCACGGGATATCTGGATCACGCACTGACACAACGTATCCGCCAGTCCATCCCGCTGGGCAATCACCGGCGCCTTCCCCTGCCTCTGACAGACTGAGGTAACGCCATGCGGGAGAAAAGCTGGATCGTCCTGATTTTTTTACTAGCACCGATCAATTTCCTCATGTCGCTGGACAGGCATGCCATTTCGATAGCCATGCCTGTCATACGCAAGGATCTGGGGTTCAGCATCCCAGAAGCTTCGTTCATCCTCTCCTGCGCGACATGGGGATATGCGCTCCTACAACCGCTTTCCGGTTGGCTGGCAGAAAAACTCGGCCCGCGCCGCGTGCTGTTCGGAGCCGCTTTCCTATGGTCGCTTGCAACTCTTGTCAGTCCCCTCTGTCTCGGATTTGCACCTTTCCTTCTGGCCCGCTTTGGCATGGGAGCAGCTCAGGCCCCAGACTGGGCCAGTAGCATGCTTGTTCTCAGGAGACATTTTTCTACCGTCACCCGAAGTCGCGCTAACGCGCTTCTGCTGGGGTTCATCTATCTCGGGTCTATTATCAGTGGGCCGCTGACGTCCTGGTTAATGCTGACCTATTCCTGGAAGCTGGCTTTTGCAATTTTTGGCGCATTTGGCATTGCCGTAAGCCTTTATTGGCTGGTGTTTTACAGGGACAAACCCGACAGCATTTCGTTGCAACCCGACTTGTCCATCCCAGCCCCCTCGTCCGCTCTCAGTCGCAGCAAACTCTTACGGACCCCTCGCTTCTGGCTTATAGGATTTCTCTATTTCTGCACCATCTGCGTACAGGGATTTTACGCAAGCTGGTTTCCGACTTGGCTACATGAGGTGCATCATGTCCGCCTCAAGGATCTGGGATGGCTCTCATCAGCGCCATGGGTAGCCCTGTATGTCTCAGTATTACTAGCTGGCATCATAGCTGATTACCTCGCTTCACGGGGTTTCAGCCTGCGCCATGTCAGAACAGTTCCCCCGATATTCGGCCTTGTTCTGAGCGCAGTGTTACTAGCCATCGCAAGCCATGCACAAGGCACCATTCTAGCTCTGTGCCTCATGACAGGCTGCCTTGGTGCAATCGGCTTTGTGCAGGTTTCACTGTGGTCCAGCGTCCAGGATATCAGTGGCGCCTACACCGGGTTTGTTACGGGTTGCACAGCATTCTGGGGCAGTCTTTCCGCCAGCATCATACCGCTTGCAGTTGGTTGGGTCGTGACACGAACCGGCTCTTGGGAAGACGTACTGTTTTTGCCTTCGACTGCAGCCTGCGCCGGAGCAATCGGCTTTTTCTGGCTGCGACCTGACAGACCTCTTCTTGAAGCAAGGGAGCATCATTGTGAGCTCTGAACATACGTCTCCAGCTTGTTCTGAGGCCATCATTTTTCACAACACCGCTTCCCGCAGTCCTTATGTGATCGTCTGCGAACATGCCTCATCTTTTATACCCGACGAATATAATGGTCTCGGGCTCTCCCCCCAGGCGGCCAAAGAGCATATCGGCTGGGATATCCATGCCATGAACATGGCGACCATAGTGGCCGGACTGCTTGATTCTCCCCTCATAAGCGCCCCTGTTTCCCGCCTCGTAGCGGATCTGAACCGTCCGGAAACCTGTCAGGAATGCATTCCTACCAGAAGCGAAACAACATCCGTACCAGGGAACCTCTCCCTCACATTGCACGAACGCGAAAACCGACTTTCACGATGGCATCGCCCTTTTCATCAGGGCCTGAGTACATTTCTGGAAGACCGTATCGCGCGCGGGATTGAAACCTTCCTAGTAGGTATTCATTCCTTTACCCCGGTCTATGCTGGTGTTCCTCGTCCATGGGCGGCAGGCGTCCTGTATCGAGCCTCCCATTTGCACGGCGAAACCGTAGCGCAGGCCATGGAAAAACAGAGCGGCGCGCTCGTCGGCCGCAACCAGCCCTATGATCTGTGGCAGCACTCGAACCATACGATCCCTTTCCATGGGGACAGACGTGGCCTCGCCGCCGTCATCGTCGAAATTCGCAATGATCTTCTGGCGACTGCTCCCGGTCTTACCCGATGGGCCAGGATCACAGCCCAGGCCCTTCAAGAAGGCCAGACCTGCCCTCTCCCTCCCGATAACACACAGGCCAAAACTGCATGACTCCTTCCGCGAAGCCGAGCATCAACGGTACCTGGGCCATCGAAAGGCAGCTCTCCAGCTGGAGCAACGGCCTTTTCCCTCATGAAAGCATGGACCTGCGCGTTTCACTCCGTATCGAGAATGGAAATCTGTTCTATCACTCCGTGAACCGAACCAACCCGGATGCTCCCCCCTCCCATTTTCGGTTCGATATTCCCCTCGATAACCGCCCACATCCCTTCAAAGGGAGTCAGCGCTTCGATCATCTCCGCGGGCGCCTGCTGCCGAATGGCGCACTGGAAATCCTGAAACTCAAGGACAGCGCAGTAGTCCTTGCGGAAATCTGGCGTAGGGATAGCGATCATCTGTTATTCCGATGGGGTGTCAGCTGCTCTGCACCCCGAAGCCCGAAAGCGTATACGGAATATTTCAGTGCCATCGATCCCAATGGAGTCAGGTCTCATGCTGCGTCGTTCTGAACCCGGAAGACAGTGTTTCCTGCCTGGGCTATGCCTCATCGCAACAGCACTGTTTCCTCTCACGCTCCATGCCGCCGAAAGCTCACCCTTTGCAGCCTGCGCGCTGAACAAAGCCATTTCGGGCAAACTTTCCCTAAAGGGAAAGACATGGACTTACGAACGACGCCTTGCCACACTCACGCTGCACGATGCGAAAGGTAATCCCACGGCGTGTCTGTCGTATGTCTCCTATACCGCAGATCGCTCGCCCTCCCGACCTGTCACCTTCTTCTTCAATGGCGGTCCCGGCTCATCAGGGCTGTTCCTTCAACTTGGATCGTTCGGGCCCCTGCGCGTCCCTGCGGAAGCCAGTCGCCTAGCTGAAGATGCCCACTATAACGCTGCCACTAACCCCATGACGTTACTCGACGCCTCCGATCTGGTCTTCGTCGATCCGGTCGGAACAGGCTTTTCCCACCCTCTGAGAGACAAGAAAAATGCGGATTTCTGGGGCGTGGATCAGGACGCCGCAGCGTCTGCTGATTTCGTTGCGGCCTATCTCGATAGCGCCCGAAAATGGAACGTTCCGCTCTATCTGTTCGGCGAAAGCTACGGAACAACCCGGATTTCCGTCACAAGCCGAGTGCTGGCCGAGCGCGGCATATTCCTGAACGGATTGATTTTCATGTCCACCGTCCTCAATTACGGAGAACGGCTCCCGGGAATGGATATGACCACTCTAAGCTATCTTCCTACCTATGCCGCAATCGCGTGGTTTCACCGTAAAAGCGGCTATCAAAACCTTAACCTGAACGCGTTGATCTCGCAGGCGGAATCCTTCGCCGCAACAACTTACATGCAGGCCCTCTGGCAAGGCAAAAATCTCGACCTGACAACAGAACGAGCTGTAACAGGAGAGCTTGCCCGCTACACGGGGCTATCCATCGAAACAATCAGGGCCCATGCGCTTAGACCGGACGTCAATACCTTCCGCAGCGAACTTCTGAAGTCTGACGCACTGATTACAGGCCGCTACGATGCGCGGGCTACTGCTCCCATGTCATATCTCGCGCCCGATGCGCCGGACTTCGATCCCTCAAACGAAAATGTCCGTACCCCACTCACGACCGTCTGGAACAAACAACTTGGACAAGATTTCGGCTATGATGGTGAGCGCCCCTATGTCATATATGACAACACTACCAGTTCAGTCTGGGACTGGCGTCATAAGGCGAAAGGACGGTCCCGTCTTCTTGAAACTGCGGTGACCGGTGGTGACCTTGCAGAAACGATGGCCAGAAACCCTGGCATGAGGGTCATTTTTCTAAATGGCCTCTACGATCTGGCCGCACCGTTTTCGCTGACGGCTTACGATATCCGACATCTCAATCTTCCAATTAGCCAGATACAGGAAATATCATTTTGCCGTTACCCTGCAGGGCATATGATGTACTTCGATAACCATGCCCTCAAAATAACTTCGCAGGATTTACACAAATTTTATGATAATAAGAAACCATGCTATTATAAATAGTATTGTTTTATATAAGATCTAAATTTTTCATTTATTTTAGATATTTGAAGTAGATTTAATATGATCTGAATGTCAGCTTCCACTATCAATATGTCTCCATAGCAGACCTTCCGCTCTCCCTGAAGGGTTTCGGGCGCCGCGAGGCGTACGAAAGTCTGGGAAGACCGAACCCGCGACACCGGGACTCAGTTATGGGGAATTTGCAACTGGCGCCGCCCCGGGGGAGAGCCTGAGCCAGAACATACAGGTGCGTTTGTGGAACTGGAACGGGTTTTTATGACCGGATCTGCATGACGCGATGACAGAATTTGCGGTGCAGACAGCGATTTTCCCGGCTTTTCCGGTGATGCGTACAGGAGCCCCGGTTTGCCGGAGCGGAGCCACTCCGACATCGGGATCGGTCATGCTGTAATCTCTGCGGGCTGTCATGGTGATCCCCCGGCCGGAGCAGTCGCCCGGGGTGGCCCTCGGGGCTGGCACCATCGGGGAAGGATCTGG
>NZ_LHZQ01000033.1 GCF_001580915.1 Acetobacter tropicalis | reverse complement strand
ATTGGGCTCATAGGTTATAGCAATCAACGGTTGGTATAAGGGCTGCAGTACGGCAATTTCCAATCAAGGCATAATCTGCAATTGGAAGAGGAAGTTCACGGAAAGGAGCATGAAGAACCTGGGGCATACCGTCTCCCTTTATGTGGATATTTATACGTATTTCCTGAAACGAAATCGAAACAGACAATGTTCCGCAAATAATTTTATTTTACAATTAAATCGGTAAAAAATGAGAAGTTGGGTTTTGCAGGTACTTTTTTGTGGCAGGATTACGCCCCAACATCACATTCCCGTGACAGGCGCACTCTCAACGCTATCTGAACGTTAGTCGATACATACGGAAACCCAAATCCCGACAATCGGGAAAGGTCATGCCATGCATCAGGCTTTTCAAAAAAAAATTGAACTGGATGTTCTGTCTGTTGCATCAGAATTCTTCCCTTTGGTGAAAACGGGAGGACTGGGTGATGTAACAGGCGCTCTTCCCGGCGCATTGGCTCCTCAAGGAGTTCGTGTCAGAACAGTTTTGCCTGGGTATCCATCGGTCATGAGTGCACTGAAGTGGTCTCGTCGCGAAGGGGATTTGGTAGAAATAACAGAATTTGGGCACGCAGTTCGTATTCATCAGGTCTCTATATATCATAATTATTTCTTTATACTTGATTGCCCAGAGCTTTATTTAAGATCTGGAAGCCCCTATACTGCGGGCAATGGAAAGTCTTGGGATGATAACGGCCTCAGATTTGCTCTCCTCTCGCGCGTTGCGGCGCGTCTGGCGTGCGGACTACTGCCTGATTATCGACGCGGAAATCTCACAGAAGGGTTGTACATCGGGTT
>NZ_LHZQ01000203.1 GCF_001580915.1 Acetobacter tropicalis | reverse complement strand
ACTACGCGCTCTTCCCGCATATGACTGTTGCCCGTAACATCAGTTTTGGGTTGGACGTTCAGCCTCGGGCGATACGTCCTTCAAAAAATGATATCGCCGCACGGGTTCAGGAACTGCTGGCGTTGATGCAGTTGCCTGATATGGGCAAGGCTTACCCTGCCCGGCTTTCTGGCGGACAGCGGCAGCGTGTTGCCCTTGCCCGTGCTTTGGCGACAGGCCCCGGCGTACTGCTGCTGGACGAACCTTTTGGTGCGCTTGATCCTATTGTAAGGCGGGCTATTCGTTCCTGGCTGCGGTCCCTGCATGATCGGTTGGGATTAACCACTATTCTTGTGACGCATGATCAGGAAGAAGCTCTGGAGGTTGCTGACCGTATTGTGGTGATGCAACAGGGCTCCATCGTGCAGGACGCAACGCCTGAAGTGTTGGATCGCGAGCCTGCTACGGCTTTTGTAATGGAGTTTCTGGGGGAAGCAGCCATATTTCGGGGCGTGGTGCAGGAGGGTTGGTTTACTCCGGATGAAGAGGGTGTTTTGCCTTTTGCCGTGACGGGTGAGATTTCATCCGGCCCGGCTGATGCCATGATCCGCTCGTTTGAAATTGCAGTTGCATCTCCAGATCTTGCGCAGGGTCAGGTCATCCCCATCTCTTCTCAAGGTGTACGAAATGGCTATAGGCATTATCTGGCGCGTTTGAAGGATCGGACCATTGCCGTGCATATCCCTGATTATGCTGAAGAAAATGCGTTTCCAAACGGAGATGGCGTTCTAGATATCAGCAGATCCCGTCTGTTCAGGAATGGAAAGCGATATGTTTAGTCTCAAGGATATGGGAATTATCCGGTAAGGACATGAAGGTGACGGTGCTACGCAATAATCATCGTTTTCAAGCGTGTTATCTTGATAAACTCAGTTGCTCTGTGTAAAATTTATCCTCTTGGGTCGTTCCAGAAAGGGGCCTTTTATGGACCGCAGAAATAACCGCCGGGATGCAGAAGGTTCCAGCGTGATTACCGCCAATCGTTTGCTGGATGGGCGTATTGTCTGGCTGGCAGCGGATGGTCAGTGGTCGCCTCATATACGGAACGCCCGCGTCTATTCGAATGTGGAAATCGAGGATGCTCTCAAGGAGCAGACGGCGAGTGCACAGGATAATGAACTGGTTGGCGTTTATGGCGTGCAGGTCTCCCTGTCCCCCACTGGTCCGGTGCCTGTGACCAGCCGTGAGTGTATCCGGGCTGGTGGACCTAGCGTGCATCCAGACTTTACGCCCGAATGGCAGGAACGACCTGCCGTTTCTCCCGCCTGATTCGCGACGTTAACCAAGGTCTCTTTTTATCATGTCTCACGCCCCTCATTCTTCCCTGCCTGTTGGGCATTATGCTTACGATGAGGTTGACCGCACGTTTCTCAAACAGCGTGTGGCTCAGTTTCGGGATCAGGTGGAACGGCGCATTTCCGGTGCGTTGACAGAGGAAGAATTCAAGCCGCTCCGCCTCATGAACGGCCTGTATCTTCAGTTGCACGCTTATATGCTACGTGTGGCTATTCCGTATGGCGTGCTTAATTCCGGACAGATGCGCACTCTTGCGCAGATTGCTCAGCGGTATGACCGTGATTACGGGCATTTCACCACGCGGCAGAATATTCAGTTCAACTGGATCAAGCTGGAAGACACGCCCGATATTCTTGCGCTTCTGGCAGATGCGGATATGCATGCCCTTCAGACAAGTGGCAACTGTATCCGGAACGTGACCGCCGACCAGTTTGCTGGTGCCGCGGCGGATGAGGTGATTGACCCTCGTATCCATGCGGAAATTTTGCGGCAGTGGTCCACGTTGCATCCGGAATTCACATTTCTGCCGCGTAAATTCAAAATCGCGATTTCTGGTAGCCCGCAGGATCGTGTAGCAGCGCGCTTTCATGATATCGGGCTGATGGCCCGTAAGGATGAAAATGGCCGAGCTGTATTCGAAGTGTATGTCGGTGGCGGACTAGGTCGCACGCCTATCGTTGGCGTAAAATTACGTGATGATCTGCCAGAAGAAGACCTGATCGCTTATCTGGAAGCTATTCTGCGGGTTTATAATGAATTTGGCCGCCGGGATAATATCTATAAGGCACGGATCAAAATTCTGGTTCAGGCTTTGGGCGTGCAGGAATTCCGCAACCGTGTGAATGCCGAATTTGTGGCGATGGACCGGGCACGTTACAGGCTGGATGAAAAGATTGTAGCCGCTATTCAGGCGCGTTTTGGAGTTCCTGATTTTGATCCCGCGGGTCAAGCCGCAGAAAAACTGATTCAGCAGCGCAAGGCTGATCGGGCGTTTGATTTCTGGGTGCGTACCAATACACATGCTCACAAGCAGCCGGGCTATGTCTCGGTAACAATTTCCTGCAAGCCAGCGGGAGGAATACCCGGGGATGTCACATCCGCGCAGATGAATCTTCTGGCGGATCTGGCCGATCAACTCAGTTTTGGTGAATTGCGCATCACGCATTTGCAGAACGTTGTTTTGGGGCATGTCAGGCAGGACAAGCTCTATGCCTTGTGGCAGACGCTTGATCAGAATGGGTTGGGCACTGCCAATGTCGGGTTTATTTCTGACATCGTTGCCTGCCCTGGGTTGGATTACTGCGCGCTGGCCAACGCCCGGTCCATTCCCATTGCGCAGAAGTTGAGTGAGCGTTTTGCAAGCCCTGAATTACAGCGGGAAATTGGTCCTCTGCGGTTGAATATTTCTGGCTGCATCAATGCCTGCGGGCATCATCACGCAGGGCATATCGGCATTCTCGGGGTAGATAAACGAGGAGAGGAAGCGTTTCAGATCACTCTGGGTGGTGCTGCGGATCAGGATACGGTATCCATCGGTCAGATTATCGGGGCAGCAATGTCCGAAGATGAAACAGTTGATGCAATCGCCCGGATTATTGATACGTATCTTGCGAGAAGGACGGCGGGTGAGCAGTTTATCGACACGTGCCGCCGTTTAGGCACAGCACCATTCAAGGACGCCGCGTATGCCCCTGCTTGAGAACGGCCAGATTAAAGAAGATAACTGGCAGGTTGCCATTGAAGGCGAGGCTCTGCCTTCAGGTGATGTGCTGGTACCGCTGGCCCGGTTGTCTGAAGGGTTGGGTCGCAATAACGATGGCCGTCTTGGTGTCGTGTTGAATGCCGGAGATTCGGTGGAAGAACTGCGCAGCGCCCTGCCCCGTCTGAGCAGCATACAGGTTACCTTCCCCATTTTTCGGGATGGTCGGCCTTTCACGCAGGCAAGAGCTTTGCGTGAGCATCTGCACTTTGAAGGGGAAATTCGTGCAGGTGGGCACATTCTGCCCGATCAGTATGAATTTCTGCTGCGTTGTGGGGTCAATAGCGTGGTTGTGCCAGAAGGCGTGGATGCTGCTGTCTGGCAAAAAGCGCATGAGACTTTTAGTGTGGCATATCAACCTTCTGTGCTGAACGAACAGCCAGAAGGATTTGCTTTCAGGAGAAAGCTGCTTTAGCGCCGGAGGCCGGTTGGCGTGAGGCCGTTTCGTCTTTCCTCCGGTTCTCTTTTGCGCAAGGTTCTGATTTCCTCTGTCAGAGGCTATCTGGGGCTGACCCTGCGTACCATGCGCTGGACGTTCACCGTGGATCCCGCAGCCCGTAAACTGCTGACAGCGCAGGATGGGCATACGGCCATTGTGGCGTTCTGGCATGAAGCACTGCCCTTGACGCCTGCATTATGGTGGTGGGCAGAGCCTCAGAACCCGACATTGCGGTTACATGTGCTGATAAGCCGTAATCGGGATGGACGGTTGATTGCCGATATTGTGGCACCATGGCGCATCTGGTCCATTGCGGGCTCTTCGGATACGCGAGGCAAGAATAAGGGCGGTGCCGCAGCCATACGGCGTATGCGGGCAAGATTGCGGCATGGGGGTATTGTCGCCATTACGCCTGATGGTCCGCGCGGGCCACGACGGCAGGCGCAACAAGGAGCCGCAGCCCTTGCTGCCATGGTAAAAATGCCTATCGTGCCTGTAGGGGCAACGTGCTCCGGCTTTCGTTTAAAATCTTGGGATAGAATGATTGTTCCCGTGCCATTTGGGAAAGGTCGTTTTGTGTGTGGCGCTCCGCTTTTTCATCTGCATGCGGATGGACGAAGCGCTGCGGAGGCTGGCCAGTTGTTATCAGCCGCCATTACGGATGCGATGGGACAAGCCGAAGCAGCCATGCGCAGTAAGGTTAGGATAGCACATTTACCTACGGAAGAATTTCGCCCTCAACCTCTTGATCTCATGCCCTCGCGTCTGTGGGCTACGGCGGCAACTGTTGCCGCTCCTGCATTACCGTTTTTCTTGAGATGGCGGCAGACACGCGGCAAGGAGATAGCTTCTCGCGTAAGGGAAAAAATGGGGTTTGCTTCTCAGCCTCGTCCCTTAGGTGCAGTGATCTGGTTTCACGCGGCGAGTGTGGGAGAAGTTGTTTCTATTCTGCCACTCGTTGAAAATTGTCTCCGGCAGAATGCACGAGTAACGGCATTGATGACAACGGGTACAGTTACTGCCGCCCGTATGGTCGCCCAGAGAACAGTACAGGAAGCCCGGATTGTTCATCAGTTTGCTCCTCTGGATGTACCGCGTTGGGGGAAACGCTTTTTAAGTCACTGGCGGCCACAGGCTGCCGTTTTCACGGAAAGCGAGTTGTGGCCCAATCTGATCGGGTTGTGTCACGAGCGTAATCTTCCCGTTGCCTTGGTCAATGGCCGGATGTCACCCGTATCTTTCAAAAAATGGTGTAACGCACCGCGTATTGCTCGCCGTATGTTGGATCGTTTTGCGTGGATTGCGCCGCGTTCGTCGGAGGATGCCCGCCATTTCGAGGCGCTGGGGGGCCGTAATCTGCTCGCTTGTGGGGACCTGAAAACGGTGGCGCACGCTCTTCCTGTGCAGGAAGACGCATTGCAAAAACTTCAGACATATATCGGGAAGCGCCCTTTGTTTTTGGCGGCTTCCACCCATGATGGGGAAGAGGAGGACATCCGTAAAGCTCTGGAGCAGTTACGGAATGATGTTCCTGATCTTCTGACGCTTGTCGTGCCGAGGCACCCCGAACGGGGCGCGGTCGTCAGTTCCCTGTTTTCTGGTGCGCCTCGTCGTTCTTTGGGCCAATTACCGGAAAAGACGGATTCAGTTTGGGTGTGCGATACATTGGGGGAGTTGGGGCTTTTTTATCGTCTCGCACCCATGGTTTTTATTGGCAATAGCTTGCCTGACGTAAAAGGCGGTGGTGGGCATAATCCGCTTGAGCCAGCACGTCTGGACTGCGCGCTGGCTACAGGGCCGTTGGTTCATAATTTTATAGAGGCATTTCGTAGTCTTGGAGAAAGCGTGACAGTAGTGGAGACGGCGACTGATCTTGCCGCATGGGTACGACAAATGGTTAGCGACCCGGAACTGCGCGCGCGCAAAGCGACATTAAGCCAGGAGCGGGTCTCTGCTGTGAATGGAGATCTGATTGACCGTTTGACTACTCGTGTTCTGGATCTGCTGAAATCATGATTCATCCGCCGCGCTTCTGGCAGGACCCTGATGCAAAATGGTTACCTCTCCTCCTCTCCCCTCTAGCAGGAGTGGTTTCTGCTTATGCAGAGATTCGGCAGAAACAGCCCGGTTGGAAAGCTCCTATCCCGGTTTTGTGCTGTGGGAATATGACAACGGGCGGCACAGGCAAGACGACAGTGGTGCTGGATATGGCGCAGAGATTGCAGAACCGGCAGATCAGCGTGCATGTGTTGATTCGGGGATACGGGGGGAAGATTAAGGCAACAACACGAGTAGAGCCAGCCGTTCACACAGCTCGCGATGTGGGAGATGAAGCATTGCTTCTTGCAGCCCGATGTCCAACGTGGATCGGGGGTGATCGTGTTGCCTCAGCCCGCGCGGCAATCAGTGCCGGAGCGCAGTGTTTACTCATGGATGACGGGTTTCAAAACCCCTGGTTGCACAAAGACATCTCTCTGCTGAGTGTTGATGGTGTTGTCGGAGTGGGCAATGGACGTGTGCTTCCGGCAGGTCCGCTCCGCGAACGAACTCAGGACGCATTGGGCCGCGCCTCAGCCGTTCTGCTGATTGGCCCCGACAAAACGGGCTTTCTGGCCAAGTATGCCCCAATCCTTCCTGCGGGCTGTACTGTTCTCCACGCTTTTCTCCAGCCAGATGTGGCCGGTATTGCTGCCCTGAAGGAAAAGCCATGCCTTGCTTTTGCGGGCTTGGGGCGCCCCTCCAAATTTTTTGAGGGGTTGAAGGAGGCTGGTGTGTTTATGAGGCGGGTCATCGCTTTTCCTGATCATTATTTCTATAAGGCGCAGGATATTGAGCGTCTTCTAACGCTTGCCAAACAAGACGGTGCGCAATTGGTCACAACCCCCAAGGATTTTGTACGTCTTCCTTCTTCTTTCCGCCCACATGTCCAGACTGTGGGGGTTGGATTGACATGGGCGGATGAGACGGCACCAGAAAGTCTTCTCGATCGACTCCTTCCTTGCGGAACACTGAGATGAGCAAGGGGGAGATAACTGCGCTCATGCGCATTGAAGCGGCATTTGCGCACGGTTTGCTGGCGGCGTTTCTGAAAATGGGCCCCGTCAAAGCGTCCAACTTTGCTGGACGTGTAAGCCGCTTTATCGGCCCGCTTCTTCCTGTTTCCAAAGTTGCAGATCGCAATCTACAGCTTGCCATGCCGGAATTGAACCGTTCTCAACGCAAGCGGATTGTCCGTGGTGTATGGGAGAATTTGGGGCGTACCGTGGGGGAACTTCCTCACCTTTCTCGTTTGCAGGAAAACACATCTTATGGACCGGGGTATGAGGTTCAGGGGGCGGACTATCTACACGAGCAGGCACGCAAGGGCGGTTCTGTTCTGTTTGTTTCAGGGCATATCGGAAATTGGGAAATGTTGCCGCCGGGCGTGGCGCGGCATGGTACCCCGTTTGCCTCTTTTTATAGGGCCGCAGGTAATCCCTTGATTGACAGCATGATACGCCGCCTGCGTGATACGGCTATGGCCCCTACCCCCATGCCTCTTTTCGCCAAAGGTGCGCGGGGTGCGCGGGAGGCTTTGATGTATGTCGCCAAAGGTGGCCGTCTGGGTATGTTGGTTGACCAGAAAATGAATGATGGCGTTGAGGCGCGTTTTTTTGGCCAGCCCGCCATGACCGCCCCCGCGTTGGCGGCTATGGCGCTGCGGTATCGGTGTGCAGTGATCCCAGGTTACGTGGAACGGCTGGGGCCAGCGCGTCTCCGAATTGTTGTGGAACCGCCTATGACATTGCCTGACACGGGGGACAAGCAGCAGGATTTGGAAGCTCTTGTTCAAATGGTGAATGATCGGCTGGAAAGCTGGATCAGACGCAAGCCGGAAAGCTGGCTCTGGCTCCACAGGCGTTGGCCTAAAGCTCTCTATCTCTAAACATGCTGCTTTGTGGGCGTGTTTTATGCACGTAATGCGTCTGATCGCCGGGCGGATTTTCGTGGCTTATCTCGGCACGAACGTTTTCTGGAGCCACCGTTTCACATCATAAGCATGACGGGCCGGTGAATGACTGATGCGTTTTGCATCAATCAGCGTGACGTTTCCAGCAGCCGAAAGTGTATGCAGGCCGTCCGTCCAAGGCTGAAAGGCCTTGGGGGCCGCAAGCGTGTGAATGACCGACGTTGTACAATGTGTGGGGCTTAAGCCTGAAAGACGAACAAGAGAGATGCCCCCCCCATAGGTTTGTGTACAATCCTGGGTCGGAAGAATGAGGTCGTTGCCGTCCACGATGGGCGTTCCTCCAGGGCGGCCGCTGGACAGATTTTCACGTATAGGGTTGGCCGGGTGCAAGTGCCATGGGCCGGTTAGGCGGTCTGCAAAAGCTGCGCACAGCATGGATTTTTTTTCACGCCCCGTTCCCGGAGGGCTGAAGAACATCCACCAAAGCCCTTTAAAGAATATGGGCGATGCATCAATGGCTGCGACAGGAAACGTGAACTGATTATTTTTTTCCCATACGTCAGGGAAAGTGGAGGCGCGATAGAGGGTCAGGTGGCCGGACCGATGAGCTTCCGGTAGCATCCAGAATGACCCTTCATGATGGAAGACGACGGGATAGGAAAGATGCCACGGTTCCGACAGCACGCGGGCACGCCGTACAAACTGAAGAGAGGAGTCATATTGAAGCATATCGATTTTGCCGCATTTTGTCCGGTAATCGTAAGCTTCAGCAAAAATGTATAGATTGTGTTCGTGCCAGACGCCAAATGGGTCCGCCAGAAAACGCATGCCGTGATCGTTTCCAATCCACTGAGGAGTAAACCCTTCAAGCGTTTCCGCCCTAAGAATGGTCGCCATGGGGGCGCGGATAATGCCTGTCTGCCACTGGTCTGTTCTCATAAAGGGCAAAATCCAGCCTCCTCGCCGTAAGTTAAGGGCTTGTTTGTAGAGCGATCCTGCTTTTGTACGCACAGATGTCGCTTCGCAAGAGACTTGACGTTATGGTGCAGCCCATATGTCTGCTTTTTGGGAGTTGTGTTCTATGTCCTCACCCGATCCGGCTATTGCCTGTCGTCTGGAAGCTGCAAGGGCTGTGGTGCATGATGCGGCTTGCCTTGCCATGTCCATGCGTCCGCCACCGGGTGGCCCGGCCGGAAAGCAGAAAGCCGCCCAGGATTGGCTGACAGAGACAGACGGCGCAGTAGAAACATTTATTGCCGAACGTATGAAGGCACTTTTTCCGGATGATGGTTTTCAGGGAGAAGAAGGCGGTGTAGCGCGCGCAGGCCAGTTGCGTTGGGTGGTAGACCCGATTGATGGAACCTCTAATTATGCGCGGGGCAGAAGCCGGTGGTGTGTGTCTTTGGGGCTTCTGGACGGCGATGAACCTGTGGCGGGGGTTATTGAAGCGCCCGCGTTGGGAGAAGTCTATACGGCTCTGCGCGGCCACGGCGCTTTTCTGAACGGCAAACGGATACAGGCCTCTCCGGTTGCTGACCCCGCAAGTGCCATGATTGAAATGGGCTGGAGTAACCGTGTTCCTAAACCCGTTTTCATGGAAAAGATTGACGCCATTATGGATCTGGGGGCCATGCCCCGTTCGGGTGGTTCAGGCGCGCTGGCCTTGGCGGATGTGGCCTGCGGGCGGCTGGATGGCTATATCGAAATTGTCATCAACCTGTGGGATGTGGCTGCTGCCCTCCCCTTGCTGGCGGAGGCAGGAGCCTGTGTTTCTCCCTTCCTGCGGGATGGAGGTTTGACGGGGCCAGCAACCATTCTTGCCGCCAATCCTCATATTGCAGACGTTCTTTCAAAAGCAGTATCTATCCCACTTGAGTGAAAGCCCAGAGAGAACGTTCATTTTTCAGGCCATTCTGCCGCCATAAAATCCTGCTTTTGTTATGACCCATGGTTGCGGCCCATAATGGAGACCACCCGTATGCAGTCCGTTTATCGTTTTACGTCTTTCTCTCTGGCTCTGGGGAGCATGATTGCTCTTACCAGTGTGCCAGTCCAGGCTCGCGCAGCTGAAACAGTTCAGACATTGGTGGATAAGGCTGCTCTCACAGTTCAGGATATTTTTGTGGGTGCTACAGGCCAAAGCGTCGTAGCGGTCAATTTGGCTAAAGCGCGTGCGGTTATGGTGTGTCCGTCCATTTTCCGGATGTCCATAGCCTTTGGTGGTGCCGGAGGAGGCTGCCTTCTTTTGGCAAGGGATGCGCGTGGCTCATGGTCTGACCCTGCGTTTTATACGCTTAGCACCGCCTCTTTCGGGCTTCAGTTAGGGGTGCAGAATTCTCAGGCCATGTTCTTTGTTATGACGGATCGTGGGTTGCAGGCTCTGCTGGATAGTCAGTTTCAGTTTGGTGCGAATGCGGGTGTTTCGTTCGCAACTCTGAGCAGTAACGTGGAGCGTGGAAATGCTGGAGCCAGGAACACCGACATTCTGGTGGCGCAGAAATCACAGGGGTTGTTTGCTGGGGCAGCACTGGGAGGCACTAAATTGACGGTCAATAGTGATGCCAACCGTAAATATTACGGTCAAAGTGTCGGGCCGGAGGATATTGTGGTTTCCATGCGCGTCAATAATTCTGGCGCAGACCCACTCCGCAGTGTTTTGACCCGGTATGGCAAGTTGTCTTCTGCCACGCCGACCTCCTCCAATGGCAAAACAACGCAAGCTACTTCCGCTTTTCAACCTACAAATGAGGTTGATACGGTGCCCAACTACCAGGGCGGTGCGACTTCAGGTGCAGCCTCCGTGCAGCATGAATCGCTTGCTCCACTTAAGGCGGGAAAATGAGAAGCCTGATGGGCTTGTAATGGGATGGTTGGAAGAAACGGAACGGCATAGGTTTCGTTTCTTCGTATTGTTCAAGTTGAGTAAATATAAAAACAGCTCATTTAATCTGAGCCTAGAAGCCCTTTTTTCTTTGAATACAAAGGCTTCTTTTCCCCGTTGCATTCATTTTAGTTTGGTTTGTTTGGCATCTTAGGATGCTTTATTCCCTTTTTTCGCGACTGTTTGCATGAGGATTTTCTTGTGCGTTTCGTCGTCGAAAGCAGTCAGCCATTTCTTTAAGAGGCGGCCAACCCTCTTTTAAGGTTGAACCGCTGCATTTGACTGTTCTTTTTTCTGCCGAAAGAGGGATACGTTCTTATTATGTTCGGCAAGGGTTGTCGCAAAATTATGCCCCCCTACCCCATTCGCGACGAAATAGAGCATGTCGCCTGTGGCTGGATGAGCAACGGCCTGCAAGGATGAAAGTCCGGGGGAACAGATGGGGCCCGGCGGAAGGCCCATAATGGTATACGTATTATAGGGGCTGGGCGTTTGCAGATCCGTGTGGGTCAGAGGCCGTCCCAATGGCGGATTGCCATTGGTAAGGGCATAAATCACAGTAGGATCTGTTTGTAATTTCATGCCGTTTTCAAGGCGATTGATAAAGACTCTTGCAACCAACGGGCGTTCAGACGGGATCGCTGTTTCTTTCTCGACAAGAGATGCCAGCGTGATAAAAGCCTGCTGGGTTGTAATCTCTCCAATCTTCTGCCGATCAGTCCATAGTTTTGAAACAACAGATGTCATGGCAACGCGCGCACGGTCTATAATGGCGCTACGGGAACTATTGCGAAGATAACTGTACGTTTCTGGCAGGACACTCCCTTCCTGCGGAAGAGGTGCTTCTCCGATCAGAAAAGGAGCTGCTTGAACCAGCGTTTGAATTTGAAGGGCAGTCAAGCCTTCTGGGATGGTCAGTTTATGCAGAACGGGCTTGCTATGACGTAAAATCCAGAGTGCCTGCTTCATTGATGTAAACGCAGGGAAGTGCAGCTCGGCAGCATGGAGTTGCCCCTCGTGTCTGGTGAGAAAGATCGCGCTTCGGGCCACGCGTTCTGTCCACCATCCCTGTTTAAGGACGCCTGCATGCTGAAGAGTATGAATGGTGCTCTGATAGTCGCCGTGTGGGACAACCACATCGGTATCGTGAGCAAGCTGGCCAGACCCGTGGTAGTCCTGCCACGCTTTCATGCCTGTTCCTCCTACTCCAACAAGAAGCAAAAGAAACAGGAGAAAGAAAAGTTTACGCATGGCGTCTTATTATTCCTTCTTGCGAAGAAATAATAGAGCGAACTCAGACGCCGCGTACAACCAGACTGGCGTTAGTACCGCCAAAGCCAAAGCTGTTTGAAAGAGCGATATTAACCGGACGTTGCTGCGCTGTATGCGCCACGCGATCAATCACACTTTCGCGGGACGGGTTATCTAGGTTCAATGTAGGAGGAACCACATTATCCCGGATCGCAAGCATACAGAACATGGCTTCCACAGCGCCTGCCGCACCGAGCAGATGCCCTGTGGCGGATTTGGTGGAAGACATGGCCAGTTTGCGCGCATCATCGCCGAACAGGCGTTCAACGGCTTCCAGTTCAAGGTCATCCGCCATTGTGGACGTACCATGGGCATTTACATAGCCAATATCCGCAGGGGTAACGCCAGCACTTTTCAGTGCAGAACGCATCGCGCGGTAGGCTCCGTAATGGCCTTCAGCCGGAGCCGTAATGTGATACGCATCGCCAGACATGCCATAACCGACAATTTCGGCATAAATCTTGGCACCACGGGCTTTTGCGTGCTCGTATTCCTCAAGCACCACAACACCAGCCCCTTCCCCCATAACAAAGCCATCACGGTCTTTGTCCCAAGGGCGGGAGGCTTTGCCCGGTGTTTCATTAAAGCCGGTAGAGAGGGCTCTGGCTGAACAGAAACCAGCAATGCCAAGTGGGCAGACAGTTGCTTCCGCTCCCCCTGCAACCATCACATCGGCATCGCCAAACATGATGATACGGGCTGCATCCCCAATGGCATGCACACCGGTTGCACAGGCTGTCACCACAGAGTGGTTGGGCCCCTGAAATCCGTATTTGATGGAGACATGCCCGGAGACCAGATTGATCAGGGCAGACGGAATGAAAAAGGGAGAAAGACGCTTGGCGCGACCTTCATGCACCGTGATCGAGGCATCATAGATGGTCTGAAGACCACCGATTCCCGATCCGATCATGACGCCTGTGGCGCATTTCTCTTCTTCAGTCTGTGGTTTCCATCCGGAATCTTCCACAGCTTCCGTAGCAGCAACCAGCCCCATATGAATGAAGCGGTCCATCTTGCGCTGATCTTTGACAGGTATCCATTCAGAAAGCGTGAGCTTCCCTTCGGCGGCCGGTCCTTCCGGAACCTGACCTGCTACCTGTGCAGGAAGATCGCTAGGGTCAAAATGCGTGATCCTGCCAATCCCGCTTTCGCCTGCAATCAGACGTGACCATACGTTTTCGACACCGAGGCCAAGCGGCCCCACCATGCCCATACCGGTGACGACAACGCGTCTCCGGCCCGAATTTGCTCCGGCCGACTGCAACAAACCAGCCCGCTCCCCGCTTGAATCTGTTTGGTCCCTCACGGAAAGAGGGACCTTATATTGCTTGGCAAAAAGGCCTGATCAGGCCGCTTTCTGCTTTTCGATGTAGTCAATCGCGTCTTTGACAGTGGCGATCTTTTCAGCAGCGTCTTCCGGAATCTCAACGTTGAAAGCTTCTTCAAAAGCCATCACGAGTTCAACGGTATCAAGGCTGTCTGCTCCCAGATCGTCGATGAACGACGCTTCCGGCGTGACCTTGCTTTCCTCGACGCCGAGATGCTCGACCACAATTTTCTTAACCTTATCAGCGATTTCGCTCATCTGTCTCTGCTTCCTATATGCCCATGAGAAAAAGGGGCAAGTTGTCTAGGCGCTTAATTTGCCAGCTTCCCTGTTGTGCATCTGGATGAAGCGAAGAACTTCAATCCAGAAAACAAGGCTGCGGGCGCATAGCACGTTTCTTTGGTTCAAGCCAAGATGAACCGTACGAAGGCTCTTCCAGATGGACTGGCCAGCACCAATTACGGAAACTGTCTGCCACATCTGAAAACGTTTTGCACCACCTGTTATGCGTTATCCGTGCAGCTAGCCTTCAGATCATAGCCATGCCACCATTAACATGCAGGGTCGCTCCTGTAACCCATCCAGCTTCATCCGAGCACAAATAAAGTACAGCTGCGGCAATGTCTTCCGGTTTACCAAGCCGACCAAGCGGAATCTGGCTCTGCAGCTTTTCCTTCTGGGCATCCGGCAAGACGTCTGTCATGGGGGTGACAATGAAGCCCGGAGCGACCACGTTTACCGTAACGCCGCGGGAGCCAACTTCCTGCGCAAGGGATTTGCTCATCCCCACCATGCCAGCTTTGGCCGCAGAATAGTTTGCTTGCCCCGCATTGCCGGTTGCTCCCACTACGGAGGCAATGTTCACAATTCGGCCTGAACGTCGGCGCAACATGCCTTTCAGGGCAGCACGGCACAGTCGAAACGGTGAGGAAAGGTCCACATTCAGGACCTGATCCCAATCTTCGTCTTTCATGCGTAATGCGAGCATATCCCGCGTAAGGCCCGCATTATTGACAAGAATATCAACAGGTTTGCCCGCTTTTTCTTCAGCTTTGCCAATTAACGCATCGGCTTCTGCTGGATCAGACAGGTTTGCAGTCACATAGTGCACGCGTTCACCACCCAGCTTTTCAGCCTGTGCTTTCAAGGCGTCTTCACGTGTGCCGGAGAGCACCACAGTGGCGCCTTGGGCGTGCAAAGTGGCCGCAATCGCGCCCCCGATCCCGCCAGAAGCTCCTGTTACCAGAGCCACCTTGCCATCAAGTTTGAACATGAAATTATACCTGGTTGTTTTAAAAGGATTTAAGGAGGGATTCGATATCGGCTGGCGTGCCGACAGAAAGGGTGCTCACTTCCGGATCAATGCGACGGATCAAGCCGGATAAAACTTTTCCTGCGCCAATTTCCACAAACGTATCAATTCCTGCGCTACTCATAGCTTCAACGCTTTCACGCCAACGGACGCGGCCAGTTACCTGTTTTGTCAGATTGCTCCGAATCGCATCTGCGTCGGTTTCTCTTTCAGCTGTTACGTTCGCAATCACCGGCACAATAGGAGCTGCGATATCAGCCTTTGCCAGTGCTTCAGCCATCACATCCTCTGCTGGCTGCATCAGGGAGCAATGGAACGGGGCCGATACGGGAAGCTTCAGTGCGCGTTTGATCTTCATGTCCTTTGCAAGGGCCACTGCTTTATCAATTGCGTCCATGGAGCCGGAAATAACGATCTGGCCTCCGCCGTTATCATTGGCAATTTCCAGAATGCTTCCTTCTCCGGCTCTAGCGCAGATTTCCTGTATTTGTGCCAAAGTGCCGCCAATAATGGCAGCCATGCCCCCCTGCCCAGCGGGAACGGCCTTTTGCATGGCTTGCCCGCGAAGCCGTAGAAGACGTGCAGCATCCGAAATGCTGAAAGCACGCCCAGCGGCCAAGGCAGCGTATTCTCCTAGAGAATGACCAGCTAGAAGCGTAACTTTGCTTGCAAGGTCTAGGCCACCTTCGGTTTCCAGAACGCGCATTACAGCCATGGAAACAGCCATAAGGGCGGGTTGAGTATTCTCCGTGCTGGTTAGGGCCTCAGTGGGGCCCTCGAAAATCGTCTTGGAAAGACGCTCCCCGAGCGCTTCATCTACTTCTTCGAATACGGCACGGGCTGCAGGGAAGGCCTGGGCCAGTTCAGACCCCATGCCCACGGACTGACTGCCCTGCCCTGGAAAAACAAAAGCGTAAACGGCCATTTTACCTACTGTTTCTAAAGGTTACTTGGCCCCATATGGGCAAAATAACCGTGGTAGACGGTTAAATGAGGATGAACCGAAAATGCAAAAGCGGTCTGGTTGATCGCTTCTTTGGAAATGCCGGGCTGGCTGCAGTGAGCCTCCTGCCGTGCTCTTCGGATAAAATCCTCGCGGATGTGGCGCGGAGGATACGACGCCGCTTTCTAGCGCACAATACGCCAAGCCAGAACGAGCAACGCATCCCATCCACTCGCAAGGATTTCGTGACCGATGATCAGGATTTTGTGGAACAGGTTCGTCCGCGCTAGATTTTTGTAAGGAAACGGAACCTGATGCACCTTCCAGCCTGCTAGTCGCATTAACAACATGCAGCGCGGCATGTGATACGGACTAGTGGCTAAGGCAATTCTGGTGTTACTAAGGCTTTGTTTTTTTAATATCTTTGTACAGGCTACTATAGAGTCAAAAGTGTCTGTCGCCGTTTTTTCAACCACGATCTCGGTGGCTGATACGCCTTCTTTGAGAAGGAGGCAGGCCATGACTTCCGCCTCTGTCACCCCTTTCTGGGGAACATTTCCTGTAGGAATATAAAGAACATTTTTATGATGTCTGCCAAATGCCAGAGCTGCTTTGACCCGATCCCGTAACGCGGGTGTCGGAGAGCCATCTTTTTTCAGCGCCGCTCCAAAAATGATAATAGGAACAGGCGCTGTTTTTGTGGAAGTAGAAGCAGCATCACGACATATGCCGTCTGAAATGGTCTTCTGTTTCACGCGGGAGATTGTAGTAGCACTCGGTTGAGGCTTTCAAGTGTTGGAAAGATTTCATTCCAGATTTTTCTGAATTTATCTTCCGTTACGCCGCGGGTGCTTAGAATTTCCGCCAGATCTCCCACTGTTCGCTGCCCATCAATAAGGGGCAAAAGACCTCGTGTTTGCGGAGGAAGGGGTATGGGGACAGCCAATGTGCCAAAGGTAAAGGGTAGCGTGTGATCCGCCAGCATCTGTTTTGCAAGTTCAATGCCCGGGATCTCCCGCATGAGTGGAATGGCATCGAAATCATTATAGTCTGGGGGGGTAATACGCTCTCCCTGTCGAACAACGTATGCAACATGCGTTGCCATATTGCCAGTCAAAGCCTCCGCAACAATGGCTTTTTCGCGCCCGCTTAATGTGCCGAGGCGCTTTCTGAGGCGAGGGTCGGGTAGAAACAGCGTTGGATCATACCGTGCGGGCTCCATAAGGCAGGATGCGTCAAGTCCCGCTTCGCTCAATAGGTCCAGGAATGCGTCAATGGTGTATGAACGATCTCTCGGATTAAGCAAAAGATCATACAGCCCTGCATCTCCCCCGCTCAGATGGTCTCCAAAATTACCATTATGGCGAAGCCATGCTGTAGCAGGAAGAGAGCGCATCACTCGTTTGGCTGTATCCAGCCGTGCTGCTGGTGGCTCTGTATGTGGCGCTAACTGCTCAAGAGCATCCTGTAGCATGTAAACTCCAGTGCGACCGTAAGGAGCATAGACCATGAGGCCCATTCCTCCCTGCGGTGCGAGCAAATGCACAAGGCTTTTCAGGGTTGCTGCCGGGTCAGGCAGATGATGGAGCACACCGCAACAATCGATATAATCGAACAAGCCGAGCTCTAGACTTTTCAAGTCAGTCAGAGAGGCTTGAATAAAGCGGATATTATCCAGTTCGCGGGTAGTTGCGCGAGCTTGAGCAATAGAAAGAGCATGATGGGAGCGGTCGATACAGACCACTTCTCCGGGCCGGTTGGAGCGTGCCATCTGAGTGGCAAGCATGATGGCGCCATCGCCTGTTCCGCACCCGGCCACAAGCGCCCGTAGCGGCTTGCTGCGGGATCTACGGGCCCCAAATACCCAGTAATCTATTTCGCGAAGATGGCTTGGGCTGCCAATAAGCAGGCGTTTTGTCTCGTCTTGCGCGTTCCGTTCAGGATAAGGATAAGCTTCATACTGAGCCGCAAGTTCCGTATCCCGCGTATCGGTGTCCGATGGCATGGTCATAACAGCTCCCTTCAGCGTGGAAGCAGTTTGCCTCGTTGCCAGGATTCCGCTGCTTCGTCGGCTGTTAACCCTTCAGTACGCATGGCGTAATCCATCGCGCTAATCACTTTTGTGCTCAGCATCAGTTCATCCAGCTCGTCCATCAGATCTCGGTCAAGTTCCTCTGCTAGGCCAGGACGAAGCAACATGCGCGCATCCATTTCTTTTCCCATTCCGCCTTTGGGGTCCGTCAGGATACGGAAGCCGCCTTGATGGAATAAAAAGCAAGGCTGGGTCAGAGGCATAAGGATGCGTTCTTGCGTTCCAAGCTTATGGGAAAGAGAGGCCAACGCCTGTTCATCTTCCATAACTTCCAGAATAAAGCCTGCATCAGCCAAAGCGTAGGTGGCGAGCATGTGCTCAACCTGCTGTTGCAGGGATGCTGGTGTAATAATGGTCCGTGACAACTCATTCTGAGTGGTCTGGGCAACATCCGTCAGCGATGTGACAGACGCATCTTCCTGAGAGATGCAACAATATGCACCTGGGTTGAACAGGTGCCCAAGCGGCGTTACGCCTGATGTGAGAAGATCTGAATCCAGTTCGGGCAGCCAAGCGGAAATATAGAGATCGACCTCTCCGTTACTCAGCATTTGCCCAAGGGCTGCTTTAGGGCCGACAACAATTTCTGGTTCAACGTCGTTCGCTTCAAGAACCCGGATGATTGCCGCCGCTGTCGCCTCATGGATGGTGCTATCAGGATGGGCGAGAGTAATGGTGGTCATATCATCTTCCTTCAGGTCGGGCTCGCATGTCTTTCTCCTGCTCCTTGCAGCAGGAGAGACGCTAAGACGCAATCCCTGAAATGAAGTATCTGCCCCTTTAAAGTGAGATGAGAGTGCTAAACAACACACTATGCAGGGGCTCGAATAGGCCAACACACAACTGTAAAATACTATAACGCGTGGATGACGTTCAGTGTGTTACGAGCATAAGAGTAATTTTAGCCATTAACTCTCCCCCATTGGCATGGGGTAAGTACGTTTCATGGCTTAGGTGAGAAAATTAGGCGGAAGGATCAGGCCGCAACAATTTTCTCAGGACGCGGAAGAACAGGGCGCACCATATTAAGAGCATCCGCAAAGGAGCTGAACTGTCCGAGTTGATGCTCACGGACAGCATCCACAACAATCCATTTATTTCCGCGAGAGAACACTTTGTAAGCTGGGTCTGGTGTTTCGCGCACCCAGATGACGACATATTCAGAGGAAAGGCCAGGCTCACGTTGAGAGGCGGAGAAAACATCCGCATCACAAACGCCCATTGGTAGTCCAGCCTCAATCCAACGGGAGAGGTACTCCCGGTGTCGTGACAAAATTTCCATCTGAAACGGAATGATTTTACAGACGGACGGTGTTTCGTTCATGTGCAGCATCAGACTTTTCCATTCCCATCAAACACCAGAGGGCTTCTGGTGTTGACTGTAAAATGGTCTTTTCTATCAGGCCAACATAAAACGCATGGGATCGCCTCAGAATCAGGCAGAAAGTTCCTAAAGTTGCGCAAAAACCACAAAATCTAATCAAATGGAAAAGTTTCGACGCTATTTTTTAACCACATGCCTATTTTTTATGCTTAATTTTTAGAATTTGGCAGATACCATCAGAGAACCGTAATTGAAGAGGCCGGATTTCGCTCCGTCAAACTGCTGCGTCTGCCAGACCTGACTATAGGAGACACGAAGACCATAAAACATGACGGCAAGCCCGGCATGAATCTCTCCCACATCCCATTTCTTGTTCACGTGCAGAGAATTGCTGCGCATTGTATTGCCCTGCAGGGTGGCGTCATAGCCGACAGCCTCGCCAGTTACCCCGCCAAAGAAATACCATGCAAAGGGGCGCGTGGCTTTGTAGGCATCTGTTCCATCTGTACCAGAGCCACCGATGGTTGGGATGCCGAAGTCACTATTTAGCCCCTGCCCGATCCGGATCATGTCACCAATACGTCCGTAGATTTGGTAATCACCAATTGCAGCGGCGGCAGAAGGCAGCATGTCCATTTCAATGCCTGCAACCTTGACGAGGGGTAAGCGCCACGTCCGTCCGCCTTGCACCTGAAATATAGGCTGGTTCTGAAGCTGATGCCCCCAGCCTTGATTTTTAGTGTCCCCAATAGCGCCGTGGAAACCATTCTGGAGTTGTCTGCCCATGGCGGCCGGGCCCATGACCCCCACTTGAATGCCGAATACACTGCGAGACGTGTCCGTATCGCTGATAAGATTGATCGTGCCCAGAAGAACGCTGGCGTAAGGACGATCGCGCAGCAGGCTGGTTTGAGCTTGGCCAGGTGCCCATGGGCTGGGAGATTGCGTGTCTCGTGGGGTGAAAATTAATTGTTGCAGTCCCATGCTGATGCGCTGCACCCCTTCTCCCCAGATGGCCTTGCTGATGGAGGCTATGGGGGTGGGGAGTGTATCTGTGCCGGATGTCCAGTTTAGCCGCAGGCCACTTGTATAATATTGGTCAGATGTGGATTTGAGGGTGGAAACGGCATCGTTCTCTCCCTGTAGGGTCCATGTGCCCTGCTTGTCCTGCAGAGGAGTCGCATCTGCTGTAGAGATGGAAGCAAGAGCGCTGCCAGCTAAAAGAAGGGTTGTGGCAGCCATATGCCGGACGCGGGGCAATTTTACGACAGCAGACATATTTTTCCTCTCACTCTGCAGGCGCAGATGTAATCTTTATTTTCTTTAATTGATAGCGCCTCAACAGAAAACCCTGATTTACCTACGCATGGCACGCATGAACCGGGCATGATGAACTGCAGCATTCATGCGAGTATCACAAAATTGTTATAGGCACGAAAAGGGATGAAACGCGTGCTCGTTTCATGCTTTCCTATAGCTACGCTACAGACGGTATGCTAGAAAAAATACCGGGTGTGGTTGCAGTGCTACGGAATGGAACAGGGTTGTGCTCAGTTATGAGTATTGCGTCAACCAGTCTTAGGCAATCTGCCCGTTTTTCAATATCTGGAGAAAGTTCGGCTTTCTCCATGTTCCAGGATCAAGACCGTTGAGAAGTAACAGGACCGACCGCAGCTCTCGCTCTCCGCGCCGCGGCGGATTTGACGACGATTTTATGTCAACGCCCTCTTATGGCGAACGCCCCTCTTTTGGTGCAGACCGTAGTGGTTTCGCTCCGCGTAGACCCGCTGGTGGCGGTGCAGGTGGCCCGCAGGTTATCGCTTCCGGTCCGGAAATCGGAGCGACTGTCAAGTGGTTCAATGGCGAAAAAGGCTACGGCTTTGTTGAACTAGCTGATGGTTCTGGCGATGTATTCCTGCATGCCAATGCTCTGTCCCAGATTGGTCACGAAGGCGTAAGTCCCGGTGCAACGCTGGTTGTACGTATCGGTCAGGGCCCGAAAGGTCGTCAGGTCGCGGAAGTGATCTCTGTTGACGAAAGCACGGCACAGCCGGAACGTCCTCGTTCTGCTCCCGGTGGCTTTGGTGGTGGCGCTCCTCGTGGTGGCTTTGCGCGCGCTCCGCGTCCTGCTCCTGATCTGTCCTTCGCAGAAGAAATTCGCGGGACGGTCAAGTGGTACAATGCGACTAAGGGCTTTGGCTTTATCACGCCGGATGGTGGCGGCAAGGACATTTTTGTCCACGCGTCTGCTCTTGAACGCTCCGGTCTTTCCAGCCTGAATGAAGGCCAGACTGCAAATGTGAAAGTGGTTCAGGGCCAGAAAGGTCCGGAAGCTGCACAGATTGACCCGGCCTAATATTTTCTGTTTTGCAGGAAATCAGAAAACCCCGCTTCGGCGGGGTTTTTTGTATGTAGGCGTTGGAAATTCAAAGAGATTTATTAAGGTGTAGGGCCGGTCTTTAGGTTGTAGGATTAGTAGTCCTCCCGCCCCTTGTTGCGTAGTAAGCGCGCTTTGTCACGTTGCCAGTCCCGCTCAGCAATGGCATGACGTTTATCGACGTTCTTCTTCCCTTCCCCCAAGCCAAGTGTCACTTTAGCGACGCCACGATTGTTGAAGTGAATGTCGAGCGGAACCAGGGTTGCGCCTTCCCGTGCGATTGCCCCCAGATATTTTTCAATCTGTTTCCGATGCATAAGAAGCTTGCGCGGGGCGCGAGTATCAAAGCGTGAGAGCACCCCACCCTGATATTCAGGAATGTAGCTATTGAAAAGCCAAAGTTCTCCATCGCGTTCGCCTGCATAGGCTTCTGTAATCATGGCGCGGCCAAGACGCAGGCTTTTGACTTCTGCACCTTTTAGGACAAGTCCTGCTTCAACGGTTTCCTTGATGGCGTAATTAAAACGCCCTTTTCGATTTTGAGCGGCAATACCATGAGAGATCATAGTATTTTTACGAGGTTTTTGGGCCATCAGTTTAGCAGCCCGACATTAACAAGCGCCGCACGAACCATCAGGCGAGATGCTTCTGACAAAGGGGCGAGTGGGAGGCGTGTTGTTTCCCCTGCCAGACCCAGCAGGCTTGCAGCATATTTTACCGGGCCTGGGTTGCTTTCGCAGAAAAGTGCATCGTGCAGCGGTAACAGCTTATCCTGAGCAGCAATGGCGTCACCTGCGCGTCCTTCTTGCCACGCTTTCTGTATAGAGGCACACAAAGAGGGGGCGATATTGGATGTCACGCTGATGCAGCCATCTCCACCGGCCCCCAGAAAAGCAACAGCTGTTCCGTCTTCTCCAGAAAGCTGATTGAAGCGTTTGGTAACGGCGCGGCGCACTTGCAGGGGGCGAAGAAGGTTAGCTGTTGCGTCTTTCACGCCAATAATATTGGCGTGCTTTGCCAGGCGCGCCATCGTTTCAACGCTGATGTCAACCACAGAGCGTCCTGGGATGTTATACAGCACAACAGGAATGGAAATGGCATCGGCAATTGCCATGAAATGACGATAAAGCCCCTCTTGTGTGGGCTTATTGTAATAAGGCGTCACCACAAGCGCGGCTGAGGCTCCAGCCTGCTCCGCATGTTTTGCCAGATCAACGGCTTCTGACGTGCTGTTGGAGCCTGCGCCCGCAATAACAGGCACACGACCGCCAGAAACCTTGATTGTCCGCTCTACCACGGCATGGTGTTCTGCGTGAGAAAGCGTGGGGCTTTCTCCGGTGGTGCCCATGGCGCAGAGAGCAGAGGTGCCTTCCTCTATCTGCCAGTTCACCAGATTTTCGAAAGAGGTGAAATCCAGACTGCCATCCCGGTTCATGGGGGTAATAAGAGCGGTAATGGAGCCGGTAAATATTATGTCTGACATGGGCTGTCGTCTATCCTGCAATGGCGTCTGCGCATCCTGAAGATGGTTCTTCAGGGGGACGGCCTGACATTTGCCGCCGGAAGGGCGACTGCTTGTAAACACCAAGGATTTTGGCGTTTTCGGAGAAGAAATCAAGTTCAGCTAACGCTTTGCCAAGGGGGGCATCTTCAGGGTGCCCCTCAACATCCAGCAGAAAGCGGGTCGCGGCAAAGCTGCCGCCCGTCATGTAGCTTTCCAGTCGGGTCATGTTGATCCCACTGGTCGCAAATCCTCCCAGAACCTTGTAAAGCGCGCCCGGGATATTTTTGACGCTGAAAATAACCGTTGTCATATTGTCAGGCGTGCCAGGTGACGGGCGCTGTTCGGTGCGGGATGCAATATAGAAGCGCGTTGTGTTGTGCTTTGCATCCTCAACGTTTCTCTGCAGAATTTGTAGCCCGTTCAATTGCCCCGCCAGTTCTGATGCAACGGCTGCTTCCTCGGGTTTTTTCCAGAACGCGACCAACTCTGCCGCCCCGGCTGTGTCAAACTCAATGACGGGCGTGAAATTATGGGTTTTCAGCAAGGTGCTGATTTGCCCCATGGCAACAGGATGGGTGTGAACGCGTTTCACATCTTCAATGCGGGCTCCCGGGACACCAAGAAGGCAATGCTCCACGCGCTGGAAATGCTCTCCCACAATATAGAGGCCTGAATTGGGCAGGAGTGAATGAATGTCCGGCACGCGGCCAGCCAGACTATTTTCACACGCCAGCATGGCCAGTTCAGCGTCACCTTTGTGGACAGCCTCAATCGTTTCAGCAAATGTCTTGCACGGTAGCGTTTGCCAGCCGGGTTTGGCGGTGCGGCATGCCAGATCGGAATAGGCGCCAGGTGTGCCCTGAAAGGCGATAACCTTTTTGGTCATGTCTTTAGATTATGCTCCGAAGGCCTGTCGGGCGCGTTCAAGATCTGCTGGGGTATCTACACCAAAAGGCGCAATGTCAATTTTGGCACAGCCAATACGCATGCCTGCTTCAAGGGCACGAAGCTGTTCTAGTTTCTCTCGCTTTTCCAGCCCGGATTCTGGCAAGCTTACAAAGCGCTGGAGAGCGTCACGACGCCAGCCATAGACCCCAACATGATGCCAGAGCGGGCCTTCTCCCCAAGGCAGTGGCATGCGTGAAAAATATAATGCGGGTGCCGTAGTGGCATTGCCGGGAAAATCACATGCGACCTTTACAACGGAAGAAGTCAGCTTTTCTTCTTCCGAAAGGATAGGGGTCACAAGGGTTGCAAGGTCAACCCATGGCTCTGCTAGTGGCTTCAGGATGGCGTGAAGGGCGGTTGGTGGAAAAGTGGGTAAGTCGCCCTGCAGGTTGATAATCAGATCATGCTTGCCTTGTGGGTCGATTTGTTGGGTTGCGTGCCAGACCCTATCGGAGCCAGACGGGAGCGCCGGGTCGGTCAGAACAGAGTTGCCGCCTGCTGCCTGCACCGTATCACAGATGCTCTGCTCCGCAGCAGCGACGACCACTGGCCCGATATCAGCGGCCAGTGCGGCTTCCAGAACCCGGATAATCATGGGCTTGCCTGCAATATCTGCAAGCGGTTTGCCTGGCAGGCGGGTGGAAGCAAGCCTTGCGGGAATAATGACAAGCGGAGTGGCCATCAGCTTGCTCTGCAATTCAGCACGGAATATAGCCTTGGAAACACTGTGAAAACGGTGCTGCGTAACCAGCGCGGTGACTTGCTTCACACGAAGCGGCACGTAGTTTAGGAAAGCTGCACGCCAAACGCAACAGGAGGAAGCAGCTCCGACAATGGATAGCGTGTTTCTCAACAAGGCTGCGGCCGCTGTGTTGCTGAGCATTGCTACAGCCTGGATCTGTAGCGCAGTGGGTTCAACTGTTGTCCCCATCACAGCTCCTGCCAAGCCTGCCTTTTCTGTGCCCGGCACAGAGAACGTGCCAATCGCGCCCTACATGGCTCACGCTGACGCGGATCATGGAGAAGAGTTGGCGCACCAGATATGTTCCAGTTGTCATGCACTTGTCAGTGCAGCGAGCGATGGTGTGGGACCTAATCTGGCCGGTGTAGCGGGCCGACCAAGAGCAAGTATTACGGGATATGCGTATTCGTCGGCTCTTGCAGGGCAGAAAGCGAATGTCTGGTCAGATCAGGCTTTGTCAGACTGGTTGACCTCTCCTGCTCGCTTTGCACCCGGCACCCGGATGTCGCTTGTCGGGATATCCTCCCCTGCACAACGAGCGGATATCATAGCCTATCTGCACACATTGGCCGAATAGATCATTCTTTTTTAAAGGCTTCTCATGACCTCAGATGACCTGACTCCTTTCCTGAATGTAGCCAACATGATGGCTGACGCCGCCCGATGCGTCGTGCGGCCCTGGTTTCGGTCTTCTGTGGCAGTGATCGACAAGGCAGATCAAAGCCCCGTGACTTTGGCGGATCGGACGGCGGAGCGTGTGATGCGGGCTATTCTGAGCGAACGGCTGCCAGGACATGGCGTATTTGGAGAAGAGTTTGGGCTGGAAAATGAAAACGCCTCCTATCGCTGGCTGCTTGATCCTGTGGATGGAACGCGTTCGTTTGTGACAGGCCGTCCATTGTTTGGAACTCTGATTGCCCTTCTGAAGAATGGGGTTCCAGTTTTGGGGATTATTGATCAGCCTGTTACCGAGGAGCGCTGGGTTGGCGTTTCAGGTCAGCCTACCCGCTTTTCTTCCCGTTTTGGCGGCCTGGCAGGAACACGTGCCTGCCCGGAACTTGGTCAAGCAGAACTCTCCTGTACCTCTCCTGAAATGCTGGAAAGCGCTCCGCATGAGGGATGGAAAACCCTCAAAAAGCGGGCAAAACGCATGACATGGGGCGGTGACTGCTATGCATATGGCCTGCTAGCGCTCGGCCAGATTGATATTATTGCCGAGTGTGACATGAACCCATGGGACTGGGCTGCGCTGGTGCCCGTGATTGAAGGCGCAGGCGGCAGAATAACAGCCTGGGATGGCTCCCCCCTACATGCTGAAGGAGACAGAACAGTGCTCGCCGTGGGAGATGCCTCCCTCCATTCCGCGGCGGTTCAAGCCCTTGCAACGCGACCGTAAGCGCGAGACTTACGAAAGTTATCATGACGCAGGATCTATGAATTTGTCGCAATTTGCGATAGGCCTGCGCATCGGCACAACAGGTATGGTTATTCCGCATGAGCACGCAACTGTCCCTTCCGAAGGACAAGATCCGCATTCTGCTGCTTGAGGGCATTCACGACAGTGCCGTCGCTTTGCTCAAAGCCAGTGGATATGAGAACGTCGTCCGCCATAAAGGCGCGCTTGAGGGCGATGCCCTGAAAAAAGCGCTGGAAGGTGTGCATATTGTTGGTATTCGCTCGCGCACGCAGTTGACTAAAGAAGTCATCGAAGGCGCTGATCGGCTTGTGGCCATCGGATGTTTCTGCATCGGGACCAATCAGGTTGATCTGGATGCAGCACGTCTGAACGGTATCCCTGTTTTCAACGCGCCATACAGCAACACCCGCTCTGTAGCCGAACTGGTTATGGGCGAAATTGTGATGCTCATGCGCCAAATTTTCCCGCGTTCTACCGAGTGTCATGTTGGCACATGGAAGAAGTCTGCCAGCAATAGTTGGGAAGTACGGGGCAAGACGCTGGGTATTGTGGGGTATGGCTCCATTGGCTCCCAGCTTTCCGTGCTGGCGGAAGCCTTTGGCATGCGTGTGATGTATTTTGACGTGGTGGATAAACTGGGCCACGGCAATGCAGGGTCTGTGGACACATTGGAAGAATTGCTGGCCGAAAGTGATGTGGTCAGTCTGCACGTGCCACAGTTGCCTTCCACCAGAAATCTGATGGGGCCAGATCAGATCCGAGCCATGAAAAAAGGCTCCTTCCTGATCAACAACGCACGTGGAAACGTTGTTGATCTTGATGCTCTGGCCGAAGCGCTTAAAGATGGTCACTTGCTGGGGGCAGCAATTGATGTGTACCCCAAAGAGCCAAAAGGGCCGAATGATCGCCTTGAAACGCCTCTTCAGGGCATAGATAACGTGATCCTGACCCCACATATCGGGGGCTCTACGGCAGAAGCTCAGGAACGGATTGGCGTAGAAGTGGCGCGCAAACTGGTTGAGTATTCTGATGTAGGCTCAACATTTGGGTCTGTGAATTTCCCAGGTGTGCAGTTGCCGCAAAGCCCGCGTGGAACACGATTCATGCACGTGCACCATAATGTGCCCGGTATGATGATGCGTCTGAACGAAATTTTTCTGCGTGAAACCTGCAATGTTACGGCCCAGTTCCTCCAGACAGATGGGGAAATCGGGTATGTGGTGGTAGAGGCGGATACAGGAAAGAATACGGATCTTGATGATCGGATTCTGCACGCTCTGCGCGAGCTTGACGGAACAATTCGTGCCCGCCTGATCTATAAAGGACAGTGAGGTCTGCGTTCGGAGTGCGGGAATGATCAATTCCCGCATTCGGAGTTTTGCTTTTTCAGGCATAGAGGCCAGACCTGTCTGGGTTGAAGTCCAGATTTCGTCTGGCCTCCCTGCATTTCTGATTGTCGGCTTGCCAGATAAGGCCGTGGGAGAAGCGCGGGAGCGTGTTCGTGCCTCCTTTACGTCCATGGGCCTTGCCCTGCCCGCCAAGCGGATTGTGATCAATCTGGTTCCTGCGGATATTCCCAAAGAAGGCTCACATTTTGATCTTCCGATAGCACTCGCATTGTTAAGTGCTATGGAGGTTATTCCTTTCGAAGAAGTGTCCGGCTTTGCGGCATTGGGAGAATTGTCTCTGGATGGTTCTCTTAATCCTGTGGCAGGAGTGCTGTCTGCCTCTATTGAAGCGTCTTCCATGGAATTGGGGTTGGTATGCCCGGCCTCTCAAGCTCAGGAAGCGCTTTGTGGTGGAGATATTGCCGTAATTGGCGCGCCCACTTTGCTAAGCTTGATTAATCATTTTAATGGTTTGCAAATAATTTCCCCTCCTCTCTTGGCTATTGCACTGCCAGATTTGCAAGAGGCAGTACCTGATCTTGCTGATATCAGAGGAATGGAAACGGGTCGTCGTGCTTTAGAAATTGCTGCAGCTGGAGGGCACTCCCTTCTTTTATCAGGGCCGCCGGGAGCAGGAAAATCCATGTTGGCGGCGCGTTTGCCCGGATTGCTGCCAGATCTGACACCGAAAGAAAGCCTCGACGTTTCCCGTATTTATAGTGCTGCAGGGTTGTTAAAAGACGGCCGCCCTCTTCGTCGGCCTCCTTATCGGGAGCCTCATCATTCTGCCAGTTTGCCTGCGTTGATTGGGGGTGGAACACGCGCCCGGCCGGGAGAGATTAGTTTGGCGGATCATGGTGTTCTGTTCTTGGATGAACTGCCGGAGTTTACGCGGGGTGCTCTTGAAGCATTGCGTCAACCGCTAGAGACGGGGCGCGTCAGTATCGCGCGTGCAGCCGCCCACGTTACCTACCCTGCCCGTTTCCAGCTTATTGCCGCCATGAATCCCTGTCGATGTGGATATCTGGGAGATGCCGAGCGGGAATGCCGGAAGGCGCCTCGATGTGGTGAAGATTATGTCACCCGTCTTTCTGGCCCACTATTGGATCGTATTGATCTGCATGTTGCCATGCAGCCGTTTACGCCCTTGGATTATATGACTCAGCAACCGGGTGAAAGCAGTGCTCCTGTTGCCGAGCGGGTAAGCGGGGCGCGTATCGTGCAATATGCCCGCCAGAATGGCCGTAAAAATGCGGAAGCTTCTTTGGAGGAGCTTGGTCTTTCTGCTGCAGGACAGGCAATGGCACAAAAAATCTCAACCCGATTTCGCTTTTCAGCGCGTGGATATACACGCCTCCTGCGTGTGGCGAGAACAATTGCGGATCTGGCAGGAGAAGAGGAAATCCAGCCCGCCCATGTGGCTGAAGCCGCGACTTATCGGCTTCGAGCTGGGCTGGATTAAGAAAAGGCTTTTTGAGGTCTTCAAACTGCCGTTTTGAAAATTTCAAAAGCCTGAGCCAGGTCGTCCTGCAAATCGGTTGGACATTCCAAGCCAATCTGCAAACGGAAGGCTGGTCCTTGAGGGGCTCCGGTAACAGGATGCTTGCGGATGATGCCGCCGGATGTTGGAAGAACCAAACTTTCATATCCGCCCCAAGACGCTCCGATGCCGAACGTCTTGAGGGAATCAATCATGGTTTCCATGGCATGCTGACTGATTTGGGGGCTGAGTACCACGCCGAACAGGCTTCCGGCTCCTGTAAAATCCCGTTTCCAGATTTCATGTCCCGGACAATCGGAGAGAGCAGGATGAAGAACGCGTGCCACTTCAGGCCGATTTTTCAGCCAGTGAGCAATTTGCAAAGCAGCGCGAGATTGATGCGCCAGCCGTACACCCATCGTGCGTAAACCGCGCAGTGTCAGCCAGCAATCATCCGGGCTGGCAAGTTGTCCCAATTGAATGGAAGCATCCCGCAGCATGTGCCAGTCTTCCTGTGTATTGACGGTAACGGCCCCGGCAATAACGTCGGAGTGTCCTGAAGGATATTTTGTCAAAGCCTGAATGGAAATATCCACGCCGTGCTTGAAGGGCGCAAAGATGCCTAGCCCCCATGTGTTATCCAGCATGAGTTTGGCCTGCCCGGCATGCGCAACGGAGGCCAACATGGACATATCCTGCACTTCAAAAGTATGGCTGCCAGGGCTTTCAGCAAACAGAACCCGCGTATTGGGCTGCATCAGGCTCTGTATTGTCGCTGCATCCGCGCAAGGCGGATAATAAGTGGTCGTGACACCAAAGCGCTTGAGAAGTGTTTCTGCAAAACGTCGAGTGGGTCCATACACGCTATCTGGCAAAAGGCAGTGATCGCCCGCTTTTAGAAAAGCCAGCAGCGGCGTTGTACAGGCAGCAAGACCGGAACTGACAATCTGGCAGTCAGTTCCACCTTCCAGAGACGCAATAACTTTTTCAAGTTCATGCTGTACTGGTGTGCCCATTGCACCGTAGATGTACTCGTGATCATAGCGCCTGTGGCCCTGCTTCTGCATGGCATCCAATGACGGAAAGAGCACGGTTGATCCGCGCGTCAAAGGTAGGTTGACGGGAGCCCCCTCCTCATTTTGCGGAGGGCGCCCCTGACGGGTAAGGGTGGAAGAGAGCTTTTCCCATCCTTTACTAACTGGAAACTCTGCGTCCATACCCTTATGCGTCCTTTGTTACAGGGGCGTCCGGTATGGCGCCCCACTCTGCCCATGATCCATCATATAAGGCGCTGTCAGGAAAACCGGCTCTGCATAGCCCCACATTGAGCACACTTGCGGTCATACCCGATCCACAGGTTGTAATGGCTCCTCGGTCTTCAGGTACACCGGTTTCCAAAAAAATGTGCCTAAGTTGCTCCGTTGGCAGAAAACAGCCTTTTTCATCAAGTATTCGTTTGAATGGAATGTTCAGGGCACCTGGCATGTGGCCTGAGGCAAGGCCGGGCCTAGGTTCTGGAGTTCGGCCATAAAAACGATCTGCCGAGCGAGCGTCAAGAATAGGGGCTGTGTCATTCAGGATGCAGTCCAGCATGTCGCCCAGCCCCTTCAGGCGTTTATAATGCGGACGAGGCTGATACGCGATCACCGCATGCGTGGAGGCTCTCCCCTCTACGGTGGGCAGGTTATTGCGTTGCCATTCTGGAAGGCCGCCATCCAGCACATAAACTGACTTGTGCCCGAATAACCTGGCCAACCACCAGGCACGGCAGGCGGACGCAACGTTTCCCTGATCATAGAAAACAACTGTATCCGTATCTCTCACTCCTAACTGGCCAAAGAGTTTAGCAAACCGCGCCGGTGTGGGAACAGTATGGGGCTGGGTGCTCTCGGGGTCAGAAAACTCGTCTCCATCAAAATACTGGCTACCCGGAATATGGGCCTGTTCAAAGCGCGTGTAGGGATTGAAGCTCTCGCCCGGTAGAAGAGCTGTTGCATCAAAAAGGCGAACGTTTTCTGAGGAGAACGTGTCGGAAAGTTCATTTACGGAAAATAGAGGAAACATCAGTCATACTCATTCCATTGCCGCAGCATATAAGTATGAAGTCTAACGCATGATCAGGCATATGGGTAAAGCCAGATTGTATGAATGAAGCGTTCGCGCAAGCAGCTTCTGGAGAGTTATCGGGCCAGTGGGTGATTTGTGTTCCTGATCTGACAGCTCTGATCTGGGATGAGCATAAAAGTGCCAGACAGAAGGCGCTTTCCGTGTTTTACTAGCTACATGGTCAATGGGTCAGGCATCACAATCGAACGTATCATGCTGGGGCTTCTCCTTGGCGGCATTGCTTATGGCTGTGTGATCGTTCTGGCACCTTTTTCTTCTGCCCTCTTGTGGGCCGCCGTGTTGACCTACGCTACCTGGCCCGTTTTCCAATATCTACGGCGGCAGATGCAGCCGGTTGCCGCCAGCATGACCATGGCGGGGCTCTGCGCTTTCTGTTTTGTTCTCCCGTTGGCGTTTCTGGCTTCCGCCACTGTTTCCGCAGGGCCACGGTGGGCTTATCGGCTGAATACTCTGTTCAGTGTGTCTCATGAACTGCCTCCCCCACCCCAGTGGCTCATTAAACTGCCCATGTTTGGGCTGGAGCTGGCGGTAAAGTGGGAGCATCTGGCTCACAACGTTGATCATATCGGCGCAGAGCTACGGCCCTATGCGGGGGACATTGTGCAGTCTCTCCTTGTATTGCTCATGCAGGTAGCCAATGGCGCTCTGCATCTGGTTATGGCGTTATTTATAGCGTTCTTTTTCTGGCTCAGTGGCCCGTCTCTGGCGGATACGCTCACGGCGGTTGTTACACGGGTTGCTGGCCCCCATGCGGGACGGCATCTGCACATTATTGGCGGCACCGTTCGCGGAACAGTTTACGGTATTTTGGGCACCGCAATTATTCAGGGATTGCTGACAGGACTGGGTTTCTGGTTCACTCATCTCTCCGAGCCTGTCATGTTCGGAGTGATCGCATCCTTCCTCGCCGTCTTGCCTGTGGGGGCACCTTTGGTTTGGGTGCCGGCGGGGCTTTGGCTCATGGCAGATCATCATCTGTGGCGGGGCGTTTTTCTGCTTCTGTATGGTGTGGTGTTTATTTCTGGCGCAGACCATATAATTCGGCCTCTCTTCATTGCGCGGGGCACCAAGCTTCCTTATCTCCTTACTGTTCTGGGCGTTATTGGTGGGGTTCTGGCCTTTGGGGGTTTGGGAATATTTCTTGGCCCCATTCTGTTAGCTGTTGGTTTCACCCTTACTGTGGAATTTGCCGGGCGGGAGCGATCTTCGCTTCTACCCTCTGATGATAAAAGGAGCATGCCTTTATGAGGCGTCATTTTCTTCGTCTCATGGATGGTAGGAAGCGCCATCAGGCTCGCTCTGCTTTGAATTTCGTGGATGGTGAAGGTACCAAGGTTATCAGTTGGAACCTTCTGCGCCGGACGGGCGCAACGGTTCATGATGTGGTCGCCCTGATAGAAACAGAGCAGCCTGATATTCTGCTGATGCAGGAAGCGACGGAAGAGATTGATATGCTTCCGGATATCATGGGGGGCTACTATGCTCGCGCCCCTCTACCCGGGCGTATCCATGGCGTAGCGTGCTGGAGCCGTACACCCTTTGCCCGTGCTCCACGCGCCTGCACCATTCCCTCTGGTGCTGTGGTCAAGCGCCATGCCCAGATTATTGATTACGGCCCGTTTTCTCTGGCTAACGTTCATCTCTCGCATGGACAGATGTTAAATAGGCGGCAACTGCGACGTATTGCAGCGTTGTTGCCGCCTCCCTGCGCTATTTTGGGAGATTTCAATCTGGTGGGCCCCACTCTGGTGCCTGGCTTTCATGATGTTGGCCCGAAAGCGCCCACACATAAAATGGTTGACCTGTTGCCCATTCGCATTGACCGCTGTCTTGTGGATGGTATGGCGTGCCTCAACGCCCGCGTGTTGCCCGTTTTTGCTTCAGATCATCGGCCGATAGCGGTGCGTTTGAAGCCGCTTGTCAGCGTGCTCGCAAAAGTGAATCACAGGTAAGGCATAAACAGGCGAGCTGCTGCGTCCCTTATTTTGGTGAGGCTATGGCGCTTGTCCAGATCATGGTGAGTCAGGCGCTTGTTGCGGTGGCGGATCATGAAATCATCCAATATGCCTGCAAGAGTGACATCATATGTTTCCATATTGATCTCAAAATTTAGGCGCAGGCTGCGGATATCAAGGTTTGAACTTCCCACACAGGACCAGGCCCGATCTACGACCATAAGCTTGGAATGGTTGAAGGGAGGATTGACCAGCCAGACGCGAACCCCCGCATCAAGCAAAGGGGAAATATTGGCAGAACATGCCCAGTCTAGCGGTGGGTGGTTGCTTTTGAGCGGAATAATGACATCCACCTGCACCCCTCGCAATGCCGCCAGCGCCAATTCAGACAGGAGGCGTGACCCTGGAAGAAAATAAGGGGTCATGAGTCTGACCTGTTTGCGTGCGAGCGTGATGGCCTGCAGCATGGTGTATTCTATTTTTTCAAGATCTGTATCTGGGCCTGCGGTGACAATCCGCGCTATGGATTGCCCCTCCCCTTCATGTTCCTGAAAATAGATATCGCCATCCAGTTCTTCCTCTGTGGCAAAATACCAGTCCCATGCCATGGCTTCTGCCAACTGTCTGACAATGGGGCCTTCCAGCTTGAAATGTGTGTCCGAAACGGGGTTTTTAGGCTTGCGTGAAATGAGGTTTTCATCGGCAATATTCAGCCCGCCCATGAAACCAATTCTTCCATCTACGACAAGAATCTTGCGGTGATTGCGCAAGTTAAGAAACGGCATACGCCATGGCAGCATGGAATGCATAAAACGCGCACAGGGAATACCAACTCTTCTCAGGCGGCGATACACTCCTGAAATAAAGTAGCCACTTCCAATACCATCAACCAGTACGCGTACTTGCACGCCCCGCTTCTGGGCGGTCGTCAGTTTTTCAATAAACTCACCCCCGATTGTGTCATTGCGGAAAATATAAGAGCAAAGCAGAATGCTTTTTTCTGCGGCATCAATGGCAGCAAGCATGTGTGGGTAAGCACCATCACCATCATGAAGACAGGAGATGGAATTTCCGCCGACAAGCGGGCGACTGGTTAATTTGCCAACCATAAGTGCTAGGGGGGCAAATTGTCCGTCCAGGTCTCTGTTCCATGATGAGTTCTGGGTAGCCTGAAAGCGATGAATGGAGCGACCGCTTACCAGTTTTTTTGCCAGCCGCCGTACCCGATTTATGCCGAACATGAGATACAGGATGGTACCGAGCGCAGGCATCATGACGCAAGTGCCAATCCAGCCTATTGCCGAGGACGTATTCCGTTTTGTAAGCAGAATATGGAGTGAAACTGAGGTAACCAGAACAAAACGTATGACCGTTACTGTCAGCAAAGGTAAATGCGGCAGAATATCAAACGGCATGGTTCTGGGTAAATCCTTGTAAAGGATGAGGCTGTGCGTACGATAACTGACAAAAAGCCCTTACAACAGGGGCAGGTTTCATTTGCCCGCAAGGTACGTGGATATGTAGCTTACAATGATGGCCTGTCTGCGGAAGAAACCGTTAAGGTGTCTTGCATGCAGGAGGGCTGGACCATTTTGCTGCAAAGAGCAAGAACGCGACGCGGCGAAATAGATATTGTTATGCGTAAGGATAATTTGATCTGTTTTGTGGAGGTCAAAAAACGCAAAACAGGGAGAGAAGCGGCTGAGTGTCTGCTTCCTGCTCAACAGAGAAGGTTGTTTCGTGCAGCCGAATGTCTGCTCGCTCAACATCCTGAATGGTATTATGAAGAACTAAGATTTGATCTCATCACTGTGGATGAGAAAAAAGAAATTGTGTGGATAAAAGATATTATCCGACAGATGTAAAATGAAGGAATTATTCAGCCATTCAAGCATAGAAGAGATGTAAAAAATCTTTGCTTTTTTACAATTCACAAAAAAGCAAAGATTTCTTCACGTTCTGTATCAGGTGCGATGCCGACGTGTGGTGTGCGCAGTGGCGTGCTTGGGGTGATAAGACACCAGACGCACCATGCTGCGGCCGGACGTATGATGGTTGCTTGCAACTTGTCGGGTGGTGTGTGTGACATGGTGGATACGCACAACAGGAGGGGGAGCCGTTAGGGAAGCAAAGGTCAGCTTGCTTGCTTCCAGATCGGAAATAATACGTTCTGCATGTGCAGAAGAACTGACAGCAGCAAAGCCGGCACTCAGGCCAACAAAAGCAAAGGCACAACGCACAAACGGAAGACGCATCATCAAAAAAGCTTCCTCACCTCATCAAACTCTTGGGTAGACTACACAGCTACCCAAAGAGCTGACAACTTAAAAATCAGGATTCAGCGTTACAGGCGATATTTTTTTCTTTGAGTAGTGTCTGAAGCTCACCTGACTGGAACATTTCCATAACAATATCACAGCCGCCAATAAATTCCCCTTTGACATAAAGCTGAGGGATGGTCGGCCAGTTGGAAAAATCCTTGATGCCCTGACGAATGGCTGGATCTGCCAGCACATTGATGGATTTGAAGGGCACACCCACATGAGAAAGAATCTGCACCACACGAGCAGAGAACCCACACTGTGGGAAATCGGCATCCCCTTTCATGAACAGAACAACAGGGTTGGTGTCGATTTCGTTCTGAATATGCTGTTTTACGGTTTCAGACATGATAGACGTCCTTGAATGAGAAAGAAAAATGCCGTTTTCAGGGCGCTGAAGTCTGAAGGGCCAAAGCGTGAAGTTTGCCCCCCATGTGACCTTGCAGGGCCTGATAGACGAGCTGATGTTGCTTTACGCGGGAAAGCCCCTTGAACGCTTCACTGATAACGGAACAGGCATAATGGTCTCCGTCTCCAGCCAGATCATCAATCTTGATCTGGGCATCTGGCAAGGCTTGGCGGATGTAAGTTTCAAGTTCTGTGGCAGACATCGCCATTGGTAACACTCCTAAGCAGTCTCTTCAGCGTTCCATCAGAGCCGGAAAAAAGGCTTCATGCGCAACGGCAAGGCGAGCAGCAGATATTGTGACGCCACTCGGTAAAATCAAATCACTTCCACCTGCCCGACCGATCAGCCTGGCTGGCACGCCAGCTTTTTCAGCTCGGGCGCAGAAATCTTCGGCGTCACTGACACAAACTAGATAACGCGCCTGATCTTCACCAAACCAGAAGGCTTCAGGCCGGATGCCAGAGTCAGGGCTTTCCAGCTCACACCCTATGCGGCTAGCCATAACCATTTCAGCTACGCCAACCAGAATGCCGCCATCAGCAAGGTCATGACAGGCTGAGATCGTGCCATTCAGAATTTCCGCACGGACGAAATCGCCGTTACGTTTTTCTGCCGCCAGATCGACCCGAGGAGGTGGTCCTTCCTCACGGCCCAGAATTTCACGCAGCCAAATGGATTGCCCCAGTTCGCCCCGTGTTTCTCCTACCAGAACCACTGCGGTTCCGTCTGTCATGCCTAGGCCAATGGCCTTGGAGACATCCTCCAGCACGCCCAGCGCTCCGATTGCTGGCGTTGGAAGAATGGACATGGTTGAGCCATCAGGCTGACGGGTCTCATTATAAAGGGAGACGTTGCCGCTGACGACCGGGAAATCAAGTGCCCGACAGGCCTCCCCCATTCCTTCGATAGCTGCGACAAACTGGCCCATGATTTCCGGTTTTTCCGGATTGCCAAAATTCAGGTTGTCCGTGACTGCCAGAGGACGAGCACCGGTGGCAGTAATGTTGCGCCACGCTTCTGCTACAGCCTGTGCACCACCCGTTTTGGGATCAGCCCGACAATACCGGGGTGTGCAGTCCGTTGTCAGTGCGAGCCCGAGTGTGGTGTCTTCTATCTTGACAATCGCTGCATCAGCGGCGCCGGGGCGGCGGACCGTTTGTCCCCCAACGGTGCTGTCATACTGGTTCCATACCCACGCACGGGAAGCGAGATCAGGTGAACCGACCAGCCGTAGCAGCATGGCATCCAGAGAGAGCGGCGCATGAACGCCTTCAAGAGGAGCCGGTGCTACAGGCGTAGTGGCAGGGCGATCATAGATCGGCGCTTGCTCGGCCAATGGATCAAGCGGGATGTCAGCTTCCACTGCACCTTTATGCTTGACGACAATATGGCCGGTATCAGTCAAATGACCGATGACGGCAAAATCCAGTTCCCATTTTTCAAAGATTTTGCGCGCAATTTCCGTGCGGTCAGGACGCAGCACAATCAGCATGCGTTCCTGGCTTTCAGACAGCATCATTTCATACGCTGTCATGGCAGGCTCGCGTTGAGGCACGGCATCCAGATCAAGCTCGATGCCCACACCGCCTTTTCCTGCCATTTCCACGGAAGAAGATGTCAGTCCTGCCGCCCCCATATCCTGGATAGCGACAATGGCGTCTGTCGCCATCAGTTCAAGACAGGCTTCAATCAGCAGTTTTTCAATGAAGGGGTCACCCACCTGCACGGTCGGGCGCTTGGCCAGAGCATTTTCATCGAATTCGGCGGAAGACATGGTGGCACCATGAATTCCGTCCCGTCCCGTCCGGGAGCCCACGTAAACAACCGGATTTCCCACTCCTGCGGCAGCAGACAGGAAAATACGGTCTTTGCGGGCGATGCCAACCGTCATGGCGTTTACTAGCGGGTTGCCGTCATACGCCGGATGAAAATTGATTTCTCCGCCTACCGTTGGAACGCCCACGCAGTTGCCGTATCCGCCAATTCCGCGCACGACGCCATCAATGATCTGGCGGGTTCTAGGAGTTTCCGGGCTACCAAACCGTAGAGCGTTCAGATTGGCAACGGGCCGTGCGCCCATGGTAAAGACATCACGCAGAATGCCTCCCACGCCTGTGGCAGCCCCTTGATACGGCTCAATAAACGAGGGATGGTTGTGGCTTTCCATTTTGAAGATGGCGGCATAGCCTTCTCCAATATCGACTACGCCAGCGTTTTCACCCGGGCCATGGATGACCCAAGGGGCCGTTGTCGGCAGGGTCCGGAGCCACTTACGTGATGATTTGTAAGAGCAGTGTTCGGACCACATGACGGAGAACACGCCCAGTTCTGTCAGGCTGGGCGTGCGGCCCATAATCTTGAGAACACGGTCATATTCTTCAGGTGTCAGCCCAAATTCCTGAGCCAGAGAAAGATCGACGGTCTTTTTCACCGGACAAAAGCCTCCACCAGACCTTCAAACAGCGGCAGACCATCTTCTCCACCCATAAGCGGATCAACAAGGTCTTCCGGATGAGGCATCATGCCGCAGATGCGTGTATTTTCGCTGATAATACCGGCAATACTGTTGATGCTGCCATTGGGGTTGGTTGTGGTATCCTCTGCGCGTACTGTACCATCGGCTCCGGCATAGCGAAATGCAACCAGCCCTTCTCCCTCAAGGCGTTCCAACGTTTGAGCGTCTGCGGTATAGTTCCCATCACCATGTGCCAGAGGGGTGCGAAAGACTGCACCCTTCTCCCATTTGTGGGTAAAAGGTGTATCTGTGCGTTCAACCCGTAAGTGGCAGTCCTGAGATAGAAAACGCAGATTGGCGTTACGTAGCAGGGCCCCCGGAAGAAGGCCTGTTTCTGTCAGTATCTGGAAACCATTACAGACCCCCAGAATGTGACCTCCTTTCTGGGCGAAAGACCGGATTTCAGCCATGATGGGGGAATGGGCTGCCATCGCCCCACAGCGCAGATAATCGCCGTAGCTGAAGCCACCGGGCAGCACAACCAGATCAACATCTGGCAGGCTGGTGTCCCGGTGCCACAGCATGGCCGGGGCTTTGCCAGTTACACGCTTGAGCGCGATTGCCATATCGCGCTCACGGTTGGTGCCGGGAAAAACGACAATCGCAGATTTCATTTTTTCACGCTACACGGATAGGAGTCATGCAGGGCGCGGAAGACACTTTCCCCCACCGGCTTGGACAGGCTGTCAGAATGGGCTTTCAGCCATCCCATAACCTTGGACCGCATGGAAGCCGCGTTTTCTGATGGAGGGATACAGAACCCTGCCGGAGCCGAGGCATCTCCTTCATTACGGTCATTGATCTTGGAGAGCGCGCCAGCGTCCGCCATGCCTGTGATGTAGGCATCGCACACGCTGGCCCCAGCGGGTTTGGCGCACACGCGGGCAAAATTGCCAGCCTGCATGGGGGAAATACGCTGGGCGTGCCCCGTAACGGGAGCAAGACAGGCCCCGGCAAGTGCAATCAGAACAAGGTGTTTCATCCAAGCACCTCCACCGTGAAATCTTCAATCACCAGATTGGCCAGCAGATCACGTGCCATATCTTCCGCCTGCTTCTGCACGGCGGCGCGATCGGTTCCTGCTATATCCAGTTCAATAATCTTGCCAACGTGAACATCGTTCACACCGGGAAAGCCAAGTGTCTGCAAGGCATGGCTGATGGCTTTTCCCTGAGGGTCCAGCACACCTTCCTTCAGCATGACGGTTACACGCACTTTCATTGATAGAGCCCCTGTTCCTGTCGGCATGATTATTGCAGTGTCTCCGTGCCCTTCAGATCACCGTTATTGCCAGCTTCGGGCAGAATACCCAGACGGCGGGCAACTTCCTGATAAGCTTCCTTAACGCTGCCAAGATCACGACGGAAACGGTCTTTGTCGAGTTTCTCGCTGGTCTGGATATCCCATAGGCGGCAATTGTCGGGCGAAATTTCATCTGCCAGCACAATGCTCATGTCATCGCCTTCCCAGTGGCGTCCAAACTCAAGTTTAAAGTCCACAAGCTGAATGCCGATCCCATTGAACAAACCGCATAGGAAGTCATTCACCCGCATGGCCATGCCGGTCATTTCTTCCAGCTCATGCGGAGCCGCCCATCCAAATGCGATGATGTGATCTTCTGACGCCATAGGGTCGCCCAGTGCATCGTTCTTGTAGTAGAATTCTATGATGCTGCGGGGCAGACGCGTGCCTTCCTCAATACCAAACCGCTTCGCTATGCTGCCAGCCGCGATATTGCGAACAACCACTTCCAGAGGAATGATCTCAACTTCCTTCACCAATTGTTCGCGCATGTTGATGCGACGGATGAAGTGTGTGGGAATACCAATTTCCTGCAACCGAAGCATCAGATGTTCGCTGATACGGTTGTTGAGCACGCCTTTCCCGGTAATGATTCCACTTTTGGCCCCGTTGCCGGCAGTGGCGTCATCCTTGAAATACTGCACAACGGTGCCGGGTTCAGGCCCTTCAAAAAGGATTTTGGCTTTACCTTCGTAAAGCTGGCGGCGACGGGCCATGGTCATCCTTACCTGTATGTCACTAGAAACCGATCCCTGATAACCGGTCTGGCGGAAGGGCTGATCCATGCCCTTCCCTGTTCAGACGCCGTCATAGCAGGCTTCGGAAATTGAAGATATAGTTACGCATCCTGCCTTACTGAGCGGGTGCCGGCTCACCGAACACTTTTTCATAAAGGGCATCGATCGCTTTGAGGTGCTGACGACTATCCATTGCTGCATCCAGAACATCTGGTGCAATCCGACCGGAAATTTCAGGGTCTGCGTCCAGATTTTCGCGGAATGTCCGGCATTCTGGTGTCCCGAGCTTGGTCCAGGTCGCCATGGCATTACGTTGCACGATGCGATATGCATCCTCCCGAGAGAGGCCTGCACGGGCCAGTGCCAGCAACACTTCACCAGAGTGCACAACGCCACCAAGGCTCTCAATATTGGCAGCCATGCGATCCGGGTAAACCAGCAGCTTATTGATCAGGCCAGACAGGCGAGCTAGTGCAAAATCCAGCCCGATGGTGGCGTCCGGGCAGATATTCCGTTCCACCGAGGAATGACTGATATCGCGTTCATGCCATAGCGCCACGTTTTCAAGTGCCGGGATGGCGGCAGACCGGACAAGGCGGGCCAGCCCCGTCAGGTTTTCGGTCAGGACAGGATTCCGCTTGTGCGGCATGGCAGAAGAGCCTTTCTGCCCTGGATGGAAGAACTCTTCCGCCTCGCGTACTTCTGAGCGCTGTAAATGTCTGACTTCTGTTGCCAGGCGTTCAATGCCGCTGGCGATCACGGCCAGGGTGCAGAAATAGGCAGCGTGGCGGTCACGCGGGATGACCTGCGTGGAAACGGGTTCCGGTTTCAGGCCCAGACGTTCTGCCACATAGCTTTCAATGCGCGGGTCAAGATGGGCATACGTGCCCACGGCACCAGAAATAGCACAGGTTGCAATCTCTGCCCGGGCGGCTTCAAGGCGGGATTTGTTGCGCACGAACTCGGCGTAATGCCCGGCCAACTTGAGCCCGAAGGAGGTTGGTTCCGCATGGATGCCGTGGCTGCGGCCAATGGTCAGGGTATGTTTGTGTTCAAACGCCCGTGCTTTCAGCGCTGCCAGAACATCATCCAGATCCTTCAGGAGCAGGTCTGTGGCCTGAACAAGCTGAACGGCCAGACAGGTATCCAGCACGTCAGAAGAGGTCATGCCCAGATGCACAAAGCGGCTTTCCGGTCCAACTTTCTCAGCAAGCCATGTCAGGAAGGCAATCACGTCATGCCGGGTTTCGGCTTCAATTTCATCAATGCGGGCCAGATCGGCATCAGAAAAGGCAGCCAGAGCGGCATCCCCCTTCTCACGTACCACTTTTGCGGCGTCTTTCGGCACAGCGCCGTATTCCGCCATGGCTTCACAGGCCAGTGCTTCAATCTCAAACCAGATACGGTAGCGATTTTCAGGTGACCAGATAGCGGCCATGACAGGGCGGGTATAGCGCGGCACCATAACGCGGTGTTCCTCCTGAGAACGGGATAATGCGCGCTTCTCTAACCGATTTCGGGCTCCCCGTCTTCCCGTAATGAATAAAACTTTGACTTGAGGTAGGCTTTAAGGAATTTCAGTCCATCTGGCGCTGTTCGTCATCCTCTACTCAGTCGAATCGGAGTTTCTGTGCACGGTTTTCTTGATGCCTTCAGTCTGAAAGCAGTGATCGCCTTTTTGCAGGTTGTGTTGATTGACGTGACACTGGCTGGAGACAATGCCGTTGTTATCGGGCTGGTAGTTCGCTCCCTCTCTCCGCATGATCGTAAGAGAGCCATTTTTGCAGGAATTGGGGCGGCTGCGCTCATCCGCATTCTTATGGCGCTGGTGGCGGTCAAGCTTCTGGCAATTGTAGGACTGACACTGGCTGGAGGTTTCCTTCTGCTCTGGGTCTGCTGGCGCATGTATCGTGAAATGCGTTCAGATCAGCATCATGAAGAGAATGAAACTACACGGCCGCCGGGTAGTCTGGGGAAAGCGGTTTTCCGTATCCTGATCGCTGATCTTTCAATGAGTCTGGATAACGTGCTCGCTGTGGCGGGTGCAGCGGCTGAGCATCCCGGCATTCTTGTTATGGGGCTGGTTTTGTCCGTCCTGCTGATGGGGATTGCAGCATCTTATATTGCACGTCTCCTTGATCGGTACAAATGGATTTCCTGGGTGGGCCTGTTGATTGTGCTAGGGGTTGCCATTGAACTTATTGTGAAAGGTGGCGGAGAAATCTGGGGGCACATACCTCATTAAGGTGTGAGACTGAAGGAAGCTTCCTTCTTTCAGGTAACGGGATGGCTTGCCAGCCATCCCCGGATGACTCATCTTTCCTGCATGGTGTTTTTTTCTTCTGCGCCGCGAACTTGCGTCGCTCTTCCCCTGATCGCTCTGCTTCTGAGCGGCTGTTCAGCACCGAGTGCTCAGGCACCCACGTCAGCCGCTCAGCCTGCATGGCCTTCCCCCCAACAGGCGGCGGCAGGCACCTCCCCAGTTGATCCTGTGGCTAGCCGTTTGACGGTCTGGCTCAGTCTGGTGGGCTCATCCCATGGCAGTGCGCAGGAATATGCGGATTTTCTGAATACACGGCCAGTCTGGCCCCGTTGGCAGTTGTTGAAACTGCGTATGCAGCAGGCGTTAGCGGAAGAGCAGGACACGGCAATCTTAAGTCGGCTATGCCGCGAGGAACCCCTCACCTACGGCCCTGCCCTGGCTCAGTGTCAGGGACAGGTTGGCGCCTCAGATGCGGCTCTCTCCAAAAAACTTGCAGCGGAAGCGCATCAGGCTTGGATGAACGGGAATGACACTCCCAAGGGCGCAAACGCTCTAACAGGCGCGTTTCCTCAGGCCATCACTCCCGCAGCCTCATGGTTGCGGTTTGAGCGAGAAGAAAAAGCGGGTCTGTTATCAGCCGCCCGCCAGACTATGGCGTATGTAAGTCCCGCGCGTCAGCCTATTGCGCAAGCCAGAGTAGCTTTGCGTGCCGGGGATGTCTCTGCGGAAAGCAGAGTCGCCAGTCTGAACTCCGCTGATGCGTCAGACCCCAGTCTGATTCTTGATTTTGCCCGCTGGCTCCGTCTCCAGAAACGCTATGATGATGCTCTTGCCTTGTGGAAAAGCAAAGGTTTGGAGGCCGAAGCCTCGACTCATCAGGCATCTTTCTGGAGAGAGCGCGACGCTTTGGCTCGAGAGTTCCTGTTGCTTGGTCAGAATGAACAGGCTTTTTTCCTAGCCAATGATGGCGCAAGCAGTGGCTCCAGTCATCTGGACGCTGAGTTTTTGAGCGGCTGGATTGCTTTGCAAAAGCAGAATGCGCCTACCGTTGCCGAGCCGTTTTTCCGGCATCTTGCGTCTTCTTCTTCCTTGATCACCAAGAGCAGAGGATTTTACTGGCTTGGGAGAGTTCATCGTGCTGTCCATGATGAGGCAACGGCGGAGTCTGATTTCCGTCAGGCGACTTCTTACCCCGGCACGTTTTACGGACAGATGGCTGCCGCTGAGCTTGCTGACAACAAAGCCACGCTTCTTACCCCAACTGAGATCCCTGATGATGTTCCGCGCCGCCTGAAGGCCGATCATGATCCTTCAGTAGCGACAGCGGAAACGGTTCGCCTTTCCGGTAGTGATTTGGCACAGGCCGCACAGATTCTCGTCTCTTGGGGAGACCGGCCCCATGCACGGGACTTCCTTGCGCTACTCAGGCAGCAGCTTGTTACGCTCCCTGATAAACTGGCTCTTTCCAGCTTGGCGCTCCAGCTCAATCTTCCAGATATTTCTGTAGCCGTGGCGCGGGATGTGGGTCGAGAAGGTGTTTTTCTTTTGCATGCGGGGTGGCCACAGCCCTATGCGCCCCCGTCCAGTTCCCTGCCCCCAGGGCTGGTTCTTGGTCTTATGCGGCAGGAAAGTAATTTCAACGCGGATGCCGTCAGTTCATCCAACGCCATTGGTCTCATGCAGCTCAAACCCTCCACTGCCGGAGATATGGTACGTGCCGCCGGACTTTCTGCTTCTGTGGCTACGGCAAATGGGTTGCATGATCCTAATAACAATATGCGGCTGGGAATGGCCTATCTTGTTCACTTGCAGGATCGGTTTGGGGGTGTCGTACCCTATATAGCTGCCGCTTATAACGGAGGCCCAACCCGGTTGGCGCGGTGGCTTTCCACAGGAGGAGATCCGGGGCGGACAGGCGCATCTCAAGCGGAGATGATCGACTGGATAGAAGGCATCCCGTTTTCAGAAACAAGAAACTATGTAGAGCGTGTGTGGGAAAATATGACCATTTATGCGGCTCTGGGCCAGAAAACATGAAAATTTCACGCTTTATTGCAACATTTGCCGGGTGTGGTTTGTCACCAAAAGCGCCAGGTACAGCTGGATCTCTCGCGGCGCTTGTCGTAGCGTTTCCCTTTATCAATCGTCCACGTGTGCTCGCAACGGGGGCTGTTGTGGCAAGTGTTGCAGGCTGGTGGGCGGCAGACCGGGCTGGCGAAGGTGAAGATCATAGCTGGATTGTGATTGATGAAGTTGCTGGTATGTGGATCAGCCTTCTGGCGTGTGCTGCGTCCTGTCCGAAAGATAATGTCAGAAAAGACGATACTCTCATCTGGTCTCTTGTTGCGTTCGCCCTTTTCCGGTTGTTCGACATCAAGAAGCCTGGCCCCGTAGGTGTTCTCGATCGACGCCATGATGCGCTTGGTATTATGGGAGATGACATTGTTGCGGGTGTCATGACCGCCGGATGTATCAAAACGTTGAGGCGACTAGGCAAGTGGTGGAAGTCTTCTTGGGAGAGTGCTTAATGCACAATGCCCCATTTCTTATTGAGCCGGCAGTTTCAGAAGAACTGTTGGTTCAGTCTTCTCTTACGTTGGATCTGTTGCGAGTAAATCAAGGGAAAATTGTAACGGCGGAAAGCTGTACAGGCGGTTTGGTTGCTGCCGCACTGACCCATCATGCAGGATCGTCAGATGTGACTGAGGGAGGGTTTGTTACGTACTCCAACCTCATGAAACAGGTGGTTCTTGGAGTAAGAGAGACCACTCTCGTACAATATGGTGCGGTAAGTGCTGAGACTGTTTCAGAAATGGCAGAGGGAGCACTGCGTATGGCTCCAGATGCAACCGTTGCTGTATCAGTTTCAGGTATTGCAGGCCCTTCTGGAGGGTCTGTGTCCAAGCCTGTGGGCTTGGTCTGGTTTGCTACTGCCGTAAGAAATGGGCCTACAGTGTCGGATGCCCAGAATTTCGCCGGTGATCGCACGAGAGTAAGAAGCCTTGCTGCCTTGCATGCCTTGCTGCTGGTAGGGCAGCGGCTGGAGAGAGAATAGGAAAACCCCCAAGGAGTTTGCACTCTTCAGGGGTTCGTTCGGAGAGGCAGTTAAATTCTAAAGAGAATAATAGCGTCTTACTGGCCACCGGTAGGTGCGTTAGCTGGTTCTGTGGTGGAAGGCAGCTTTGGAGCAGCGGGGGCTGGCGGTACAGTCACACCGGTTCCAGAAGCAGGCACTGGCGCATCTACACTCGGCGTTTTCAGGCCGGGGGCTGTCGGGAGCGTCGTGGTGGGAGGTATTACACCATTGGTAGGTGCAGCTTGCCCACCCTGAGCTGCGGCCAGACTCTTGCTGTTCAAATCATCTGTGGAAGCGCTGCCGTTATCAGCTTTGGCTGATTTATGGGCATGTTCGTATTTATGGCCATGATGAGGGGCTGCAAAAACCGGATGAGCTACCACTGAGGCAGAGGCGAGAGCAGCAACGGCGAAGAGTTTCTTCATGACGGTTTGTCCTTATCCCAGATATCGGAATGATTTTCAGGCTAAAAAACCATTTTCCAACATTTTTGTAATGTATCGAACTTTCGTTCTTTCAACAACAACGTAGCACAAGGCAAAACGTAACCGGCGGGAAACGATTTTCTGTTAAGTAACAGATCTTTCTTCGCGCACTGTTGGGGGAGTACTGATGGGAGGGCCGTAAACATCTTTGGCTCGTCGCAGAAAAGCAGACACCATCAAGCGCACAGCTTCACCAAACACGACCCCGATGGCCGCCTGAAGGATTTTGGAACGAAACTCAAAATCCACAAAAAATTCGACCAGACACCCTTTCTCATCCGGTGTAAATTTCCAGATATTTTTCAGATAACGAAAGGGTCCGCGTTCGTACTGGACGGTAATATAGGTCGGCCTGTCCAGCGTGACGCGAGAGGTAAAGCTTTCCCGGAAGGGACCAAACCCGACTGTCAGGTCGGCAACAAGTTCTTTGGCCGTGCGGGATCTGACCCGGGCTGCCACACACCATGGCAGAAACTCCGGGTAATGCCCAACATCCGCTACCAGGTCAAAAATCTGCTCCGGCCTATACGCGAGAACACGCTTTTCTGCGTGTTTAGGCATCAGACGGTTCCTTTCAGTCGGGCTGCGCGGGATGCCCGTAGTTCTGCGAAGTCTGCATCCGCATGATAGGAAGAGCGTGTCAGCGGACTGGAACTTACCTGAAGAAACCCTTTTACACGCGCCATGGTGCCATACTCCTCAAACTCGGCCGGGGTAACAAACCGGGCGACAGCCGCGTGTTTGACCGTAGGCTGGAGATACTGGCCCATCGTAATAAAATCCACATCTGCAATACGCAAATCATCCATGACTTGTGCGAGTTCCATCTTCTCCTCCCCTAACCCAAGCATCAGTCCGGATTTGGTGAAGATGGAAGGATCAAGCTGCTTTACCCGATCAAGCAGACGTAAGGACTGATAATACCGCGCACCAGGCCGGATGGTAGGATAAAGCCGGGGTACAGTTTCCAGATTGTGGTTGAAGACATCAGGCTTTGCTTCAACAACAACTTCCAAAGCGTTGTTTTTGCGTAAAAAATCTGGTGTCAAAATTTCAATAGTTGTTTCGGGAGAAATTGCGCGTATCGCTTGAATGACCCGAGCAAAATGGCGCGCTCCACCATCAACAAGATCATCCCTGTCCACAGACGTTATGACAACATGACGGAGGCCGAGTTTGGCAACGGCTTCTGCCACCCGTTCTGGTTCATCTGCATCCAGAGCATTGGGGAGCCCAGTGGTGACATTGCAGAAAGAACAGGCGCGTGTGCAGATTTCCCCCATGATCATCATGGTGGCATGGCGTTGTGACCAGCATTCCCCAATATTCGGGCAAGCGGCTTCCTCGCATACCGTGACAAGCCTGTTATCCCGCATCAGTTTACGGGTTTCGTGATAGACTGGATGAGATGGCGCTTTAACGCGGATCCACTCCGGCTTGCGGGCGATAGGGTTATCGGGCCGGTGTGCTTTTTCAGGGTGCCGGGTTTTGCTGGCCCCCCCTTTCCTATGATCAATCAACACACGTGTAGACATGATATTACCCGCTAACACCTTAATTTATACCAGAACTGGAACGCCCTTTCCCGAGCGTCAAGGCAAGAACATTCCAACTCCGCTTATCGTGCCATCACACCCACGAGATAACAGAGCAAGTCACTCTTTGGTGTCTAGAAATGCAGTGCGCCACCGTATGCTGCCAGAACGGCTTCATGCATGGATTCAGAAATGGTCGGGTGTGGGAATATGGTCTCTGCCAGTTCCGCTTCTGTCAGTTCCCCGGTGCGGGCAATCACATAGCCCTGAATCATTTCTGTCACTTCCGCGCCGATCATATGGGCTCCAAGCAATTCGCCGGTTTTATCATCAAAAACCGTTTTGATGAATCCTTCGGTTTCACCCATGGCGATAGCTTTCCCGTTAGCAATCAAAGGGAATTTGCCCACACGAACTTTGTAACCTGCCTCTTTTGCTCGCGCTTCAGTGTAGCCAACGGAAGCGATTTGTGGGCGGCAATAAGTGCAACCCGGAATTTTTGTAATATCAATGGGATGGACAGTTTTTCCTGCAATGGCTTCTACGCACATGACAGCTTCATGGCTGGCTTTGTGCGCCAGCCATGGTGCACCGGCCAGATCACCAATGGCATAGACCCCAGGTTCGCCTGTGCGGCACAGGGCATCTGTCACCACATGGGTTCGTTCTACCTTGATCTTGGTGCCTTCCAGCCCAAGATTTTCAATATTTCCTACAATGCCGACGGCAGAGATAACCCGATCAACAGTGAAACTCTGGATTTTACCGTTGACTTCCACCGGGACTGTAACGTCCTGCTCCGTTTTTTTGAATGCGCCGATTTTGGCATTCGTCAGGACCTTCATGCCCTGTTTTTCAAATGCTTTCTGGGCTAACGCACTGATCTCTTCATCTTCTACCGGAAGAATACGAGGCGCGACTTCCACCAAAGTAACGTCTGCTCCCATATTCCGGTAAAATGAGGCAAATTCCGTGCCGATTGCCCCCGAGCCAATTACCAGCAATCTGGCGGGCATGGCATCCGGCACCAGCGCTTCCCGATAAGACCAGATCAGCTTACCGTCAGGCTCTATGCCGGGTAATGCACGAGCCCGCGCTCCTGTGGCCAGAATGACGTGCTTTGCGGTCAACGTGACAGGAGCGTTTTTATCCTGGGTGACAAGAATTTTGCGCTTACCGTCAGAGGTCACTCCATCCAGTTTGCCGTAACCGTCAAACACAGGCACTTTTGCTTTTTTGAGCAAATGCGCCACGCCCGAGGAGAGCTGTTTGGAGACCGCCCGTGAGCGGGCCACAACCTTGGTGAAATCGAAGCTGACATTATCAGCCTTGAAACCGTAAGGGCCGAGATCGTGCAGGAGGTGGTTGATTTCAGAAGCCCGAAGAAGCGCCTTTGTGGGGATGCATCCCCAGTTCAGGCAAATGCCTCCAAGATGCTGAGCCTCTACCAACCCCACGGAAAGCCCAAGCTGAGAAGCTCGGAGTGCAGCCACATAACCACCCGGGCCACCGCCTACAACGAGAATATCAAAATCAGTCCGGCTCATGATCGTCCCCTTGTATCAAATGACCAAAGTCAGGGGAGATTCCACCACTGACCGGAAAGCGGAAAGCCACTCAGCAGCTACAGAGCCGTCCACCACGCGGTGATCAACGGAGAGTGTCACTGTCATGACTGTTGCAATGGCCAGTTCATTTCCCTTCACCACAGGCTGTTTCCGTCCTGCTGCGATGGCGAGAATAGCGGCCTGGGGCGGATTAATGATGGCCGAGAAATCTTTCACCCCATACATCCCCATATTGGAGATGGAGAACGTTCCGCCTTGGAATTCTTCTGGTTTCAGCTTTCCTGCCCGTGCCCGTTTTACCAGATCTTTGGTTTCCAGACTGATCTGCTTCAGGCTTTTCTTGTCAGCCTGCCGGACGATAGGGGTGATCAATCCATCGGGAATGGAGACTGCAATAGAAATATCCACGTCATCATGCAGGATCATTGCCTCTTCCGTGAAGGAAGCATTGACCGTTGGGATGCGTTTCAGAGCGACTGCGGCAGCCTTGACCAGCATGTCGTTCACGGAAAGCTTGAACGCATCGGGTCCTTCTTCTGGTGATGTGGCATTCAACTGGGAGCGAAGAGCCATCAGCGCATCCAGCTCAACATCAACCGACACGTAAAAATGCGGAATGGTGCTTTTGGCTTCACTGAGGCGACGGGCGATCACCTTACGCATCGTTGAGTGCGGAACGCTCGTGCTACTACCCGCCCCAGCGCTACCCGACTTTGGTGCCGAAGGAGACGCAGACTGGGGCTTGGCAGATGCGTTTTCTACATCCCGCCGAACGATACGGCCGTTGGGGCCTGTGCCTTTTATCGCGGCGAGATCAAGGCCCTTCTGTTTTGCGATCCGTTTGGCAAGAGGAGATGCGAAAATCTTGCGGTCTGCCCCTACAGCGGAGAGCGCAGGTGGAGTCTGGGAGGGGACCGATGCGGCCTTGACTGCAGGTTCAGCCGGAGCGGTTTCTTGAATTTTGGAAGCAGTAGAAGCCGCTTTTTGTGGTGCCGCAACCTCCGGAACGGCTTCACCTTCCTCAACCAGAATGGCGATAGTCGCATTGACAGGCACGCCTTGCGTACCTTCTGTCACCAGGATTTTTCCGAGAATGCCTTCGTCCACGGCTTCCACTTCCATGGTCGCCTTATCGGTTTCGATTTCCGCAAGAACATCCCCGCTGGAAATAGTGTCCCCTTCCTTCTTGAGCCAGCGGGCTAAAGTGCCCTCTGTCATTGTGGGAGAGAGGGCCGGCATCAGAACTTCAATAGCCATTGTGTTTTCCTCAGACCAAGCCCTTAACGGCATCTATGATGTGCTGGGGCTGCGGAAGTGCAAGCTTTTCCAGATTGGCGGCAAACGGCATGGGCACATCCTCGCCAGCGATACGCACCGGCGGTGCGTCCAGCCAGTCGAAGGCATGCTCAATAATCTGCATGGCCACTTCCGCACCAATGCCAGCGAACGGCCATCCTTCTTCCACGGTTACCAGACGGCTGGTCTTCTTCACGCTTTCAACAATGGTTGCCGTATCAAGCGGACGAAGAGTGCGTAGATTGATGACTTCCGCTTGGATGCCCTGCTCCGCCAGCTTTTCAGCAGCCTGAAGAGCCGTACCCACCATGATGGAAAAGGCTACAATGGTAACATCTGTTCCGGTACGTTCAATTTTTGCCTTGCCAATCGGCAGGATGAAATCTTCATCTGTCGGGCACTCAAATTTGCGACCGTAAAGAATTTCATTTTCCAGAAAGACAACCGGATTGGGGTCGCGAATGGCGGCGCGCAGGAGCCCTTTGGCATCTGCGGCAGACCAAGGCGCAATCACCTTCAGCCCAGGAACATGGGCGTACCAGCTTCCGTAACATTGGGAGTGTTGAGCCCCTACGCGTGCCGCTGCACCATTAGGACCACGAAAAACAATCGGGCAGCCCATCTGTCCGCCAGACATATAGAGGGTTTTGGCGGCAGAATTTATAATATGATCAATGGCTTGCATTGAAAAGTTCATGGTCATGAACTCAACAATGGGTTTGAGGCCGGTTAATGCGGCCCCTACCGCCATGCCCGTAAAGCCGTGTTCGGTAATCGGCATATCAATAATGCGCTTCTCACCAAATTCAGCCAGAAGCCCTTGGGAAATCTTGTAGGCACCTTGATATTGAGCCACTTCTTCGCCCAACAGAAATACATCTGGGTCGCGGCGCAATTCAGCAGCCATTGCCTGATTGAGGGCTTCACGAACAGTTATCTCGGTCGTCTCACCCCACTCTCTTTCGGGCTCAACTTCTGGAAGTGAGGAAGACACCGACGCTTGTGCTTTTGAGGGGGCGGCTTCCTCGGAAGGTGCTTTTTCTTCTGGCGCACTCGTCTTGGTAGCAGCAGAAGGGGGGGGCTGTTCCAGATTTTCCGGAACCTCTTCCCCTTCTGCAACAAGAATTGCAATAGGAGTATTGACGGCAACGCCTTGCGTGCCTTCGGCCACAAGGGTGCGTCCTAGAATACCTTCGTCCACGGCTTCTACTTCCATCGTTGCCTTGTCGGTTTCGATTTCAGCAAGAATGTCGCCGCTTGAAACGGCCTCTCCTTCTTTTTTCAACCAGCGGGCTAAAGTGCCCTCTGTCATTGTGGGAGAGAGGGCCGGCATCAAAACTTCAATAGCCATAATCGATCAAGCCTCTAGCAGAACATCTGTATAAAGTTCGGCAGGATCAGGCTCTGGGCTTGTCTGCGCGAATTCAGCACAATCATTAACAACGGCTTTGACATCATTCTCAATGGATCGCAGAGCTGTGTCTTCCACTCCCGCATCCAACAGAATCTGACGAACGTGCTCAATGGGATCACGTGTCTTGCGCACGGCATCCACTTCTTCACGTTTGCGGTATTTTGCGGGGTCAGACATTGAATGACCACGATACCGATAGGTCATCATTTCCAGCAGATAGGGGCCCTTGCCTGCGCGACAGTGAGCAACGGCCTCAGAGGCCGCCTCGTGTACGGCGGCAATATCCATGCCATCAATGCGGCGACCCGGAATGCCCCATGGTTCTCCGTTGCGCCAGAGTTCGTGCGATGCAGACGCACGTTCTATGCTGGTCCCCATGCCGTAAAGATTATTTTCAATGACAAAAATGCAGGGGAGCTTGTGCAAGGCTGCCAGATTGAAACTTTCGTACACCTGCCCCTGATTGGCGG
>NZ_LHZQ01000202.1 GCF_001580915.1 Acetobacter tropicalis | reverse complement strand
CATCCAGAAATGGAAGACGACAGATGCCGCCGCCAGTGATGGCACGCGATTGCGAGAAGGGCTGCTGGATAAAACCAATACGACCTCAAGCGTCTGGGCAGACACGGCGTATCGCTCCAAAGCCAACGAAGACTTCATGGAAAAGCAGAGCTTTGTCTCAAAGGTTCACAGGAAAAAGCCGCATCTCAAACCTATGCCCCGGCATATCCAGAAATCGAATGCTGGAAAGTCAGTGGTCCGATCTCGTGTCGAGCATGTCTTTGCCGATCAGAAATTGCAGACGGGACTGTTCATCCGAACCATCGGTATCACCCGGGCCACCATGAGGATCGGACTGGCCAATATTGTCTACAACATGCGCCGCTTTCTCTTCCTCGAAAGATTGAGCGCGAGCGCGTAGTCATCCAGAGGGGGCAGTCCCCTGTATGCTCAAATCGCAGAGCGAAAATCAGGCTAAGGAACCAGAAATTAACACGTCAAAAACAGGAAATCAGGCACAAAAGTAGTCAGTCAAAGGTTTTTCGAACCCTCCAGATTGCACTCCTTCTACTTAGCAAGACCACCGGCCTATTCGGCTTCGATTAGATGACCCTAATGCTCGGCTGGACAATCAGAACTATGTTAGCCAGCACCACAGCAACCCTCTTCAGGACGCCACAAGCCATCTATAAATGAAAGCAGACAAGCCCCCTCCGACCTTACGTTTAAACCGACATTAGATTTTGCGCTTTCTCCCGAAACACCACTCCATTGCTTTACCATTATCTATTTTTGGAATATTTAAATTAAATATACGGTATCCTTTGGTATAAATTTTATTTTATATATAATAATAATTTGAAAATTTTAAAACCATCTTTTATCCTAAAAACTGAATATACCATTTATTACTCTATATTTGCCAGCATAATTTTCAGACGATTTTGCCGCAGAAAGAAAATCTCAAAAAAAACTTACCCGGATGTGAAGACCCGCACTTTCATTTCGTCTTCCTTTTATAACTTTCTTTTTGAGAACACATCTCAGTTGCATTTAGGAAACCAGAGCCGATGGATGATATACGACGCCACGCGTCAGCCCCTCTTGTGAGCCTCTACCTTACTCTCCTCACATCCACCATCGCGCCTGGCCTGCTGTCACGGGCGGCCCATGCGGCAGAAAGTAACAGCGAAGCTACACACCATTTTTCAATTCCGGCACAACCACTTCGCACGGCATTGCAACACTACCTTGAACAATCTGGTGTGCAGGTAGCCTACCCCACCCTTGCCGCAGGGAACGCCCGCTCAACGGCAATATCTGGCACCATGACAGCGCAAGAGGCACTTACCCGACTGGCGGCGGCCTCAGGCCTTTCGCCACGTTTTACCGGCGCTCACAGCGCCACTCTTGGCAAAGAAAACTCAGCCATCATGTTAGGGCCTGTGCGTGTAGGGGGGAGAGCGTCTGTACTACAAGACGCACAATCTGCTTACGGACCCGGTGTAGGGTTTGTGGCAACGCGCAGTGCATCTGCTACCCGCACGGATACACCTTTAATCAGCACTCCCAAGTCTGTTTACGTTGTAACCCGACAGCAGATGGATGACCTCCAACCCCTGACCATTGGTGCTGCGCTTCGTTATACACCTGGGGTTGTCAGTTTGACTGCAAACGACAGTACACCCTCGGCCAGCCTGTTTCAGCCTGTGCATCAACGCGGGTTTGAGTCCTATACTTTTGTGGATGGCCTTCTGAATGGCACATCCGTAACCGATCCCTTTTTTCTTGACCGGATTGAAGCGCTGAGCGGCCCCTCCTCTGTCATGTATGGGCAGGCCAACCCCGGCGGCCTGATAAACATGACACTGAAGCGCCCAACAGAAAAAGCGCAAGGGCAGGCAAATATTGGCTTTGGCAATTATGGGCGCTACCAGGGGCAGATCGACCTGAGCGGCCCTTTAAACAAAAGCCGCACTGTGCTGTACAGGCTTATTGGCATGGGTGTTACGCAAGGCTCTCAAACTCAATATAACCACTATAAACGCCTTGCGACACAGGGTGATATTGAATGGAAAATAGACAAAAAAACCGATATTACGCTTATTGGGCAATTTGCCTATGACCCGCAAAGCTGGAGCCCATGGATTGGCATTCCCGCCTATGGAAGCCTGATTAAAAGCCCGACAGGCCGCATACCTGTTTCACGATTTTATGGTGACCCGGCTTTTAATGAAAACTGGAACCGGCAATATATGCTGGAAGCCCTTTTTCATCATGAATTTACAAAAAACCTCCAGTTTAACGTAACAGCCCGGTTTGATGCACAAAGTGATGGAAGTTGCAGCCTGATGTCTGGTGCGGTTGATGTTACAAAAAACATCATGAAGCGCTCAGCATTTTGTAATAGCGATGCACACGGGCGCTCTTCACAGTTAACGGCCAATGTGAGTTACAAAATGAAAACTGGCCCTGTTTCTCACTCCTTTCTGGTAGGCGTTGATTATCGTGGTCAATGGTCGCAGGGAAGCTGGGGCTTTGCTTCTGCCCCTGCGGTCAGTATTACTAACCCGCTTTATAACCAATATACGTTTTCAGATTATATTCAGGCTACGGGCGGCAAATCTACAACGGCAAAATATGCTTACTGGCAAGACGGTATTTATTTTCAAGACCAGATTAACTGGCGGCGTTTCTATGTAACCCTTGCAGGGCGGCAAGACTGGAATGGCTACGGAAAAATGTTTAACAGACCGTTTACATGGAATGTTGGCATCAATTATGTTTCCAAAATTGGGCTTGCTCCCTACTTCAATTATTCGAAGTCTTTCATGCCGCAAACCGGGAAGGTTTATAGCGCAGGAAACCTTGTTCAACCCGACCCGCTAAGCGGGCACCAATGGGAGGTTGGGCTGAAATATCAGATCCCGCATCTTCAGTCTTTTATGACCGTTGCTTATTATGATCTTTCTGAAAATAATGTGCTGGTCAGTGATCCTTATTTTCCACAATATAGTAGCGAAATAGGGCAAGTAAAATCCCGGGGGGTTGAAGTTTCAGCACATGCCAACCTGGCACAGGGCCTTGACCTTATCCTGAATTATACATGGAATAAAGTTTACAATTCGCGTACAACTTTAACAGGTAACACCATTTCTGGTGAAAGTGTTTCTCTTTTGGGTAAACGCCTTGTGCAGCAACCAACCAATGCGGCATCAGGCTTCCTTGATTACCACCTGCCTAAAAGCCTTGCCCCTGGTCTTTCGGTCAATTTTGGTGTCCGGTATCAAGATAAAAGCTGGGCAGACCAGGCCAACTCTTTCCGAAACCCATCTTTTATACTGTTTGACACGGGTATGAGCTGGAACGCAGGAGAAGTATTTAAAGCCGTAAACGGGTTAAATTTTCGCCTGAACATGACAAATTTTGCAAATAATACATATGTTCAGTGCGGTTCAACCCGTTTCTGCCACTACGGTAACCAGCGCGTTGTTTACGGCACGATTGGTTACCACTGGTAAACGTACCCTACACTCTGTTCAGGCGGCCTTTTCCGTTATTATAAAGGCCGTAACACCAGAATATGACCGGGCAGATAAAGCATTTTCAGCCCTGCGGTAGCCGCAATGGTTTTGAGTGCATCATCTATCCGGTCCAGGCGAAAAGACCCACTTATTCGGATATCTTTTGCTTTTCCTCCCCAAACATAGACCGCACCATGCAGATAGCGTGCCATAGCCCGCACAGCCTCGGGTACTGTTGCGTTATCCAGCATCAACTCACCCCGCGCCCAGACTGCAATATCGTCCGGGCTTATGTTTTTCTCAAATACAGCATCTCCATGCCCGCCATAGGTAAAACGCTCCCCTTCGTGCAGACGCGCTGCAACACGGGAGGACTCGGAGCCATGCACATCAACACACCCCTGAAGAACCGAGACGCTCACTTTCTCCAACTGGTCGCGCACCTCAAAAACAGTGCCTATGTCCTCCACCTTGCCGTACCTGTCTGCAACCCGAAAAGGCCGAGCGGGGTCATGCCGAACTTTAAAAAGAGCATTCCCGCGCAGTAAACCAATATCCCGGCGAGTGGCTGTGTAATGCACCGTAATAGCGGTATTGCTATCAAGAACAACCTCGGAACCATCAGCTAACATGACCGTGCGAACAGATGTGCCGGTCCACTGGTCGGCCTGTAACCATAGTTTGAGGGTGGGTGTGTACAACAAAAAGACTGCCGATGCAGCAAGTACGGTCAGAGTATAAAGACGTGTTTTAAATTTATGCTTGCGCTGCATACGGTGCGCGGAGGCCTGCAAAGTGTGGTCTTGTAGGGGTGTAACGGCAAGCGTGCGCCAGAGTGTGCGCTCACTTTCAAAAATTCTGTTATGTTCGGGGGAGAGATGCCGCCATTTTTGAAATTCAGACAGTTCATCCGCTGTCATCTTGCCTGATGCCATGCGAACAATCCAGAACCGTGCAGTTTTTGCTATCTCATTGTGCGCGCTGATCAAGATTTGTCCGTACTCAGTTGTTTTTTATTGTCATATTATCAAGGCGATATCAGCAGGATATTGACACATCATGACCCTGACAAAAGAATATCATTTATCTCTGGCGCAAGACAACCTTTCCAGGGCCTGATGAATATAACGATTGACAATAGAGACAGATTTACCATGGCGGCTGGCAATTTCAGTTTGCGTCAATCCCTGAAAACGGTTTAGGTAGAAAAAGGTTTTCATGGGTTCTGGCATGGTCTCTATAATATTTTCAACATTTTCGAGCTGTTTTTTAGCAGCCGTATGCTGCTCTGCCGAAGGTTTGTCATCTTCCAGCCAAAGCAGGTCATGAATGCTATCCTGCACATCATCCTGCCGCCCGATACGACGGGCGTGGTCAATGGCAAGATTAGAGGCCAAACGGTAGAGATAAGCTTTGGGGTTAGTAATCAGGCCTGGCTGCTCAATACGCAGAATTTTCTCAAATAGAGACTGTACAGCGTCTTCTGCTGCTTCTTTATTACGAATGATACGGTACATCAGGCGCAAAAGCACAGGCCGTTCATCGACAATAATATCCGTTAAAAAGGCGATTGTGTCCTGCATTTTATGCCGGTATCCAATGAGAGCTAAGGCTTCCTAGCATTTTTAGGAATCATTCGCAAACTCTTCTTGCGCAGGACATGAACCTGCTGTCAGCAGGTAAATTTTAATTCTGTCAAACCCTATTTTACGCCGGATGAGACCCAAGTCATGTGGAATACAATCTCGTACTACTGCCATCAGACATATCATTTATCTCCTCCACCCAATAAGCCGCCCCACCACCACATAGAGTGCTGGCGTGGTAAACATGGTCTGGGCCTGACTGACGAGCAGGCCACCGATCAGCGCTATACCCAATGGCTGACGCAGTTCCTCGCCGTAGCCGCCCATCAGTATTAGTGGCAGCGCGCCAAGAGCGGCGGCAAAGGTGGTCATGACGATGGGCCGCAGCCGCAGCAGGCACGCCTCCCGAATAGCCTCGCGCGCCGTCATGCCGCGTGCGCGCTCGGCATGGATGGCGAAATCCACCAGCAGGATGGCGTTCTTCAGCGAAATGCCCGTCAGCAGCATGGCGATCACCGCCATACCCGAGAACGGCAGGCCGAACAGGTCGATGCATTGGCCCCGCCCGCCAGAGAATGGGCGATCTGATTCCTGAACGCCGTCGCACTCGTCGACGCCGTAGTGCTGGCTGTCGGCGATGTCACCACCCAGATGGTGTTTGACGCCGAGCTACCCGAGGCGGAGCTGCCGGATGGGCTGATCCAGAACTGTTTCAAGATCTCCGAATCGCGCTGGAAGTGAATTGCCCTGGGATTTGTGGAGGCAGAACGACCCGAGAGGTAAGAAGAATTCATGAGCAACAAATCGAAGCGTTTTCCGCCTGAATTTCGTGACCGTGCAGCCTGCATGGTTCTGGAGGAAGAGAAGAACCATCCATCACGCTGGTCCGCAGTGATGATAATAGCGCCAAAGCTGGATATTCATCCTGACACGCTGTCAAAATGGACCCGTCTGCATGAGCGGGCCAATGCACCTGCGGTAAGTGATCTTCCTGATCGGGAGAAGATCAGGCAACTGGAGCGAGAGAACCGCGAACTGCGGCCGGCCAATGAAATCCTGCGCAAAGCGTCAGCATATTTTGCGGAAGGAGAGCTCGACCGCATCTTCAGGCCATGACACGCTTCATTGAGGAGCATCGGCAGATATATGCTGTCGGGTCAATCTGCAGGGTTCTGTCGATTGCACCATCTGCCTCTTATCCTTATCAGGCGAGACAGAAAAATCCCTGTTTGCGCAACCAGAAAAACAAAGAGATGTGTCATGAAATCCGCAGGGTCTGGAACGATAATTTTTGCGTCTATGGAGCGCGCAAGGTCTGGTATCAGCTCAAACGTGAAGGTCTGGATGTCGCCCGCTGCACGGTAGAGCGGCTGATGCGCTGGATGGGGCTAAAGGCGTCATTCGTGGCAAGGAGGTCAGAACCACACGGCCCGATCCGGCACGGCCCTGTCCACAGGATCTGGTGCAGCGCCAGTTTCATGCACCAGCCCCCAACAGGCTCTGGGTTTCGGATTTTACTTACGTTTCCACCTGGCAGGGCTTTGTTTATGTGGCCTTCATCATTGATGTGTTTGCCCGGGTTATTGTGGGCTGGCGTGTCTCTTCAACGGCCCATGCCGACTTCGTGCTGGATGCCCTTGAGTAGGCTCTGTGCCAGAGGCAACCTGAGGGAAAAGTGACCCACCATTCCGACCGCGGCTGTCACTTATGTGTCCATTCGCTACACACAAAGACTGGCTGAAGCGGGTCTTGTTGCTTCTGTCGGCAGTGTTGAGGGTTCCTATGATAATGCTCTCGCGGAGACCATTAACGGACTTTACAAAACCGAACGGATCTATCGGCAGGGGCCATGGAAAAACAGGGACGCTGTTGAGCTGGCAACGCTTAAATGGGTCGACTGGTTCAACAATTGGCGGCTCCTGTCCTCCATTGGAAACATCCCGCCAGCAGAAGCTGAAGCACGTTTTTATGGGAAACAGAAATCACATGCATTAGCCGATGAAATCAGATAAAAAACGTCTCCACAAATCCCGGGGCAATTCAAAACAATCGCAGTCGTAGGCCTTATCGGCGATGAGCGCGCCCGCAGTCTGACCTTCGAGCAATGCAGATGCCTGGGTGGCATCATGAAGCTGACCGCTGGTGATAATGAACCGTAACAGTCGCCCCTGGGAGTCGGCCAGCGTGTGGATCTTGGTGGCCAATCCACCTCGGGAACGCCCCAGCGCCTGATTTTGCGCCCCGCCTTTTCCTTTCGTCGCGTGCGGGTGGGCGCGGACGATGGCACTGTCGATCATCATATACGCTTTGTCGCGATCGGCGGCCAGCGCGGTAAATACCCGCTCCCACACGCCGGCATGACACAAGCGACTGAAACGCCGATGGAGCGTCTTCCAGTTTCCATAGCGTTCAGGCAGATCGAACCAATACGCGCTTGATCTCAAGACCCATAAGCATCCTTTTAAAAACAGACGATTATATAATCCCGTCCGCCCAGGATCACTCACTTTCCCGGGCACAGAACCCTGATCTGCTCGCATTGAGCTGCGCTCAGTTCGTATTGCTTGATCCCCATCGTCCGCTCCACACATCAGCACGGAGATCTGTCAATCAGCAATCAGGCCATTTGGAAATCATGAATATGGATTGGCCCTAGAACCCTCCAAGGGCAACATATTGCTGGAAGCCGTATTAAAAGCAGATCAATCTATCTGAATAAGAAGCAAACTTTTTTAGCAGGAACATCTCTACATGTTCCTGCTAAACTGAGCAGCACGTAACACCGTCACGAAATTACGAAAGAATTTGCTAAACACGTAAACTTACCGAGAGTAAAAGATACTCCATCATCCTTCATCAACACTCTTCCGCGCTCTTCCTCCTGCCCATGTCGCGAAAATAACGCCACCAACAATCAGCGCCAGTCCAATTGCCAGCAAAGCGGTAATGTGTTCATGAAGGAATACCACTGAAGCAAGAACGCCAATAACCGGGACGCCCAATGTCACATTGGACATGGTAAACGTTGAAACACGACGTCCATATTCCGCTGAAATTACGAAACAGAGTGAGGTTGCAACCGGTCCAATAAACAGCAGCAGTCCCCACAGTTCGGGCGTCCAGCTTTTAACATGGGGCAAACCCACAATAGCCAAGGACATCGCGGTCAGGCTGACAGTTGCAAACAGCATCTGCCAAGGGGCCAGATCAATAGGACGGGAAACCCACTGATGCCGCTTTACATGCAGGATCACCAACGCCCAACCTACCGCCGCCAGAAGCAACATAGCGGCCCCCAACACTGCGCCAGGACGATTCCAATCCATCTCTAGCGGCGAACAGATCAAACCAATGCCACAAAGCCCGACACATAGTGCAATTAACTGTGTTGAAGTTGGTCTGTCCCCAAAAAGCAACCAACCAGCCAGCAAGCCCCATAAAGGCGTTGTGTAAGCAAGAAGTGCCGCGTGACTCGCATCTGTATACTGCATTGCTGTTACACCAAGCGCTGTGAAGGCCATCATTTGCAGGCCGCCTATACTTGCCAGAATGGCCCAGTCACCGCGCTTGGGTAGTTTGAGTTCACGTCGCCACCCCAGAAACAGAAACAGGCAGAATCCTGCCGTCGCAAAACGGAGTGTTGCCATCCACAGCGGATCCATTAGCCCAACAGCGATTTTCATAGCAGGCCAACTTAATCCCCAGAGCACAACCATAACACCCAACCAGAAGTTAGTTTCATTTGTTGCCGAAATTCTTACTGGCTGTACCATTGAGGACGACATTCAAGAAAGTCCGTTCTTTTGAAATTTCGCGGGCTGCAAAGCAAAAAGAACCTTGCAGCATCATGTGCCGAAATATTAAAAAAGGCTTGTTGGAAAATCTGACTTATCTTTTGCGTTTTTGTGAATAATCTGGTAATAATAACCTTGATGCTCTAATTTAGGGGAACATCTTGCCTGAAACATCTTTTACGCTGGACACCACCAGCATACGCATTCTGAATGTGCTTCAGGAAAATTGTGAAATCAGCAATAACGATCTTGCTATGGCAGCAGGAATTTCAGCCTCTCCCTGCTGGCGCCGTGTCAATGAGATGAAAAATCAGGGCGTAATTCAGCGATCGGTCGCCATTGTGAATCCACTGGCACTTGGCTTGGCAGTGAATGTCTTCGTCCACGTGTCTTTAACACATCAGGACAAACACTCTCTTGAGATTTTCAACAAGGCCGTAAAAACCAGACCCGAAGTCATGGAATGTTATCTTATGTCCGGAGAGTCTGATTATATGCTGCGTATTGTTGTTGAAGACCTGGTGAAATTTCAGGAATTGATTCTGGATTTCCTAACAAAAATTCCTGTTGTCTCCAATATACGCTCAAGCTTCGCCCTGAGCCAGATCAAATACACAACCGCTCTTCCAACAGGACATCTGGGCAAATAAATGATAGCAGGTCATGTTCGTCAAATAATAAAATACAGTGAATCTCCATTATTTCTGAAAAAATGGATTTATTTGCGTTAATTAATTTCTATTCTGTTACGTTTTACGAGATAAGATTCTCAGACGGGTCCATTTTAGAATTTTCATAAGGCCCCTTGAGAGAAGACGCAGAATGATCGTCTTTTTCACGCAGCACACCGAGAATCCTCGTCATACTTCCAACGCAACCTCTGGCAACCATACCAAGAGCTAGAAACAGCACTCCGACCATAGTAATGGGTTCAAGGTAGCGATAGTGCATATCGCCAAACAAACTGGCTTCTCCCATCATTTCCATAACAGAAATTGACGACAAAAGCGGTGTTTCCTTGATCAGAGCAATGAAATAGTTGCCCAGAACGGGAAGTACAGAACGGATGGCCTGAGGGAGAATAACATATCGCCATGTTTGGAAAGGCGAAAAATTGCAGGCTTTACTCACTTCCCACTGCAATACGGGAATTGCTTCAATTCCGCTTTTATAAACATTTGACAGATATGTTGCGTAATGAACACCAAAACCCAAAATTCCACAACCAAACGCTGGAAGCGTGATATTTGCGTACGGCAGAAGATAGTAAAGAAAAAAAAGCTGAACAAGAAGCGGTGTGCCACGAATGAAATGTGTGACACCAGAGATCAGAAAAAAAATTGGCCCTCGGGTTATTTTTTCAAGGACGGCGATTGCCAGCCCTAGACACACCGCCACAGCGAATGAGCAGAGAGTTGCTATGATAGTAACTTGCAACCCTTTCAGCAGATAAGGGAAGACCATGACGACAAAATGGTTATCCCACGTCATATTATTATACCTTCACCTTTTGAGGGTTAGCCAATCGCGTTACAGAACGAATAAAGAAAAGAATGCCAAGATAGAGAATAAAATAAACAATCAGCGTCACTGCAAATGGAAGAAAAGTCTGCCCCGTCCGGATACGGAACTGCTGTGCCTGAAAAGTAATATCTGACAACGATATTAACGAGACAATAGAGCTGGCTTTCATCAACTCGACCATATTATTGCCGAACACAGGCAACATACGGGGAAAAGCCTGCGGCAGAATAATATATCTGAATGTCTGATACCGGGTAAAATTTAACGCACAACAGGCTTCATACTGATCTCGGCCAGTCGCCTGCACTGCGCTTCTAACAACTTCTGCCCCGTACGCACCAACATTGAGACCCAGCCCCAGGATGCCAGCAAGCAAAGGCGATAGTAACAACCCGAATGCCGGAAGAGCATAATAAAGCCAGAAAACCTGAACAAACACCGACGTACCGCGGAAAAGTTCAATATAGCAAACGCTGAAAACTCTAATGAAACGCCACCGCGAAACACGACCCAAACCAAAAACGAACGCGCACACAAAAGCGAGAATGCTACCGGAAATTGTCAGAATGACCGTAATTTCCAGCCCACGTAGAACAGAGCGGAGCAGATCAGATAAAACGAGTTCTGTCATAAGGACTCTTTCCCCCTACAAAACTCCTCTCGCGTATGACCACGCGCGAGAGAGGGATCAAAGCCGTGCGCCCGCAAGATCCGGTCATACGTCCCGTCGGCCTTCAGTTTTGCCAGCACATGATCATAAGCATCCCTGAGGTCAACAGCATTCGGGCTGAACGCTGTTCCGGCACACATAACCGGCGCGTCTTCTACCGTCACAAGAGAAAATTTTTGTCCACGCCAGAGATCAACCAGATGCTGTGCAGAAGATGCAGGTAAGGAATAAACCTGTATGCGGCCTGCCAGAAGCATGATCATTCCACTAGGACCATCTGGAACGGGAACAAGGCGGCTCGCTGGAACCCCCGCAGCCAACGCCTCTCGTTCCTCCGTACCTCCTGCGGGCACGCCCACTTGCAGCGAGGAGTCTGTCGCCAAATCACGGTAGGTTTTTAGTGCAAGAGGCATATCCTTTTTCATGAGAAATGCTTCTCGGTCACATAAGTCCGGTTCTGAGAAAGCAACGGCTTGACACCGGCCGGGTTGGATAAACAAACCTGAGCTGATTGCATCACTTCGTCCGGCCAGAAGCCCTGGAATCAGGCCGCCAAAAGTTGACAACACACCCTGCAGTTCTGAAACCCCCATTCGTTGAAACACAGCATGAGTCAGGTCTGGGCCAGCACCACCCACCTGCCCGTCTGCATCAATTACTGTCCAGGGAGGTTCATTGGACAGACCAATTCGTACATACCCACGTTTTTGCAATTTTTCCAGCCGCGTTGGGCGGCTCTCACCGTTTGCTCGGCAATCTGCTGAATGGATAAAGTACAAAAATGAAAGAGAAATCCCTAAAATAAAACTATATTTTTTTATTTTCTTTGAAAAAGAAATCATATTCCGTATCACACATCTATGACAGGGAGCCCCAGAAAGGCCCGTGTGCGATTATCCTTTGGATTGGTGAACACCACATCCGGTGCGCCATCTTCGACAATCTGACCGTGATCAAAAAACAGGATACGATCGGCAAACTGCCGGGCAAACTCCATTTCATGAGTTACAAGCAACATGGTGGTGCCAGTTTTCCGACAAATCATGTTAAGCAGATCTAGGACGTCAGAAACGCGCTGCGGATCAAGGGCTGAAGTCGGTTCATCAAAGAGCAAAATATCAGGTTGAAGAGCTAGCGCCCGTGCAATAGCAACCCGTTGCTTCTGGCCGCCAGAAAGCTGGTCAGGAAGAAGGTAGGCCTTTTCCCCTAATCCAACCATTTGCAAAAGCTCGTGTGCTCGGTTCTCTGCCTCAGTCTTTCCTGCCTGGCCATTGAGGATCTGAGGAAGTGCGATATTATTCAGAACATTCAAATGCGGAAAAAGACCGAAATGTTGAAATACCATTCCAATTCGTGATCTAACAGCACGAATCTGGCCTTCGGGAAGCAGGCATGGCGCGTCAGGTGCTCCCTCATACATCGGAACACCTTCAATCCGCACCTGGCCTGCATCAATTGTTTCCAGCGTCATGAGAAGACGCAGGATTGTCGTTTTTCCGGACCCTGAAGGGCCAAGCAAAGCAACTTTCTGGCCTATGGGAATTTCCAGGTTCAAACCATCAAGAACCGATATACCGTTGAACGCCTTTGAAACGTCTGAAATTTGTACCATCGGACGTGACGCGGCTATCTGCTCCATGATGATCATAAATCTTCTATTACAACGCCAAAAGATGCCACACAGTCACCCATTTTTATAAGGCCTGGAAAGTGCCGAGCAATCAGAATACCATCACAGGGCGCAAGAATGCGTGTCGGTGCGACACCAGTTCTATCAATTGTATGAATGCGCGCTATTGTCAGACCTTTTTTTACCGGAGCTTCAAGATCAACACACATTTCAAGAAGACCGTCCTGCTCTGCAAAAACAAAACTCTCATCTCCCGGCATGTCCAACCACTGCGTAGGTGACGTCACAACGTCACCCGCAAGGATACCCACGTGCCGCAGGACATTCCTCACGCCTTGCCGGGCAATTTCCGCTGTTCTTGCTGAAACCGTGCCACCACCGCCAAGTTCGGTTGTGACAAATACCTTTCCCATCTCTTCAATGGCTGTATCGAACATTCCGCGTGAATCGATTTCGACCATTTTTAATGAATAGGGAGCTCCAAAAGCCTTGACAGCAGAGAAACATTTCTCTTCCTGAACAGGATCAGGTAAAACATGTGCCGCCGCAAATGGAATAAAATCCAGTGTTTTACCACCAGAATGGAAGTCCAGAACAATATCACACATGGGCAATAGAACGCGCTGAAAATAATCCGCAATTTTCTCTGTCACCGTGCCATCCGGGCGGCCGGGAAAAATGCGGTTCATGTTCCCACGATCAATAGGCGAGGTACGTGTGGCTGCACGAAAGGCAGGATAATTCATTGCCGGGACAATGATGACACAACCAGAAACATCTAAAGGATCAGTTTCTTGCGCAAGCCCAAATAGCGCAACAGGCCCTTCATATTCATCGCCATGATTACCACCGGTCAAAAGAGCGGTTGGCCCCTCCCCGTTACGCACAACTGTTAGGGGAATCATGATTGATCCCCAGGCGGAATCATCACGGCTGTAAGGCAGGCGGAGGAAGCCATGATGAATACCGTCTTTATCAAACGGAACGGTAGCGACAATAGGGGAATCAAGCTGTGTATCCGTCATGATGCGGCGCTCAGTCCTTCACAAACAGTTTGCGGGGCACATTTGCCAAACACTCGTACCCTGTCTCGGTAATAAGAATACTTTCGGTTGTTTCAAAACCCATTGTATCCAGCCATAAACCAGTCATGAAATGAAACGTCATTCCGGGTTTCAATTCAGTCTTGTCTCCGGGCCGCAAACTCATCGTGCGTTCGCCCCAGTCTGGCGGATAGGACAGACCAATAGGATATCCTGTCCGATTATCTTTTTTGATTCCGTATTTTTTCAGAACATCGAAAAAGGCATTGGCAATATCTTCACACAAATTGCCAGGCTTTGCCGCCAGAAGCCCCTCTTCCATACCCTCAAGAGTCGCTTTTTCCGCATCAAGAAAAGCCTGTGTTGGCTTACCAAGAAAGACTGTTCTGGAAAGCGGGCAGTGATACCGATGGTAGCATCCGGCAACTTCAAAAAAAGTGCCCTCACCCTTGAGCATAGGACGGTCATCCCATGTAAGATGAGGAGCCGACGCATCTGTGCCAGATGGCAGCAAAGGAACAATTGCAGGGTAGTCTCCACCAAACTCCGCTGTGCCACGAAGCCCTGCATCATAAATCTCTGCAACCAGGTCACATTTTCTCATTCCTGGTTCTATTTTTTCATAGATTCTGGAATGAATATTCTCGACGATCTTACCTGCCCGCCGCATATAAACAATTTCCTGCGGACTTTTTACCGCGCGCTGCCAGTTGACAAGACTAGTTATATCCAAAAACCGGGCATTTGGCAGACCCTTCATTAACGCGGCATAAGCGGCAGCAGAAAACCAATAATTATCCATCTCCACGCCAATAGTAGCAGCCTGCCACCCCCGTTCCGAGATCTTGGCTGCCAGATAAGTCATTGGATGGCGTTCTGGTGACTGAACATAGATATCAGGATAACCAAGGATATTCTCTTCACTGATCCACGCTGTTCTGCGCGCACCATTGGCATCCTGTTCCCGACCGAACCAGATTGGCTCTCCCGACAAGGGAACAATGACGCATTGATAAACGTAGAATGACCATCCATCGTATCCCGTCAGCCATGCCATGTTTGATGGATCACTTACGATCAGAAGATCGACATTGCGTCGGCTCATTTCCTGACGTGTCTTCTCAAGACGCGCAGCATATTCTTCGCGGGAAAATCTCAACCTTGCATGATCCATATCACACATTCTTTCTGAAAAAGTGAAGACAGGCTATTTTATAAAACAGTTTCCGAATATCGTTTGTCAGAATCTGGCACGTACTGTCCCGAAATACTGTCTGGGCGCACCAATCATGAAGCTCTGATAATCTCCCATAAAGGGGTTTCCATTCTCTCCCATCGTACTGATGTAAGAGGAATTGAAAAGGTTGTAGACGTTGAATTCAAACGTCATGTTTTTCAGGAAGCCTTTTGTTCCCAACTGATACTTTGCCCCAAGATTGGCAAGCCAGTAGCCCGGAACGGATGTATCATTCATATAGCTCAGATACCGTTTGCCAATATAATTGACATCAAAATGGGCCGACATTCGTTTATAGGTATAATCCACACCCGCTTTGTACATGAAATCCGGGTAGTTCACGACCTTCTTTCCCGCCTGATGATACACCACACCCGCCGATGTTATATCCGATCCGTAACGAGAATCGTTATAGGAAATACTGTTATATATGGAAAGGTTCTTTATTGGCCTGATTGTAAAAGCAGCATCAACACCGTTCATCGTAACGGATCCAACATTCACAACGGTAGAAACCGGATCGACAATGGATGCGGATGCCATGGATTGAAGACGATTGAAAAAATTAACCCGATAGAGATTAAGCGACGCCGAAATCAGGTTGGAATTATAACGATAGCCCAATTCATAAGCCCAATCTGATTCGGGTTTGATGGTTTTCTGCAATTCATGGAACGTTGCCTGATTGGTTACACCCCAGGCCTGGCCCATCTGATAACCACCCTGAGCATAAGCGCGCTTGTTCTGGGAGATATCAAAATAGAGTTCGTGCCCCGGCAGGAAACGCCAGTTGGCGCTGATGTGCGGAAGAAAAGCGGCGGCTGTGGTCAAGGAACCAGAAGGAAGCTCAGACTGCCCTGTATAAGCCACATCATTCGCTGTTGCACCACCATGAGTTGTAACCAGCATGGAGCGGAAGCCAGCGTGTACGCTTAGATTTTTGAGAATACGGTAGGTGTCCTGAAGGTGATATTCAAACGTGTTTGTGTTGTACGTTGTGCCCCACAATTGCCCAATCGGATTTCTGAAACTGCTCATGGAGAGCGGATTCAATGGCTTTCCTTCACCAAGGAGCGGCATCTGATACGCAAAATAATCCATCATATAACGGTTATTTTCATACCATACGCCACTGTTAATCGTGTTGTGAGCGATCTGATATGTTACGCCCGTCGTAAAGCCATACCGGGCAATGGATCCTTGATGTTCCTGATAACGCAGGGGGGCACCATTTGGTGAGGACGCAAATGGACTGGCGTAGCCGCCCCATCCAAGGTTTGAGTGACCATACGCAACACTATCCCATGTCAGGTTGTCGGCAAGTGTAATATGCGCTTTTAGCCCACCCAGATAATCCCGAGCGATTGCACTTGAATCATAGAACATGGCATCCAGCGGATCATTGCTTTTATCCTGCCCGTTTGTGAAAATACCCTGCGCAGCAAGATAAGCCCCTTTATAATTTGGATAAAAATTATCCAGACGTGGCCCCAATGTGTGCAGATAATTAAGAGAAAGGTCCTGATAGCTGAGATATTGCTGGTCGTCCCAGTCAAAAAATGCCGAGATTTCACTGTTCTCACCAACCGGCTGAACCAATTTGGCATTCACTTTCTGATCAAACAGCGGGCCGGAACCTTTCCATTTTTCGCTATTGCTACGCGCATAGGAAACGAAGAACCGTGTACCGGACGCGTTGAGATCGCCGGAATTGAGACGCACGAATGTTCTAAAAGCACTATTGCTTCCAAACGTCTGGCTAATATCAATCTGCCGCTTCCGTGTCGGGTCCATGGAAACAAAGCTAATCGCACCGCCGAGATTATTGGTGCTGGGGGTATCAACCGCCCCTGCCCCCTGCGAGACATCCATCCGACTGATATTATCAGGTGAGATCGCCTGATTGATGCCCAGACCATTGTAGTTTCTGTAAGTCAGCTCGCCAAGTGGAATACCATCAAGGGTAAAGCCAATCTGGTCCTGAAAGAAACCGCGAACGTAGAGCTGTGTCGCCCAGCTATCCTGCCCCATAGGGTCGGCTGCTGTTAAGAGCACACCCGGCTGTTGCGCAATCACCTTGAGAGGATTGGTGCCAGGAACAAATTTTTCTATGTCACGCGCCGTCATGATTTCATTGGAGCCATGGGAGGCGCGGCGCGTGACAACATTTACAGACTCTTCTCCAGAAGAGATTGCTGCGCGCGCTCGGCCCTTTGCTCTCGTAATCTTTTTGACGCCGGCCTGTTTGGGCAACGCCACATGGCCCTTCGCTTTCTGATGCGACTCAGCTGCGAGACTTTCAGAGCCCCCGACCGACACAAATAGCGTCGAGCATAAAAGCAAAGGGCACAAAGTGCTTTGTTTCATCCGTACGTTCCTCATCAAAGGCCAAGGGCCACTGGTCCATGCGTCTCGTCAGGAAACAGTCGGCAACGAAAACCCAGATTACGTATTGGGCGTATCTCACAGCGATGGCATGGCTGGAGAAAGCATTCCGAGAAGATCTGGGGATCGCGCCTTTTCCAGTTTCATATCGAAACCAGAATAACAAAGCGCGGGAGACTCTTTGCATCATATCGATGCAAATATGAGAGGATAATATGCGCTATAAGCGTACTTCTCACATATTTTCGTAGTGAAGCATGCGCCTCTGTTTTAGTCTCCTTGGCAACGTTGCGTCCACGCGTTGAAAGATACTGGCTGCAGTCCTTAGCCCCATCCTCTTTCAGAACAGTATCCCGACCAGCGTTTTGAGTGACCTCCCTGTTTTTTAACGTAAGGATTTTTTGCATTCCTAAAAAAAACGATAATTGAGAAAAATCGTTTTATTATCATTACAATCTCATTCATATAGGAATGCGGTATCGCAGAGAATATCCCTCAGAGGCATAACGTTACTAAAAAATAACAAAAAGAAGAGCCATTCCGATGTCTCTTTTGGCGATGAAATTCTGCATTAATTTTCATATATGCGTAGAAATCCATATCGTCAACGTATCAAAATGCGGGAAAACAGTTCAGCATCATGATACAGTGCTATGGAAACGATTCGTCAGGCACGTGAGCAGGAAACAGATGAAACTTCCAAAAAAGGGGGCTTTGCCCGTTATCGCAAGGCTTTACAGAACAAAACCCGATTTCCTGTTTTCTTTACAAACAGATTACAAGAGATCATCTGTAAAACAAATCGGCGTGACGACGTATTTTTCTGAACAACTTTCATCATGACACTGCCTGTACTAAGTGACGTCATAGCCGCCGCAGGACGACTACGGGAACGAATTGTTCGGACACCGTTGATCTCGTCGGCATCATTATCTACGACTCAAGCCTCATCTATTTTTTTGAAACTGGAAACTCGTCAAACCACCGGAAGTTTCAAATTACGCGGTGTCAGCAACACGCTTCTTCTCTCTGGCCAGACGGCAAAAGGATTTGTTGCTGCCTCAACCGGCAACCATGCCCGCGCACTGGCATATGCGGCACAGCAGATGGGAAAACCGTGCATTGTCTGCATGTCGAAACTTGTTCCTGAAAATAAAATCAGCGCTGTAAGGGCGCTTGGTGCAGACATAAAAATCGTTGGGTCCTCGCAGGATGATGCGCAGGAGGAAGTTGATCGGCTTGTTCTTTCTGAAGGATTGCTTCCGGTTCCGCCATTTGATGATAAGCGCGTGATTGCCGGACAGGGTACAATCGCACTGGAAGTTCTGGAAGATAGACCCGAGGTTGATACCCTTCTTGTTCCTCTTTCTGGAGGTGGACTTGCCGCGGGTGTGGCCATGGCGGCCAAATCAGTCAAACCTTCCATTCGGGTTATTGGGGTCAGCATGGAAAAGGGCGCTGCCATGGCGGCCAGTCTTCAGGCTGGCAAGCCTGTTGTGGTAACGGAAGAGCCGACACTGGCAGATTCTCTTGGCGGTGGCATCGGTATTCCCAACCACTACACGTTTAATCTGTGCCAGACATATCTTGATGACATTATCCTTCTGACGGAAGAAGAGATTAGTGCTGGCATTAGTCATGCCTACTGGCAGGAACAGGAAATTGTTGAAGGAGCCGGAGCTGTTGGAATTGCAGCTTTACTGGCAGGGAAAGTGCACCCATCTGGCACGGTAGCTGTTGTTGTTTCTGGGAGAAACATCGACATGGGTGTGCATCAGAAGCTCGTCTCAGAATACCAGAAGATATGAGCATGCAAATTCTGACCGAACTTCAACTGCGTTCACTGATAAAGCTGGATGTAACGCTGATTGATACCATAGCCGATGGGTTCCAAGCGTTGACCGAGGGCAATGTTGTGATGCCCGATATCCTGCGGCTTGATATTCCCGATCGTGGGGAAGTGGATGTCAAAACAGCCTATGTTAAAGGGGTTCAAAGCTTTGCTGTCAAAATAAGCTCTGGTTTTTTTGGAAATAGCGCTTTGGGGCTACCGAGCCTAAGCGGCATGATGGTTCTTCTGGATGCAGAAACAGGTCTGACAAAAGCTCTTTTGCTCGATAACGGCTATCTGACGGATATACGGACTGCAGCAGCCGGTGGTGTCGCAGCGCGCGCGCTATCACGCCCGAATTCCCATATTGCTGCTATGTATGGTGCAGGCTTACAGGCACGCCTGCAACTGGAAGCCCTGACGCTGGTACGCCCCATCACCGAGGCACGGATTTGGGCGCGCCGCCCGGAGCAGGCGCAAGCAACTGCTGAATGGTGTGAAAAAGAATATGGTCTGCCCGTTCAGGCTTATGCCAACCCAGCAGAAGCTGCCAAAGGGGCCGATATACTCGTCACGACAACACCATCAGCTAGCCCCATTCTGCTACAGGATTGGCTGGAGCCTGGTCAGCACGTTACCGCCATGGGATCAGATGCCGAATTCAAGAATGAATTAGACCCGGCCATTATTTCTCACGCATCCCTTTATGTGGCTGATAGTCTCCCTCAAACCACTCGTCTTGGGGAGCTTCATCATGCATTGGAAAGCGGCCTAACCATTGATCCTTCCCGCTCCACAGAACTGGGAGCCGTTTTGAACGGAAACCACTCTGGCCGACGCGCATCGGATGAGATTACTGTAGCCGATCTGACTGGAACAGGTGTTCAGGACACTGTTATTGCTACAATGGCTTATGACCTATGGGAAAAGACAACTTTATGAAATGAGGGGCAGATAATCCACAAAATGGTCTTTTTAAAAAAGAAATAGAAAAATCCTCTATGTTATGGCAAGGAAACCCCTCCATCAGGATCTGACATAACTTTCAAACACTCTTCGCATGCACAAGCAAGAATACAGCATGATGCCGAGTGTTCTGTCAGCTCCTGATAACGGTACTAATCCTCATCAGGAACTTCTACAGGGACCGAAAAACCTGCCTTGACCCTGTCCATGACCACCAGAGTCTTGAAACCTCGGATATCTGGGTTTTCATAGAAGAAGTTTCTGGTGAAGACTTCATAATCCTCCATGCTACGGGCAGTAACATACAGAACGAAATCTGTTTCACCTGTCACATAAAAGCTATTGACAATTTCAGGCGTAATACGCAGTGCTCTTTTGAAACGATCAATAATATCAGACCGTTCACGTTCAAGAGTGACCAGAACAATCATCTGAATCGGGCGCCCTACTGCCCGCGCGGAAATGATCGAGACATCCCCTTCAATCACACCAATATCACGAAGCCGTTTCAAACGCCTTTGGCAGGCTGTGGCAGACAAGCCAACCTGATCTCCGATAACCTGAGATGTCAGACGGTTATTTTTCTGAACGATCTCAAGAATACTCGCATCAATGCGGTCATAAAGCTTCATAAGCCGGAAATCCTCATCGAATACATCATTACGAACGATATCATATCATAATCGGAAGATTACGCAGTAAATATGTTTATGGATAGCCCTATACTCTGATGATCGAGACGTTCTCCACTTTTTGTTACAAGAAGGAAACATAATGATGAAATGGTTCCGGACTGCGTGGCAGCCAGAAAATGGATGAAATCAGAACGTCCGCCGCTTCAATGAAATCTCTTCTGTTCAGGTATACGCTATGAAAAACGTGGGTGTTGGCACAGAATCCGTTTGGGCCGGAGAAAGTGACGTTTTTTCCGAAGGTGCCATATGCGTGCCGGTCTATAATTCCGTTGCATTCGGCTATGACGATATGGAGGAATGGTTTTCCGTCGCCACGGGGGCAAAACCCGGCCATATCTATTCAAGAAACACAAACCCGACGGTACGTGTTCTTGAAGAGAAAATAAAAATCATGGACGGTGGAGAAGAAGCAACCAGCTTTTCCACGGGCATGGCGGCCATAAGCAATACGTTGCTGGCTCTTTTGGGCCCGGGCGACCGTGTTGTGACAATCAAGGATACATATGGCGGCACAAACAAGATTTTTATCGAGTTTCTGCCAAACATAAATGTTGATGTCTGCCTGTGTGATACCGAAGATTATGATCTTATTGAACGTGAGATCGCAAAAGGCTGTAAGGTCGTTTATCTGGAATCACCAACCAACCCGACGCTGAAAGTTCTGGATATTGAGCGCCTTGCCAAATGCGCCCATGCCCAGGGTGCGATTGTAATTGTGGATAATACATTCGCCACCCCGATCAACCAGACTCCCCTTGCTCTAGGAGCCGATATTGTGGTTTACAGCGCCACAAAATATCTGAACGGCCATTCTGATGTAATGGGCGGGTTGGCCGTCGGCCGGAAAGATCTGATCGATACGATTTTTCATTATCGTGAGATTACGGGTGCAACGCTGCATCCACAGTCGGCCTATATGATTTTACGAGGAATGAAGACTCTGGAACTGAGGATGCAACGCCATAATGAAAATGGCATGAAAGTTGCAGAATTTCTTTCTCACCATCCCAAAATTGACAAGGTCTTTTATCCGGGCCTAGCGACACATCCGGGACATGACGTTGCCAAAAAGCAGATGAAGGCTTTTGGTGGAATGCTCAGCTTTTCTGTCAAAGGCGACTTTGACAAGGTTGTCGTTTTGCTGGAAAGCCTGCGCTACGCCCACAAGGCAGCCAGCCTTGGCTCTGTCGGCACATTGGTTGGCCCCCCAAAAACTACCAGCCATGTGGAACTCAGCGCGGAAGAACGTCAGGCTGCCGGCATTCCTGAAAGCCTGATCCGATACTCGGCTGGTGTGGAAGACATCTGTGATCTGATTGAAGACCTGTCGAGCGCGTTAGACAAACTCTGATATAAAATCACTAAACAGTCGAAAATTGTATTCACTGTGATTACCCAGTCCTCAACATAGGAGTGGGTAATGGTGAACAGACAGATCTGACTGTGCTCTCTCTGCTGATTTTCATTAAGGAGTAGGCTCTTCCGCAAAGTGTATGGTTTTTTGCATTGTAAGAGTGAAAGCACACGCAGCTTTAGGAGTTCGAAGCCCACTCTGCCAAACATCGTGCGCTTGATGATTTTCAATCGACTGATCTGGAGTGTTCTCAAAACCCATGGTTTTTCATTCATATCTATGATTCCATACCTCTTATAGTGATATAGGAGGATGAATCATAAAGCCTCCGGGCTTCTTTGATATTGAAGAGCACCTTGTCCGGTTGAGCAGGCTGGGGGTTCAGCTTGAAGCATTTTCCCGGACTGTGGATTTTGAGGCATCCCGCCCTGATCTGGACAAGGTTCTGGCGTATGCGGACGGCAGCAAACGCGGCCGTCCGCCCTTTGATATGGTTCTGATGTTCAAGATCCTGGTGATCCAGACGCTGAACAACCTGCCCGACGAACGGACGGCATACCTCATAAACGACCTACTCTCCTTTATGCGTTTCCTTGGTCTGGGCTATTGCACCGCGTGCCTGATGCCCAAACGGTTTGGCTGTTTCGCGAACGACTGACACAGACTGGTGTAAGTGACGTACTGTTTAATCGCTTTGATGCCTCCCTACGTAACGCCAGTTATTACTGATGTCAGGTCAGATCTTGGACGCAACGCTGGTGGCTGCTCCAAAATAGCGCAATATAAACGCGGAGAAGGCGGGTCTCTGAGCGGACCGTATCATCAGGCTTGCAAGGACAACCCCGCAAAGCGGTCCCTCAAGGACCGCCATGCGCGCTAGAGGCTGAAATTTATCAAGGCGAAACGGCAGGATGATGGAACGATTCCGTCAAAGAAAAACTAAGAACTGGCTCCTCCCTCACGGCTACGCAACTTATCTCCATTATAATCAGTACTCACTGACAACATCTCGAACCGGAAAAATTCATCATTAATTTAATCCTTGAAACTCAGGGCTAAGCACCTACGCATCACCTCCTGTTACTCTGGCCGAGTGAGCCTTCGTGCAGTCTGGTATCACCTTGGACCATAGTATCAGCACTCTTCCGTTTGTGGATCAGGCTGAATTTTCGGTCGATAGAAGCACCATTCCTTATTCCTTACAACGAGGCCTGAAGACGCACGCCATCATTACGGCCTGTCAAGAAAGTGTGTCGCCCCGTCAAGACTGCGCATCACGATATTTGGTAGAGAAAAAATGTAACACATTCGTATCGAACCGAGGGGGCACATCTTCCCGCTCTTACGAGGAGACGACCATATTATGCTATCCGGGTACCGCCCCCCTCTTGTCATTGCCATTTCAATTCTCAGCTTCAGTGTGAACGCAGCAGCAATGCCGCATCACCCCACAAACCGTCTGCCTACAACGGATAAATCAAGGCGCGTTCCGACTGCATCCGGCCGGAAAACCGCCGTTATCAAGTCTTCAAGCGAAGCCATTTCCGTCACGGGTGCTCATCGATCACATGGTGTGCAGGAAGTGGTGGGTTCGGCAGCTATTCGCGCTGAAACACCTGGAACCAGTGTTCTCAAAGTGCTGGGAAAGCTGCCAGGCATCATGCTCCAATCTGCTGACGCACAGGGTGTAGACATCTGGTCGCAGATGTTTTTCATGCATGGTTTCCTGCAGAATCAGGTCGGCATGACCCTTGATGGCATCCCACTTGGGGATCAGCAGTACCATTCCTTCAACGGCCTCAATATCATTAATGCCATCGCTTCCGAGAATATCGGGCATATGGTGATTTCCCAAGGCGCAGGCGCAGAAGCTATTGCCAGCACCTCCAACCTTGGTGGATCGATCGAATATTTCTCCAGCGACCCGAAGCATAAAGCTGGCGGCCAAATCGCCCAAACCTTCGGGTCCAGCATGAACATGCACACCTTCATTCGTTTCGATACCGGAGACCTCAACAAGACCGGTACGCGGATGTATGCCTCCTACATGCGCAACAACCTTAATAAATGGAAAGGTGGCGGCAATCAGTTCATGCAGCAGGTCAATGCCAAGATCGTGCAGCCCATCGGAGAAGACAGCCATATCTCCGCTATCTTCGACTGGGGCGACCTTGATCAGTATCAATATCAGGATCTGTCGTTTGACATGCTGAACAACTATGGCTCCAGTCTGGACAATTTCATCGGCACTCCCAAAGCCTATGAGAAAGCCTATAAGCTGGCACTTGCCGCCAACAACAAGCCAGGAGGAGCCCTTCCTGCTGGCTACAGCAAGCTCTCGGACCCGTATGATGCCTCATATTATGATGGCGGGACGGTCGAACGTGACTATCTTGGTGGCCTGAACATGGACTTCGCCCTGACATCACGCCTACGCTGGAAATCGACCGTTTATGCGCAGGGGCAGTATGGACGCGGCACATGGGCCAGCCCCTATCCGTGGTATTCGGATGGCTTAATGCCGAATGGATCTCCGATTTTCGACCAGATCACCCTCGAACATGCCCAGCGCGGAGGCTTCACCTCAGCCCTACATTACCAGATCGCCAATAATGATCTGAGCGCTGGTATCTGGTACGAACATTATCATGTGAATGTAGGCCGCAACGCCTACGAGGAACCAGTTCTTGGCGAAGGTAACCCGATCAACTCGATGGGATCCTTGCCTGACCCAACGGCCCATTTGTGGGGCGACAGCTTCTCGTCCAATAGCTTCACGGCGTTCGTTCAGGACACCTATCGCGTCCTGCCGAATGTAAGCCTGCATTTTGGCTTCAAATCCCTCTGGCAATCCGTAACTGGCGATCAAACCACCAACATTCCAGCCTATACTGGCACGGATGCCCTTGCCAGCGGCACGGTAACAACTGCCCGCGCGTTCCTCCCGCATATTAGTGGAGACTGGCATTTTCTCAAGAACCACGAACTATTCTTCGATGTTGCCGAGAACGTAAAATCATACCCGATCGCAGGCTACAAAGGCGGCGCCTCGCCGTTCGCAATGACCCAGAGCGCTTACGACCAGACCATGGGGGCCGGAAAGATGAAGCCGGAAACCAACTGGAACTTCGCTGTCGGTTATCGCTACGTGGACCATCTGCTGAACACCAGCCTCTACGCTTACCATACGAATTTCCACAACCGCCTGCAGCAGATAACGAGCGGCCCGATCACAAACCCTTATTCCGCTGTTATGAATGTGGGCGGTGTCACGATGAACGGCGTGGATGCAGCTCTGGTTATCACTCCTGTAACAGGACTGTCTCTGTCCAACTCCATCAGTTGGAATCATGCAACCTACGACCAGAACGTAACCAGTGGCGGCACAACTTATGCCATTGCCGGACAACAGATCGTCAATTATCCGCGCTTCATGTATAAGGCGAGCCTGTCTTACACTTGGCGTGACCTCAGCGCTCATATCGACACGATCTATATGGGAAAGCGCAATTATACCTATACTGGTGATCTGAGCATTCCATCCTACTGGCTGACCAGTGCTGGCGCACAATATCATCTGCGCAATCTGGGCCAGTATAATCGGCACCTCGGCTTCCTGCAGGACCTGACCTTCAGTTTCAATGTCTATAACCTGACCAATACAACCTATATTGCCACCGCCGGCGAGAACGGAAACTCCATGTCCGGAGACAACCAGTCCTTCCTTATCGGGGCACCGCGGCAGTATTTCGGCTCCATCGCAGCAGCGTTCTGAGGCTCACCACCCTTCCGACGGGCAAGGAGATCACACATGTCGCAGTTTAATGCGGGCAGACGGTTTTTCATGAAAGCCGGAGCCACTGCCGCTAGCATGACGCTCCTGCCCGCAAACATCCGCAAGGCTCTTGCCATTCCCGCCAAACGTACGACGGGCACAATCCAGGATGTCCAACATGTCGTGCTCCTCATGCAGGAAAACCGATCTTTCGATCATTATTTTGGGTCTCTCGGCGGGGTACGGGGCTATGGGGATCCCCGTGCGCTCCCCCTGCCGGATGGGAACTCGGTCTTTGCCCAGCCGGACGGACACGGCCATCAGATCCTGCCCTTCCGCCTGAACACGGTTCATACATCTTCAGCCTGCCTTGCTAGCCTTGATCATAGCTGGAAAGCTTCCCAAGCCGTCTGGAACGAATGGGACGTCTGGATTCCGCACAAGACCGCAATGACCATGGGACACTTCACGCGCGAGGATATCCCTTATTACTATGCTTTAGCAGAAGCTTTCACGATCTGCGATTCTTACCATGCGTCCATTTTTGGCCCTACCAATCCAAACCGCCTCTATTTTTTTACCGGTACGAGCGGCCTGGCTGTTGGGAACCAGGAACCTCAGGTCACGGTCAATATCGATGATGGCAACCCCTCGGCCGATAGCGCGCTTGATAATCCCTCCTTCAGGCCCTTTGACTGGAAAACCTATCCGGAGTGCTTGCAGGAAGCCGGAGTTTCATGGCGCATCTATCAGGAATATGACAATTTTACTGACAATCCCCTCCAGTCTTTTGCCACATTCAGGAATGTTCCTGCAGAAAGCTGGCAACACAAACGGGCACGCCAGATCGTTCCGGGATCTCATGCAGGTAACAGCACCACCTCTGAAGGTCGGTTTCTGGTAGAAGAGTTCGAGAAAGACGTAGCATCCGGAAAATTACCACAGGTCTCATGGATCGTCCCTTCCCAAGCCATGTCCGAGCATCCGGATGCTCCGCCAGGATATGGCGAAAGCCTGATCTCAAGGCTGATGGATGTGTTTGTGCGTCATCCAGAGGTCTGGGCAAAAACCGTTTTTATCCTCAATTATGATGAGAATGACGGTTTTTTTGACCATATGCCAGCACCTGTCCCGCCTCTCCGCGCCGATGATCCGTTACAGGGCTACAGTTCTGTCCCATTGGACGGGGAGGCCTTAGGGAACGTTCCTGTCGGGCTCGGCCCACGTGTTCCCGCGATTGTCATCTCTCCTTGGACAAAAGGGGGATGGGTCAATTCTCAGCTCTTTGACCATACATCCGTTCTCAGGTTCCTCGAAGCCAGATTCGGTGTGCCTGCGCCCAACATTACCCCATGGCGCAGGACAGTCTGTGGCGACCTGACAAGTATTTTCGATTTCACGAACCCAGACCTGCACTGGAATACCAATCTTCCCGAAACCGAACATTATCTGGCTGAAACACGGGCATCCTGCCGCCTTCCTGCGCCCAGTATCCCGCAGCCACAGACAATGCCACGTCAGGAGATCATGCAGCGCCCCGCCCGTTCACTTCCCTACGCGCTGAGCGCAGACCTTGTACGCGACAGAACCAACCCGCACAGCCTCCACCTTGCCAATACCGGAACGCAAGGCGCAGTCTTCCAGCTTCTGGAGCACGGTCGCCCTATGCGGCACTACACTTTAGGTCCGCGTCACACACATGACGTTCTTCTCAACGCGCACGAGCCTTATTCAATAACCCTTCATGGCCCAGACGGGTTTTACCGAGCCTTTTCAGGCACCGATCTTCCGCAGGCTGTTCTTGAAACGGGCAAGTCCTTCGATGAGATCACCCTGAAAATCAGAAATTTTTCTTCCACCACGCGGAATTTGATCATTTCCAGTAATTACATTCCCTCCGATATACGCAAGATCATTCTTCTTCCCCAACAGGAAGCACAGGTCACTTGGGACATTTCCGCCAGTGACAACTGGTACGATATCGTCGTGACCGAGACCTCCACACGGCTTAGCCCAACTACCAAACCCATGCTGCATTTCGCTGGCCACATTCAGACTGGACGTCCGAGCCGAACTGATCCTCTGATGGGCCGATACGGCGTATGACTACGCTTGATCGCAGAAGCTTTCTCGCCTGCACTGCCGCTTTCATGGGAAGCAGGCCAGCTTTTGCGATGCCGACCGACAACGCCCCATTGTCTCCCTTGAAATGGGCACCGCGCAACCGGCGCCTCCTGTCAGAACTGATCGTCAGTAGGCAGACATTCAAACGGCCCTATGCCGTATTCGACTGGGATAACACCTGCATTTTTGGCGATTGCCAGGAAACACTTCTGCAGTTCATGCTCGAAACATTCAGTTTTGCCCTGACTCCCGCGTGTTTTGAGCATGTAATCAAGCAGGACGTGCCAGAAGGTGAACTCGGTCCCCACTTCCTGAATCAGGACGGAAAGCAGATACGTTTCTCCCATCTCGTGGAGGACATGACCCGCGATTATACCGAGCTCTGGTCTCGGTATGGTGCGTGGTCGTCCGTACGAGCGCCCGTTCCGTCTCACATCACAGCTCTCGTCGCACTCCGGGCCCGCCTCCTTTTCAGCTATAGAGCCATTGATGCTGTAGCTGGGCCAGAAGTTGCCTTATACTGGATCATTCGTCTGCTCTGCGGCATGACGGAGACGGATATTGCGACTCTTGCTGCCATGGCTAATCACTGGGCTCTCGGTCGTGATATCGGATATGTTGAACATATCGTCCCACCTGAACGATCCGGCAGATCAGGTATACTCCAATGCAAAGTCTTTCACGGGTTGCGTCTGACCCCGGAAATCGCTGACCTGCAAGCAGCCCTGAGACAGGCAGATATTGACGTTTTCATCTGTTCCGCATCTCTGGAAACTGTCGTCCGGGTTTTTGCCACGGCCCCCGGTTTCGGCTACGGCTTGCCTGCTGACAATATTTTGGGTGTCCGGATGTCTTGGCCTTCCGGAAAGCTGGGGGCTCAACCTGCTGCAGACTGGCCTTTGACCTATGGTGCAGGGAAAGTCGATGCCATACGCCACCGGCTTGTCCGGGAGCGCGGGCACGGCCCCGTTCTTGTGTGTGGGGACAGTGGCGGGGATACCGCCATGCAAACCGCCTTTCCCGATACGAGCCTGTCCGTGATCATCAATCGCCTGGCAGACGGGACGGAAGGGGCCCTCAGCCAGCGGGCAGCCAATGAGATGACATCGTCTACGCCCCGATTCATCCTTCAGGGGCGAGATGACAATACTGGTGAATGGTGCCCCTCAGAGGAGACCCTAGGTTTCGGAAGCCAGACGCCCCGCCTTCTGGGGGGGTAACTGACCCCTACTCGTGGCAGAATGCTTGACAAAATTCATTCCGAAGGAGGATTTATATTTAGATCGCAACAAGATATTGCGATACAGAAATGACTGGCGGACTCCGTCCTGGTTGTGAGGAGAGATGACCGTGTTCTCTGCACAGGTCCTAACTGATGATTGCCTGCATTCCTTTCCCCAGACAGACAGGCAGACTGGCAGCGTCTTGGCCGCGGCCATGACGGGTGCCAGTTCCTTCATCCGTCAGCAAGGATGTGACCCTGACATCATTGCTCGTTCAGTGGGTCTTCAGATTGCTGACGATCTGCCACCCACTCTTGCGCTTCGTCTGGAAGACTACTGCAATTTGTTCGAGGAAGTGGCACGCCAGTCTGGCCGTTATGATACCGGCCTTGTCTATGGTCAGCAGTTCCAGCCCGACCAGCTCGGCCTTATCGGCTATATCGCCCTGACCTCCGCAACTCTCGGAGATGCTCTCGTTAATCTTGCAGAACTTTTCCCTTACCATCAGAAAGCTACCCAGACACGTCTGGTCCGGATGCCTGGTGGGTTTCGCATTGAGTACCGCATCACTGATCCCCTCATCTCCCGTCGTGCACAGGACGCCGAGCTGACCATGGGAATGTTCTGCAATGTCTTCCGTCGGGCGCTTGGCAAGAGCTGGCATCCTGATGCTGTCTGGTTCGAACATCCCTGTCAGTCCACTGCGGCAGATTATGCCGCAGCTTTTGATGCCCCCGTTTTCTTCCAGCGCGGCACGACCGCCCTCCTGTTTTCTGACATCGGTCTGGACGTCCCCATGCCTGCCGCCAACGCTGGGCTCCTTTCGGTCCTCCGCGAAAGCCTTACGCGTCTTGATCACTCCCAGCATCTGACGACTGACGGGCGAGACGATCTCCTGCTTCTGGCTCGGCGTGAAGTTCGCACCATGTTGCCACAGGGAATCGTGAAGCTTCCTGTTCTGGCTGAAAAACTTGGTGTTCCACGATGGACACTACAACGCCGCCTAGAATCCATGGGTGTTACTTATACCAATCTTGTGGACGAGACACGCCGTAGCCTTGCTCAGACCTATCTGCGCCAGAAAGGCGTGTCTATTGGGGAAATCGCTTATCTTCTGGGCTATTCTGAAGTCAGCGCTTTCAGCCGTGCGTTCCGCAAATGGTACGGCGTTTCGCCCCAGGCATTCCGCAAGGAACTGTGATGATGCAGGATGTCAACCAATTGTGTCGGCTGGGCGGTCAGCGTCCTTCTGTCCATGTTAGGATTATGCAAAGAACATATCCGGATTGTGGCAGGACATCGACGTTTTGGTTCATCGCATTTCCCTCGTAGGCGAAACATTTGTTTTTCAGGATCTGAAACATATCCTGGCCAGCGCCTCGCTGCTCCGTTCGGGAGATGAACTGGCCGGCATTGCCGCCCGAGACCCTGTTGAACGGGTTGCCGCCCGTGAAGTGCTGGCTAATCTGCCACTGCGTCATTTCCTGACGGAAGCCATTGTCCCGTACGAAACCGATGAAGTTACCCGCCTTATCATGGACAGCCATGATGAAGCCGCTTTCACCCCCATCTCACACATGACGGTCGGCCAGTTTCGGGACTGGCTGCTAAGTTATGCGGCTGATACCTCAAGCCTAGAGAAACTTTCCCCAGGGCTGACCCCTGAAATGGTGGCTGCGGTCAGCAAACTGATGCGCAACCAGGATCTGGTTTCAGTCGGACGGAAAATGCGTGTTGTCAGCGCATTTCGCAACACACAGGGCCTTCCTGCTCGTCTCGGCTCCCGTCTGCAACCCAATCACCCGACTGACGATCCAGATGGCATTTCCGCAGCCCTCCTTGATGGTTTGCTTCTTGGTGCTGGAGATGCGGTTCTGGGGATCAACCCGGCATCCGATCATATCGGACGAGGAATGGATATCTTGTGGCGTTTTGATGATATCCGCCAGCGTTTTGATATGCCTGTGCAAAGCTGCCTTCTGACGCATGTGACTAACACCATTACCATGATTGAAAAAGGTGCGCCGGTAGATCTGGTTTTCCAGTCCATCGCAGGATCAGAACAAGCCAATTCTGGCTTCGGTATTTCGCTGGGTATCCTCTCCGAGGCCTGGCAGGCTGCTCGGGAACTGAACCGGGGAACTGTTGGCACAAACGTCATGTATTTCGAGACAGGGCAAGGATCTGCACTTTCGTCTGGTACTCATCATGGCGTGGATCAGCAGACCATGGAGGTGCGGGCCTATGCCGTGGCACGTGTCTATTCACCACTTCTCGTCAATACGGTCGTGGGCTTTATCGGTCCAGAATATCTTTACGATGGCAAGCAGATCATCCGAGCGGGGCTTGAGGACCATTTCTGTGGCAAGCTGCTGGGACTGCCGATGGGCTGTGATGTCTGTTACACCAACCACGCGGAAACAGATCAGGACGACATGGACACCCTGATGATGCTTCTTACGGCCGCGGGCGTGAATTTCCTGATTGCCGTGCCCGGTGGCGATGACGTCATGCTCAGCTACCAAAGCCTCTCCTATCATGACATCCTGACCCTACGCTCTGTGTTTGGCGTGCGTCCGGCACCTGAATTTGAAGCGTGGCTTGAAAGGATGGCGCTTGTGGATGGTACCCGCCTGCGCATGAACCAGCCGTATGCCTTACCGAATTTCAGAGCCGGTTCATGAGCCAGCTCGCCCAGGATCCCTGGGGACCGTTACGACGTTACACGCACGCGCGCATAGGACTACCACGAACGGGCGATAGCATTGCAGGGTCCGAAGTCCGCGCCCTGCAGGCCGCCCATGCATGTGCTCGCCGTGCTGTCCATGCCTGTCTTGATCCTGCTAAGCTGGCCGTCGGAGATTCTTTTATTGAGGTACGAAGCCAAGCAAAGGATCGCTCTGAATTCGTGCGTCGGCCTGATCTGGGACGCAGACTTGATGGGCCTTCCATCGCACTCCTGAAACAGATTGCACCGGCCGGTCCATGGGATGTTGTGCTCGTCGCTGCGGATGGGCTGTCAGCCGTTGCCGTTGAACGACAAGCCCCCCCCCTTCAGAACGCCGTCCGAGCCGCCCTTGCTCACACATGGCGTATTGCCCCACTCGTAGTCGCCCATAATGCCCGTGTGGCTCTGGGAGACGAGATTGGCGCTCTCCTTGGCGTGCGTTGTGTCGTCATGATGATCGGTGAACGTCCAGGACTGAGCGTATCAGACAGCCTCAGCCTTTACATGACATGGAACCCGCATGTTGGGCGGCAAGATTCCGAACGTAACTGCATCTCCAACATCCATGCTCGTGGCCTCTCGACTGGAGAAGGTTGCCACAAGCTTTGCTGGCTTCTGAAAAGTGCCCGCAAACTGGGATATACGGGCGTGGCCCTCAAGGACGAAAGCACGAACATGACACTTCTGCCGGAAACCAAAACCCCATGACGGACCATTCCAAACCGCAGTTGGCCAAGAGCCTCGGCCCCGTTCAGTTATGGGCGATTGCCGTAGGTCTTGTCATTTCCGGTGAGTATTTCGGCTGGAGCTACGGCTGGGCAAGCGCTGGCACCCTGGGCTTCCTGATTGCGACCATCTTCGTGGCGCTTATGTATCTTGCTCTGATTTTTTCCTACACTGAACTTACAACCGCCATGCCCAAGGCAGGCGGTCCATTCGTCTACGTCAGTGCCGCTTTCGGGCATCGTGCCGGTCTTGTGGCGGGCTATGCTTCCACGGCTGAGTTCATTTTCGCGCCGCCGGCCATCGCACTGGCCATTGGTTCCTACCTGCATGTGCAGTTTCCTGCACTTCCGCCCAAGGCTGGTGCCGTAATGGCCTACCTGCTTTTCATGGGCGTGAATATCGCGGGCGTTCAGGTAGCGGCAAGCTTTGAACTGATTGTAACCGTAGCCGCCATCATTGAGCTTTTCATTTTCATGGGCGTGGTCTGGCCCGGCTTTTCATGGCACCGTTTCGTGACACACGGTTGGGCCGGAACCGATCATTTCTCCTGGTCAGTGCTGGGGGGCATTGCAGCCTCTGTTCCCTTTGCAATCTGGTTCTTCCTTGCCATCGAAGGCGTAGCTTTAACTGCCGAAGAAGCCCGTTCACCCAGACGGACCTTGCCCATCGCCTATATCGCCGCCATCGTGACGCTGGTGCTCCTGTCTTTTGGCGTCATGATTCTTGCTGGTGGTGTCGGAGACTGGCGCAATCTGGCCAATCTCAATGACCCACTTCCGTTTGCCATGAAAACAGTTGTTGGTTCACATAGCCCTTACCTTCACATGCTTGTCTGGCTCGGGCTATTTGGCCTTGTTGCCTCTCTGCATGCCATTATCATGGGCTGCGCGCGCCAGATCTGCGCCCTTGCACAGGGGGGCGGCCTGCCACGCTGGATGGGGCTGGTATCGCCGCGTTTTCAGACACCCTATACGAGCGTTCTGGTCTGTGGAGGCGTGGGCATTCTGGCCATTTTCAGTGATGATATCGTATCATTCGGAGGAGAAAGCCTGACTGCATCCATCGTCACGCTTTCTGTTTTTGGCGCGCTGACAATGTATATCATGACCATGGCCAGCCTCTTCAAGTTGCGTCAGATCGCGCCCGACATGCCGCGCTCCTGGCATGCTCCAGGCTATCCCTTTATCCCAGCCTATGCCCTGCTCGCCACAGGCCTCTGCCTTGGACTGGTGGGTCTCCAGAAACCCCTGCTTCTGGGGCTTTACGTCTCGATCATCGCACTGATGACTGGCGGACGTCTTTTATTTGACAGGCACATGAAACGCACATGACCTGATCGAAAGAAATAGCTCGATATCTACCTCTCCGTAACTGTCATGTTCTAGCTATGTGTCCTGCGCACAGAAAGCCGATCACTCCGTACTTGCTGTGCCAAAATCAGACAGACAGGCCTATTAATCGACGGTTTTTCAATTTCTTCACCTTGGTGAGAGAAGAATAAAAATCTCTCACATCCTGCTTGCCGGGGTGGAAAAGAAAGAACACGTCCAATACGACAGTTCTGTCAAAACCACTGCTAAGCCAGAAGCCTTGTTCAAGACAAATCATGCAGTTTCCCTATCAGCCCAGATGCCTCAGGCATCCAGTCTGGCGTCCGCTGCCAGAATGGCATGCAGCAACACATTAGCTCCTGCTGTAACATGTTCGGGTTCTGCGCTTTCCGCCTCGTTGTGGCTGATACCTTTCCAGCACGGCACAAAGATCATGGCTGTAGGTGCCACTTGCGCTACGTAGACAGCGTCATGCCCTGCGCCGGAGACAATATCCCGCAAGGAATAACCCAGCGCCTGTGCGCTTTCACGCACACATTCCACGCAAAGCGGGTCAAAATGAACAGCTGCAGACACCCAAGTGGGGGTAATATCCATTTCCACACCGCATTGTGTGGCCAGATAGTTCATGCATTGACGGAATTTTTCTTCCATCTTTTCAAGAACACTATCGGACGGATGGCGTAAATCTACAGTAAACTGTACTTCTCCGGGCACAACGTTACTACTGCCAGGCAAACAATCTATAATACCCACTGTACCCAAACCATCCGGCGCGTGATCCATGGCAACCTGATGCACTGCGTCAATCATACGGGCTGCACCCCATAACGCATCAGAGCGCATGGTCATGGGAGTTGTTCCCGCATGCGCATCCTGCCCCTTTACAGTCACGTTATACCAGCGCATCCCCTGCACGCCCTGCACCACGCCAATCGTCCGCTGCTCGGCTTCCAGCACTGGTCCCTGTTCAATGTGTAGTTCAAAATACGCAGCAGCAGGATGCTCACCGCAGACCTCCGCTCCAACGTAGCCGATTTCCTCCAGTGCTTCCCCTAATCTTACACCTGCACGGTCTGCACGACTTTGGGCAAACTCCTGGGTAAATACGCCTCCGAACACGCCTGATGCCAGCATAGGGGGCGTAAAACGCGCCCCTTCCTCGTTGGTCCAGTTGATAATTTCAATAGGGTGCCGCGTGCTCAAGCCAGCATCGCGTAGCGCGCGCAACACGGCAATACCGCCCATCACGCCTAGAATGCCATCAAATTTTCCGCCGGTAGGTTGGGTATCTAGATGACTGCCAATCATGATGGGAGCCAGCCCGTCTTCTTCACCCATTCTCCGCGCAAACTGATTACCCATGGAATCACACGAGACAACACACCCCAGAGCCTCACAGGTACTTTTGAACCACGCCCTTACTTTTGCATCTTCTCCTGACAAAGCGAGACGGCATATCCCCCCTTTGGCTGTTGCCCCAAACTGTGCGGTTTCCATCAAGTCCGACCACAAAGCGGCACCGTCCACTACAATATTACTTTGAGCAACCATGTGCTTTCTCCGCTTTCTCAGTTAAGGGTTCTGATCGTCTTTTATCAGAAGGTCAGTATTGGAGATCTTGAAACCACTTTGTTTTTAGTATCCTTTTTCAGGATCATAAAGCAGAGGAGGCTGTTCACCACGCTCCATCTGGGCAATGGTCTCTGCAACGTAACGCGCCTGCATATTTCTGGAAGCTACAGATGCAACATGCGGAGTAACCGTAATACGCGGGTGCGACCAAAGCGAGGAAGTGGGAGGCAACGGATCTGGTGTCACCACATCCAGCACTGCACCGCTGATCATCCCCTCATCCAATGCACGCACCAAATCGGCCTGCACCACATGATCTCCACGGCCGACATTAATAAAGCCAGCGCCCTGCGGAAGCGCACTCAGGAAAGAATATGTTATCAACCCACGGGTTTCGGCTGTACTTGGCAGAAGATTAACAAGAATATCAGATTTTTTCAAAAAATCTGGCAAAGCAGCCTTACCGGAAAACACGTCTACACCCGCCAGAAGGCCTGTTGAACGCCGCCAGCCTGAGACCTGAAACCCTATGCGCCCCAGATGAGCTGCTACGTGGCTCCCCAGATGCCCAAGCCCCATAACGCCAATCCGGGTCTCCCCACTGGTTCTGGCCACACCATTATAGGACCAGATATGCCCAGCCTGTTGAACAGCCCATGTCCGCGCGTCACGCAACAGGCCGATTGCCGCCCAGGTTATATAATCTGCCATCAGTTCAGCCGTCTGCGCCCCCCCCATACGCACGAGTGGAACATGACGCGGAAACTGCGGTGTACGCAGCAGGTGATCAACCCCTGCCCCGACGCATAAAATACCTTTTACGAAAGAGAGCTGTTCAAAATGGTCCTCTTCGGGGGTCCAGACCAAAGCATAATCCGCCTCACCCGGCTTTACGGAAGCTTCATACCACGAACAGACATCCAGATCAGGCGATACCTCTAAAAAAGCTTTTTTCCAGCTTTCAAATTGGTCTGCCCCATCAGCACTGATAATAAGCCTGACCACGCTTTATTCTCCCAGGCACACGCTTCTGCTACCGACCACAGCCTCTGGTCATGCTGGGCGCAGAGCCTCAGCACCAGATTTTCACTCCCCCTCTCCGCTTTCTGCAAGAGAGGGGCGGAAACAGCCTTTAGACTGATTGAAGCGATTTCCGACGCAGTGGCATGGTCATGCAGTGCACACTGCCGCCCCCCCGGGAAAACTGGTTGAGTTCTGGGTCAAGCACTGTCAGCCCTTCAGCCCGCAACATCTGATTAATACGGGTTGAATGGTGCGGGCTTACAACGCGCTCGCGCCCCAGTGCCAGCACATTACACCCCATATCACGCATCGCTTCTTTATAGGACACCGGCAGAAGACGAATACCCTGCGCCCGGAACCAATCCAGATCTTCATCCGCAATACAATCAACGGCTGCAATCGCCAGATTTTCAGCCACCATGGTGAAAATCACATCCAGATGCAGGAAATGCTCAGGGAAGCGTATCATGCGGCAGGTCCAGCCAGCCTCTTCAAACCAGCTGATAAATTCGGCGGCTCCGGCTTCATCCGTACGTCCACCACTTACTCCAACAGCCAGCAGACCCGGACGGATGATATGAATATCCCCGCCTTCAATGTTTCCTTTTGTACAGGTTTTCCAGATCTCATCCGCCCCATAGAAAGACCGGATTTCTGTTTCTTCCCCAACCCGTTCAGGACGAGAGAGGCGCGTCACAACCGTACCAAACGGTGTGGTCTGTGAGCTATCCCGCGTATAGACCTGATACGGCATTCCTTCCTGAGGCTTCAGGAAATGGCAGGAAACATCTGCTTCCCGCAAAGTGGAAACCAGTTCGGCAAACTGGATATTCAGGGCTGCACGGTCAACCGCTCCCCCCTGTGCCATGGTCTGAATGGCGATATCATTACTGGGAATCCACTGATAATACTCAGGCGGGCACAGAAGCACATCAGCCAGATCACCGGTCTCGCTATCAATAAACCACCGGTTCGCTTTCATTCCTGAAATCCTTAGACTGCTGAATTCTCGCCCACACTAACCAATTTAGAACGGCTCCAAAATAAGAATAAACCGGAGTTCACTTTGTCATTTTGTTAATCATCAGAATGAATGCCCCATCCGAAAATCTTACTCTTACAAAAATAGCCTTTATTATCAGTATAACTACCGAATCCTCTCCCTTTCATCGCATCCTGTGACGGCCTTCAGGATAGGGGGAAGAGGATCATTCCCCTCTTGCATCTTTTTTTCGAAAGCCGCAGGCTCAGTCTTCTAGGCCGGATCAAAAACTCAGGAGAATGGACTGCCCCTTGCTCACCCTCTAGCCGAAGCGTTTATCCGCCGTTCATCAGGCAGGAACCTTGCTTCACATCCTGTTGTTATCTCTCCAGCATGTTATATCTGACAGAGGACACGCCAGATCCACATGATAAGATCAGCTTCTCCCCCGCCAGCAAAAACATCTTCAGTCGTTCGTTCCCCAAAACATAGACGCAGCAGCGGCTTTCAGGGGCAGGTTTCTGAGGTTGATCTGCGGCTGCTGCGGGTATTTCATACCGTAGCGGAACAGGGCGGGTTTTCTGCGGCAGAAATTTCCTTGGGCAAAAGCAAATCCTCCATCAGTCTGGACATTTCCGCCCTTGAAACCCGGCTTGGCCTTAAGCTGTGCTTACGCGGGCGTAGTGGGTTCTCCCTGACGGGAGAAGGCCGCGCCTTACTGGAAGCCACCAAAAGCCTCTTGCTGGATATTCAGCGCTTTCAACAGCGCATCAATCAGATCAGCGGGGTACTCTCCGGCATATTTCGCCTTTATGTACCGGATAACATTCAAGCCCATGGGGAAACTCCTCTGGTGAGGGCTATAGAAACCTTTACCACCCAGAACCCAAATGTATTCATGACCGTTCATTCCGCCTCGACACGAGAGGTGGAAGTTGCCGTCATGAACGGCCAAGCCACGGCTGGCATCGCCCTCTACCCGCAGGACATGCCGGACGTAAAAGGCACCCCGCTGGTGGCAGAAGCCCTCAATCTCTATTGCGGCGCGCGCCACCCACTGTTTTCCGTGCCGGAAGATAACATTACGCTGGAAATCTTGACCGCCCAGCGCATGATTGCCGTGGCAGAAGCCGCCACATCTCCCCAGTGGAATGAACTCCGCTCCCATTTCTCATTTCACGCTGCCGCGGAAAATGTGGATGCCCGCGCCCTCCTTATCCTGTCCGGTAATTTTATTGGCTTTCTACCAGAGGCCTTCGCCAAACCACTGGTAGACCGTGGGCTGCTTCGACGCATTTCGTTTCACAACCTGCAACTGATCACCTGCTTTCATTTTCTGGCGCGTTCCTCTCCGGAAACAGGATTGATGGTTGAAACATTCCGCGCTCTTTTGGAAGAATCCTACTGATGCCCTTAACGCCATGGCTTTCTGGGTCTTCACATCCTGACCTGCCTCTTACCGCACCTTTACACGCTTCCCGAGCCGCCATTGGAACACCTTACGCCAGGAACAATTTTTTCCGGCAACGCCTCTCCGGTATAGGGTTCTCCCGTAAGGCGTTCCCGTTGAGGAAACCGGTGCACCATATCAGAACCACTTTCCTGCTTATGGCCGGACTGATGATGGGAGGCGCAAACGTCGCCCATGCCCAAGGTCATCAGGAAGATATCCCATCTTTTGTTCAGAATGGCACTTTAACAGTCTGCACAAACCCAACCTTGCCTCCCATGACCTTTGTGAAAGGGTCGGACGCCAGCAAGCCGGAGGGCATGGACATTGATGTCGCCCGCGCGCTGGCTGAACGATGGCACGCCACACTCTCCATCATTCCCATGGATTTTACGGGCCTGTTCCCCAGCCTTGGCGCACAACGCTGTGGCATGGTGATCAGCGGCATTATCCAGTTGCCGGATCGGGAAAAGAATTTTGATGCTGTTGCCTATCAGGACACGGCACTCACGGTTGTGGCACGCGCCAATACCGCACCCATCAACAGCATGGCTGATCTATCCGGCAAAACCATAGCCGTGCAGTCTGGGACCAGTTACGCTACCCGCATCAATCGTGAAAACGAGGCCCTGACCGCCGCGGGCAAACTGCCCATTATCATCCAGCAATATCCTACAGAAGATCAGGTTGTACAGCAGGTGCTGATTGGCCGCGTGTTTGCTTTTGTCAGCCAAGACGTGGAACTTTATTTTCGGCAGAAGCAACTGCACGGCAAGGTCCGTATTATCCTGAAACCCGACTATTCGGACTACAGACACTTCGCCATCTATCTACGCAAGAACGCACAGGACCGCACACTGGTCCAAAATGCCATTTCTACCTTGGAACAGGACGGTACCCTTACCGCCTACCGTCAGAAATGGTCCATTTCATCCCAGACTGAGCAGGCGCTTACACAAGACACAGGCGCCTCAGCCTTCAATTGGGGCGCTTTTTTCTCTGCCCTGACCTCCATGGCCTTCCTGCGGGGAGCCTTTATTACCTTGGCCGTGGCACTCTTATCCCACGCCATTGCCATTGTCATTTCCATCCCCATGGCTATTACCCTCAATGGTCGCGGCAACTCCCTTCTCAAGGCTGTTCTGAAAACCTATGTCTCGGTTTTCAGGGGTGCCCCCACGCTCTTGCAACTTCTGTTTATCTGGAATGCCTTGCCGCAATTTTTTCCTATCTTCCGGGAACAATGGTTCACGCCTTTTCTGGCAACACTCGTGGCGCTTTCCATCAATGAATCCGCCTATCAGGTGGAAATCAACCGCTCGGCCCTGAGCGCTGTGGATGCAGGACAGGAACTGGCGGCAGATGCACTGGGCATGAGCCGACGGCAAGTTTACCGCTACGTGATCTTCCCTCAAGCGCTGCGCATTGCCCTGCCGCCCACCATCAATGACTTCATCAGTCTCTTGAAAACTACCTCTCTGGCTTCCGTGATCTCCCTGCAGGAACTTCTGGCCATTACGCAGGTACAGGTGGCCCGCACGTTCGAATTTACGGAATATTACGCAGCCGCACTGGTCTATTATCTGGCCATGGTGTTCTTTTTCCTGTTTCTGCAAAAACGGGTTGAGCGTCGTTTTTCCTGGGCTGACCGCAAGAAAGCTTCCGCCAATGCCTCCTGAACCTGATCTGACCGGCGCGGCCCCTGCCCTTCACGACGCCGTTGGCCCTTTGGCTGACGGCTCCATGATTTCCGTGCGAAACATGAGCAAGCTCTACGGAGATTTTGTTGCGCTGGACCGACTGAACTTTGATGTTCAGCGTGGGGAGAAGATTGTTGTGCTGGGGCCCTCCGGCTCGGGCAAATCCACCCTTATCCGCACCTTCAACAGAATTGAACCACATGACAGCGGCAGCATTCTGATTGATGGCACTGTGATTGATGACAAGACCAACCTTACCCCGCTCCGCTGCATGGTTGGCATGGTGTTCCAGAACTACAATCTGTTCCCTCATCTGAGCGTAGTGGACAACTGCACTCTTGCCCCTCAGCTTGTGCGCAGCCTCTCGCGCAAGGAAGCGAAGGATATGGCCCTCCACTTTCTGCAACAGGTAGGCATTCCGGAGCAGGCCAACAAATATCCCATTCAGCTTTCAGGCGGCCAACAGCAACGTGTGGCCATTGCACGCGCCCTGTGCATGCAGCCTGAGGTCATACTGTTTGATGAACCAACCGCCGCCCTTGATCCGGAAGCCATTACCGGCGTGGTCAGCATCATGAACACTTTGGCAGAACAGGGTATCACCACCCTGTGTGTGACACATGAGATGGCTTTCAGCCGCCATATTGCTGATAAGATCATTTTCATGGACCGTGGCCGCATTCTGGAAATCACGCCGCCGGAAGAGTTTTTCACAACGCCGCAGACGGAACGGGCCCAGAACTTCCTGAACCAGATGATCCGCTACTGAGGCACCTCCACGCGCGAGCCCCACCAAAAGTAAGGTTTGCAACATTTCAAACGAAAATTCTCCCACTTCATTATTAACTAGAAATGAAGTTGTTACCTGAGCAGGTTTGCCTGCTTCCGCCTACAGGGGATGTCATGACCACCCGTTCTCTCCGCTTTTTTCTGAAAAACGGCTTGGTACACGCCCCTGCAAATTTCTGTCTGCCTACACAAAACAGCCAGACAAGCCACCTCTACAGGCATGCCACCTGCCGGGAATGGACTTCCCCTCTCGTTATCGGTCATCAATACGCTCCAGTTCTGCCTCAATCAGGCTGGGGCCTGCTTTCAGGATCATCCAATGCGTCTTGATGTTTTCAAAACATTATGGGGAGATTTCCGTCCCTGGCACGCCGCGATAGACGACCTGAAAAAAGCGGGCTTTACCGGTATTGAAGCCCGCATCCCCGCCACCATGGACGAGGCCCGCCAAAATGCGGATGTGCTGGCAGGAGAAGGTATTCCCTATATTGCCATCGCCATGACAGGCGGCGGCGTGATCCCGCATCAGGCGGCCACCATTGAAGATCATCTGGCTGATCTGCGATCTGCTCTTGAGCGCGCACTCTGCATGAAGCCGCGCTTCATCAACGTGCTGGGGGGGAATGATCGCTGGTCTGCCTCACAGCAGGCTGAGTTCATAACCCGCGCTCATGCCATCGGGCAGGAAATGGGGCTGCTGTGCAGTTTTGAAACACATCGCTCCCGCATTCTGGCCACCCCGTGGGTCACGATGGATGTGCTGCCACAGCTTGCCGATGATATCCTGTTCACTGCCGATATCAGCCACTGGGTTGTCAGTTGCGAGCGGCTTCTGAATGACCCGCTTGATGATTTCTCAGCTTTTCTAAGCCGCGTGCATCACGTTCAGGCACGCGTTGGCTATGATCAGGGCCCACAGGTGCCGCATCCTGCTGCCCCCGAATACGAACCTGCCCTCCGCTTCCATCAGCACATCTGGGAACAGATATGGCTGGCGCAAAAGAAACGTGGGTATAGCGTCACCACTCTCACCCCAGAATGCGGGCCTGATGGTTACCTGCACACGCTGCCCTTCACCAACGCCCCCATTGCCGATTTGTGGAGCCTGAATGTGTGGATGGGCCAAACGGAACAGGTCCACTTCAAACAGTTCATGACCCTCTGCCCTTAACCGGAGATCCCGACATGACATCAAACACCCCTCAGGCAGAACAGACTGAAACCTTCACGTCCATCCCGGTTGTCAATATTGCGGGCCTGTACAGTGAAAACCCGCAAGACCGTAAAGCCGTGGCGGAAGAGCTAGGGCAAGCCGCCCGGAATGTCGGCTTCCTCTATATCTCCGGCCATCAAGTGCCTGATGATCTGATCAAAGGCGTGCGCGAAGCCGCGAAAAACTTCTTCGCTCAACCCTTTGAGCGCAAGATGGACTATTACATCGGCACGTCCGCCACCCACAAAGGCTTTGTTCCTGAAGGCGAGGAAGTGTACGGTTCTGGGCGGCCAGACCACAAGGAAGCCTTTGATATCGGCTTTGAGGTTCCGGCAGATAACCCACTGGTCAAGGCAGGCACGCCGCTGCTGGGCCCGAATAACTGGCCCACAGTTCCCGGCTTCAAGGAGGCCGCACAGGCCTACTACAAAGCGGTTTTCTCACTCGGTCGCACGCTGTTCCGTGGCTTTGCTCTCGCTCTTGATCTGCCAGAAACCTATTTTGATGATCACGCCAATTTTCCACCGTCAAAACTGCGCATGATCCACTATCCCTATGATGCCGAGGCGCAAGACGCCCCGGGTATTGGGGCGCATACGGATTACGAGTGCTTTACCATTCTTCTGGCGGACCAGCCGGGGCTGGAAGTTATGAACGGGCACGGAGACTGGATTGACGCCCCGCCCATTCCCGGCGCTTTTGTGGTCAATATCGGGGATATGCTGGAAGTGATGACGGCCGGCGCCTTTGTGGCAACAGCCCACCGCGTACGGAGCGTCAAGGAAGAACGCTACTCCTTTCCTTTGTTCTACGCCTGTGACTATCATACCCAAATTCGTCCGCTGCCCGCCTTCGCCACAGGGAATGAGAATTACGAAACCATCACCATTGGCGAGCATATGTGGGCGCAGGCGCTGCAAACCTATCAGTATCTGGTGCGCCGCGTGCAGGAAGGCAAACTCACTCTGCCTGAAGGGGCACGCAAAACTGCTACTTTTGGCCATTTCAAACGGGCCAAACCTCAATCAGCAGCCTGAAACGGCCGCATGTTTTATAAAAACAGGACGTGTTTTTGATGTCTCTTGCCTCTCCTGCCTCAACAGAACAAACGCTGCGTGAAGAACTGGCGGCGGCCTACCGCCTTATGGCGCTCTTCAACATGACCGATCTGGTTTACACGCATCTGTCCGTACGGTTGCCCGGTGAAAGCCACCGCTATCTGGTAAACCCATATGGGCTGCTTTTTGAGGAAATCACGGCCAGTTCTCTGGTCATTGTGGATGCAGACGGCCAACCGCGGCAGGAAACATCCTGGCCGGTCAATCCTGCCGGGTTTGTCATTCATTCTGCTATCCATCGCAGCAGACCTGATGCCGCGTGTGTCATGCATAGCCATACCGTAGCAGGCATGGTTGTTGCTGCTCAGGAACAGAAAATTCTTCCCCTGAACCAGATGAATATCGAATTTTATAACGCTGTGGGTTTTCATGGCTACGAGGGTATTGCCGCGGATGATAATCTGAGCGAGCGTGAACGCCTGGTGCGTGATCTGGGCAGCCATTGCGCGCTCATCCTACAAAATCACGGCCTCCTCACTGTGGGCGCGACCGTAGCCCAGGCCTTTTACCGGATGTATTATATAGAGCAGGCATGCCGTATCCAGATTGCGGCACAAGCAACAGGGGTACCGTTGCATATTCCATCCGAAGAAAAAATCCTTCGTACCAAAAAGCAGTTTGATGATGACCCTGATCAGGGCGAGCTTATCTGGCAGGCACTCCGCCGCAAACTGGACAGAGAACAGCCTGACTACAAGAACTAACCTTAGACTACCCAGCTGATACGGAGATAGGCATAGGGACGAACAGTTATCCAACTGCGCCCCTATGCCGGTTACGGGCAGGGATGCCGGCAACTCTGCCTACTTCCAACCCCACATCTGTTCCTCTTGATCTACTTATTCAAGGGGATAAGCTTGTACCGCCTTCCTCATAATGCATCTATAAAAATGCCTGTTATTTCTTTTTTCTATACGAAAAAAATAGAAAAACATTCAAGCATTAACAGGCCTTAACACAGACGCTATATGACACCTGACACTGAAGTGGGTGCAGGAAGTATCTGCGGAAAAGTAGCACAGGTGAGTGGACCACCCGGGATAAGATTGTCTCCTTTCACGGGCGGAGCCAAATCGCTTTCTATTTCCATATAGCGCGCATCGTCCCCAGCCCAGCACGTGGAAAGCACACGGCGCGAACGATTGGGATTGGCGTTTCCTGGTGCAGCATGCAACGTACGACAGTGGAATACCAAACAGTCACCGGGCTTCAGAGCCCATTTCAGAATATCATGATCCGCCCGTGCAGCATCAATATCTGGAATCTGAGGGCGATTATCGCGGCTCCCATTGAAACTACTGGCACTGTCAAACGGCACGGCTTCATAAAGCGTGTTCCACAGATGCGACCCACGGACAAATTCCAGAGATGTTTCAAGCGGAATCTCATCTAACGGCATCCACACCGTAAGCGCCTGAGAGCCATCCACACACCAGTAAGATTGATCCTGATGCCACGGTGTACGTTTGGACGTACCTCCCTCCTTGATCAGCAGAAAATCATGGTAAAATGTGACAGTACGAGAATGCATCAATGCACCCGCCACATGTGCCAGCGGGCCAGACCACACAAAATCACGAAAAGCAGGAACACGCTGCCACACTAGAACATCCCCGAAAAAACCACCTTTTTCTTCCGGGTTGCCAAACTTGAAATGATGCGGGCCAGCCGCAGCGATAGCCTCAGGCAACGCCTTTTTTAGTGCTTCCACTGTTTCATCTGGTATCACGTTACGAAGGCACAGTGCTCCATCCTGTTGGAACTGGGCATATTGCTCTTCAGATATGAACGGAGAGGTAATAAAGGGAGACATTACGAATCACTTCCTTCTTGCGGCTCTGTTGCCAGGATAATGCCAGAAAAAAAGCATGATTTCGGTCAATTATTTCGAAAAGTAAACTTTTTCCATTTGATAACTGAAACGCCTGAAAAGCTCTCCTCCTCAAGACAAATTCTGTTACTCTTCCGGAAGAAAATGCAGACTGGCCACACCGCCTGCCAGATCTTGCTGGTTCTTCAACAGAGATTTGAGGATAAGGAAACCACAGATCATGATGTCTGGTCGTTGTCAGCCTTCCGGAAGAACCGGACTACGCAGAAAACAGCTTCTCCTCTGTTGTGCCGTTTTTGCAGGCGCAGAATGGGCACATACAAACCTTATCCCCCTTGCAAATGCGCAACCCGTATCAGCAGTTACGGGCAAAGCAGGGAGTGTAAAAAAACACGCCCCAGCTACAAAACGAAAGACTGCGCCCCGTCCCCGCTCCATTGAAGGCGCGGTGGAAGATCTTGAGGTCCGCACCAGCCATAGAAATGCCGCCATGCATACGGCCGGAGCAGTCACCTCCATTGGTGGCGCGGAAATTCGGGCACTCAACCTTAACAACCCCAAGGATATTGCGGGGTTTGTGCCCGGGCTAAGCGCCGTTGAAGCTACGTCCGGCAGTGTACCCATTTTCAGTATACGCGGGGTAGGACTGGATGATTTCAATGCCTCGAACATGAGCGGCATTGGCATGTATTTTGATGGGATCTACTCTCCTTTTCCTGTTTTCTACTCAGGGCAGATGCTGGATATCCAGCATGTAGATGTCATGAAAGGCCCGCAAGGGTTTGACTCTGGCCGAAGCGCAACCGGTGGAGCCATAAATTATGAATCTGTCAAACCTACCGATCAATTTGGCGGTTATCTGACATGGGGTTACAGCAGTTATGCGACCAACACCGCCAAGGGGGCAATTAACGGTGCACTGACAGACCGGATTACAGATCGTTTTGCCTTTTCCTATCGCAATGGGGATGGCTGGCAGAAAGACCTGCATAACGGTAACCGCTATGGCAGCAATGATCTTCTTGCTGTGCGCAACATGACAAAGTTTGAACTGGATGACAAAACATCCCTTTTGCTGAACATCCATTATACGCGTAATTACGGCACACCCAACTCCCCACAGAATACGACAACAGATAGCTTGATGGGCTTGCCTGTAGGTACCAATGGTGTCTCCGGTTCCAACCGTGATGCAACCCGCGTAAATGTGGGCGATTTTCCCGTTAGCCGTCGAGAAAATGGAGGAGGTGCCGCTCTTACGCTCCGGCATGATTTCAGCTTTGCCACATTGGTGGCAACCTCTGCTGTGGATGCGTATTCCCGCCGAATTTACGATAACTTTGATGGATCCCGTCTGGAACGGTCAGACTACCACTTCCGAGACAACTATTTTGTGCAGTCTCAGGATATCCATCTGGCTTCCAAAGCGACGTCGCCTGTGCGGTGGACAGTGGGTCTGTTTGAATCCTTCGATCATATCGACGGTCTTTACAAACATATGGAAAAAGACCTGTATGAGATGCCAAGCGCCAATTTTACATCTGACTACCGGCAGCAGAATGTCTCGTTTGGTGTCTATACCAACAACGTTGTAAAAGTGACAAACAAGTTTCGCCTGATTTTCGGCGGCCGCTATTCCATGGACCAACGGTCTTATTTTGGTGGCACAGTTGATAATGATGGCGCAGTCAGCGGCGTGCCCATGGCTAATCTCACCCATATCAGCCAGACACGATATAATAACCGCTTTACCGGAAAAGTTGGTGCAGAATATCAGGTCACGCCCGATGTGCTGCTGTATGCTACAATTTCCAACGGCTACAAACCCGGCACCTATTATTCTGCTGCCGTTGGCAGTCAGCAGGCATTGGCCTATGTAAGGCCAGAAAACCTGGTAGCGTATGAGGTCGGTGCCAAGGCTTCGTTCTTCAACCGCAAACTTACTCTACAGGGCGCACTGTTTGACTATGAATACCATAACCGTCAAACACTGGTGGTCGCTAACACGCTTACTGGTGTTGCAGGAACATTGGGCAATGTTCCACGCGCCAGATCCCGCGGTGGAGAACTACAGGCACGGTGGGTAACACCGATCAAAGGGCTCGATTTTAACGCCGGTTTTTCCTATATGGATGGGATTATTCTCAAAGCCCCCTCATCTGTACGTGGGATGAGCCTGATTGCCCCTATCTCCAACAATACCGTTCTACCGTTCTCTCCACGTTTTTCATGGGATGCGGTGGCACGCTATCAGTGGAATCTGTCTAAAAATTACGTCATGGCGTATCAGGTCAGCTATACGTGGAAAGATAACCAGATTGACGGTCTGGCCGATCCAAACGGTATTACCGACAAAATCAGCTCCATGGGCATGCGTCTGGCGTTGCGTCCCGCCAACAGCAAGTGGGAAGCATCAGTCTGGGTAGATAACCTTCTGAACAAACACGGAAATACCTACTCTTTTTCCAGCAACGACAATTCCCGTGTGGAATACAGACAAACACCCCGGTGGATTGGTGGAGATCTGACCTACAATTTCTAGGCACATTGAAAAACCATGTGAGGCCGATAGCAGACAAGAAAAAACCGGCCTCACAGTTCTCGACTTTGACTTACTTCTTTATAAAACACACAGCGTTCCCATCGGCTATTTCCTGGCAGACCTCCTGACACACTATTATTCGGTAATCCCCCCATAAAAAGAGTGGCTTTTGAATGAGA
>NZ_LHZQ01000014.1 GCF_001580915.1 Acetobacter tropicalis | reverse complement strand
CATGCTGGTGTGGTTCACGCCAGCCCGCCTCTGGCCCCGTCACGCCATAGACTGGTTTGATGGTATGGGCCTTGCCGCCTATGCCGTTTATGGGGCAGCCAAGGCACAGGCTTACGGCATCCCTTGGGTGCCTGCCGCCATTATGGGCGTGGTCACCGCCTGCATGGGCGGCATCTTCCGCGATGTCCTGGCCAATGTGCCTTCTATCGTCATTCGGCCCGAACTATACGTAACGGCGGCGGCTCTTTCCGCTGGCAGCTATGTGGGGCTGACCGCCTGCGGCCTGCCCATGGTGGCCGCCACCGGCATCGCCTTCGCCGCAGGTTTCCTCCTGCGTGGCGCGGCCATCCGCCACGGCCTGAATCTGCCGACTTACCGGCTGTAGAAAACCGGTCAGTAAGCTCCGCTCACATCACTTTTTGAAGCGTGCGGCGGCCGGGTTCACGGCCGCATACAGCGCGTCTTGCACCGCCTGTTCGGAAAACTGGTCCCGCACAAACTGCCGCCCAGCCTTGGAGGCCGTTTTGTAGAAAGCCTCCTGCTCGTGCGCAGCCCTCTCTTTTACCGCTTCCCCTGTATCCCGTCAGCGTGGCGCGGTGCCAGGCGTGGTTTCCGGGGCCAGAGGCGG
>NZ_LHZQ01000077.1 GCF_001580915.1 Acetobacter tropicalis | reverse complement strand
CTACACTCTGTCTGCATCGGGTTTTCTTGATGGTTATGGAAATTTCTTTTCTACAAAACAGACTTTTTCATAATCTAACCCGATGTACAACCCTTCTGTGAGATTTCCGCGTCGAGATCAGTTCGCTGATTGCCTGATCGATGGTTGCGATCTGAGCCTCTATCTGACGAAGTCTATAGCGGGTCAGATTTCGTCGCCCAGCTGCCAGCTCCTGGAGCGCAGACTGCAGCTCGTTGCAGATCGTAGACGTCCTGGGTTCAAGAAGTGCCCCCATCCTGGCCAGCATCATGGCATCTACCCGATCCGTTTTTGCAAGCTTTCCCGTTGCTTCAGCAAACTTTCTTGCATGCCGCGGATTGATCCGTGAGAATGGGATGCCGGCCTTGGCCAGATGACTCTCCAGTTGACGATGGAAAGGGCCGGTCGCCTCGAAGACAACATGCACAGCACGTTGCCTGCCAATCCATCGTAGAAGCGTTCTGAGGCCTTTCGTATCGTTGGAAGTCTGGATCAGGTCACCAGATGGATATTGAGAGGCATCAAGATGATCCTTGGAAACGTCAATGCCAACAACAACGGCATTACTCTCCAGCTTTGAGCATGTCTGTGCCATTTCCCATTGTCCTATGCTTGTCATCCGGGATTTTCTCCCAGGTATCCGTTCAGGCCCGAGGAAAAGAAGAGGCGGTCATACTCATTCGCGGCCCATCATGGCCTGTCCTGACTCGACCCGCTCTCTCCAGCAGTCAGGAGGTGGCCACCTCCTGACTGCTGCCTTTGTCGCATACAGCGATCCGGATTTCATAAGACAAGTCCTGAGCCTAACAGCTCCCCCACTCCAAGGGAGCAAGCTCATTTTTTTGTTGCAAAAAGCGAACAAATGAGCTATCAATAACTCACATGTAAACGGTATAATGGTATTTACATGCGCAAGAAAAACTCGAAAACTGGAATAATAAATATGGATTATAATCAGGTATCTTTATCAAGTTCCCGATTAAACGAGGAGGTAATTCCTCGACTTCGTGCCCCAGTAAGGACGCTAGAAGCATGCCAGATAGGAGCAGGAAACTCAACGCTACGTTCTCCAGTGGCAATAGTCGTTGGGGGATCGATCACTGCTGGTATTGCAATTGGCGTGGCTATTAACGGACATTTCTAAGACTCACTGCCATAGGGTTGTAGCCTCGCTTGCGACCCTATGGCATTCACAGAAATTGGAGTTTCGTTAAATGAATACTAGTAACATAAAGTTAATTGCGTCTTCTTCTTTTGTTCTTATTGTTTGTGTATCTGTATTCATAAATAAATTACTTCCTTTTTTATATACAAATAAAAATTATAATTACATTTCAATCATAAGTGCTGTTTTTTTATTTCTTTCAGTCATATGTTCATCCTACTTGTTGATCGAAGCACTAAATAACACCAAGAAGAACACGAAAGTGTTGTAGATGGCATATAGCAACATATTAACGGAAATAACCGATTTTGCAAGAAAAAACAAGAATGTTAGTTTTGTTAAATTCGCAAATTTTCTTAAAAAGAAGGATGTATCAAAGCATATACCGTCAATAATTAATTCTTTGCTTAGGCGATCTCTTTTTGACAATAGTTTTAATATATTTGAAACTTCAGTATCAAAAAGCTTAATTAGAATACCGTTGATATCTGATCCGAATTTTGTGCTTTATCTTTCTAAAAGGTCAGCAAATTCACGAGCCATTGACATGGCATTTAGAGGTAAAAATACCACTTGGAGGGTTCGAAGAACCCTTGATTGATTACCCCTGCGC
>NZ_LHZQ01000030.1 GCF_001580915.1 Acetobacter tropicalis | reverse complement strand
GAAGGATGTGCCGGATGCTCAGTGAAGTCCGCATTCTCGGGTCACGGGCCAGAGCGCGTCGCGCGATCCTTGAGCGGGTCGATCGCCTCACCCGCAGCCAGCTGGAGCACACAGACCTGACGGCCGCCAGCCAGATCCTGTCGACGGCGCGATTTTCCCCTCCCCTTCCCCTGGTGATCGCAGGAACCGAGATGCCCGACGGGGCGTATGCGCCCGATCGCACGATCGGGCGCGCCCTGCCCTATCTCGCCGCGGCCGAGCATCTGGCACGCGATCATCTCGGCGATGCGCCGATCGGATCCGAACTGGCGGTCGGGCTGGAAATCGACGACGGTATTCCACGGTTCGTGGCCTGGATCCGAAACATCGAGGAAGAAGCCACTCCCGTTTCCGCTCCCCCTGTCCGACCACCACCGCCCGTCGGGCAGGCGCCGGTAACTGTCGCCCGCTGGTTCGCCCTCGTCTCTTCCCAGCCGGTCCCCGCGCACGACGGAAAGCTGCACACCGCACGCCAGGCGGTGGACGCCTACGTGCAACGAAGCAAGGCCGCCAACACGTTACGGGGATACCGCGCCGCTGTGCGGGCCTGGTGCCAGTGGGCCAATACCCACGACCTCCCTGCCCTTCCCGCACGCAGTGAGGACGTCGCCGCCTATCTTGCCGACATGGCGCTGCGCAAGCGCAGAACCAGCACCATCGATCTTCACCGGGCCGCCTTGCGCTATCTGCATCATCTTGCACAGGTTGCCGTGCCGACATCCCATCCCCTTGTTTCGGCCACGCTGGCCGGTATCCGGCGGGAGGACGACGATCCTG
>NZ_LHZQ01000041.1 GCF_001580915.1 Acetobacter tropicalis | reverse complement strand
CAAATCGAAGCGTTTTCCGCCTGAGTTTCGTGAACGTGCAGCCCGCATGGTTCTGGAGGAAGAGAAGAACCACCCATCACGCTGGTCCGCAGTGATGATGATCGCTCCAAAGCTGGATATTCACCCTGACACGCTGTCAAAATGGACCCGTCTGCATGAGCGGGCCAATGCGCCTGCGGTGAGTGACCTGCCTGATCGAGAGAAGATCAGGCAACTGGAGCGAGAGAACCGCGAATTGCGGCAGGCCAATGAAATCCTGCGCAAGGCTTCTGCGTATTTTGCCCAGGCGGAGCTCGACCGCATCTTCAAGCCATGACACGCTTCATTGAGGAGCACCGGCAGACATATGGTGTCGGGTCAATCTGCAGGGTTCTGTCGATTGCACCATCTGCCTATTATGCTTATCGGGCAAGACAGAAAAATCCTTGTATGCGTAGCCAGAAAGACAAAGAGCTGAGCGACGAAATCCGTAGAGTGTGGAATGATAATTTCTGCGTCTATGGAGCGCGTAAGGTTTGGCATCAGCTCAGACGTGAAGGTCTGGATGTCGCCCGCTGCACGGTAGAGCGGCTGATGCGCCGGATGGGACTGAAAGGCGTCATTCGTGGCAAGGGTGTCAGAACCACACGGCCCGATCCGGCGCGGCCCTGTCCACAGGATCTGGTACAGCGACAGTTTCATGCACCAGCCCCCAACAGACTGTGGGTTTCGGATTTCACGTATGTTTCCACGTGGCAGGGCTTTGTTTATGAGGCCTTCATCATTGATGTATTCGCACGGGTTATTGTGGGCTGGCGTGTCTCCTCAACGGCCCATACCGACTTCGTGCTGGATGCCCTCGAACAGGCTCTGTGCCAGAGGCGGCCTGAGGGCAAAGTGACCCACCATTCCGACCGCGGCTGTCAATATGTGTCCATTCGCTACACGCAAAGACTGGCTGAAGCGGG
>NZ_LHZQ01000029.1 GCF_001580915.1 Acetobacter tropicalis | reverse complement strand
ACCGCACCAATCCCGCGCAGCGGGTTCGTTCTCCCCCCCATTGCCGACATAACTGCCGCAGAAATAAGCCCTTAAAATCCACTTGCCATTTTTATCATTAATCAGTGGATTTTTCTTGCCTGAATAGTAAATTATCCAGATCCAATGGATTTATAACTCACTGATAAACCAGCATACTAATTATCATTATCTTCTGGTGTTCGACATTATTCTCTCTGAACGATGATTGTCGCCGAAACCGCAGCCCTATGATCACGCAGCCCTCTTCATCCACTCCCCGTACCGCCCGCCGCTGGACCACGCCGTGGCGCAATATGCTTTCGCCTTCAAGTGGTCTGACGCTCATGAGCGCTTCGAGCAGGCTATCATGCTCGTCCTGATCGGTCTGATCATGGCCGTTACGGTCTCGGCTACCGCTCACCTCGTGGTGGCGGTCTGGCACCTGCTCTCCAGGTCTGCCGTCGATCCCACGGACCAGGGGGTGTTCCAGACCGTTTTCGGGGCCGTCTTCACAGTTCTGATCGCCCTCGAATTCAAGCGCTCCCTGCTGGCCGTGCTCGCCCATGGCGAGAATATCGTACGGGTGCGCACGATCGTCCTGATCGCCCTGCTCGCGATCGCACGCAAATTCATCCTCCTGGACCTGCAGACCATCGCCCCCATGGACGTGCTCTCCCTCGCCGCTGCGGTCCTCGCACTCGGGATCGTCTACTGGCTTGTGCGCGACCAGGACGCCCGTGCCGACGCACGCATCCGCCAACAGGGCGCGTCCCTCAAGAAGGATGTGCCGGATGCTCAGTGAAGTCCGCATTCTCG
>NZ_LHZQ01000079.1 GCF_001580915.1 Acetobacter tropicalis | reverse complement strand
CCTGAAAAAATGCCACCGCACAAAATTCTACACAGTCTCTGCTACCGTTGTGACGGTAGGGCGTAGCTATCAACTCACTGCCTTTCGGCGTCGAAAGGCGACGAAAGAGTTCCGGCCAGACATCTTGAAGAGACTTCTTCATCCACACATAGAAAAAATCTGAAAGATCTGCATATCCGATGTTATCGTAATAAGGAGGGTCCGTATTTATTATGTAGGATTTTTTATACCCTTCTTTTGATGAAATATCTCTCTGAAAAACAAAAGAATCCGAATTTGCCGGTAAGCCAGAAACAACCTCAGAAATAACCTTTGATATCGTATTCAAATCCGCGCTGGACTTTCCAAAATAGTTCGCCTCACAAAAATCCCATGTCATCGGGATGGCTTGTCGACCGAACGTGCCGCGTATTGCGTTATCGTCTGTTAACCACGTGGAGATTTCACTCCCGTAATCAGAAGCACGATCGACCATAAATCCTAGATAAGTCGCCACAGCATCCGCATAGGCAGTCGCTCCGGTGCCGGCTTCATGTAGCGGGGTTGAATCAGTTGAACGACCGGCGGCAACGGCGTCCTGCAGCACTTTCTCGCGTGCTTCGGCGACGAGATCGGAGAAGGTGGTCAGCGCGACAAGCTGGCGCGGCGTAAAGAGCGATGCGAAAGTCTTCAAGCCGTAATTAGGTGTCTTAAAATCTCTTGGATTATTGGGTAATTCTCCGTCAGGCACCCATTGCGGTCGGGCTTGATCTGCGATGACCACCTGTTCCACTGTCGGGGAGAGATAAATGCGTCCTTTTTTGCCTTCAGCCACTATGGCCATTAGACGATTACCCAGTCCAATGCCTTTACCTTCTTGGCGAATATAGGAAAACGGCATAGCGCTCCCCGTTAAAGCGCATACTCCGCCGCCGCTACGCCCAATCGTTCCCTTCTTGAGCCGAGCTTCTTCTTCCGCCGACAGGTCCCCATTCCTGACCTCGAAACGCCAGCCATCCGGCGCGTTTGCGTCATGGACAATCTCTGCCCATGCCTTCTTTCCTTCTTTGGTGGACAGCATGAAGGAAGAGACCAGCGGAACCATAGCGCCTTTCGCTGCCGGGTCAGGACTGCGGACCGTCCGTGCCCAGAGCCAGGCGATAACAGTTGCTTCCGATCCATCAGGCAGCGTCGCTTTCGGGTAGAGTTCGCCAATGCGCTTTTCCGCCTCGTCACGCATCCATTTGCCGTAATAGCGCACATCTTCGGCCAATCCCTGTGCCCCACGGCCCTGCCACGCCCCACCACGAGCAGCCTCTGCTCTCGCATCAGGATTGACGGGGGCCTGCCGCGCGAATTTGGGTGGTATCTCGACCAGCGCCTTGCCGATCAGAACAGCGACAGGGTTGAGATCCGAGCCATAGGCACGCAGGCCGAGGCGTTGCGCTTCCAGCGGGATGGAACCGCCGCCGGAGAATGGGTCATAGACGGGCGGTGCCTTTTCCTGAAGGTAGCGAAGGATGGCCTCACCGTCTTCACGAGGTGGTGGCTCTTCCCCGATGTTCCATGCGACAGACCGTGCGATTTCCCAGCGTGCGGCATTCAGGATCGTCTCGTTGCTACTTGCTTCCCATGGAACCATCGCCCGGATGACGTCATGGAGCCGGTTGCGTTCGCTTTCCTGCGCCTCCTCTGTCGGAAAGCGGTCGCGCCAAGCGGAAGGATCGTCCACCAGTTGCGCGAACAGCACGGCGCGGCAGGCAGCGAGAGGACGCTGTGCCCAATATTTATGAAGTGATGTTGGGTAGCCTTTCGGAGCCTTCTGCTTTTTGGAAGCTGCACCGATCTCATCCAGCGGGAGCGACACCTCGATCAGCTTGCGTCGGATAGTGGGGTTAGGGTCTGTTAGCACTTGATCCAGTCTGCAGCAGCAG
>NZ_LHZQ01000097.1 GCF_001580915.1 Acetobacter tropicalis | reverse complement strand
GAGCCAAGCGCATCAACCAACGGTTCTTCGATCCCTCCAAGTTTTTTAAAAAATATATTTAAAAACAACACGACTTTCTATATCAACTATTTACCCACTCTAATTTTCATTGAAAGGAAAAGATTATGAGTTTACGGAATGTTTTGATGAGCCGATATTGGATTTTTTTTGTTAACGGTTATAAGGCTGCGGATTATTTCAAGTTTAAATATAATGGAGAAATAAGAGGATATAAACATCCCAATGAATTTTATTGGTCTTTAAAAGAAGATGTATTGTATTTATATGATATTAATAAAATATTAAAAGCGCAATTACAATTTGTATACAGTAGTGATGAGAAGTGTATAATAAAAGGGGAATTTTTAGATGATCCAGAGAACATAAAATTTTGTTTTGAGTCACCCAGTAAGGAATATAGACCGAAAAAATTTTCTCCCACAAAAGACGCCTATCCTCATATGAAGATAGGCGACCATACATATGGAATCCCCGATATAATAGATGGGCCTCATGGGGAAGTTGTGATTGGTAAGTTTTGTTCTATAGCAGTCGGTGTTTCTATTGTAGCTGCAAACCATAACATGAATTTTGCAAGCACGTATCCATTTAAAACAATTTGGAATGAGCAGTGGAGATTTTTAGGGGATATTTTGGATCATACTTCCAAAGGAAAAACTACCATTGGAAATGATGTGTGGATTGGTAAATCTGCTTTTATTATGAACGGTGTGAAAATAGGGAGTGGTGCCGTAATAGGGGCTGGTTCTGTCGTAACTAAAGATATTCCTCCTTATGCGATTGTCGGCGGAAACCCAGCTAAACTGCTAAGGTTTAGGTTTGGCGAGCATATAATAAATAAGTTATTGCAAATAAAGTGGTGGGATTGGGAAGACGAAAAAATTGACGATTTTTTACCGTTAATTATGTCAGAAAATGTAGAACTTTTTATCCAAAAGGCTGAGGAGTCAAATAATTGTTGATTGAAGAGTTCGAAAAACCCCTTTTCCCACCCGTATAAAATCATAACCCATTGATATTGCTACTATAGGAAAAATCAAAATAGGGGTTATGATGCTGATGTAAGCGAGAAAGGAGGGTCTTTAGATCCCTCTAGGTTTTCTAATCCTCTATTTGGAGGATTAGAAAAACTTCTATTTTGAATTTTCGAGTGGTAGCAATATTAAGGAGTTACGATTGCTATCTGGCCGCAAAAGAAGGTTTTTAGAACTCTCCATTTTCTTAAGGAAAAATTAAATGTATAAAAAAATACTTTTAGCTTCTATTTTTCTAATTATATCAGACACATCATACTCTCAAAGTCTAATTGATAATACAAAAGAAGATAATTTAATAGTTTTAACAAAAAAAAACAGGTTAATTAATGTTAATTATTGGGAATCAATGAAGCCAAATTCTGTTTTAATAGGTGGTTTTTTAGACGATTCATCAAAATATATTAATTATAATAATAACGGTCAGTTAAATATTATTGGGATGGGAGATGGAAACGCGGGGCAAGGATGTCTACTATGTGTAATGGACACCACTAGATCTATAACTCATAGTATGCCTGGCCTGAATACAGCATGGCCTAATGGACCCAATGGCATAGCATCTTACGGTGTAGCAGATTCTAATGCATTTTATGATGGCGTAGAAAACAGGTTGCCCGATATGGTTCTTGATGTTTTATCCTATGACGCAAATAATGTCACATTAAAAAAACCATTGACAATTTCTCAAATGAGTAGAATACATCAGGGTATGTATATAATTTCAAATTCTATTGACAAAAACATACCAAAACCCATTTTTTCTAAAGTATTAAATCTTCCCAATGTTAATTATTATGCTTCTATAATCGAAAAAGTAGATGATCCAACGCATATTTCTGTTTCTGGTTGGGCTGTCCCCGGATCTGGGAATGGAAATTTAGGACAAGTGCCATCTACATTTTTTTTAGATACATTATGGACAAATTATGGTCGGCCTATAGTCGGCATAGGGGGTGTATCAGCGGTTGGCAATGCAAATTGGCGTATTGATCTTTCTCAAGAATCTCGTCCTAACTCTTTTGTACACCGTGCAGGATTTATAGAATTAGATTTTGGAAGTGATTATCCAGAAGGTACATATGCGGCCCAACTAATGAATTTTGAAGTTGGAGGAAATGCCCCTTCCGCCGATAGCTTTGTCATTCGAATGGATGCCATGAATTTTCCAACAATTCTAAACCTTGGGCTTGGTCCAAATGCTTGGGGTATAAAATCTTCCTCTTTTATGTTTCATGGCAATGCAGGAGTTTCCTACACTCAACCAGACTTTTTAATGGCTGAAAATGATGCTTTTTCTGATTCAGAAAATAACATTCGGTTATCTTCATACCTACATAAAAGAAAAAATGGTCCCAATGGGGTTTGGGGAACTGAGTTATATTTTGGAGCTTCTGCAGACGGCACACAAGGCGTATCTCCATATGTTGATACTAAAACTCAAAATATGGGGGCAATTGGTTTTAACATAGCAGGGAATTTAGGTGGCGTGTCCTTATGTTCATCTCCATCTGGAAGCAATAAATTACAGTGTAATAGTCAATTGCGCTCCTCAGGGGATTTTATACAAAAAGGCAATCTTACCGTTTCAAAAAATATTACAGCGAATACGTTTTCGACAAGGTCCTCATTAAATGGTGACATCATGTCTATCTTTGATTCAAATGGTAATCTGAATACTATCGGCACAGCATCTTTTAAAAAATTATTGATTCCTATAGGAACCCCTGCAAGCAGTACAGCTATATGCAAAAAAGGAGAAGTGGAAATGGATACATCTTATATTTATTTTTGTATAGAAAAAAACAAATGGCATAGAATGTCTAATGGAGAAACATGGTAAATTTTATAGTTCTGTACCATTAATTATGAATATTTGATTTTATTAATAATTTAACTACTGACGTGTCGTCAGTTAATGAGATCTGTGCGCATGTAGTAGATTTTTGGGGTGAATGGGGCTTTGTTGCGTAAATACGTGGAGGGTTCGAAAAACCCACTGGTTTTGGGTCTCTCTGTATGATTCCATTCCGCATGTCGTGATTTGAGGGATTGGCTCATGAATCAGC
>NZ_LHZQ01000016.1 GCF_001580915.1 Acetobacter tropicalis | reverse complement strand
TCTCATTCAAAAGTCACTCTTTTTATGGGGGGATTACCAGTTCACCCGCACCAAAACCTGTAAAACGAGCGAGCACGTCCTGCTCTGCCTCAGTGGCATTTCGATCCTCGCGTTCAAGTTCCCCGAGAAGGGCAATTGCTGCCAGATTACCCTCAGCACGGGCTTTCCATCCGCTTGCAAGACCACGCAGTCCCTTCAGCCGGAAATCGCGCTGAGGAATACGGAAAGAGCGAGGGGAGGGGAGGCAGACTTCGGGAAGGGGCTGGTCATCGTCTAGAGACCAGAGGGATGCGAGCTCACCGGACAGAACAGTGGTATCGAACAGATTGAGTTGCGAGGCTGACATGGACATGATGGCGCACTCCGTCCAATCGGCATCGCCCGACGCCTCAGAAAGGGTCGGGGGCCTGATTGCATAGGTTTGTCGGGATTAGTGGCAAGGAGCGGGAAGGGGAGCGTCTACTCTCTTCATCCCTTGTCCCTTATGCCTTCCTGACAACCGGGCCGGAGTGGGGGGCGCAAGTGCGGTGCGAAGCGCCGGGAGCGCAGCCACGCACAGGCCGCGCAGCGGACGAGCATGGCGAGCACCTACCACTTGCGGCGCACGCTCCGGGCTGGTGGACCTTCTGTCCTTCTGTCCTTCTGTCCTTCTGTCCTTCTG
>NZ_LHZQ01000090.1 GCF_001580915.1 Acetobacter tropicalis | reverse complement strand
GCACATTGATGCCGCAGGGAGGCCGTCCACCCCATCTGGTTCAGGCCATGACACGCTTCATTGAGGAGCATCGGCAGTCCTTCCTTATCTGGATCGATTGGTGGCTCCTCTTCGTCAGGCGCCGGACGCCGGCGCTGTTCCTTCTCCCGAGAAGGAAGCGGAGGCGGTTCGAACGGGCGGTGGGCGCCCATGATCCGTAACGTGTCTTGCATGAGGACATTCTCCATCACTAAAAGAAAAACCAGACCCACGTGGGAACTATAACGCAATTCATAGATGGGAAAATGGCTATGGAAGACCTCTCCATGAAACGTTCCTGGCAGAGCAGGGACTGGTCCCACTTCATCAAGCTGTTCAGGGGCCTGACATTCTACGAGCGTTTTGAACAGGCGATCATTCTGACCCTGATTGCGCTCATCATGCTGGTAACCGCCATAGCGACGATTCATCTGGTCGGCGCGGTATGGCATCTGGTTGTCGATGTCGGAATCGATCCGATCAACCAGACGATCTTCCAGGCGATTTTTGGCGCGATCTTTACCGTCATCATCGCTCTTGAGTTCAAACACTCCCTGCTGGTCGTTCTGGCCCAGCATGAAAACGTCATCCGGGTGCGGACCATCGTCCTGATCGCCCTCCTGGCGATTGCCCGCAAATTCATCCTGCTGGATCTACATGATGTGACTGCCGTGGAACTGTTTGCTCTTTCGGCGGCTGTTCTGGCTCTGGGCATCGTCTACTGGCTAGTTCGCGAGCAGGATGCGCGCGTCGCGCGCGATACCAGGGAACAGACGCCTCTCGAAGATAATTCTGCGGTCCGCTGCGCGCCTGAACGGTCTTCATCCTGAAGAATCGAGGTAAAGGCGGCCTACAACGCCGCCTTTACGCAAAGCCCTATTACGTCCCGTGCGATGAAGACGTTTTCTTCGCCGTCTCTGGCCCTGAAGGCATCAGATGATCTATGTCGATGGGCCGGAACGGCGGAATAGGTTGTCCGGGATAATAGACCGGCCCCTTGTAGTTCTGATCCAACTGGCTTGCGTTCAAACTGTCGACCAGCATATCACCTGTGCCGTCTTCGTAATGAGCGCGAACCCCGGTTTTGGGGACTGTGGATGGTCCCTCAGTCGCCCTCGCATCGAATGATGTTGCTGCCGCCCGGGCAAGATCACCAGCATGTGCACCCGACTGGCTCAGTAGAGACAACCCCAGAGCAGCGCACGACAGAAATATTTTCATCCTCTTCATGTTCATGACCTTTCGAGACTCTCCTCCGGCCGGATGAATAGCCGGGGGAGAGGTTTCGTCATGCCATCAGGCTGCCTCTTTCCGCGCCTCGATCTGGGGCACGGCTTCCTCCGCACGTAATGTAGAGGACGTAATCGCGATACGACGCGGCTTCATCGCTTCGGGTATCTCACGTTTCAGGATAATGGACAGAAGTCCGTTCTCGAAGTGCGCATCGGTGGCTTTCATATGCTCGGCCAGATCGAAGCGGCGTTCGAATTCTCTGCCCGCAATACCCCGATGGAGATATTCGGCGGCGCTTTGCGGCTCGGGTGCCTTTCGTCCTGTCACGACAAGAGTATTGCGCTCCTGTGTGATCGTAAGGTCGTTCTCGGCAAGTCCGGCAACGGCCAGGTCGATCCGGTAATCATCCTCACCAGTCTTGACGATATCGTAAGGCGGCCAGTTATCGACCGCTGGAATCCGGCTGGCGAGATCAAGGGCGTTGAGCAGTCTGTCAAAACCCACGCTCGAACGGAACAGGGGAGCAAAATCAACGGTGGCTCTCATAGCCATATCCTCCTTTGAGCAACATGGACACAAGATCAAAACTGATAGTTCTGTCTGCCGACCCCTTTGGCGGCCGGCAGATTCAATCTGGGCACTCCGTGCATGGTGTCAAGAGGTATCAAAAATGCAGAAAGGCAGGTTTGGGCGTCCTCAATCGTTCGCGTGTTCAGAGTGGACCAGAACAATGCCTGATAGCATCGGATGGAAGTTGCTAGCCGCGGCATTCGCCGCGACCATGCTGAGTGCCGCTCCGGCGGAGGCCTGGCCGTGGATTTATGCTGGACCACCAATTGTCGTTCCACCACCAGTCGTGGTCGCGCCGCTAGCTGTCAGTTGGGGCGGGCGGTCTCCTTCAGAAGGTTTATCAACCGTAAGCATCCGGAGAGAGCCGCGGGCGTAATCAGGCTTTGATGGTCTTATTGCTGTGGTGAAGGGTTTTCCAGTGCCATGGCAGGAGTTCATGGAGGCGCGGATTTGGCAGATCGTTGATACGGGCGAGGACATCTGCGAGCCATGCTTTGGGATCGACAAGGTTCAGACGGGCGGTGACGATCAGGGAATACATGGCGGCAGCGCGTTCTCCGCCCCGGTCTGACCCGGCGAATAACCAGGCTTTTCTGCCAAGGGCTATCCCACGGAGCGCACGCTCTGCGGCGTTATTTGTGAGACAGATGCGCCCATCATGTAGAAACCGTGTGAACATATCAGGTCGTCTGAGAAAATAGCTCATGGCCTGTGCAATGGGATTTTTTAACGACATGCGTTGGCACGTGTCACGCATCCACATGAACAGGTCCTCTACCATGGGAGCACTGCTTTCCTGACGGACCGCGAGCCGATGCTGGTCCGGGGTGCCGTTTATCACACGTTCAGCCTCGAAGATGGCGTCGATCCGCGCACGGGACTATCCTGATCGCCGTCGTCGACGGACTGAAGGGCTTTCC
>NZ_LHZQ01000015.1 GCF_001580915.1 Acetobacter tropicalis | reverse complement strand
AATGGCCGGTCGGGCTCCCATGTCCCATATCCGTTCACGAAAGGCGTCTGACGCATAGCCCTTGTCCGCCACCACCCACAGGGGAATGGCGGTAAGGCTATCGAGCATGGCTGGCGCCAGTGGCAGTTCATGGGCCTGTCCGGGGGCCAGCGCAAAACCGAAGGCTTTTCCATGTCCATCAGCGATCACGCAGACTTTGGTGCCATAGCCGCCGCGAGAGCGGCCAAGTGCTTCACGATGGTCTCGCTCTTCGAAAAAGGCCCCTTTTTTTGGGCTCCCGCCGCTTTATGGTGAGCCCTGATGTTCGTGCCATCCAGAAAAGTCATTCCGAACGCCATTCCGTGTTGTTCCTGAACCCGTTCGAGCAGCCGTTCCCATACGCCGAGCTTCGCCCAGCGGATGAAAAGCTGTGCCGCCCGCCACCACGGACCCAGTTCAGCGGGGATACTCCGCCATTTCGCGCCATTCTCATGGCGCCAGAAAATAGCTGCTATCGTGCGCCGCAGATCATGGGGCGGCGTCTTGCCCCTTGGGCGAACCGCCTCAATCAGAGGCTCCCAGATCGCCCATGTCTCGTCCGTAAAAGTGCCTGTTCTGTCTCCTTCTTCCATCCCTATAATATAGGAAGTATTTCAAGTGCTAACAGGCCCTA
>NZ_LHZQ01000219.1 GCF_001580915.1 Acetobacter tropicalis | reverse complement strand
AACCTGCGGGTTGGCGGGGTCACGGCAAGCAAGGGCGGCCTGGCTGGCGGGCCAATGGGTAAGAAAAGTGGGGCGGCGGTTTTCCAACCACGGCCTATACCTATACGTGCCAGACCACATTTGAACTGGTGAATGGTGTGGTCTCCGCCTGGACCATGCGGGGCGATGGGTGCTGACCATTCCGGCACAGTCTGCCATAAGCCTTTAAGATTTCTTTTTCTGGCATGATTTTATGGGAGACGATTATGCGGCATCCCCGCGCATGGGCAGCACATCTGAAAACGGCTTTTTTTACACCAGCCGCCTTAAAGCCGTTTCTGCTGGGCACCGCCCTGCTGGGGTTAACTGGGCTTTCTGCCTGCCAGAGCAAGGCACGGCAGGATGTTTTCAAAACACCTACTGGCACCTGCGCCTACATGATGCCCACCATATCCGGCACCAGAACCTACGAGCCCCGCAAAGTTGCGGCCGCTGATAGCAAGAACGCCCCAGATAGCGCCATTGCCTACGCGGACCCGGAAACACCTGCGTTTTGTGACCGCCCTCTTTCAGAAACCGTTCAAAGTTCTATTGAGCTTGCCGATTATACGCATGGCCTGACCATAACCGGCCTGCTGCCCATTCTACAAAAGGATGGCCCCTTTACAGTGTTCGGCATTCCTAACGCCGTGCTGGAGCAATACAATACCCAGACCGGCGGCAAACTCACGGCCCCGGAAAATACTGCTCTTTTCAAGGAAATTCTGAGCTATTCCATTGTGAAGGGGAAATGGAGCGTCTCCCAATTACGGGCTGCCGCCGCGGCCTCTCCAACTCACTCCGTAGGACTGCCCACACTGAACGGGCACATCCTTTCCGCCTGGGTGGATCAGCCGACAGGCCAGATTATTCTGGGTAATGGAGAAGGCATGACTTCCCGCCTATGGGTTACGGGCATTCCGCAATCAAATGGCATGCTTTACTTCACCCAGTCCCTGATCCTGCCACCTGTGGCACCTCCTGCAACACCGCCCACGCCGCGCCCACATGGAATCAAGGTTCACTCCGGCACAGCTCGGAAAGCGGCTCCGGTAAACAAGCAACCTCTTGCTGTGGCACCTGCCAGCCAGCCCCTTCCGGGCCATCGCGCTCCTTCCGCAGGGCTGGACAGCCTTTCCATGCCGCCTTCTCTGCAAGGACAGGAAGCGGCTTCTCACTAAAGGCTGTTCTCGGTCTGTAAAAATCTCTGCCAACAAAAAAGCCTGCCGGTTTTCACCAGCAGGCTTTTTTCTCAGAAAGCTTGAGAGACTATGGATCAGAGAAAGGACTGTGCCTTGTTCAGCACCATGTTACACAGTTTGCTCTTCAGCTCACCCTTCAGATTAGCCAGCGAGAACATCTGGTTATTGCCCGTCTGCAACAGGCCGTTCTGACCAGCACTATAGCCGCTGGAAGACGTGATGCTGTCCTTCTGGGTTAGATTACCCAGCACGGAAGAGGCCGCCGTGGACTGAGCACCCTGCAGCACATTGTTCTGCACGCAGTAACCCAGAATACCCGTAATATTGCTGGTGCTGGCGGAAGAAAGGCTGGGGAGCATGTTGCTCATCATGCCCATGCCCGCACTTTTCGCACTGCTGGTTGCGCTGCTTGTGGCACTGGAGAGCGCATCCTTACCCATGCTGCCCCAGCTCTGGGCCTGAGCAGAGGCGGCACCAGCCAGTCCGGCAGCCATCAACACTGCGGCAAATGTGGTTTTGTTAATCATGAGCCTTACTTCCTTATCCATAGACTGTACGGAGTGTAAGCGAAAATACGCATCCCCTTCAGCCTGAAGAACTGCCAGCAGACATGACGGGAACAAATGGCCGAACTATGGCGGCGCTCAGGCCAAACCAGGCCAATCCTGCGGGTGTGCCCAGAACGTTGCTGCGGGCATGATAAAATCTGCTCCGGCCTGTACAAAACCGGCAACATCAGTTGGTTCTGGCGCAAGAACAACGGCGGGAAGTTCCATCATGAGGCACCACCACCGTACAAGTGCGGTAAGGTCTTCCGGCTCGTCCTCATCCTGTGCCGTGCCCTCAGCGCCTTCAGCACTGAAACACACGTAATCAGCACCATCCTCGCCCGCACGCATGGCCGCATCACGGCTGGCGCCCACGGCAACTCCCAGTTGCAGGGCATCCCCAATGCTTTTGCGTACGTCACGCACGGAACTGGCGGCAAAACCGGTGGAGAGGTGAACGCCATCACACCCTGTCTTCAGGGCCAAGGCAGGACGATCCTCCAGCATCAGGGCAATATCCTGCGCCTGCACCAAAGGTTGAATTTTCTGGATCTGCGATATGAGTCTGCTTTCTGGCGCATCCGCCAGCCGTAACAGAAGAGCGGCCGGAGGCTGCGCAGCCAGCCCCCGCACCAGATCAGGCAGAAATGCCTCACCATCCTGCAGGATGGGGGTTGCGAGATACAGATCACTTGCCGTCATAACGGCCCTCCCTCGCGGCCCCTTATCCTGCGTTCACGTTTCCGTGTTTCAGCTTTTAAAGATGGTGATGATTTTGTCCAGCAGGTCGAGCGCTTCTGCCTTCGGACGCTGGAACACGTTCCGGCCGATGATGGAACCAAAGCCGCCGCCATCATGGATACCCTGAATGGTGTTCAGCAGGCCTTCCTCGCTGGTCTTGTCACCACCGGAGAAGATCACGATACGACGGCCAGCAAAAGAAGACTGCACCACATGACGGATACGGGCCGGCATGGTGGAGATATCAATCTTGTTCTGCTCATACACCGGCTTGTTGGCAGCCAGAGCCACCAGTTCCTGCGGCGGCTTCACCTTGATGATGTGAGCCCCACACAGTGCAGCCATATGGGCAGCATAGGCACACACATCCACAGCGGTTTCTGCGGGCTTGTCCAGCAGTGGGCCACGCGGGTAGCTCCACACAATAACAGCCAGACCAACAGACTTGGCTTCAGCAGCCAGTTCACGCAGTTCTTCCATCTGCTCGAAGCAGTATTCAGAACCCGGATAGATGGTAAAGCCGATCCCTGCACAGCCCAGACGCAGCGCATCTGCCACGGTGCCCGTTACAGCCTGATCTTTTTCCGTGGCAAGGCTGTTGGAGCTGTTGCACTTCAGAATCAGCGGAATTTCGCCAGCATAGGTGGCGGCACCACATTCCAGCATGCCCAGCGGGGCAGCGTAACCGCTCAGCCCGGCTTCAATTGCCAGTTCAAAATGGTAATGGGGGTCATATGCTGCCGGATTAGCGGCGAAGGAACGTGCCGGACCGTGTTCAAAACCCTGATCAACCGGAAGAATGACCAGCTTCCCCGTGCCAGCCAGTTTACCCGCATTCAGAAACCGGGCGAGATTTGTTTTTGTTCCGGGATTATCGCTCTCGTACTGATCAAGAATAGCCTTAACCTGGGGGGTAAGCGTCATTGGGAAATCCTTCCTCTGGCTTGGCTTCCGGGCTGTTGAGGTCCGGAACTCTACCTTGGCAATAACTGCGTGTGAAATACGCGGCAAGATGTGTTGTGACAGATAATGAGGGTATAAGGTCAAATGATGGCGGGCGTGTTATGAAAACATGACCTCCGGCCTCCTCATAAAAACGTTTTACGGCACGGGTTCCGGCAGAATCGCCCTGCAGAACAATCCGTTGCTGCAAGCCTGCCGCCGCCATGGCGTAGGCCGGGCTTTCTCCACAATCCAGAATATGGAAGCAGGGGTGTTGAAGGTGTTTTTCCATCTCCCCGATCAGGGCCAGCCACCAGCGCACTCCCATGAACCCCGCTGCGCCGGGTGCGGAGAGAAACCCCACCATTGGTTGCCCGTTTTTTGAAAAAGGCACACCCGCAGCACTTGCGGCCTCCCTCACTGCCACACCAGAGGCATAATCATACAGTGTAAACAGGTGTGGGGGGAGAAAGGAGGGGGACAAAAGTGATGCCTTTTTCATGACCATGCTTGACGCAGCCGCGTTTGCGGGTGATTCCTAAACAATTGAAGGGTAAAAAAGAATGCAGGACCAGGCCGTGGGGCAGTCTTTCTCCGAAACGAATGAACCTGACAGCACGCCTGTTCTGGCCGAAGGGCCGCGGGAACAGGAAGACCCTATTGTGCGTCTGGACCGCGCCCTGCAAAGAATTTCCTTTGCGCTGGACAAGAAAAAGCAGAGCCAGGAGCGACAGGGGCTGGAAGTGCAGGAACTGGCCGCCAATGTTGACGCCCTGATCAGCCGTGTGCGTGATGCCCTTGCCCAGACTGACACTCCGGAAGATAAGTAACCTATGGCAACCGTTTCAATCCGTATCAATGGCCATGCCTATTCCGTAGGGTGCGAAAACGGCCAGGAACGGCACGTTCAGGCCATGGCCCAGCAGGTAGAACGCCGTACCCAGCGGGTACGCGCCCTTGGTTTTACCGGGGAAAGCCACGTTCTGGTTCTGGCTGCTCTGCTGATGGCTGATGAAATTCAGGATCTTTCTGACCAGCTTCTGCCTGAAAGCACAAATCAGGCTGTACAGGACGTGGAACGCATGCGCGCCGAGCAGGCTTTGACGTCATCCCGCCTGATTGATCTGGCAGAACGTGCGGAAGCTATTGCAGCCACCCTTGAGCGCGCCTACATAGAAGAGGCGGAGCTGTCCGGCACGTCAGGCGAGTCATCCCCTGGGCCGATAAGCACTTCCTAGGGAGCTGGCTCTGTTGTGGCCCTGGTCACATTACCCGGCGCCCACCTGCACTAGCAGGTCCTGGAGGTTGAAAGACCAACGGCCATGGTGGCTCCGCACTCTTCTCCCCTACAATCTGATCCACCGGCGGTGGCCGAAGCCAAGAAGCTGCTTCGGGCACGTTGCCTCGCGGCGCTAAAAAACCGTGATCAGGCACTTGATCCACTCCTGTGCCGCAGACTATCGGAAAGCCTGCTGGCGCTTGAGGCCGAAAAGATCGCCTGTGTCTGGCCTTTACCGCACGAACTTGATGTAAGACCCGTCTGCCATGCTTTGGCGGCTGCTGGCCGAACGGTCCTGTTGCCCGAAACGCCGCCCCGCGGGCATCCCCTCGTATTTCGGGTATGGACACCTGACTGCGTTATGCAGGCGGGACGGTTTGGCACGTGTGTGCCAAATGGCCCGCTTCTGACGCCTCAGGCCATCATGGTACCATTGGTCGGGTTTGACAGACGCGGCAACCGGCTGGGATATGGGGGCGGCTATTATGACCGCACGCTCGCCACGCTGCCTCACGCAGATGCAGTGGGCTACGCGCTGGCGGCGCAGGAGGTGGACCACATTCCCACCGGGCCTTATGACCATCCTCTCTCCTGCATTGTGACAGAAAAGGAGAGACTGCATTTTGACTGAACGTACACACGGAAAGACGGGCGCGTGAGAATTCTGTTTCTTGGAGATATTGTTGGCCGCTGCGGTCGAGACGTAGTGTTAAGCCGCCTGCCCGGCCTGCGAACCAGCCTTGCACTTGATCTGGTTGTGGTGAACGCAGAAAATGCCAGTCATGGCTTTGGCCTCTCCCCCGCCATCGGCACAGACCTGTTTGAAGGCGGTGTGGATGTTATCACCCTCGGCAACCATAGCTGGGACCGTAGAGACCTGATCGGCCATATCAGTTCCACACCCCGCATTATTCGGCCCATCAATTACCCGCCCGGCACGCCGGGCCATGGCAGCGTTCAGGTGGAACTGCCAGACGGGCGTAAGGCGCTGGTGGTCAACGCCATGGGCCGCCTATTCATGGACCCTCTGGACGACCCCTTCCGTTGCGTGAATGAACTCCTCACCCGCCATCGGCTGGGTGTGACCACACAGGCCATTGTGGTGGACATTCATGCAGAAGCCACCAGTGAAAAGTGGGCGTTTGGCAATGTGCTGGATGGCCGCGTTTCTCTTGTCGTGGGCACCCATACCCATACACCCACGGCTGATCATCGCATTCTGCCTGCTGGCACTGCCTTCCAGACCGATGCCGGAATGTGCGGCGACTATGACAGTGTAATCGGAATGAATAAAGAACCGGCCATGACGCGCTTTCTGCGCAAAATGCCGGGGGAACGCCTGCAACCGGCAGAGGGTGAAGCGACCATGTGTGGCATCATGGTTGAAACGGATGATGCCACAGGGCTCGCGCGCCGCATTGCTCCCATCCGGCAGGGCGGTTTGCTGGCCCAGACGCTACCGGACTTCTGAACAGCTACATGCAGGAACGCCTCCACAGCCCCCTCTGAAACGAAGAGTCCACAGGCTGGCAGAACAATGCTGACCTCCGGCCGTGCTCAATCCGTTCGCGACCCTAACGTGTTTCCTCAACAGATGTAAAAGAAGGCAGCCTTGAAAGGAACATAGCGCTCTGAGGCGCAGGGGAGCTTGCATTAACAGCAGAGAGGCTTTTGCCTCTTATTCCATGGATCCAAGACTTGGAAGCTGTTTGAAAAATCTGTCAGGCGAGTCTGACGGCGACTTTGTGAACCTGAATGCTTTGGGTTTTCGCCCTCATTCCCCACCGGGAATCTGCAAGCGCCCTTTTCCCTCAACCTTCGCCTTTAGCTGTTTGACGGTTCAAACCGCAGCATTGCCTCTTCTTGCCTTTCTGGAGTGACCTTCTTCCCGCAGGGCTCTGTCCTCCGGGATGATTACCACACAAGACGCGGCAGAGTTGCTACCGGGCGCAGGCCCGCGCCTTCGGCTTCCTCCGCTGCCAGACCAGCATCATCCCCCAGCATTTCCTGATGGATGCCTCCCAGAATCCACGCGCCATCAATACCAGCGACGGCTGCACCGCGCATATCGGTCGCCAGAGCATCACCAAGTGCCAGAATACGCCCCTGCGGCACATTCAACATGGTGAAGACAGGTGCATAAATCTCGCCATAGGGTTTTCCAACCCAGCGTACATTGCCGCCTTCCTGCTCATAAAACGAGGCGAGCGCCCCGGCGCAGATCATCCTGCGGCCGCCTTTGACCACAACCATGTCCGGATTGGCGCAGAGCATGGGCAACCCACGCTCAAGCCCGATACGAAGTTCCGGCAGATAAGGGTCAACCGACTCCACACCCCGTTCCTGATCTGGCCCCGTATTGAGAATGAACTGAGCCTCTGCCGGGTCTGCTACGCGCTCAAGGTCCAGCCCCTCATACAGTCCAAGATCATGCGTACCGCCGACATGCAGAACTTTGCGACCAAGGCGTGCAAACCATGGATCATGACGCTCACGCAGTAGGTGGCGGACCTGCTCGCCGCTGGTCATCACACCATCATGCAGGTCACGGCCTATGCCAAAGCCTTCAAGCTGCTTGCAGACCACTTCTGCCGGTCTTGGCGCATTGGACAGCATAACCACTCGCTTGCCAGCCTGACGCAGCGCTTTCAAGCACTCTACGGCACCAGGATATGGCTGAATGCCGTCATGAACCGTGCCCCACAGATCAACAATGTAGCCATCATACTGATCAGCCAGAGCTTTCAGACCAGTCAGGCTTTGCATTGAGTACATGCTATCTGCCATTACAGAGCCGTTCCCCGAATATCATCAAGCATCTCAATATTGTCCTGCCGCATGATCTCCAGCATTTCCCGCTTGAGACGCGCGATAAGGGCGGGTCCTTCATAGGCAAAAGCCGAATAGACCTGCACCAGATCAGCTCCCAGCCGGATACGTTCCAGAATATCCGCGCCGCTTTCTATGCCGCCGCAGGCCACCAGCGCCATGCGTCCGGCTGCCGCCTGCGCGACCAGACGCAACATTTCCGTGGCACGCGGGCGCAGCGGCCTGCCTGAAAGGCCACCACTTTCCGCTTTGAATGGACTTTGCAGGGAAGACGGCCGTGCCAGCGTGGTGTTGGTGACAATAAGTCCTTGTGCGCCCCCCGCTATAGCGGCCTCAACAATTGGACCAACAGCATCATTTTCCAGATCAGGCGCCAGTTTCACCAACAGTGGCGGGCGCTCCGAATGGCGTTGGGCAATGGCATCCAGAATACCTTTCAGACGGCTGGCATCCTGCAGGCCCCGCAAGCCCGGCGTATTGGGAGAAGACACATTGAGCACAATGTAATTGACATACGGCTTCACCCGCCCCACCAGGGCAGGATAATCCCGCTCTGGATCTGCGCCGGTTTTATTGATGCCCAGATTGGCCCCCACGGGTGCCCCCGCCCCACCGCCACGCCCGGAAGGCAGAGTGCGATGCAGACGGGCCAGACGCACGGCAAAGCGGTCTATCCCCTGGTTATTGAAACCCATCCGGTTGATGATCGCCCGATCTTCCGTAAGGCGGAACAGGCGTGGCCGAGGGTTACCTGGCTGAGGGCGCGGCGTAACCGTTCCGGCTTCCACAAACCCGAATCCCAGTTGGGCAAGCGGACGCAGAACGCGGGCATTTTTATCAAACCCGGCAGCCATGCCTATAGGATTGGAAAACCGCATACCCAGCGCACGGGTTGCCAGAGCCGGATCATCAACCGGCCGTTTAACGGGGACGGAAAGGCCGAGCATGAGCGCATCAAGCGCCATGTCATGCGCCGTTTCCGGCTCCAGTTTACGGAGGAACGGAAGGGAGAGAGAAGCAAGGGAAGACATGCTTTTGTACTGCCTCATGACGACGCACAAGAAAAGAGGAAAAACCACCTTTGCGCCGTTGAGAGGATGCAATGTGATTTTTATCTTGCAAATGAGAATTGTTCTCATCTAAAAGAGACTGACCACAGCATAGAGGATGAGGGCTTTTCCCCTCAAGGATGCGCCATGACACGTTCACCGGTTTACCTGACAGATCTTGCCTGCAGCGAACGGCTGACAATCTGGACCATTCGCCGTCTTGTCGGTACGGTCTCATCCCCTCCCCCAGCATCGTGCGGGCGACAGATAGGGTTGTTCCTCCCTTGCTTCCGGCAGGAATTTCTGGCCGTTGCCAACGCCTTTCATGATGCGTTGACCCATATGGCAGCACTTGAAATTCCATCCCTTGATATCCGTTCGGGCAGCGCACTGGCCATTACCCCCACAGAATATAATTTACTGCTGGCAACAGAAGCCGCCCAGAACGAGCGTGATGCGGAGGTCCATTCCCTGCTGCATCCGCTTCTGCCTTTTCCTTCTTTGGTGGCGCGACTGACTTCCGCCATCACAACACTTGGCGCCTGTCTGGCTGGTGCGGGCTACTGGCTTTCGCACCATGCGGTCAAAACCCTGGCCCGGCGCCCATCCCATGAAATGGTATCGGCCTATGTGCGCCCGCGCGCCACAACGGCTGCTGCCCTTTCACTCGCCCGGTGGCATGACGTCAACATGGACACAACCCATGTAAGCTGGCCTTTGGGCACAGCACGGCATGACACCGCCCTTTCAACCCCAAACCAGGTGACCCACTAACCCATCTGGGTGGGGGCCTCCCTATCCCCTGCCTCTGAATGGTTCTTTTGTTCTGACTTTACGACCTCACAAATCACAAAAAACACTCTGATTATTTCTCCCTAGACGATCCTCTTCCTATCCCTACGGCAGGACCGGGCGCACTTTCTTTATGCCGGAAGAAAAAGGTGCCCGGCCCTGTTGTCTCTGGCCCCTCTCACGCGCCCGATGCTGCTTATTCTACGGGCACATTATGGAAGCCTACCCCTGTGCACCTAAAACAAAAGCGCAGCCGCATTAGGCTTTCTCTGATTTGGCCGGTCTTAATATTTTTCCGCAAGATGTGTTAGGTTCCTGATAATGAACCACCCCGTGCGCCGTATTATTCATATTGATATGGATGCGTTTTACGCCTCTGTTGAGCAGCGTGATAACCCCCGCCTCCAAGGCCTCCCTGTGGCCGTAGGGCGAAGCCGGGAACGCGGCGTGGTGGCCGCAGCCAGTTATGAAGCGCGTACATTTGGAGTTCGTTCAGCCATGCCCTCGGTTGTGGCGAAACGCAAATGCCCACACCTTGTTTTTGTGCCACCCCGTTTTGATGTGTATCGCGCGGTTTCTAACCAGATTCACGCTATTTTTGCCCGCTATACCGCTCTCATCCAACCTCTCTCGTTAGATGAAGCGTATCTGGACGTTACCCAACCATTATTGCCACGCCCCTATGCCACCATTATTGCGCAGGAAATCCGTGCTGCCATTCTGGCGGAAACAGGCCTGACGGCTTCTGCCGGTATTTCTTATAACAAGTTTCTGGCAAAATTGGCTTCAGACTACCGTAAACCCAATGGGCAGTTTGTTATTCCCCCAGGGGCAGGAGAAGCTTTTGTGGCTGATCTGCCTGTTTCGGCGTTTCACGGTATAGGCCCAGCGACAGCCGCACGCATGAATGCTCTGGGCATTTACACGGGAGCAGATTTACGCGCACAGCCTCTTTCCACATTGGTGCAACATTTTGGAAAAGCCGCATCCTTCTACCATGGCATTGCGCGCGGCGAAGACAATCGGCCGGTGGAGGTCAACCGTCCGCGCAAATCCATTGGTAAGGAGACAACCTTTGAACGGGATATCCGGCTCAAAACCGATCTCCACTCTGCCCTGGGCCATCTGGGCCAAGCCGTTTGGCAGGCCTGCACCAAGCGTAACCTTTCAGGTCGAACGGTTACCCTGAAACTGCGCTACGAAGATTTTACCCAACTCACCCGCAGCAAATCCTTACCCTACCCCGTTCAGGACGTTGCTCAACTGGAAGAAATAGTAGTTCTACTCTTAAACCCGCTTTTACCCCTTACCCGTGGGGTGCGCCTACTAGGAATTACGCTCTCGTCTCTCGACCAGACAGATAGCCCCACTACGGAAACACAGCTTTCGCTTCTAGGTTCTTTAGATACGGCGGATGTTTCTTTGGAAGAAAAATAAGCCTTTCCGAAGAAGGCCAGGCATTTAGAATAATATTTTTATTCGTAAACACTATAATTTCTAGAAATACTTCGGAATACGTTAGACCAAAGCACAAAATAGTGTAGCGCGCTGCCACAACAGCACGCTACATACGCCAGAATTAGCGCAGAGGACGCTTTTCCTGAAAGCCATAACATACGTAATGAATGAAAGGTCCGGGCGGGAAGTCCACAATATCCGGGTTAGCCTGCAAATAAGCCTGACCATCAAAATGGGGGTTAGGATTGCGCCCTTCCTTTACACCATTTTCAAGGAAGTGCTCCAGCGGATCCATTCCGGCTGCCCTCACATCGGGATAGGTTTCAAGATACCACAGACCATCAAATGCGATCGCGCTTGCTGCTAAAGCGTTATCTACCGGAGGTTTTACAACCTGTGGGGCATCCGCCACCACATCGTCCTGCACCGGCTCACTAACAGGAGCCTTTTTACGGGTAGCGGTCCGCCGCACCACTTTCTGTTCCGAAACCACACGAGGTTTCACGGCTCGTTTTTGCTTAACAGCAACCTTGGTCATTCCGCCAACTCACAATCGCACATATGATAGTAAAAAATAAGCAATCCTCTGCGCTATTGTCCACCCACAAAAACACGATCGAAACGTTTTTATTCTTGCATGGTTTCAAAAAGCACAATTCCCAATTTTTAAATGTTTATGTTTATAAAACATTTAAAAATTGACCTTAAACGCGCGCCTTTTAAATCAGATTATATTATTTGAAATACTTTAACGCCAGTTTTTATAGGGATTGTACATTTTTATAGATGAACACAGTTCATATTGTTATGACAACACTATATTCTATACTCTTGATCCCCCGTCCTGCACCTTCCTTCAAAAACCTCATCGGGCAAAGCATTCCGTGAGTTTGGGAGCTGCTCGAGCGCTCGTCCGCATTCTCACACCTCCGCTTTTGCTGTACCATTATTCCAACAGAGACTTGATCCAAACCCGCAGGAAACATTATGGCCACCTTAACTGCCTGGAATAAAAAAGATATAAAAACGATAATAGAATCCAAAAAATTTGATTACGAATACTACACTTCAGAAAACCCAGATGTAGAAACATCTGGTCTTGATCCGATTGTACATTATGTTTTATTTGGGTATAAAGAAAACAAAAACCCAAACGAAAATTTCAATACAAAAATTTACTACAATTTATACAAAAATACACTCGGAAACGGTGAAAACCCATTTGCCCACTATTTAAGAAATAATGAAAATCTGCATTTTTTTGAAAAAGGCCTCCTGCAAGAATATTCCTATCATTCCATTACGCTCGCCCTTAATAGATTAAAGAACTATCCATTTTTTAATGCCGATGATTACCTCAACATGAACGGAGATGTCGCTTCCACAACGCTCTCGCCCCTACGCCATGCCCTGCTCTACGGCATTGGAGAAGGCCGCGATATCTTTTCCAAAAGATCAATCGCACATGCTTTGGGCGTTGAATGCCGGAAGCCTGTCCAGTATGAAATATCTACCAAATCTCTCAGGAAGCCTGCTCCTAAAACAATCGGGGTCTTTCATCACTCAGAAGGCAATTCCTTTATTAAGGAAATTTCCGAGTGTCTGAATGACTACCTCAATGAAAGCGGACTGAATTCCAGACTTCTAACGGAAAAAACAAACGTACAGGATGCACCAGACCTTTGTATTTTCTGCGCACCGCATGAGTTTTTCTTTCTTTCAGGAAGTGAACCCTGGAAAAAAGATGAGATCATCCGCAATGCCATTATGTTCAATACAGAGCAGCCACAGACACTCTGGTTCACGCGAGGGATCATTTACATCTTCATGTCTGCTGGCGTGATGGATCTCTGCTACCAGAATCTGAAATCTTTTTCGGATGTTGGCCTCCCTGTTTTTCATTTTGACCCACCCGTTGAGATGCAAGACTGCCTCCTTACCTCATCAGATCGCAAACATCCCCTCTTCCGGGTGCTGCCCGAAGGCGCACAGAAAAACTCATCCCCGTTCAGGCCATTTCATGAACGCAGTATTGATGTCAGTTTCTTCGGCAACGCATCCCGCAAAAGGGAAAAATTTTTCTCCCGCTCCGCCAGTTTTTTTTCAGATTACCAGACATTTTTCTATTACCGAAAAGCAGAAGGCCCACTTCCTGCTTCGGGCGTTTACGATATCCTTTCACGTCTGCCACGCTACGTTTCCGAAAATTCAAAAATTTCTCTCAACATCCATAGAGATGACAATAGTTTTTTCGAATGGCACCGTATTGTCAAACAGGGGATGGCTTCCGGTTCCATTGTCGTGACAGAGGAGTGCTTCCCTCACCCGCTTTACAAGGAAGGCACACACTTTCTTGCAGAAACGCCGCGCCATATGCCCAACCTGATTGAATGGCTTATCCGGTCGGAAGAGGGACAGAAAAAGGCTGCGGAAATTCAGGAAAATATTATAAATACTCTAGAAGATGATGATCTTTTTCAATCCAAGAGCCGTGACGTGAAAAACTATATTGCCACCGTTTGGAGCACATTGAAATGAGCGTTCTGAAACCCTGGGACCCTGCTCCAGATACTGTATTCCTGCACAAAAGAAAGAGCCGGAAACCCAAAGACCTTATTACTGTCTGCGTAACCAACTACAATTACGCAAAGGTGGTGGAAGAATGTCTGGACTCTCTTGCTGCCCAGACACACCAAAATATTGAACTGGTTGTGGTGGATGATCTATCCACCAAGGATGAGTCCATTGAGGTCATTTCTGGCTGGATGGAAGACAACACAGATCGTTTCTATCGCACCCTGCTTCTGGCAAACCCGCGTAATCAGGGACCTTCCTTTTCTCGTAATATTGCCTTTGACCATGCTTCAGCCGAGGCCGTGTTCATTATGGATGCGGATAATCTGATTTATCCTACAGCGCTGGAAAAAACCTATGCGGCCCTTACTAATGGCAAATTTCCTGCCGTGTACACACAAATAGAAGAATTCGGGAACCGGCAGGGTGTTGGAAAAGCCGATATCTGGGACCCCGAGCGAATGAGGGAGAGCAATTATGTGGATGTCATGGCGCTTATCCGCAAAGATGCCTGGGAAAAAGTGGGCGGATTTTCTCATATTGAAGAAGGCTGGGAAGATTATGATTTCTGGCTGAAATTTATTGATCACGACCTAACACCCGGCTATCTGCCCGAAATTTTGTGCCGTTATCGTGTTCACCACTCTTCCCGCACGGCAACGGAAGCTTTAGCCGCGCATTATGATCTGGAACTGATGATGGAATTCAGACACCCCACCCCAGAGGCGGAGGAAAAATAAAACCCAGCCCGGTGCATACAGGAGTGTGTAAAGATTACAGAAAGTTCCTATCAAACACTCTCTGCATTTCAAAATATCACTGGGTTGTAATTGTCTTAAAAAAAAGGGGGGGGATTAGATCCCTCCATGTGAAAGCCTTTTCTGTCTTCTCCTAGAGACACGAACCAGACACCAAACAGATCAAACGGATATTATTCGAAAAGCTCTTTATCTATTAACAATAATAGTAAAAATACGCAAAGCATCCTGAGCTAAAAAAGGCGGACAAACCTCAGAAGGATTGTCCGCCTTTCTTTACACAAATCAATCGTGGGTTTTTACGCCCTTTTTCTGCCTTACCAGCTTGGGGCAGGACCTTTTACAATTTGAGCCAGGTCTTCCGGACGCAGCCATTTTTTGAATGCCGCCTGCACCTCTGCGCCGCTCGCCTTGTAATAGACTTCTGCCGCCTTATCCGTGTTATCCAGTGGCAGATCAAGGTCTGTCAGGCTGAGATACTGGCGGGCAATTGCCCCCAGACTGGACCGCCGCAACGGCAGACTACGCAGGAGAGACGCTTTAGCGAGAGACAGTTCATCATCTGTCGGGGGGGCTGATTGCATGGCCTGAAGGTCTTTGACCGCAGCCACACGCGCCTGCCCTACTTTATTCGGGTCTGCGCCGTATTCAATGGAATAGCTGCCACGGGTCCGGCTCCAGTCAAAACTGCTCCCGACCGAATAGACATACCCGGTTTTAACCCGCAGATCCCGATACAGCCGGGAGGAGAACAGCCCCCCACCCAAGACTTCATTACCCAGATTCAGCAGGAAACGGTCCGGATCACTAACCTGCAACCCCAGCGTTTCCGCCAGAATCACTTCATCCTGAACGCTGCTTTTATCAGGCACATTCGCACGGGATGCCTTGCTGAGCGGTATTTTGGGCAGATCAAGATCAGGCTTGGCACCTGTCGCTTTCCAATCACCAAAAGCCTTTTCCACCACAGCACGCGCCTTTTCTGGCGTGATATCCCCCGTCACGACAATAGTGGTCAGATCAGGCCGCCACGCTGCCTGATAATAATGCAGAACATCATCGCGCGAGACACTCATGATGGAAGCTGGCGTGGCCTCCCGCAGTTCCGGGTCCTTGGCGGGAACAAGGGCTTTTGTAACCGCCCGGCCAAACAGATAGCCAGGAGAGAGCAATTGCCCTGCCTGCGCCTGAGCCGTCTGCATTTTTACAACCTGAAACGCCTTATCCGGAAAGGCCGGATGCAGTTCATTTTCCGCAAGAAGAGCAACGCCTTTTTCAAAATCAGGCGTGAGCGTCTGCAAGGAAAAACTTCCGCCTGCATCTTCCCACGCAGGAATATCATCCAACGCCTTCTGAAACGCCAGACGATCATGCGTGGTGGTGCCGTAGGAGAACAGGGCTTCAGTAATGCCCTCCACACCTTCCTTGCCCACTGGCTCCTGCAAGTTTGCTGACTGGCGTATTTCGCCGCTCAACTGAACCGTGTGACTGACATGGGAAGGCCAGACTATCAACTTGAGACCATTCGGCAGAGTACTGACGGAAGGCAACGGTGCCGGTACCGGCTTTTCAAGCTGGGTCAGGGCTTTTTCCGCCCAATCCGGCAGCTTGACTGGTTTATCTGGGGTGGATGCAAAAGATTCGGCCCCACCAAACCCTTTTCCGGCCACAGGTTTTCCGGAACTTTCTGGTGTCAGCACGGCTGTCACAGCGTGGGTCGGATCAAGAAGCGTGGCTGCCAGACGGTTAACAGCTTCAGGTGTCACGGCCTGATAGGCTGCAACCACATCACCGGGGGACTCCAGATTCTGGAAGGCCAGAGCGTTGGACCAGATCGCAGCCAGCCCACTTACGGAATTGGCAGAGAACTGAAGTTGGGCAATCTCACGCCGTTTTGCGGCTTCCACCAGATCAGCCGGAACGCCTTCCTTACGGATCTTGTCGAGCACACCCTGCAGATCAGCCAGTGTCTTGGTGGAATCCGCTCCTTTGGGGAAGGCCGCCAGAGCCAGTCCAAAACCGGCTTCCTTTTTGGGCGCATATTCAAAACCGGCAAACAGCGCTTTGCCCTGCGGCACCAGATCATACAGCGCGCCACGCTGGCTCCCCAGAACATCGGACAGGATATCCGCTGTTGCAAAATCCTGCGCTGTACGGCCTGGCATGGGGAAAGCGAGCGTTGCGAACCCTACCGGATAATCCGTGGGAAGAGCGATGGTATGAGCAGATGGCGGGACAGGCGACACTTTATGCCGTTCTGGCAGCGTCTTGCGCGGAATGGCGCCGAAGATGTCACGCACCTGATCCAGCGTTGTTACCGGATTGATGTCACCCGTAATAATCAGGATAGCATTGTTGGGCGCATACCATTTTTCGTAAAAGGAGCGCAGAAGTGTTGCGTTGGTTTTGTCAAAAGATGGTCGCGTGCCAAGAGCATCTTTTTCATAAGGCGTGCCAGCAAACAGAATGGCTTGAAGCTGCTCCAGATACCGGTAGGCCGGGCTGGACAGATCACGCGAGACTTCCTGCTCAATCGCGCCACGTTCCTTGCTCCAGTCAGCCTCGGACAAGGTCAGGCCGTTCATGCGCAAGGCTTCAATTTTCAGCAGGATAGGCAGATCGCGCGCCTGCGCCGTATAGAAGTACTGGGTGACATCTTCCGTTGTGTCAGCATTGTAGCTGCCACCCAGTCTGGCCCCCATGGCTGCAAGCTGGTCTTTATCCAGCCCTTTGCTGCCGCGGAACATCATGTGTTCCAGCGCATGGGCCGTGCCGGGAAAGCCCGCCGGGGCCTCGGCCGAGCCCACAAGATAGTTGATCTCCGTTGTCACAACGGGAGCAAGCCGGTTAGGAACAATCACCACCCGCAGCCCATTGGGCAGTGTGGCCCGCACGACCTGCGCGCTGCTTAACGCCGCGGGCACTAGGGAGGACGGCATGCCCGGCACAGTGCCTTGCTGCGGCGCTGCCTGCTGTGCATGCGCAGAGGGCATCCAGGTAACAGAGGACAAGGCTGTACCTGCCAGCATGGTGGCCGCCACCATGAGAGAGGTCATTCTCCGCCGCCTTGCCATACCGCGCACCGTTGCCTTGTGTTGAGAACCAGAGGAAGGAGAATAAGCCGTCATTCTATTACCTTGAGTGGTGGATCATGATTTTAAGAGAAACTGCTGAAATTCAGGCACCAAAACCCGGAATGGCGAGCTTCTTCGCCACAGCGGAAAGCTGATGCCGACGGAGTTCAGACCGCGCACGCGCATCCTCCGTCATGTAATTCAACTGGATGGTATATCTCTGCCCCACAAACTGACGGTGGCCATGCCACGTGGTGGGACCATTGGGAAAAATCAGCAACGTGCCATCCACCGGAGGCACTTCCTTTGCGTAATCTTCAATATCATGGGGCCCGCGCAGCAGACGCAGGCACCCTTCCTGTTTCTGCCATGTCTCATCAGCCGGGTTGAGATAGAGCAGTATGGTGACACGCTTTGCCAGAGAATCCGTATGAATTCGGCCATCCTTCTCCCGTGTGCGGCCACGGATGGTCAGCATGGACGGAGCGTTTTCAAGCGCAAGACCCAGCTTTTCCCCCACCATCTGCCGCAGTTTTGGCCCTTCCATAGCCTCCACCAGAGATTTCACCAGAGGCGACAGGGAAAGAGACGCAGGCGGAAAGGAGCCGCCTGCCTGAATGTCCGGCATAGCGGCAAACAGCCGTGACAGATCTTGCTGGCGGATAAAATGCGGCACCACCACATGCGGGAACGGGTCCGCGCAGACAGGTGCCGCGGCCAGGGCCGCGTAATCTGGCTCGAGTGTGGTCTCAGACGTTGTCATGCGTTCCGTCCAGATATGAACTTGTTGTCATCTGCACGGTAGAAGGGATAAGCGACGGGAACAAGCCTTCACCTCATTCCCCGTCAACGCCGTTACTGCGCTATGGCCCGATAACAGGCGTTGCGCTGCGCAAACTGCTTTACCCCGGCTGGCAGGGCGTTCAGCCGTTCGCTCTGGGCCAGCATGGCCCGTCCATCAGCCGACCACCGTGCCAACCCGATATGTGGATTGCTGAAACTGCCGCTCACCTGCACCGGAATATCCAGCGCAAAACGGCCCGTTGTTTTGCCCTGGCTTCCAAACGTCAGATCAAACCACCGCCGGTTGAGATCGAACCGCGCATTGGCGGAGAGTGTTCCCTCCGCCGTTTTAATGCGCAGCGGCACGGCCTGCCCCACCCCACCATGAGAACTGACAACACCCAGTAGGCAGGAAACAGGGGTTGTGCCCTGCGGAGTATGAAACAACATGCGCAGATCAGCCGATGCCGCCCGGATAATCTTGCGATCAAGCGCGCCATTGGTCATGGCCACAGCGGCGGCAATATCTGCCTGCTGAACAACAGCATTCACTGTGTGCTGTGTGGCGCTGGCGGTCATCTGCACATCCACCTGCCCTTGTAGCGGCACAGCCTGAAAGCCCAACGCCCGGCGGAATCTGTCAATATCCACCTTTGTTAAGGCAACTGATCCCTGCACGTGGGCTTTTCCCTGATCGGCCGCCGCAATCTGGCCGGAAGCGGTCATGGTTGCACCCAGATATGCCAGAGAAAGATTTTTCACGGCCATTACGCCGGGGGTTACGGCGGCTGTCAGGCTGGCATCGGAAAAATGGTAAATATTGTAGGTGATGCCTTTGGCCGAAAGATGTGCGTCTATCAGCGGGTCCGGGTTCTGGCTCACATCAAGCACCATATCGGTCGAGGCCGGATTGGAGGCCCCTTCTTTGCCCAGAAAATCGTTCAGATTGAGGTGATCGAATGCAATATCCGCCTTCACACGGTCAGGCTGGCCGCGTGTCCCTTCATCCAGTTCGGCCAGCGTAATGCTCTGGGCGTTGTTCTTCACCATTCCCTTGCCTTGTGTGAGAGACCAGAAATTTCCCGCATGGGTAAACTGGCCTTCCATATGCAGGGGAATATCCTGTGGCAGGGCCATGCCTGCAATTGTCATGAGCGGGCGTGAGGTTGGCGTATCCGCAGTGATCTTGCCGGAAAGGCCATCTGCATTCACAGGATCTGTTGCCGTGCCATCAAAGGTGAATTTCAGATCACCCGACTGTCCCTGCACAACCATGCCATAAGGTGTGTGTGTGTGGCGCAAAGAATCAAAGGACTGCATGTTGACCGTAAGCTGCACCGGCTGCCCGTTATAGGCCCCATCCACCGCGAATTTGACAGGCGTTGTGGCATTTTCTGTCTGAAGGTTGACGCTGTTCAACGTGGTCCGGAATGAGGACCCATGGGCCGTGCGGTACGTAACATCACTGTTCCGAAAAACCACATCAAGTGCTGTGGGATAGGCGCTCCGATCATCTGGAACCACCTGAGACGGTGAGGTAATGCCGGATGTCGGCGGGTGCGCTGGCGGGGCCGCCTCATGTGCCCCCGGCAGACCGTGCATCTGGAAACGCCAGTTGGGCTGCTTATCAGGCGTACGTTCCACCAGAACGTGAATCCCTTCCCCCGCCACATGCCGCACCACCATGGGACCGTGAAGAAGGGAGGACAGTTTCACTTCTGCCTCCAGCTTACCTGCCTGCACCATATCCGGCTGACTGCCACCGGGGATGTTGGCAACCTTCACGCCTGAAAGAGCCACCTTCACCCACCGTCCAGGCGTAACGGAAAGGGCTTCCACAGAAACAGGACGACCTAGCATGGCTGTGGCGCGACGTCCGACAAACGGCCCCAGATTGACATGCGAGACTGCCATCCACCCTGCCACAGCGGAAGCTACGGTTACGACACATAGCCCGCCGCCTGCACACAGGAGCCAGAACCGCAGGTTTCGTTTCTGTTGGGACGGTGGCAGTTCTAGCTGTTCTGGCATGATCTCTCTTTTCAAACCTGCGCGGTTTTGAAATCTGCCTTGACTGGCATGACCTCCGCGCCATTTCCGTTCACAGGGAGTTACAGAACTACAGGGTGGGAGGCAACGCGGAGGTAGAGTAAAGAAGAACTATTCAACCCCGGTGCAGCACGCACCTGCAAGCCAGACAGTTCAGCATGACATTTTTCTTTCCTCCCTTAATCTATTCCCAACAGGCCCGCGCATGAGTTCCTCCCTTCCTACGCCGCGGGAATCCCGCGCGGTTCTGGCCGCCCTGATGGCGGGCGTGATGATCCTGTTCTCGCTATGGGTGGTGCGCCCGTTTCTTCCCGCTACCATCTGGGCCATGACCATTGGCATAACCACATGGCCCCTGTTGCTTCGCATACAGAAACTGCTCTGGGGTAGCCGGGCTCTGGCCGTATCTTGCACCACGCTGATTGCGTTGCTGGTATTTGTGCTGCCCTTCTGGCTCGCAATGACCACCCTCATGACCCATTCCGCAGAATTGATGCAGTTTGGGGAGACCGCCATGAAGTTCCGTGTGCCTGCCGAACCACACTGGCTGGCCAACCTGCCGCTGATAGGACCCAAAAGCATTACCCTGTGGCAGAAAATTGAAAACGCACGCCTGCCCCAGCTGCTGGATAACATGGTGCCTGATACCGGACAGATTATCCGCTGGGTTCTGAATTATCTGGGCGGGTTCAGCATGCTTGCATTACAGTTTCTGCTGACGCTGGTCATCATGGCCGCGCTCCACGCCAAGGGTGAAGCGGCCACCAAACTGGTGCTGGGGTTTGGCTACGCTCTGGCGGAACAACGCGGCAAGGACATGATCCTGCTGGCAGGCCGCACCATCCGCGGCGTGGCCATAGGTGTGACGGTAACAGCCCTTGTTGAAACAGCGGTGGGCGGCGCAGGGATGGAAATAACCGGCATGCCATGGGCCAGTGTTCTCACCGCCATTACCTTTATTGCCTGCCTGCTTCAGGCGGGGCCCGGCGTAACACTTATTCCTGCTGTAATCTGGATGTTTTTCTTCAAGGACATGCTGAGCGCCATTGTTCTGCTGGTTATCACCGTCCTGACCATTGTGATTGATAACGTGCTGCGCCCTTACCTTATCCGCAAACAGGCGGACGTGCCGCTTATCCTGATCATGCTGGGCGTTATTGGAGGCTTGTCCGCCTTTGGGCTTGTGGGGATTTTTGTCGGCCCCGTTATTCTCTCTGTAACCTATACGTTGGTCAAAAGCTGGCTGGCGGAAGCCAGAACCGCCGCACCAGAAACCCCAGCGTGATCACTTTGAAAGCCTCCTGACACTGCTGTTAGGAGGCTTTCAGATATCATTTTCAAAATTGAGGAAAAGAAACCAGAGATCTCTCAATTAAAAGACGAGCATTTTGATATCATCTCAATACATTATCCGTTGTTCTCTTAGGCTGCCTGTCTCTTCGGCTTTTTAAAGAGAAAAATGATCATGCTCAGGAAATCACTGGCATTAACAGACCGTTTGTTTCAGAAAAATTTCAATAGGCCAGATGTTTTTTAAGAAATGTGACGCATCGTTCTCAACAGGACAAGCAGGATTACCTGCCCTATTGGCGGGCCTGTTTCCACTTCTTAAAAAAACCGCCCCTTTCGGCTAACCCCGGCTTCGGGTGCGGCCTTTTTTGGGTTTGGGGTCATACCCTCCCCCGCCTGGCCCGAGGGGACGCGGAACCTGATCCTGCTTTTTGCGCCGCCCGGCTGGCTTTTTTCCGGCCGTAGATGTTGGCTGCGGGGGAGGCTCTATCCCCAGTTGCAGTGCTTCCAGCCGTTTGATTTCATCACGCAGGCGCGCTGCTGTTTCAAATTCCAGATTGGCGGCTGCCTCACGCATGCGCTTTTCAAGGCCAGCAATAGCGGCATCAAGATCCTGCCCAACAAATTCCGTCACACCCGTATCTTCATCCGGGGCGATGGTGACGTAATCCTGCTCAAAGACAGAAGAAACAATATCACTGATATTCTTGCGCACGCTTTGCGGGGTAATGCCGTGCGCTTCGTTCCACGCCATCTGCTTTTCACGCCTGCGGGCTGTTTCTTCCACCGCGTAACGGAGGGAATCCGTCATTTTATCGGCGTACAGCAACACCCTGCCTTCCACGTTACGGGCAGCACGACCAATGGTCTGGATCAGTGAGGTGCGAGACCGCAGGAAGCCTTCCTTATCCGCATCCAGAATGGCCACAAGCGAACATTCCGGGATATCCAGCCCCTCACGCAGAAGGTTGATCCCGATCAGAACATCAAACGCCCCTACGCGCAGATCCCGGATAATTTCAATCCGTTCAAGTGTATCGACATCCGAATGCAAATAGCGCACACGGATACCGGCTTCATTCAGATAATCCGTCAGATCTTCCGCCATGCGTTTGGTAAGCGTTGTCACCAGAACACGGCCACCTTTGGCAATAGTCAGACGGCATTCTGCCAGAAGATCATCCACCTGATGCTCAACCGGACGGATATCCGTAACAGGGTCAATCAGCCCCGTCGGACGGATAACCTGCTCGGCAAATACACCGCCGGTACGTTCCATTTCCCACGGGCCGGGGGTGGCGCTGACAAACACGGTCTGCGGACGAAAGGTATCCCACTCTGCAAAATTGAGAGGCCGGTTATCAAGGCAGGAGGGCAGACGGAAGCCGAACTCCGCCAAGGTGGATTTACGCGCGTTATCCCCGCGCTCCATGCCCCCAATCTGGGGCACGGTCACATGGCTTTCATCCACAATCAGCAAAGCATCTTCAGGCAGATATTCAAACAGGGTTGGCGGTGGATCACCCGGTTCACGGCCAGACAGGTAACGGGAATAGTTTTCAATCCCTTTGCACACACCTGTGGTTTCCAGCATTTCCAGATCAAAGGTAGTGCGTTGATCCAGCCGTTCTGCTTCCAGCAGTTTTCCCTGCTGCGTGAAACGATCAAGCTGTTCGCGCAGTTCCTGCTTGATGCCTTTGATAGCCTGATTGAGCGTGGGCCGAGGTGTCACATAGTGACTGTTGGCGTAAATGGTGACTTCCTGCAGATCCGCCGTTTTTTCCCCTGTTAAAGGGTCAAACTCGATAATGCCGTCAATTTCATCGCCAAACAGGGAAATACGCCAGGCACGGTCTTCATTCTGCACCGGAAAGACATCAATGGTCTCACCCCGCACGCGGAACGTACCACGGGTAAACGCGGCATCATTCCGGCGGTATTGCAGTTCCACCAGACCGCGCACCAATCGGTCCCGATCAATCTCGCCACCCAATTCCAGCTTTACCACCATGCGGGAGTAAGTTTCGACCGACCCGATACCGTAAATGCAGGAAACGGACGCAACAATGATCACGTCATTCCGCTCCAGCAGCGCCTGCGTGGCGGCGTGACGCATCCGGTCTATCTGTTCATTGATCTGACTATCTTTTTCAATATAGGTGTCAGACCGTGGCACATAGGCTTCCGGCTGATAATAATCATAGTAACTGACAAAATATTCGACCGCATTATTCGGGAAAAACTGCTTCATTTCCCCATAAAGCTGTGCAGCCAATGTCTTGTTGGGAGCCAGAATGAGGGTTGGCTTCTGGGTGGCCTCAATCATCTTGGCCATGGTGAAGGTCTTGCCGGAGCCCGTAACCCCCAGCAGCACCTGATCCCGCTCATTGGCCTCAACGCCCTTCACCAGTTCCTTGATGGCCTGTGGCTGATCCCCGGCGGGTTCATATTCGGAAACCACTTCCATCCGCTTGAGCTTGGGCCGAGCCGCCTGTTTTTCCGGCTTGAACAGCACGGGCGGCAGTGCGGCTGCCTTTTCGCTCAGGGAGGGACGTTTCTTGCCCCGCGCTGCGGAGGAAGAGGAACGGGATGCAGACTGTGTGGCCATAGAAAGCAAGATGGGGCACAGCGCGGCCTCCCGCAAGGGCTGCCCCGCTCCACCGCGCCAAAAACCGCCTTACTGCATATGAAACAGCATGCGTGAAAGGGGGGTGTGGGAAAGCACTATCACCACCATGCCAAGAACAATGGCAATACGACCGCCAATAAACGCACACGCCTGAGAGAGTTCATCCCGACTGGCCATGTCCATAAAGCGATCAATACCTGAAAAACCGCTTGCTGTGCGGTTGCTGCGATACCGGGCCAGTTCATCATCTGAAAGTCCGGCATAGGAAAACAGCGCGGCGCTGTATGCGTCCAGATCATCCTTGCGATAATGAGGCGTAGCACCGCCCTGCCTGACGCGGGCCGGGCCACCGCCAAACAGCGCCAGAATCCGCAACCGTTTTTCAGAAACCCCCAGATAGCCAGCCGCCTGCTGGCTGCTCAGAACCTGCTGAAGCGGGAACTGGAAGACCGTTCCCGGTTGTTCTGGCGCTTCAGGAAGGGTGGAGGGGTCTTTCATTCCTGACAGCTTGCGGAAAAGCGGCTTGCCGAGTCAACGTTAAACCCCGGACGCCAGCCCTGCGACCACGGCGGGTCTTACAGCAAGCCCGTATGGAAGGGGCCCGCTGCCCCTTCCTGCCACTCCTTCAGGCGCGTGCGGGCGGCGCCATGAACTCCGGTCCTACCGGGTCCGTAATGTCACGGGTCAGGATGGCGTCAATCTCTTTCATGTCTGCTTCATCCAGCTTCCAGTCCAGAGCATCATCCACACCACTGATCTGTTCGGGCTTTCTTGCGCCCCACAAAGCAATGGTCGGCCCACGGTCCAGCACCCAGCGGATCGCCAACGCCAGCATGCTCTTGCCGTGCTTGTCTGCAATGGCTTTGAGGTCTGCCACTGCCTTCAGATACTGGCCAAAGCGCGGCTCTTTGAATTTGGGGTCGGTCTTGCGCAGATCATCCCCTTCAAATTTCCGATCCGCCGTCATACGGCCAGACAGCAGCCCCCGGCAAAGAGGACCATATGCCAGCACCACAAGCTTGTTCTGAATGGCGTACGGCAGCACATCCTTTTCAATCTCGCGCTCAAACAGGTTGTAAGGCGGCTGCACCGCGGCAAGTGGAGCCACCTTGCGGAATTCATCCATCTGGGCTGGCGAGAAGTTACTCACGCCCAGAGCCCGCACCTTGCCATCCGTGACCAGTTGCTCAAGCGCCCGCGCTGTCTCTTCAATTGGCGTTTTGGGGTCGGGCCAATGCACCTGATAAAGATCAATATGGTCCGTGCGCAGCCGCCGCAGTGAGTCTTCCACTTCCTGTTTGATACGCTCTGGCCGGCTATCACGGAACACCTTGCCGTCCTGCCAGTTCAGGCCGACTTTAGTGGCCAGAATCACACGATCCCGTTTGCCTTCCAGCGCCCGGCCAATCACATCTTCTGAATGACCAAAGCCGTAAACGGGAGCGGTATCAATAACATTGATGCCAAGATCAAGCGCCTTATCAATGGTTCTGGCGGCATTCTCATCATCCGGTCCGCCCCACATGGCCCCGCCAATAGCCCATGTTCCAAGGGCGATGCGTGAGGCCGGTTTGGCCAGACCTGGGATAGAAAGCATTTCTGCTGTCATTCCTGAGAACTCCCAACAACTATAAACAATACCGTCATCCTCCCACTATCCGCAGGATCTGGGAAGAGAGACGCAAAATCTAACCCCCCTCACACACATCCGTTGCATGGGAAATGCGGGAGGCTGGCATACAAACAGGCAACGTCAACACAACCACGCATAGAAAAAACCTACTGAGGGAACCAGGTACGTGCCCAGGTTGCTGTTCAGTTCTAAAACCGATGAATCGTCAGGTCATTATTTTCATAAAAGCCGATTTTCTGACTTTTTGATCAGCGGGGCTTTCCCCTTATACTTGGACCTGAAGCCCCATTCAGTTATTTGGTTGATAGAAGCGTAATGACACAAACATCCCCTTTTATGCCCCGAGCAGGTGTTCTTGCCGTGGTGCGGCGCGGTTCCGACTTCCTGTTGATCCGACGCGCCAATCCGCCGGATGCAGGGCTATGGGGATTTCCCGGTGGGCGCATTGAGCCCGGTGAACCCCTGCTTCAGGCTGCGGAACGGGAGTTGCAGGAAGAAACCGGCCTCTGCGCCAAAGCCACGCACGTTGCTGATGTTTTTGACAGCCTGCATTATGACCCCGATGGCACACTGACGTTTCATTACATCATCATTGCCGTATGCTGCACAGAAACAGCACCGGCCAGCCAGATACCCTGCGCAGGTGATGATGCGCTGGAATGCCGCTGGTTTTCCTACAAAGCCATTACTGAATTGGGGGCAACTGCAAGCAAGCGTGCCGCCAGTCTTGCTAAGCATATTTTGCAAGAAGCACACATTCCCGAAAACCAGACATAACCCGTTTTGAAAACCAGCTTCTGAACACTACTGAGAGTTTTTTTGGCTGGGAAAGCAGAGATTTTTGCAAGCTGATGCAGATAGAGGCACCGGAACACGATGCCTCTGTAGCAGATGGGAAAAATGCAGCATTCTCCGACAGACTTATCAGGCTGCCTGTCGGGTGCTGCCTTAATAAAAAATCCGTCTGGCTGTACGGGCCGCTTTGTATTTCCATACGGAAAACACAGCCAGAATAGCGGCTGCGTACAGCCCCCCCATAACACTCATGGAAAGCGGCAAGGCCGGCACAAGATAAGTAGGAGCATCGCAGGGTTTGGAGGGACGCAACGGCATGGACGCCAGACGTTCCGCCATTGTACGGCCACTGATATGCGGTGCGTGGCACCCCGGAAACGGGCTAGGCCACCATTGCCACTCTACCCCGGCGTGGCACGCAGCCAGCCCGACTGATGCCAGAAGAACAGGCACAGCCAGCCACAGCACTGGACCACCCGCCGCACCCGGCAGAACAATATCGATAATGCCAATCAGAATGAGAATGCGCCACGGCCAGCGTTCTACCAGACACAACTCACACGGCGTGATTTGCAGAACATGTTCCACCCACCATGCTACGCCCAGCGCCAGCCCTCCGGCCAACGCCAGAAATAATCCCATTTTCCGATGAACCAACGCAGCCTTCACGCGCGCTTTACCTTTGCCAACGTGCCGATGAAATCTCGCGCCCAGCTTCCTGCCGTAACACGCCAGATATCAGGCTGCAAAAGGGCCCATCTGGCCTTTCGTTCTGCCTGTGGCATGATAAGCGCCTTGTGCAGGGCCTCTGCTATTTCATCGGCATCATGCGGATTGACCAGCAGGGCATCTTCCATCTCAGGCGCCGCACCTGCAAAATGTGAAAGAACCAGCACTCCGGGGTCTTCCGGATCCTGTGCCGCTACGTATTCCTTGGCTACCAGATTCATGCCATCCCGCAGCGGTGTGACCAACGCAACATTGGCCAGCCGGTAAAAACCTGCCAGCAGATGGCGCGGCACCGGGTGCGTCAGATAGCGCACGGGGGTCCAGTCAAAATCACCATAGCTGCCGTTAATACGACCTACGGCTTCATCCAGCCCTTGCTTCAGCAGACGGTATTCCTCAACATCCCCACGGGAAACTGGCGCAATTTGCAGGTAAACAACCTTGCCCCGGTGTTCAGGGTAGCGCTGAAGAAAGGTTTCATATCCTTTCAGACGCTCAGGCAATCCCTTTGAATAATCCAGCCGGTCCACACCAATAATCAGCGGTTTTCCTGCCAGGCTTTCACGCAGACGCTCCACCTCCGCCACATTTTCTCCAGCCTTGGCCTGCTCGGCAAAGCTTTCCGGATCAATGCCTATGGGGAAGACCTGCGCCCGCGCCTTCACACCGCAGATGGAAAAACCATCATTCATGTTACGCGCATCATCTTCTGTCTGTAGGCCGATAACATCATAGGCCTGCATGTTTTGCATAAGCCTTGCCCCGCCCGGCAGGGCCTTCATCAGGCTCCATGGCGGGAAAGGAATATGCAGGAAGAAGCCTATGGGAGATGTCACGCCCAGATCACGCAATGCCTGCCCTAACGGAAACAGGTGGTAATCATGAATCCAGATCAGATCATCAGGTTTTAAAAGTGGCAGAAGCTTCTGGGCAAACAGTTCGTTCACGCTCAGATAAACTTCTCGATCTTTCCGGTTATATTCCATCAGGCCTGCACGGTAATGGCAGAGCGGCCATAGGATGGCGTTGGAATATTTCTGATAGAATCCGTCAAACTCAGCGTGAGTCAGATCTATCGTGGCGTAGGTCACATTTTCCACATGATCGATGCTGACATCGCGGTCTTCCTGCTCATGCTCGGAAATCTGCTGGCCAGACCACCCGAACCACAGGCATTGCCCTTCACTCAGTGCATCGCGCAAGGCAACGGCAAGGCCGCCTGCGGGCTGATGCCGGTCACGCGGGGCAGGAACGCGGTTGGATACAACAACAAGACGCCCCATCCTTTAGCGCTCCTTTCCAACCAGTATCCCCAGCCAGTCCCGAAACGCCGCAGGTGTTGGAAAATCCGTGGGGATGCGCAGGCCAGCTCCGCCCAGCCTTTTTGCTGCGGCAATGCCATCCTCGTCCGTTACGTCATCACCCACAAAAACTGGCTTTCGGCCTGCAAAGGGGGCCGCTTCCATCAAGGTGGAAACAGCATAGCCTTTGTCCACGCCTGCGGGTCGGATTTCCCACGCCATTTTGGCGGCCTGCAAATGGAACGCGCCATCTGCTTCCTTCATCCAGCCCTCGGCAGCCTGCCGAAAAACCTCGCCTGCTTCAGGAACAGCGCGATAATGCAGCACAAACCCGGCCTGCTTGTGTTCCAACCGGGAACCGGGCCAGGCTTCCACCAGTTTGCGGGCGGCAACCAACCAACTTTGCGGAACAGTAGGCAGAGCAACCCGTTCGATCGGACCACCCGGACGATGCCGAACCGCGACCCCATGCTCCCCCGCCACGGCAAAAGGCACATCTCCGAGGAAATGGTCGATCTGATCAATCGGACGACCGGAGATAACCGCAAGGGCATCTCCACACGCTGCCCGCAGACGACTCAATGTTTCCAGCAGGCCGGGAGGCACCACCACAGAATCAGGTGTCGGGGCAATATCAACCAGTGTTCCGTCAAAATCGAATAAAAAAGCCGCCTCCTTCACGGGGGGAACCTGAAGGCGGAACTCATTACCGGAAAAAGTACGGACCACGTGCACCTCGTCTTACTATCTTTTCAGGCTCCGTCCCTCGCCTTCAGGGTCGTCAGAGCCTGTTGCTGAACGATGCCGGAGCCAACGGCTGACGACAACCACCCCGCACGGCAGGGCTGGTCATGCATTCTGTGGACACACTATGGAGAAAATGCGTCCTTAACCTTAATATTCGCCGCCATATTCAGGTATGGCTGGTGTCTGGTTCTGGCCAGCGGGCGCTGCTCCTGTAGAGGGAGCCTGCCCGCCTGCCCCGCCATCACTCCCGGTAGAAGGAGGGGTGGCACCAGAAGGTTGCGTCAGCACCGGTACGCTCGGTGTGGGCAGTGGTGGCGCAGCAGGGGCAACATTATCCCCTTCACACCGCACCATCCGCACATCGTACACAGCACTTTCAAACACACCCAAAGCAGGTTCCGCCGCCAGCATCCAGCCTTTGAACGTTGCCCCATCCGGGTGCGTGTCATGCAACTCCAGCCAGCCTGCGGCATCCGGAGATAATGTTTGCGGCCGTTCCAGACAACGGCCCGCTGATATCTCTAAACTCTTGTAATGTGCAGTCGTTCCAACCGGAACCGAGATCACTTCCACATGAGCATCCAGCCGATCCAGCACACGCACAACGGCGGTAGCTTTCCCCTGCCATGTGTTGGGGGGATAAATAGCCGGAGGGGCAAGCGGCGTGCCGACGGCATGAGCGACGGAAACAGCGCCTGCGCTCACGCTGCAGGCCATGACACAGGCAAGGGCGATTTTGCGCATCTGTATGCTTTTCATGCGCCACTCCCCCGGCGGGGGGAGACGAGAGCCGTTACAAGGTCAGCCAGCCGGTCACGCATCACCTGTTCACTTACCCCCATTAAAACCGCATCCTCAAACGCATCACGCAGAACGTCCTGCACTTCCTGCCAGTTTTCTTCCAGCACCTTTAATTTTTCCACGCAGGAAACGGGTTGTCCGTCGTCCTGCGGCCAGATTTCAGGGGTTTTCATCTCGCTATTTTTCTCCACAGCCGCGCACACCAGGCGTTCTGCCTCAAGGCAGATCACCCTTCCCCGCATCAGCCGGGGCAGCGGGTTGATCCTTGGCCGCATCCTTGTTGGCGCGGGTAAGTGTGTCCGTTACAGAGAAAATAAATTTGCTCAGCAGTTGTTCAAGACTGATCGAACCCTGGGTCTGATTGACCATGGCGTTCGGTTTCAGGGTTTGATCATCCCCACCAGGAGAAAGGGCAATGTATTTACCGCCCAGAAGACTATCACTGGTGATGATGGCAGCACTATCCGTTGGCAATTTGATATCGGGCCGCACGGTGAAGGTGACTTCGGCCTTGTAGGTCGTGGGATCAACCCGTTCCTGGACCACCTGCCCAACGGTAACACCTGCCAGCCGCACATCCGAACCCACGCCCAACCCGTCTATGTGGGAAAAGCTGGCATGAAGCGGATAACCCGTACTATCGGTTTTCCGGCCTTCCCCCACTACAGCGGCGACAAGCATGAGGGCGAGGGCTATCAGCACGACCACACCCGTTATGAGTTCAACCGAATTCCGCCGTGCGGTTGCTGATGTCACTGAAGCCATGAATCCTGTTGCACTCCCTGCTCTGGATTTTCCTCTTAGCAGGGAATGCGTCCGAGATCACGCATCCGGCGTCCAGGCGTCATAATCTCCTGTGGCAGGAGGTTTCTGCCCGCTGCTGTATGCACTGCCCGGCGGGCTATAGCGCTGCGCCGTGCCGGTCATGTTGGGTTGGTACGGAAGCTGCCATGGCTTGCGCTCTTCATCAGGAATGGGCGCATCCAGCGTATGGTGCAGCCACCCCCACCATTCCGGCGGCACGGCGGAAGGATCTTCCCCTTTCAGGTAGATCACCCACCGTTCAGGCCGGTCAAGCCCGCCGCCACGGCGTGCGGGGCCGGTCGATTCGTAATAGCAGCGCCCTTGGGCGTCCTTGCCAACCAGCCGCCCTTTGCGGCGCGTATACAGCCGTGTTCCGATATTTGCCATGAACGGGATGATAAAACCGCTGGCAAGGCGCGGTCCATGCCTTTTGGCCGCCTGTTCGATCAACTGCGCTCGATTGGAAAAAAGTTATCCCCCATATCCTCATTATACCGGGGTCTGTATAATCTGCAGAGGGGTCTGACCGGGTTCCATCGGCCTGTGCACAGGGCGTAAACTGCGGGCATGACAAGAGCCAGACGCCATTGGAACGGTGTGCTCATGAGCACACTACAGGCCGCAGCAGACCCGGATGCTCCTTTCCGCTCCGTAACGCTGCCCGCTGAGTGGGATACCGACGCAGCTTCTGCGCTGGCCCAGCTCATATCCGGCACGGACGCAATAGACCTCCCGCGCGCGGCCTCGCGCTGGGTGGACGCCCTGACACAGGATGACGCCACTGCGCGGTCTCTCATCTGGCTTCTGCTCATGCGTCAGGCGGCTCCGACAGAAGCCGTCTGGGCATGTGAGTTCGATCGACCACCGGGCTTTGTGCTCAATCTGGCCGCTTTTGTCTCTCCGGGGGAAGGGTTTGCCGCAGAAACCTTTGTGGCGGCCCTGCGTCTGCTCTCCCGCGTGCTGCGTGATGCCTCCCACACCATGGGCAACCAGCGCAACGGCGAGCTACCCCTGCCTGATCTGTTTGCACCCCAGTCTGAAAACACTCAGCCTGCCGTCAAGAGCTCTGATGTGGATGGCGCAGGCACTGCCCCGCGCTGTGCCGGGGACATCCTGCTGACCAATCTGGATGCGTGTCTGGCTGGAGTAGGGCTGGACTATGATAGTGAAGATGGCCGTGCCGCCGCATGCGCCATTGCCACACTGGCAACGCTGACAGCCCATTCCGGCTGTGGCCCCGAGTCCCTGCCCCTTCCGCCTGTGCGGACCGTTTTGCCGGGCCTGAGCGAAACACTCCGGGCCGTGTGGAATGAAGCTGCGGTAGAAACTGAAAATCCGCTTGAAGCCATTGAAACCGGCTTCTCCACCTCCGGGCCAGTCGATGGTGTGCTGGGCGTGGAAGCGTGCGGCCTTGCTCCCGTTTTCTCCCTGCTGCGCCCGGATGGACGGCTGGCTCAAAGCACCGTCAACCGGTTGGAGGCCCGAGGCTTCACTACAGAAACCGCGCTGGCAGCCGCGCTGGCTGGGGAAACCGTACTACCCTTGCCTGGGCCCACCGCGCACATGGCCATGTATCGGGCGCTGACCGGCTTTATTGACCGCATGCCAGCACGGCCAGACCCGGCCGCCCAGCCGCTACGCCGCAAGCTGGAACGCGGAATGCGCCGTGCGCTGCCCCACCGCCACGGCGGCTTTACCCAGAAAACAGCCATTGGCGGCCACCGCCTGTTCCTGCGCACTGGAGAGTATGAAGACGGAACGCTAGGCGAACTGTCCCTCACCCCCACGCGGGAGAGCGCCATGGTGAAAGGGCTGATGGAAAGCTTTGGGGAAGCCGTGAGCATTGGCCTGCAATATGGTGCGCCGCTGGAAGAATATGTGAACAGCTTTGCCTATTCCTGCTTCGGCCCCTCCGGCACGGTGGAAGGCGACCCCGTGGCCACCTACGCCACCTCCATGCTGGATTATGCCTTTCGCGCTTTGTCTGAAGCCTATCTGGGTAAAAAGCTGCCCGACGGCCCCCATCAGGACATGCAGGGCGAGCCTGATCCGTTGTTGCCGCTTGATTTCCCGGCGGATGAGAGCGACCCTGCCCCCCGCAAACGAGGCAGCCTGCGGCTGGTTGTCAGCTAACGGAACTCTGGTCCTCTAGCCCCGGCGCTGCCCTGCACTCTGTTGCGGGGGATACGCCGGAGCCAAACGGAGCGGTTTTCTATCGCCGGCCCTCCCTTTCGGGGCCGGCTTTTAGCCTGCCGGGGCAGCCTCTTTTCCCGCCGCATGCGCCTTTGATGGCGCACGCGGCACCCTGAACGGAGATGATTGTATGAGCACCACCCCTGAAGCACGTCTGGCCGCACTAGGTATCACCCTGCCCACACCCGCTGCTCCTGTTGCCAACTATGTAGCGACCGTGCAGACTGGCAACCTGCTGGTTCTATCCGGCCAGTTACCCATGGTTGACGGCAAGCTGTTCGCCACAGGCAAGCTGGGTGGCGCGGTATCTGTTGAAACCGCTGTTGAAGCTGCCCGCTACAGCATGATCAACGTGATCGCACAGGTTAAGGCCGCCGTGGGTGACCTCAGCCGTGTGAAACGCGTGGTGCGTCTGGGCGGATTTATTGCCTGCACGCCAGATTTTACGGCTCATGCATCCGTCATGAATGGTGCCTCTGATCTGGCCGTGGATGTATTTGGTGATGCTGGCCGCCATGCCCGCTCCACCGTGGGTGTGCCATCCCTGCCGCTGGATGCCCCGGTTGAAGTGGAAGGGTTGTTCGAAATCGACTGATTGAGAGGATGCGCCATGCCGGACTGGTCTGTTTCACTCCACGAAGGCATCCATTCCCTCACGGCAGAGGCGTGGGATGCCTGCGCGGGGTCAGATAACCCGTTTGTCAGCCACGCCTTTCTCTCTGCGCTGGAAGACAGTGGTTCTGTCTCCCGCCGCACGGGCTGGATGCCCCGGCATGTCAGCCTGCACGCCCCGGATGGCACCTTGGCGGCCGTCTGCCCCGCTTATCTGAAAGGGCATTCCTGGGGCGAATACGTGTTTGACCAAGGCTGGGCCCGCGCTTTTGAAGCCGCAGGCGGCCAGTATTATCCCAAACTGCAAATTGCCGTTCCTTTTACCCCGGCACCCGGCCCGCGCCTGCTTGTGCACCCTGATGCTCCCCCAGAAGCTGCAGCCGTGCTGGCAGATGCCCTGCGCCAGATATGTGGCGATACCGGCCTTTCTTCCGCCCATGTCACTTTCTGTCAGGAGCAGGAAAGTGCCCTGATGGCCAAACGTGGCTGGCTGCATCGGCTAGGGCTGCAATATCACTGGCATAACCGGGGTTATCAGGGCTTTGAGGATTTTCTTGAGGCGCTCTCATCCCGCAAACGCAAGGTCCTGCGGCGCGAGCGGCGAGACGCCAATGCGGCGGGCCTCACCTTTCATACCCTGCGCGGGAACGACATTACCAAACCCGAGTGGGATGCGTTCTACAGATTTTACCAGAACACGGTGGACCGCAAATGGGGCAGCGCCTACCTCACCCCTGCTTTCTTTCCTCTGCTTTCAGAACGGCTGGGGGAACGGGTTGTACTGATGGTAGCGCGCAACGGTGAAGAAACAGTAGCCGCCGCCCTGAACCTGCTGGGCAAAGATACTCTGTACGGACGCAACTGGGGCTGCACGGGTAACTGGCCGTTCCTGCATTTTGAACTCTGCTATTATCGCGCCATAGACTTTGCCATCGCACATGGACTGAAACGTGTAGAAGCCGGCGCACAGGGGGAACACAAGATCCAACGCGGTTATGTGCCCAGCCTCACCCATTCCGCCCACTGGATTGAAAACCCTTCCTTTCGGGCCAGTGTAGCGAACTTTCTGGAACACGAACGCTCAGCAATGACGGAAGAAGCCCAGGCGCTGGGCCAGCTTTCCCCCTATCGGCAGGATAACGCCGCAGAGTAAGGGAGCCCGCCACATGTGGCGGCTGCCGGTTTATCCCTGCTGCCCTGACATGCGCGCAGAAAACTGCGGCTGTACCGGGCTGCGGCATTGTCCCAAGGTGTTTTTTTGCGTATGCCTCCAACACTTCAGACCGCCCCTTCCCGATTAGACTGGCAGCAGGAACGATGAGCGCATCCTCTCCCCTTTCTTCCGACCATCAGGCCTCCCTGATTGATGGCAAAGGCTTTGCCGCCTCCCTTCGCGCTCAGATCCGCGATGATGTGCGTACTTTCCATGATCAGTACGGCGTCACGCCGGGGCTGGCTGTCATTCTGGTAGGGAATGATCCGGCCAGCGAAGTCTATGTGCGCAACAAGGCGATCCAGACTCATCATGCAGGCATGCGCTCCTTCATGCACATGCTGCCGGAAACAACCTCTGAAACCGAACTTCTGGCGCTGATTGAACGCCTGAACAACGATCCGGAAATTCATGGCATTCTGGTTCAGCTTCCGCTGCCCAAAGGGCTGGACGCGCGGCGTGTGACCAATGCCATCCGCCCCGAAAAAGATGTGGATGGACTGGGAGAAACCAACGCAGGGCGTCTGGCAATCGGGCTCCCCGGTCTTGTGCCCTGCACCCCGCTGGGCTGCCTGCTCCTGCTGAAAGACCAGTTGGGAGACATGCACGGCCAACACGCCGTGGTGATTGGCGCATCCAATCTGGTCGGCAAGCCGCTGGCCCTGCTGTTGTTGGCCGAAGGCTGCACGGTCTCTATCGCGCATATCCATACGCGGGATACCGCTGCATTGGCCCGGCAGGCCGACATTCTGGTGGTAGCCACCGGGGTACGTGAACTGGTGCGGGGTGACTGGATCAAACCGGGGGCCACGGTCATTGATGTGGGCATCACCCGCGTCACGCTGGAAAACGGCAAAACCCGGTTGGTCGGCGATGTTGTGTTTAACGAAGCCGTCAAAGTGGCTGGCCGTATCACGCCAGTACCGGGTGGCGTCGGCCCCATGACCATTGCCTGCCTACTGAAAAATACTCTCACGGCTGCGCGCCTTCTAGTAACGGGAAAACCGGAATGAGCCTTTCACGCCTCTCCGTTGAACTGATCCCCCGCAGCACGGAAGCCTTGCTGGAAGATGTTGCCAGCGTAAAGGCTCTGTTTCCCGCAGCCGATACGCTGAACGTGCCGGATCTGATGCGCTTTCCGCTGCGCAGTTGGGATGCTGCTGCCTTGATCCGCCCCCACTTTGCGCGGGTTGTCCCCCACATCCGGGCGATTGATATCGCTCCAGATGCCCCTCTGCCCGGCGCAGATCAGCCGGGGCTTGAAGAAGTGTTGGTCGTGCACGGAGATCCGCCGGCAGATCTGTCCCACCGCACCTACCCCAACAGCACGGAAAGCATTATCCGCCGCTACAAAAAGGAAGCGCCTCACCTGCGCATTTATGCGGCATTTGATCCTTACCGCCGTGCGCCATGGCAGGAACTGGAGGACGTTGCCCGCAAGAAAGAGGCCGGGGCGGAAGGATTCTTCACCCAACCCGTGTTTGACCTGAAACTGTTTGACCTCTGCCGCGAATGGCTGCGGGATGAAACCGTGTTCTGGGGCTTGTCTCCCGTTATCGGCCCACGCTCACGCTCTTATTGGGAAACCACCAACCATGTGGTGTTCCCAAAGGATTTTGAACCCACGCTGGAGGCCAATATCCATTTTGCCCAGACCGTATTACGGCACCTCTCGCAGGAAAAAGGGCGGGCTTATCTGATGCCGCTTCGCGTAAAACTGGATCAGTATCTGCCACCGCTGTTAGAGGCACTGGCATAAAGGCAGGTCTGTTCTTTCTGACTGCCCACAAAAACAGTCTGACCTGATAAAATTCCTCTTTCAGGAACGCCGTTTCAGGATAAAGTTTTGAAATGGCGTTTTTTCTTCTCTCATGGCATGGCGCGCTGGTGGGTTACACAGGCCTGCACATGCATCCCGCTTCCTTCACGGATGTTCTGTTCCGTGCGGTCTCCCCTGTCGTTTTACATGATGATGGCGCAGTAGAGCCGTGTGACGCTTTACAAAAGTCGTTCCGGTCGACTCAATTCCAAACAGACCGCTTATCGCGCTAAAGGCAAACGCGCATTACCTCTCCAGCCGCGGGCTCGACAAACTTGACGCCGCACCCATTTGCGCTGCCTGGGAACATTTTCTGGCCATCCCCACCACGCTTCTTCCCCTTCTGAAAGATCTGACGACCAGGGACTGGCACGAAAACGGTCGCTGGGTTGGACGGGCCGTATGCCACGAACACCATATTCATCTGGGAGACCACAAGTGGCCTGCTGAAGCCCTTCAGGCCGAACGGAAGGGGGATACACTCACCCTATGGAGCGAAGACTCTGATCAACGGGTAACGTTGACACAATGTCCCTCCCGCACCCTTTCCGCGTTGTTGGAAACACTGACAGAGCGGCTACAGATGGGGGAAATCCGCCCCAGTCAGCGCACCCCATGGGCCGTATCTGAAGAATTACGTGAGCATATCCTCAAGGTTTGTGTGAATCCGGGGGATACCGGGTATCTGCTTCATCTAGCGCGCGCGTGTGGCTTTTTTGAACTCTGGGATCTGGCAGCGGGCCTCCTCTCCTGCGCACGCACGCAGGATACCAACCCGGATCTGATCTATTACGCCGCCATTCTGGCCCTGCGCACCAAAGAGTATGAAACGGCCGCGCAACTTCTGCACGAGGCCCTGACGACCCGTTTCCCCGATATCACTCTGGAACGAATTCAACCTTTGCTCACTCGGCTGAAGGGAGGGGAAGACGCTCTGCTGGATTTACCCAGACAATTGCGCCGCATGGGCCTATCCATGTTTGACGGACTTTTTAACCAGCTTCTTGTTCCCATGCCGTTGGCACGCCAGAATGGCCACGACCTACGCCAGGCCTACAGCGAACGGTTTGAAGAAACCTGCACAGGCCAAAATATTCCGCATCGCCTCAAGCTTCTGGCCGCAGAAGCCCATCTCAATGGCATCAGCTATTGGGAGGAAGTGAACATGGCGCATGCAAGCTGGCTGGCGGGCCTGTGCAGAGAAGCCGATACCCATTATGCAAATGCAAAAGCCTTGGCGATTGAGACGAAGATTAATCCCATTCATTATAATTGTGGAGTCTTCTCCTGGTTGAGTGAGGGTGAATGCAATTCACTCTCCTCCCGCGCCGTGCCAGACCGCCTTGGCGTATCTGATTGGAAATGGCATTTCAGCCCGGAAGAAAACGCCGCCGCCATCCCTCCGGCCCTGGGTCTCGTCTTTGGGTGTGATTCCAAATATTTCCGCTTCATTCCCAAGCTGATCCTCTCCCTTGTCCGGGCCTGTCGCGCCGATCCATCAGGGAGTGCCATTCACCTCTTTATCGGGGTGGAACAACCCACCATGGAGCAGTTGACGTTCCTGACAACGGTTTCAGAATGGCTGGCCACGCATGACCCAAAGGTCAAGCTGAGCTTTGCTCACGGCACGCTAACATATCGAGATGGCGCAACTTACACAGCCATACGGTATCTGATGCTGCCTGAAATTGTGGCCCGCTTCCGGTGCCCGCTTATCACGGCAGATTGTGACGGCTATTTCCCGGCAGACTTCGTGGCCTTGTGGCGGCAGATGGCGAACTCATCCGATTACGGGTTCCGTCTGTACGCCTATAACCATGAAGGCAAACAGGTTATGGGCGAACCATGGGGATTTGGGGCTGGCATTTCCTATTTTGGAGAGCCCGACCTTCTGCCCCCCATTGCGCATTTTCTCAGTGACTACCTGAATACCGCCTATAGCCCCCAAAACCCCACCAACTGGTGTGTGGACCAGTGTGCGCTGGCCGCTGCCTTCCGGCGTTTTGTAGCCCCCCGCTGGAATGATCTGCGTATCAAATTCATGGATGAAGGGGCTCCCCTAATGGTCATGCCGCATCATGTGGGAGGGAAAGAGGCCCTGCTGAGCCATGATGGCAGCGTATCCATGGTGGATGTGGTGGTGGAACTGGCCCGCCACACTCCAGCTTCTGCCTCTTCTGTCTCGCTTTCATCCTGAAAAACAAAAAGGGAGGCACGTAGGAGCGCCTCCCTTTTTTTACTTCACAGAAAATCCTGTGACCTCCCGGCTTCTTTAGAGTCGGAGGGTTACGATGCTTTGCCGCCATAAACAGCCGTAAGGCTGGCCGCACCAAGACTATGATGATGCACCATGAAACCAACCAGAGCCGGGCTCGACTCTGCGGTTACGTCCAGTTGAAGCACATCCAGCGCATGCACCGTAAAAACATAATGATGCACCGGTCCGGGCGGAGGAGCTGCCCCACCATATCCCGGCACGCCGAAGTCAGTCCGCACCTGCAGGGCCCCTGCGGGGAGCCCGCCTTTGCCTGACCCTGCACCTTCGGGCAGGCTGGTCACGCTTGCAGGAATATTGGCAACCACCCAATGCCACCAGCCGGACCCTGTTGGAGCATCCGGATCATACACTGTGATCACGAAGCTTTTGGTGCCCTCCGGCGCGCCTTTCCACTCCAGCGCGGGGGAAAGATTCTGCCCGGATTGCCCCATGCCGTTGTAAACCTGGGCCTGCGGCAGGGTTGCGCCCTCAGTAAAAGCCGGGCTTGAGAGAACAAACGCCATGATGTGCTTTTCCTTTGTTACCAGTTGCGGCTGATCAGCCAGAATTCTTCAGAAGTCAGGGTAACGGCCTTGCCAGCGTCAGATTCAGCCGCAGCACGGGCCAGAGCTTCAATCCGTTCAATCATGATGATCTTGCGCTGATGCGCTTCAGAAGATTCGTTGCTGGCCTGCAAAACACCCAGGGAGGTTTTGGCTGCTTTGGCAACCCGGTCTGCATCAAGCAATGCGTAAGACATTCTCTTCTCCAAATTTTCTCATACAAACAGGAGTGGACTTTGAACCTCGCCTGCTCGCACTTCAAGACAGGATGAGGCGTACCACCCATGCCATCTTTTGCAAAACCCTGCTGCCGCCTTCTGCCCTCTTCCCTGTGGGCCAGACGCATCAGTGCTCACAAGGTTCAGTTTTCCATCCATCTGCCCTCTGGCGCAGGCGCTGCCTATTGCGTAAACCCATCGGGCCATGAGCGACCGTACCGAAGATTTTGATTTCCACCTGCCCGAAACCCTGATCGCGCAGGAACCTGCCAGACCACGGGAGAGCGCCCGCCTGCTGGATGTGCCGCAAGACGGCCCGTTCCATGACCGGCATGTGTCTGATCTCCCCTCCCTGCTGCGCGCGGATGATCTGCTGGTCGCAAACGATACAGCCGTTATCCGCGCCCAGTTGCACGCCCTGCGTGGGGAAGCCCGTATCGGCATCACGCTGGACCGTATTCTGGCCGATGGCACATGGCATGTGCTGGTCCGCAATGCGCGCCGCCTGCGGGTGGGCGATACCCTGACATTTACCGGCAGCCCCCACACTGCCGAGGTTCTGGCGCGGGAAGAGGGTGGCGGAGCCGTGCTCCGGTTCTCAGCAGAAGGCAGCGCCTTTGATGCGTTCCTGAAAGATGTCGGGGCTTTGGCGCTTCCACCCTACATTCACCGCCCACATGGCCCGACGGCGCAGGACGACAAAGACTACGCCACCATTTTTGCCGAGCATAAAGGGGCTGTGGCCGCCCCCACGGCGGGACTGCACTTTACGCCCTCCCTGCTGGAAGCAGTGGACGCGACCGGAGCTGAACGCTGCACGCTTACTTTGCATGTGGGTGCCGGCACCTTCCTGCCCGTGCGGGAGAACGATATCTCCAAACACCACATGCATGCTGAACGCGGGATCATCACGCAAGAAACAGCAGAGCGTATCAACGCCGTACGGCAGGCGGGTGGCCGTATTGTTGCTGTCGGCACCACAAGCCTGCGCCTTCTGGAAAGCGCTGCGGATGAAACAGGCCGTGTGCATCCGTTTGACGCTGAAACCTCCATTTTCATTCGGCCCGGCTACAAATTCCGGGCGGTGGACATGCTGATGACCAATTTTCATCTGCCGCGCTCCACCCTGTTCATGCTGGTCAGCGCCTTTGCCGGAACAGAGCGCATGCGTGCGGCCTATGCCCACGCTGTACACTCTGGCTACCGCTTCTATTCCTACGGAGATGCCTGCCTGCTGCGGTGCGCCAACCCCATTGATACCCACCGCATTTCTCATCAGACCACTGCCCACCCCACAGGTGCGGCCGGAGCCCTTTCATGACCCGTTTCAACTGGACCTGCGAGAGCACGGACGGCAACGCCCGCGCTGGTACCCTGCACACTGCTCACGGCCCCGTTGCCACCCCCACCTTCATGCCCGTGGGCACTGTGGGCACCGTAAAAGCCATGACCATGGATGCTGTGCGATCCACCGGCGCGGGCATTGTGCTGGGCAACACCTACCATCTGATGCTGCGCCCGGGCGCGGAGCGGGTGCGGCAACTGGGTGGCCTGCACAAATTCATGGACTGGTCCGGCCCGATTCTCACGGATTCTGGCGGCTTTCAGGTCATGTCTCTGGGGGCGTTGCGCAAACTGGATCAGGATGGCGTCACCTTCAAATCCCATATTGACGGTTCAACGCATCGTCTGACTCCGGAAAGCTCGACCGACATCCAGCACGCGCTGGATGCCACCATCACCATGTGTTTTGATGAATGCCCGGCCCTGCCTGCGCCGCCAGAAATCATTGCCAAATCCATGCGCCTGTCCATGCGCTGGGCAGCACGCTCCCGCGAGGCTTTTGTGCACCGCGAGGGCTACGGTCAGTTTGGCATTGTGCAGGGCGGCACAGAAACAAACCTGCGGGCTGAAAGCGTGAAAGCCCTGACCGACATCGGGTTTGAAGGCTACGCCATTGGCGGCCTTGCCGTTGGCGAAGGGCAGGAATTGATGTTCGCCACACTGGACACCACCGTTCCGCTTATGCCGCAAAATGCGCCCCACTACCTGATGGGCGTTGGCACGCCTGATGATCTGCTGGGCAGCGTGATGCGCGGCGTGGACATGTTTGACTGCGTCATGCCCACCCGTGCCGGCCGTACAGCCCGCGCTTATACAGAACGTGGCACCCTGAATTTACGCAACGCCCGCCACGCTGGCGATGCACGGCCCATTTCTCCACATTGTGACTGTCTGGCCTGTTCACGCCACAGCCGCGCCTATCTGCATCATCTATTCCGTGCGAATGAAATTCTGGGCCCCATGCTGCTGACATGGCATAATATCGCCTATTATCAGCGGCTGATGCGCCAGATACGCCAAGCCATTCTGGAAGGCCGACTGGAAACGCTGGCTACACAGCTTCGGGCTGAATGGGCCGCAGAAGACTGGACAGAAGATGAAATGCCACAACCGGTCATCCCATCCGTTTCTTGAGACTTTTCCCTTCGTTTACAGGATACGGAAATGCTCTCTCTTATGGGCCGCACTCCCTGCGGCTCATCTTGCCTTAGCATCCGCACCTCCCTTTTTCTCAGTGCAAGCCCAAACAGGTTTGGCATACAGTGGCACCTCTCTTGCCTGACCCACACACCTCTTCTTCCCAGCCCTCCGCCCACATGGAGAAACTCGCCACCCGTATTCGGGACAAAGCGCTGACGCTAGGGTTTGATGCCATTGGCTTTTGCCCTGCACATCTGGGACCGGAGGTACGCGACCGGCTGACCGATTTTCTGGCCAATGGCTATCAAGGGGAAATGGACTGGCTTGCGAAGCGCACGGAGCAGCGTACGCATCCGCAGGATTTATGGCCAGAAGCTCGCAGTGTGATTGCTCTCGGCGTGTCCTACGCCCCAGAGGACGATGCTCTGGCAACCCTGCGCCAGCCAGATCGCGGCAACATTTCCGTCTATGCCCGCCACCGCGATTACCATGACCTGATAAAAGGCATGCTGAAACACCTAGCCCAGTTTGTGGTCAAGGAAGGACGGACTGCGCTGGAAGTCCCCACACAGGCACATCCAGCCTTGGAAACGCCCCAGGTGAAGGTCTTTGTCGATACCGCGCCTGTTTCCGAAAAACCTTTAGCAGAAAAGGCAGGATTAGGGTGGCAAGGCAAACACACCAACCTTGTTTCCCGCGCGCATGGAAGCTGGCTTTTCCTGGGTGAGATTTATACTACCCTAGAGCTTCCGCCCTCCGCACCTTCGGGCGGAAGCTGCGGGAGTTGCACCCGCTGCCTGACCGCCTGCCCCACACAGGCCTTTCCAGAACCATACAAAATGGATGCACGGCGCTGCATTTCCTACCTGACCATTGAGCATTCCGGCCCAATACCGCATGCTTTGCGCCCTGCCATTGGCACACATATTTATGGGTGTGATGATTGTCTGGCCGTCTGCCCCTGGAACCGCTTTGCCCAGACCTCCCGCCAGATCAAACTGCATCCCCGGGCAGACCTGATTGCACCAGAGCTGACCACCTTGAGCCAACTGGATGATACGGCGTTCCGTCAGATGTTTTCCGGTTCTCCCATCAAACGTATTGGCCGTAACCGCTTTGTGCGCAACGTGCTGATTGCTATTGGCAACAGCCACACCCCTTCCCTGTTACCCCACGCCGAAAATTTGCTGACAGACCCTGATCCGGTCGTTACGGACGCCGCCCAATGGGCCACCCTCCGCCTGAAAGAACACCAGCCATGAGTTTGCATTTACGCAAACGTAGCCTTATCCTTTCCGGACACGATACAAGCGTGGCACTGGAACAGGAGTTCTGGCAGGTTCTGGAGGAAATGGCACAGGCAACCCAACGGCCTCTTCCGGCTCTGGTTGCACAGGTGGATTCAGAACGCCTTCCTCCGCACTCTCTGGCTTCTGCCTTAAGGGTTCATGCTCTCAACTGGTTACGCAAAAAAGTCATGGAGAGGCAAGATGACACTCCTCCTCATACCATTCAAAAAAATTACGATCCCTGATGGTTTTTTATCAATTTTCCATTCCACTATAACGGATTATTCAAAGACCGCCATACACTGAGATTGCAGTTTCAAAAGTCTGGGGTGAGAATTATCAAAACGCTTTAGAGTTTAAAGTATCATTTTGCGCCCACACTACGATGATATTAAAGACAACACATTCTGCAATAAAAAAACATCAATTTTCGTCGGATAATTTTTGAAATGACCTCTGACTAGGTGAGAAACTACCGTCCGGCATCCCCACGAGCACGGTATTTCTTCCCTGCATTCCCTCCTCCTTATCATCTTCCTACGTTGGGCGCCCACTTTCTGAGTGCCCCGATTAAACCAACGACTCATCTCTCAAACTTTGCATAAAATTTTACTTTTAATTTCAAAGTTAATTTCCTATGCTCTGTCCATGGTTACTGACAGCCATTCCCTTCCGCTCCCTTGTGAGATGCGCCATGATCCAAGACAATCACTCTCTGCAACAGGACATCAGTTTTCTGCGTGCACTTGCTGAAGCCGGACAGCATACGCCCCTTACCTTTGGCCCTTTCCTTCTTGCAGGAGGCCTGATTTTTGGTGTTGCTTCCGCTGTCGCTTGGGCAGCCTCCCTGCACCTTTTAGGTTTTGGACCAGATGCCATCATATGGATTTATGGTGTGGCAATGGCGGTTCACTGCGCTTGTATTTTCATTCTTGCACGGACAACATCCTTTACAGGTGCAGCCTCCTTCATGAATCAGGCCATGGCACAGGTCTGGCAATCCATTGGCTGGTGCATTCTTACGGTTTTCCTTGCCGGGCTGCTTATCATGTGGCGATGCCAGACAACGCTGGTCTGGGCGCTGTTTCCCTCGCTCATTCTGGGGCTTTACGGCACAGGCTGGTTAGTTGCAGCCTTGATTTCCGGCCAGAAGTGGCTGCAAATTGTTGCCGCTTCCTCTTTCATTGGGGCTCTTCTGTCTGCAATTTTCATCAACAGCCCATATCTTTTCCTGCTTTATGGCGGTTTGCTCGTGCTTCTTTTGGCGGTGCCCGGCGGTGTTCTGATGCGCAAACATAACGCGACTGCTTAAGAACCCATGTTTTCCTTTGATATTCGTGACCTGGATGAAACCATTCATGGGCGGGTGCGGCTGGGTATCATGACCTTTCTGGCATCAACAGGCACGGCAGATTTCACAACTCTCAAGGCGCATCTTCAGGTTTCAGATGGCAATCTGTCCACGCATCTCAGAAAACTGGAAGAAGCCGACTACATCCTGCAAAATAAAAGCTTTGCAGGACGACGCCCCCTCACCCAGCTCAGCCTGACAGAGAAAGGGCGCAAAGCCTACATTGCGTATCTGGACGCCATAAGCCGCCTGATTTCCATGACGGACCCCAAAGCATAAATGGCCTGCACAGAAGAAAGCCTCTCGTGTTTTCTTCTATGTCCAAAGTTCTGTGCTGATACAGACCAGAAAAGCCTGATCCCTTTTTTCGCGGCATTCGCCCTGTTCCTCGTCTTATTGCGTAAAGATCGCCATGGCAGCGTTGCCGCTAGATTGCCTTCTCTTGCAGGCCATCTGCTTGCTATGGTGTTTGCAAGGCTGAAACCGGGTACCATATGGTACTCACAGCAGACATGGTTGAAGCGAGCAGAATGGCTATTTGGGGTAAAATTTTTGGTGGCGTTGCCGGGTTTGCTATGGGAGGCCCCGTGGGAGCAGCTCTGGGCACAGCTCTGGGGCATGCCGCGGATAAAGGCACCTTGCTCCAGCCCCCCACAGGAGGGTGGAGTGACCGCTGGGCGGCCCGTGCTCATCCGGACCCCAACGGTGCGGCAACCTTTATGGCGGCCAAACTGGCCGCCGCCATGGGTAAGAAAGAACAGCTTTATGGCCTGAGCAGCGTGATTCTGTGCGCCAAGCTGGCCAAATGCGACGCCCCCGTGAACCGGCGTGAAATTAACGCCTTCAAGGCACGCTTTCGGGTTCCGCCAGAAAACATGCGTGAGTTGGGACGGCTGTTTGATATGGCCCGTCAACGCACGGATGATTATGAAGCCTTTGCCCGCGAACTGGGGCAGGCTTACGCTGATGACAAACAGCCGCTGGAAGACCTGCTGGCGATTCTGTTCACCATTGCCCGCGCTGACCTTGCCGCTGATGAACCTTTAACCAAAGAAGAAACACGCTTTCTGCAACGGGTTCACGCCCTGTTCGGGTTAAGCAAGGGGGCATGGGACCGTGCGGAGCAGGGCCGCGCACGCCCTGCCATGGCGGAAGAAGATGCTTACGTGATCATGGGGGTAGAGGCCTCTCTCTCCAATGACAAGATTCGCGCGCATTGGAAAACGCTGGTTCGCCAATATCACCCGGATGTGATGTCTGCCCGCAATGCGACACCTGCCGAAATTGCGGAGGCTTCTGCCCGTATTTCACGCATTAACGCGGCATGGGATCTGATCAAACGGGAACGCGGCCTGTAAACTGGCCGTCTGCCACCCAATAGAATCCCCTCACTCGCGCTTAATAATGGAGCGAGAAACCCCATAATTGCGGCATTCAGGCAACAGAGAACAAAAAAATCACACCTTGCGATGAACCGAAGGGCCAGAGAGGCGCTTTTTTTCCTCTACCCTGCCTCACGCGCAGAGAAGCCCTGCATTGCGTAGCGCCGTTCTCGTGGTAGACAAGGCGGCAGGATAGGCCTGCCATACGGTCAGGTCAGATTAAGGATGCGTCACAGGGTGAAGGTGAAGGCGGCAATGAATTCAGGACGGAACGGTATGCGGCTCCGCCCTCGCGGTCAGGCACAGAATGGTCAGACCCGGGCAGGCTTTTCGGCTTATCGCCGTTTCTCCACCCGCTCTTCTCTTCTTGCCGTTTCCCTGCTGGCGCTGGCCGGGTGCAGCAGCATCCGCACGCCTCCCCCCAAAGACCCCGACGCTTTAGCCGAATACAAACAGGCGAATGACCCCTACGAGCCCCTGAACCGCAAGGTCTACAACCTGACCATGACGTTCGATAAATGGGCGCTGCGGCCGGTAGCCAAGGCCTATGTATGGGCCGTGCCCCGCCCTGTGCGGAATTCACTGGGCAACATGATCACCACCATGAACGAACCCTCTGTCTTCTTTAACGATGTTGGCGCAGGTAAGCCACGCCGTGCGGGGGATGCGTTTGTACGCTGGTGCATCAATATGTCAGTCGGCCTTGGCGGGCTGATTGATGTCGCCAAAATGGCCGGATATCCTCATCATGATAATGATGGCGGGATGACGCTGGCCAACTGGGGTATTCCCTCTGGCCCTTACCTGTTCCTGCCAATGGGACCTTCCTCCATCCGTGACGGAATTGGTTACGGGATTGACCAGGGGCTTTCCCCTTGGAACTATGTACCTCGTGGATATGGGCTGATCAGCTTCAACTGGGCCTATAACATGATGGGCATTGTGCACGGCCGTTCAGAACATCTGGATGAGCTGGACGCACTGCAACGTGATGCTCTGGACCCCTACGCCACCATCCGCAGCGCGTATCAGCAGCAGCGCAAAGCCCAGATTGAAGCTATCAAGAACGACCACCGGGCGACTGTGCCTTTGTGGTACCATGTCAAAAATAAACAACAAGGGTAGCACTGACATGACATTCCTCTCTGGCCGCCGCTTTCTTCTGGGTGCCTTTGCCATGGTCTGTGCAGGTAGCCTTTCTATCCTGCCCGCACATGCAGCTCAGAATACCCGCCTGTTTATTCAGGATTTCGGCAACAAGCTGGTCGCAATTGTGAACAGCCCGGTTTCTCTTTCTGAAAAAAAGGAAAGGGTCATGCCGCTTATCCAGCAGAACGTGGATATTGATGGCATTGGCCGCTATTGCCTTGGCCGTTACTGGAAAGCGGCCACCCCTGCCCAGCAGAAAGAATATCTGGGCCTGTTCCACCAGGTTCTGGTGAACGCCATTACAGATAAACTGGGTGATTACCGCGGTGTAAGCTTCACCATTGGCAACGTGACCAAATCTGGTGAAGATGATGCCGTTGAGGCCACCCTTCTCCGCCCGCAGCAGCCCCCCGCAACCATGCAGTGGATTGTGAACAACTCCTCCAAAGTGGTGGACGTAATTGGGGAAGGTGCCAGCCTGCGCCTGACGCAGCGGCAGGATTACTCTTCCTACATTGCCCGCAATGGGGGGAGCGTAGATGCGTTGATCGGCGCTCTGAAGCGCCAGATTGCACACCACACAACCGCCGCCACGCAGCAGTAAGCCTCTTTTTCAACCTTTTACGGTTGAATGACCAAGCGCCACTCTTCTGGAGTGGCGCTTTTTTTATGCGCCATCTCTTCCCCTTTTTTGAACGTTCCACATCGGAAGGAACCTCTTCTCCTCTTTCGTTCTTTTAAGACACACGATGACAAAGAACTGAGCGAGACAGGACTGGACGGGAAAAGGCACAATCATGATTTTTCTGCGCATATTCCTTGGACACAGGCGGGCATTCTTCCAGCCCTATGCGGCCCTGACAGGTATCTTGCTCCTGTGTCCTCTGCCCTCTGAAGCAGGCTCTTCACCAGCCTCTCGTTTTCAGGGGTGTCCGGCAAATGGGCAGACAGGGCCTGTTCCCGCGCCCACACTCTCGCACTTCACCTTGCCTGCGCCTCTTCCAAAAGGGCTGGCGCTTTATGCCTCGCAAGACCTTGCGGCTGTGGCGCCCGCAGGCTGGCATTGTCTGGAATTATATGGGTCTTCAGGCGCGTTTCTGATGCTCAAACCTGATGCTTTTCCCCAAACAGACTCGACATTGGAAGTCAGAATCAGCGGCCCCGGCATTCAGGTTTCCTCAACGTCCGGCACAACCAGCGGCCGTTTTGACGTGGCCCGCACCATTGCCCGCGCCTTCCCTACACACCAACCCTTTGTGCAATCCGTCATTCAGGAGGGCATAGAACCCACCAGCCGCTTTCCAACCGGCCCATACCCTGATGACCAGATAACCCGCGAAGGGGATAGGGATATCGCTTTTGTAACGCCAGCCCAGACGGTCGGATTCGGCACGGAAAGTCGGCTGACAGCCAACAACACCCCGATCAAAGACGTGATCCATCTCACCTCCGCGCAGGATTTGATGACGATTCATGTGCGCCTTGCCTCGAACCAGAGCCATCTAACTCAAACAATTATTGATCAGACCCGCAAACTCAATGCGGATTTCGCCCGATAAGTGGCCGCTGCTGCCCTTTACCTTCAAAACGCTTCACTGATTTTGCAGAAAAACAATGTGACTGCCTGAGTCTAAAAGGAAATGTGAGGTTCCAATTTCAGACTAACAGGACGAAATATTGGCGGAAGATGATGCAAACACCCTTCCAGAAAGACACCATGAGAGACTTTTCAACGCAGCCCTAAAGTCATCTCTTCAGGAAGGCCGGATACTCTCATAGACCACCATGGTCTGGCCATCGCGCTGAAATGTTTCACACTCACGCATCCCGATTCCCTTCAGAATGCTACGGGAAGGGAGATTGGTCTCTTTGGCCACGGCGATAACACGCCGAATGCCCGCATTATGCGTAAAGCTTAAAGCGGCGTTGGCGGCTTCCCGCGCAATACCTCTGCCGCTTGCCCATGGGTACAGGGCGAACCTCAGCCCAAATCCGCGCCCGTCCGGCCTGTCATGAATGCCGGTCATACCCACAAATTTGCCGTGCTCATGGATGGTGAAAATACCCACACGATGACAGGCCCAGAACGCAATATCATCCGCCATATCGCGTTCAGCTTGTTGACGGGTACAAACCCCGCCCAGCATCTGGCCAAAAGCACCGCCATCGGCCTTGAGGCGAACCATATCTTCCATGTCACGCCAGGTAACTGGCTGGAGCACCAAACGGCCAGTGCGGACTGTCCGGGCATCAGACATGGCACGCCCTCCGCACAAAGGCAGGGGTACGCGCAAACGCCCCGGCATGGGGCGTCAGACAAGAAAAGATAGATTTACCTGAGGGCAGACAGGACGGATGCCGCATCAGACACCCATCCAGACCTGATCAGCGGGCGATAGGCCGATAACGGATGCGGCCCGGTTCCGTAGCATCAGCACCCAGACGCCGGCGTTTGTCTTCCTCATAAGCCTGGAAGTTTCCTTCAAACCACTCGACGTGGGAATCCCCTTCAAACGCCAGAATATGCGTTGCCAGACGGTCCAGGAACCAGCGGTCATGGGTAATGACCACGGCACACCCCGGAAATTCTGCCAAGGCTTCTTCCAGCGCGCGCAGGGTATCCACGTCCAGATCGTTGGTTGGTTCGTCCAGCAGCAGCACGTTGCTTTCCTTGCGGAGCATCTTGGCCAGATGCACGCGGTTGCGCTCACCACCGGAAAGAATGCCAACCTTCTTCTGCTGGTCTGAGCCCTTGAAGTTGAACGCCCCGACATAAGCACGGGAAGGAACGGCGCGCTTGCCCAGATAAATGACATCCGTCCCGCCGGAAATTTCTTCCCACACGGTCTTGTTGGGGTCCAGATCGTCACGGGACTGGTCAACATATCCCAGCTTTACAGTCTCACCGATTTTCAGTTCACCCGAATCCGGCTTTTCCTGACCCACGATCATCTTGAACAACGTGGACTTACCAGCACCGTTCGGCCCGATCACCCCGACAATACCACCCGGCGGCAGTTTGAAGCTGAGATCGTCAATCAGCAGACGATCACCAAACCCTTTGCTGAGGTGATCGGCTTCAATCACCGTGCCACCCAGACGCGGGCCAGGCGCAATGACGATATCTGCCACACCCGTCTGCTTTTCAGCACTCTGGGCCAGCATTTCTTCATATCGCGCAATACGGGATTTGCTCTTGGCCTGACGCGCCTTGGGACTGGACCCAATCCATTCCTGTTCGGCAGCAAGGGCACGCTGGCGGGCACTTTCTTCCTTTTCTTCCTGTGCCAGACGCTTGCGCTTCTGTTCCAGCCAGGAGGAATAATTGCCTTCAAACGGGATACCGCGACCGCGTTCGATTTCAAGAATCCAGTTGGTCACGTTGTCCAGGAAGTAACGGTCATGGGTGATGACCATCACGGTACCCTGATAATCGTGCAGCGTCTTTTCCAGCCATGCCACGCTTTCTGCGTCCAGATGGTTGGTTGGTTCGTCCAGCAGCAGGATATCAGGCTTTTCAAGAAGCAGGCGGCACAAAGCCACACGGCGGCGTTCGCCACCGGAAAGCTTGTCTACCGGGCTGTCAGCAGGCGGGCAGCGCAGTGCATCCAGCGCGATCTCCAGCTTGCGGTCCAGCTCCCAGCCATCGCCAGCATCAATCTTTTCCTGCAGATCGGCCTGTTCAGCCAGCAGGGCATTCATTTCATCATCTTCCATGGGCTCGGCAAAGCGCATGGAAATCTCGTTGAAGCGGTCAACGGCCTTTTTCAGGTCGCCAAAGCCTTGGGCCACGTTCTCGCCAACGGTCAGTTTGGGGTCAAGCTGGGGCTCCTGCTCCAGATACCCGACCTTTACGCCCTCAGCCGCCCAGGCTTCCCCGCCATATTCCTTATCAATCCCCGCCATGATCTTGAGCAGGGTGGATTTACCGGCACCGTTAACGCCCAGAACACCAATTTTCACGCCCGGCAGGAAGGACAGCGTAATGCCTTTGAACACTTCCCGACCACCCGGATAGGACTTGGTCAGATCCTTCATCACATAGACGTATTGATATGGTGCCATGAGATGAACTCCCGCGAATGGACTGGTAAAAAGGCGCCGATAAGGACGTGAAAGGCAAAAACCTGCGCCCGGCAGGACTTGAACCCGCAACCTAGCCGTTATGAGCGGCCCGCTCTAACCAATTGAGCTACGGGCGCGCAGGTGGCTCTCTGATTACGCAACCTGACACATTTGGCAAGAGTTCTGAGTGTGAAAAACAGCCAAAATTCACTCCCTTCTGTTCCGACTTGGCAAGTTGCACCATGGCGGATAGGGTCTGGCATCCGTATTTTACCCATGCTGGAGCAGCCTTATGGACGTGTCGAAACTCTCTCCTGGTAAAGATGTGCCGTTTGACATCAATGTGGTGATCGAAATCCCGCAGGGATCTTCCGTCAAATACGAAATCGACAAGGAAAGCGGCGCCCTGTTTGTGGACCGCTTCCTGTTCACGCCCATGGCCTACCCCACGGCATATGGCTTCATTCCCGGCACGCTGGCCGCTGATGGAGACCCGACAGACGCCCTGGTGCTGACCCCCAGCAACGTTGTGCCCGGCTCCGTGATTCGCGCCCGTCCCATCGGTGTGCTGAAGATGGAAGACGAATCCGGCCAGGACGAAAAAATCATCTGCGTCCCGCATGACAAGGTTCACCCGCAGTTCAGCAAAGTGGAAAGCGTGCAGGATCTGCCGGAAATCACCGTCAAGGCGATTGAGCACTTCTTCACCCGCTACAAGGATCTGGAACCCGGCAAATGGGTGAAAGTGACCGGCTGGGGCACCCGTGAAGAAGCTGGTGACTTCATCCGCACTGGCGTGGAAGAAGCCAAAAAGGCCAAATAAAGCGTTTTCGCCTTTCCCTATGGCCTGGCAAGGCCGCAGGATGACCTGAGAAAACCGGAGCCGGTGGCCTTATGCCCCCTCCGGTTTTTTTATGGCTTACGCTCACATCAAATCCAATCTCACACTTCGGGTGTGAGATATCTTACTGAAACACAGGATTATCAAACGAGGAAGAGAAGGCAACACTCACACCATTGCACCTGCCAAGGTTGATTTGTCCCATGCCTGACCTCTCTCCTGTTTCACAGCACCCCAAGCGCCAGCCAGTCCTTTTTCTGCCGCATGGTGGCGGTCCGTGCTTCTTTATGGACTGGCCGGACACATGGGACACCATGGCGGCTTATCTGCGGGACATCCCTCACACTCTGCCCCAGAAACCGGATGCCATTCTGGTGATCTCTGGCCATTGGGAGACCCGTGTTCCAACAGTTACGTCTGGCACACAGCTTCCGCTGATTTATGATTATTATGGGTTTCCTCCCCATACCTATCATCTGAAGTATGATGTACCGGGCTCGCCCGAATTGGCGGAAACGGTGCAACATTTACTGAAAGACGCTGGCATACCGGCGGAAGCAGACGCTGAACGTGGTTTGGACCACGGAGTCTTCATTCCGTTTATGCTGGCGTTTGAAAAAGCCGATATTCCCGTTGTTGAACTCTCGCTCCAACAGGATATGGACCCGGCCCTGCATCTGCGCATCGGGCAGGCGCTCGCCCCGCTCCGTGACCAAAATATCCTGATTGTGGGCACAGGCATGACCTACCACAATCTGCGCCACTTCATGGCGGCGAACCCACAGTCCGATGATGCATCCCATCAGTTCGATACGTGGCTGGCCGATGCTGTGACCCAACCGGCAACCTTACGCAATCAGGCCCTCATTCAATGGGAAGATGCCCCATCCGCGCGCATCTGCCACCCCAGAGAAGAACATCTCCTTCCTCTCATGGTCGTCGCAGGGGCTGCGGGCACCGATGGAGGCGTGCGGACCTATAGTGACACGGTCATGGGTAAATCTCTCTCCGGCTTTACCTTCGGAGGCTGATCTTTTTTCCCCGGCAGAGCACGAACCGGACGGTCTTGCGTTACGCAACACGAACCGTCTGCCCCTCTGCCTCTTTTTCCTCACCATCAACCAAGGACATTCCTTCATGTCTAAACGTATCTTTGCATGCTCTCTTGCCGTCATCGGGATGGCTACCTCTCTCGGCATGGCTCTGGCTGACAGTGCGCCCCAGCACGTTCAAAGCGGCACCTACAAGGTTGAGCCGGGCCATACGCAGGTTGTGTTTTCCCTGCTGCATTTCGGCTTTACCAATTATTCTGGCCTATTCTCCGGAGCCAGCGGTTCCCTCACTTTGGACAGCGCGCATCCGGCGGCCTCCAAACTAACCATTTCCGTACCGGTCAGCAGTGTTCAGACCACCAGTGACAGGCTGACAGAAGAACTGAAAGGCGCTGACTGGCTGGACGCTGGCAAATATCCCACCGCCACCTTTGTCTCCACCCAGGTCACACCGGATGGTAAAGGGGGTGCTTCCATTACCGGTAACTTTACTCTGCATGGCGTGACCCGGCCCCTGACACTCCAAGCCCACTATGTAGGCTCTGGTGTAAACCCGATGGACAAAGCCTATACGGTCGGCTTTCAGGCCACCGGGGTTATCAAACGCAGCGAATTTGGCGTGAAAACGTACGTGCCAATGGTGGGGGATGATGTCACCCTCACTCTGGCTGGCGCATTTGAAAAACAGAATTAATCTGTCTCCCCATCCGTGTTCCAGCGGATGGGGTTTTCCGGCCTCTTCATTCTGAGGCGCTTACACGCAAAAATATCAAGGTTTCCCCTCTCCTTTCCGCCTCTGTCCACGGGCTTGGTTTTCCTCTTAAGTCTCTGGATTAAAGAGAAAAATACATAATCTTGCATTTTTTTACCCAAACCCTGTTGCCAAACGAAAAATCCCCGTTATAAAGCCCCTCATACCGACGCACACTACTGGTAAGCGTCTGGACTGCGGGTGTAGCTCAGTTGGTTAGAGCGCCGGCCTGTCACGCCGGAGGTCGCGGGTTCGAGCCCCGTCACTCGCGCCACTTTCTCATTTAAAACTTTATCAAAATGAGCAAGGGCGCGTTTCTACGTGACTTTGATAGCTGCTGGATTTTCCAGCTTCGCTGTTTCCTTGCTTATTGATAATATGGACACCAGAGCTGAGGCTATTTCTGCCACCGCCTTATGTGCCCGAACTCTCTCACAGTGATACTCCAAGAGAGACCCCTAGAACATTAACAACCTATTTCCTGATACCTGCTAAGGGAAGCTTTGCTCGGGACGAAACAATCACTTTCCCTTTTTATCCAAGCAAACCTCCCTATCCTTTTGAGCTATTCTGTCTCAAATAAAAAACCTCGGCACCCCTCCCCTACACACGAAAGCTCTGAGGCCTTACTAAAGGAAGGCCCCTCACTCACGCGGTTAGCAGGCAGGATGTGCCGAGGTTTTTGAGGCTGAAAAGACGCCGCCCGATAGCGGACTGAGCGTCAATCACGCAGAGCAGCAGCGCCTTCTACAGCCACAGCAACGGCATGCACCGTCGCAGCAATACGGGCGGCGGTCTGAACAGCTTCTGCACCCAATGCGTCGCGCACAATTTTCTCGTGGCTGGTCACGCACAGGTCACATCCGTTGATGACGGACACAGCCAAGGACCACAGTTCAAAATCCGCTTTTTCCACTCCGGGCCGCGCAATAACGCTCATACGCAGTTGGGCAGGCATCTTGGCGTAATCACCACCAGCCATATGCACAAAGCGATAGTAAATGTTATTCATACCCATAATGGCAGCGGCAGCCTTGGCGGCATTCAATGCTTCGGCAGAGAGCTTGCCGCCAAATTCTGCAACAATGGCCTTGGTCACCTCATCATTGCGAGACGCGATGGCAGACGCAACAAACGCACCGGCAAGCTGCTGCGGTGTCAGCGTAATATCATTGGCAAGAGAGCTGAGATTTAACCTCAGATCCTTCGCGTAATCGGGAATACGATCCTTCAGGGCATCAAGGGACATTGGTCAATCCGCAGAAAATGAAAGGGAAACAGAAAAAGCAAGGCATATGGACGCCGGTGCAGCGCACCTGACACAAACCCTCCGTCAACAGCGAAGGCCCGGCGTAAACCATAGGAATAACCCGCATGGGCGGGAAGGCTCAGGCTTCTACTCCCATCAAACCGGAGCAGAACACCCTGAGACAGAGCCCCCACAGCGGCACGAAACCGCTGCGAAGGCCACGGCCAGACCAAAGCCATCACTGGCATGATCTGGCTTTAACACAGCAGAAGGATCAGACTTTGATGAAGTCGTCACCCTTCTTCCAGTTGCAGGGGCACAGTTCGTCGCTCTGCAGGCCATCCAGAATACGCACGATTTCCTGCGGGTTACGACCCACGGACAGATCGTTCACGGACACGTGGCGAATGACGCCGTGCGGGTCCACAACAAAGGTTGCGCGCAGGGCCACACCGGCATCCTTCGCCATCACGCCCGTGCCTTCTGTCAGCTCACGCTTGATGTCAGCCAGCATCGGGATCGAGAGATCCTTCAGGTCTTCGTTGTGCAGGCGCCAGTTAAGGTGCACGAACTCGCTATCGATGGACACACCGTAAACAACGGCATCACGATCAGCGAAATCTTTGGACAGCTTGCCAAATGCCACGATTTCCGTGGGGCAAACGAACGTGAAGTCTTTCGGCCAGAAGAAGACAACCTTCCATTTGCCAGCGTCAGACTTATCAGAAATCTGAACGAATTCGCCCTTCAGCCCTTCCGGACCACCCGGAACAGCAGTCAGATCAAAGCTCGGAAATTTATCACCAACGGTCAGCATCAGATTGCTCCTTATATGTTGGGCATATGTTACAACGGCACATGGGCACCGCTGCCGCGGAAGTATCTATGGCGCGATGCGTCCATTCATGCCAATGAATATTTTATATTAAAACAATCGGAATGATCGATTAACAATCCCCCTCTTGTTCGTCAGAAGAGAATCATGTCCGCGCATCTGCTGCCAGCCGTAAACGCGTAAGGTCTGCCATGCTCCCCCTCCCATCCGCTCAACAACTCCGCTACCTGATTGCCCTTTCGGAACTCCGCCATTTTGGCAGGGCGGCAGCAGCCTGCGCCGTGACGCAATCGACGCTTTCTGCGGGAATCATGGCCCTTGAACGCCAGCTTGATGCCCAGCTTCTGGACCGCACTGTGGGAAAGAAAGTGGTCTTCACACCGCTGGGGCATGACATTGCCAATAAGGGCCGGCAGGCGCTGGAAGCGCTGGAAGCCGTGCCGCAACTGGCCGCTGCCGCCCGCACACCACTGACAGGTGCGCTACGGTTGGGCATTATTCCGACAATTGGCCCTTTTCTCCTGACTCCGCTGGTCAAAATCATCCGGCTACGCTTCCCTCAGATTGTGCTCTCCCTGACAGAAGACACAACCGAACATCTATTGGAGAAACTGTCCCTCGGGCGGCTGGATATGCTGGTACTGGCCATGCCCTGCCTGTGTGATGGCACGGAAACGCTCCCCCTGTGGCAGGACCCGTTTCATGTTGTCATGCCGGAAGGCCACGACCTGAGCCACCTCACGCATGTGCCGGTGGAGCGCCTGGAAAACCAGCGCATGATCATGATGGAAGATGGCCACTGCCTGCGCGAGCAAACGCTCGCTGTCTGCCGCCAGGGCCGAGGATGGGACAGTTCGGACGGAGAAGGCGACTCCACATTTACAGCCACATCACTCCAGACCATGGTGGAAATGGTGGAACTCTCTCTGGGCATTGGGGTAGTGCCCGCATTGGCTATTGAGAACGGTCTTCTTCAGAATCATCGTGTTGTCGCCCGTCCGCTTTCCGGCGGTCCGGTGTGGCGCACCATCGGGCTGGCATGGCGCCCACGCTCCCCGCGCGCAGCGGATTTCCATACTCTGGCTTCAGCTTTTGCCACCCTTGCGCCCGCCAACCGGGAAACACCAAGGCCGGACCTTTCCGCAATCGGGAAAAAAGACACAGCCAGATCCAAATAAAACGGCAAGAAACCAGACCCAGAAGAAGAAATTCCGTCTGGAACCCTTGAGAAACATTGACTCGTACAGGCGGGGCCGGTATGTGCCCACTCAACTTGTTTCCAGTTCCTTAAGCATCGGCGGAGTAAAACGGGCCATGAAAATCAGAAACAGCCTGAAGTCAGCCAAGGTGCGCGATAAAGATTGCCGTGTCGTGCGGCGTCGCGGCCGGGTTTATGTCATCAACAAGAAGAACCCCCGCATGAAGGCTCGTCAGGGCTGATCCATGCCATCTCCGGCCTCTTCCGGCTGGCGTTTGACGCATGACATGCGCGCAACCCGTTTTTCCGCACGCCGGAGAAACGGGTTTTTGCATTTGCGCTCCCGTTTTCTGATACTCCTCATGGCTGGTTCCTGCCTGCTTGCCTCTGCCGGGCAGATAGTGGCAGCCCCCGCTTCCACGACACATCCACCTGCTTCCGCTGGCTCAGCCCCTTCCTCCGCCCCGTCCAAGGCGCCTCCGCCCGCAGCTACATCACCTCAGCAGAGCAGCGACGATAACAAGCCTTCTACCCCTTCTGCCAAGAAACTGACCCGTCAGGACCGGATCGGCCTGTTGGCAGACCAGCTTGCCCACGCCAAGACGCCAGAAGAAGCCCATACGCTGGAAGACATGCTGGAAACCCTTCGTTCTGCCGGGCTTTCCCCCACAACCCAGCTTCTACTGCGTCGTGCACAGAAAGATGTGTCTGCGGAAAAACCAGATAACGCTGTGGACGATATGGGAGACGCCATAGCTCTCCAGCCAGACCAGGCCATTCTCTGGCGCTCACGCGCCCAGATGCGTCTGGTCGCCGGAGATCTGGCAGGAGCCGTGCAGGATCTGGGCGCAGCCCTCCAGCGGGACCCGAAAGATGCCCAGAGCTGGAACCTGCTGACAACTGTTGAAGAGCACCGCAATGATGGTCAGGCCGCGCTGAAAGCCTGGCAGAAAATGCTGGATCTCAATCCCATGGCGGACAAAAATCACAAGCGCCTGGATGCGCTCCGTATCAAAGCCTTCGGCCAGCCTACCTGAGATACGTCCGTTCTATACGAGAGCGGTTTGAAGCGTCTGGCAGATCGGCCCCACAAATCTGTTTGGGACCGAAGATGCTGGATACTCGTCCCGATGGCCTACCCCATCGCGCCTTCAAATGAGCCTTTCAACTCCTGTGCGGGCTGATTTTTCACACGGCGTCTAACGGCGGCACGTCTTAGGCCTGCTCGTTTTCAATCAGGCTTTTGCGGATTTTCCGCCCCCGTTCGATGCGGTCCACAATATACGCTTCATCTCCCCATCGGATGGCACGTGCCATGGCTTGTGCGTCTTCCATGAAGCGCGCCAGCATTTCCAGAAGCGCATCCCGGTTTAACAGAAAGATATCGCGCCACATAATGGGGTCAGAAGCTGCGATACGGGTAAAATCCCGAAAGCCGGATGCAGCAAAATCCAGCACTTCCGAGCGCGTTTCATCTGCCAGATCATCCGCCGTGCCACAAATGGTAAAGGCCAGCAAGTGCGGTAGGTGACTCACAATGGCGCAAACACGGTCATGATGCGCCGGGGTCATTTCCCTCAAGCGTGCCCCACACCGCTCCCATAAAGTGCGAATGGCGTCCACAGCTTCAACAGGCGTGTTGTCCAGCGGGGTCAACAAGCACCAGCGTTTTTCAAATAGCGTAGCAAAACCTGCATCCGGCCCGGAAAACTCGGTGCCCGCCATTGGGTGCGCGGGCACATAAGGGACATCGGGCCGCAAATAAGGGGTAATGGCTTCTATGACCGAAACCTTGGTTGATCCCACTTCTGTCAGAATCGCACCCGGACGCATGGCGGGCAACACCTGCGCAGCAACAGGCCCCATTGCCCCCACAGGCACGCACAGCATGACACAATCGGCCTGCGCCGCGGCCTCAGCAGCATCGGCCATGACTTCGTCTGCTATGCCCAACTCGGATACCCGCGCCCTGACCTCTGGCGACACATCAACCGCAATGACACGCCGAGCCAGCCCTCCGAACTCCCGCGCACGCCGAAGGACAGAAGATCCGATCAGCCCCGGCCCGACCACCACCAGCGTCTCGAACACAGGAGGAAGAGGCACCGCTGACGCACCGGGACGACTCTGGTTGTCAGGCATGGAAAGCCCCGCATCGGCCACGCCCGTCACTCCTTCACCACGGAAGAAGCCGGAACATAGCCAACCTCTGTTTTAGGCATGGGCTTGGCGCTTGTCGTCCGCAATCCACGCACTTCCATGAACTGCCACAGCAGCAATACCGGAATACCAATGGCCAGTTCACGCCCACGCCGCAGGAGAGAAAGCCCGAGAGAGACGGAAGAATCGATTCCAAAGGCATGACCAAGGGCCATATAGGCTCCTTCCTGCACACCCAGACTGCCCGGCACCAGAAAGCCGAGTGACATGATGGCGCACGTCACACCCTCAACAGCCACCGCGTTGGGAAAGGAGAGAGACGCGCCAAGGAAACCCGCTGTCATCCACAGCATGGCGGCACTCCCCAGCCACCCCACCAGATGGTAGGCCGCAGAGGCGCAGATACGGCCAGGCCGACCCCATACTGCTTCCATCCGTTCCTGCAGGTCATCCGCGCCATTGAGCACGCTGTCATGCCACTGAGACGCCAGACTGCGGGTGAACATCCCCCCAAAACGGCGGAAAATGCTGCCACCATGCCGCTGGGTCCAGATAAAGCCTGCCGTGCCGACAATCAAAAACACTGCCCCTATAATGACAGGCATCACAAACGGGCTGTTGCGCTGGTGGGCCACCAGAAACGCCACCCCCAGAAGCACAAAGGCCACCTGCCCCATCACTTCCGTGGTGATATCCACCAGATTGGCGCACGCGGCTTCTGGCAGATCGACCTGTCTGGCCTCACGCCCATGCAGGCCGTGCCCGGAACAGGTGGCCCGAATCCCGATGACAATCCCCCCAAGCTGGGAGAACGGCAGACAGGTTGCCGCAGCATCACGCACCATCCGCGCACCAAGCAGGCGCAGATAACCAATCTCGGGAAACGCAGCGTGCCAGGCTAGGCCCAGCACTCCGTCCACCGCCAACTGGCAGCATACCATCAGAAGAAAGCCGCCCAGACCAATACGCATAACAGCATGAACCACAGAGCCAAAACCGCTCCATGCCATGGCTGCCGTAATGGCCAAAAGGCCCAGCAAAGTAAGAAAAATCGTAAGCTTTTTCAAGGCCTAAGCTCTATCTGCCCGAGAAGCCCCCCTGGGCCTCCCAGCGCCTGGCGGCAGTCAGTCCATCCAGGAGGGCTTTGTTCGTGAGTGGAGGATCACTTACACCAGCACGGGGTCTGGCGCCACCTTGGAGGGCAGGATAAAGAGACAATCCAGCCGTTCGGGTTTCACACCCGTCCTTTTTATACCCTTGTGGGAGCGCACTTTCATGACCGCCCATACGCTCGTAACCGGCGCGACAGGTTTTGTCGGGTCTGCCGTAGCCCGTACGTTGCTGGAACGCGGCCACACCCTGAGACTGATGGTGCGTGAAGGCAGCGATCGCCGCAACATTGCCGATATTCCGGCCGAACTGGTGGATGGTGATCTGTCCCGCCCGGAAACCTTCGCCCGCGCGGTGGAAGGCTGCCGCTATGTGTTTCATGTTGCTGCTGATTACCGCCTGTGGGTGCCTGATCCCGCCCCCATGATGACGGCCAATGTAGAAGGCACGCGCCTGCTGATGCTGGCTGCGCAGAAAGCTGGCGTTGAACGCATTGTCTATTGTTCCTCCGTTGCGGCACTGGGCCTGATTGGCGACGGTACGGAATCGGATGAAGAGACTCCTGTGCAGGAGCATGGCGTCATTGGCATCTACAAGCGTTCAAAATATCGTGCGGAACAGGAAGTTCTGCGCCTGGTGCAGGAAAACGGCCTGCCCGCCGTTATTGTGAACCCGTCCACACCCGTTGGCCCGCGCGATATCCGGCCGACGCCGACAGGCCAGATGATTCTGGACTGCGCAGCGGGCCGCATGCCCGCCTACGTGGATACGGGCGTGAATATTGTGCACGTGGATGATGTGGCAGAAGGCCATGCTCTGGCCCTCGAACGCGGCACCATTGGCGAGAAATACATTCTGGGCGGAGAAAACTACCTGCTGCGGGATCTGTTCGCCATGGTGTCTGAAATTGCCCATGTGCCACCGCCGCGCATCCGTCTGCCGCAGGAAGTGATCTGGCCTGTTGCCATTGTTTCAGAATGGCTTTCCCGTTCTTTTGGGTTCTCTCCGCGCGTTACGCGTGAGATGCTGGCCATGTCCCGCAAGAAAATGTTCTTTTCATCAGAAAAAGCCATCAAGGAACTGGGCTATTCCCCCCGCCCTGCCCGCAAGGCAGTGGAAGACGCCATTACCTGGTTCCGTAATAATGGAATGCTGAAATAAGGAGGCTGAGGGATGGTTTTCGGCCTGGCTGTTCTCTCCGCGCTCATCTGGTTCGGGCTCATCTTTTTCCACGGTAAATTCTGGCAGGGCGGCCCCATTCTCCGCCCTGCCAACCCTTCTCATACCCCTGCGGATATTGCCCCCAGTGTCACAGTGGTCATTCCAGCGCGTGACGAGGCCGAAGGCATTGAAGCTGCGCTGGGTTCCCTGTTGCAGCAGGATTATCCCGGCAAGCTCTCCCTCATTCTGGTCAATGATCGCAGCGAGGACGATACGGGGGCTCTTGCCCGCAACCTTCCGGACCCCATGGGGCGCCTTACAGTTCTTGATGGTGCAGATCCGTCTCCCGGTTGGAGCGGCAAGCTCTGGGCCGTGGCGCAAGGTGTGGCGGAAGCCCGCCGACAACAGGAACAGGACACCGGCTATATCCTGCTGACAGACGCGGATATCGTCCACGCACCGGCCCATGTTTCCACTCTGGTCGCCAAAGCCCAGACAGATGCCTTGCACATGGTTTCTGAAATGGTGGAGCTACAGTGTGAAAGCCTGCCAGAACGCGCTCTGGTTCCGGCCTTTGTCTTCTTTTTCGCGCTGCTCTACCCCTTCGCCAAGGTCAATGACCCTGAAAGCCGCACCGCTGGCGCTGCTGGGGGCACCATTCTGATCCGGCGCGACACATTGGCCGAAATCGGCGGAATTGCCGCACTGAAAGGTGCGTTGATTGATGACTGTACATTGGCCACGTGCGTCAAACAGGCCGGAGGACGGCTGTATCTGGGTCATTCATGCCTCGCCAAATCCATCCGCCCTTATCCGTATGTGGCTGATGTCTGGCGCATGATTGCCCGCACCGCTTATGTACAGCTTCGTTTTTCGCCCGTGTTGCTGGTGCTCACGGTTCTCGCCATGTGCGTGGTGTGGGTGGCACCGGGTGTTATTGCGCTGTTTGGTCACGGTCTGGCCCGCTGGGTCGGGGCGGCCACATGGTTGGTCTCCATCGGCTCCTTCGTGCCAACCCTGCGGCGTTTCCGTCTCTCCCCCTTGTGGGCACTAACCCTGCCGTTTGTGGCGCTTTTCTATACAGCGGCCACCATCGGTTCTGCTGTCAATCATTACTGTGGGCATGGTGTGGTGTGGAAAAATCGCGCCTATCGGGAAGCTATTCCCAATGATGGCCGCATTAGCCCTGCCCCTGCGCAGCAGGAAGAACCGATTCGCTCCGCCCAGCGGGGTGCCGGCCCCGGCCGGTAACCCCACCCCAAGCAGAACAGGCGGAGCAATACCCCAACACCACAGGGCAGGCGAAAACCCGGTCCTGCTTCAACCCGGTACCCGGCCAGAAAATCTGTCTGCACGCGCAAGGAGTAGGCACGCCTGAACAGAGGGTGTAAAGGTCCGCTTCATGATAGCCAACCGCGCAGAGCCGAGCATGACCGAGACATCATCTGTATGGGGCACGGCAGACGTTTCCTCCGGCAAGGGTGCGTCTGACGAGAATTTTCCTGTTGGCTCCCTGCTGATCAGCAAGGCGCTGCGCCCGCATGTGCATGCCTATTACGCCTACGCCCGCGTGATTGATGACATTGCGGACTGTGAAACCCTGACACCAGAGGAAAAGCTGGCCCGCCTGAACGCCATGGAAGACGTTCTTCTGGGCAAGCGGGAAGCCATTACACGACAGGACTCCATGAGTGCCGCCGTGCTCCGGGCCTCTCTCACCCGCACTGGGGTTCCCTTTGAAACCGCAACAGATCTGATCATCGCTTTCCGGGATGATTCTCGCGGGGTGGAATACAAAACGTGGGATGACCTGCTGCGCTACTGCAAATATTCCGCCAATCCTGTCGGGCGCTTCCTTATTCAGTTGCACCGTGAAAGCCTCAATGCTTTTCCGGCATCTGATGCTCTGTGCACCTCTCTCCAGATTCTGAACCATCTACAGGACTGTCAGGGGGACCTGATCCGGCTGAAACGCTGCTACCTGCCGTCAGACATGCTGGCACTGGCCGGAGCATCGCAAGAGGACATTCTGGCCGGACGCACCAGCCCGCGCCTGCGCCGCGTCTTCAATACCCTGCTGGATGGTGTGGACGATCTCAACCGTCAGGCCGCCACGCTGCCCTCCCACATTAGAGACCGCCGTTTCCGTATGGAATGTGCCGCCATTGTGGAACTGGCCAAGCGGCTGACCCTGCGCCTGCGCCGGGAAGATCCTCTGGCTGGGCGGGTTGCCCTGAAACGGACTGATGCCATGCATGCAGCCCTTGCGGCCCTGCGGGGATGGTCTTGAGCTTTCCCTCTGCCGGAAGTTCTGTAAAAAGACCGTGTTTCGAACAACCATGAACCAACAGGTGGAAAGCGCGTGACAGCCGAAGACATCCAGACGCATGACAAGCCAACCCCGCTTGGGTGTGATCCTGCTGATCTGGCGTGGGTAGAAAGCACTGTAAAACAGGCTGGCACATCCTTTGCCGCCGGTATGCGCATTCTGCCCCCCATGCGCCGCTACGGCATGTACGCCATCTATGCCTTCTGCCGCGTGGTGGATGACATTGCCGATGGGTATGAACCCATGGAAGAGCGCAAGGCCCGTCTGGACGCATGGCATCAGCACATTGCTGATCTCTATGATGGCAAAGCGATTGACCCGCTTGACCGCGTTCTGATGGCTACCATCCGTTTCTTCTCCCTTCGGCAGGAAGATTTTGATGCGGTGATTGACGGCATGATCATGGATGCCGAAAACACCATTGTTGCCCCGGATGAAAAAACGCTTGATCTGTATTGTGATCGCGTAGCCTCCGCCGTTGGTCGCCTTTCTGTCCGTATTTTTGGGGACAGCACACAGGAAGCGGACAAAGTGGCGCATCACCTCGGCCGCGCTTTACAGTTGACCAACATCCTGCGTGACATTGCAGAAGATGCCGCCCGTGGTCGGCTTTATCTGCCGGGCGATCTTCTGACACGCTTCAATGTGCCGCATGATCCCATCAAGGCGCTCTCGGCTCCCGGCTTGCAGGATGTGGCCAACATTCTGGCCGCCCGTGCGGAGGATCATTTCCGCGCCGCTTTTGCCACCATGCGCCACTGCCGCCCCAAGGCCATGCTGCCAGCGCGCATCATGGGGGCAAGCTATGAGGCTGTGCTGGTGGCCATGCGGAAGCGCGGCTGGAACAGCGCCGTCTTGCTGGACCGGCCTCACACCTCCACTCTGGGCAAGGCCTTCTGGCTGACCGCCTCCTACCTCCCGTAAGCTGAGAGCGGAAAGAGCACACAGAATGGCAGGCACCCTGCACGTTATTGGCGGCGGCATGGCCGGACTGGCCGCAGCAGTAGAAGCGGCTGGCGCTGGCAAGCATATTGTGCTGCACGAAGCCGGACGCGCCTGTGGCGGTCGTGCCCGTTCCTATGAAGATCGTCAGATCGGGTGCCGGATTGATAACGGGAACCATCTGCTTCTTTCCGCCAACAAGACCGTGTTCCGCTATCTGGCCATGACCGGCGGTCTGGATACGTTAACAGGCCCGCGGGAACCCCTGTTTCCGTTTGTCGATCTGACCGAAGATGCACGCTGGACGCTTGATCTCTCCCGCGGGCGGGTTCCGTGGTGGGTCTTCCAGCCGCATCGCCGGGTGCCGGATATGCGACTGGTGGAACTGCGCAGCCTGCAAAAGCTGATGTCCGCCAAGGAAGATCAGACCGTGGCCGAGTGCCTGCTGCCGGGTGCCTTTTCCCGCCGTCTGCTTGAGCCCTTCGCTATTTCCGCACTCAACACCCCCTGCGAGACAGGGAGCGCTGCCCTCCTTGGCGCGGTCATTCGGGAATCCCTCTCTCTGGGCGGGGAAGCCTGCGTGCCATGGTATGCACGGGATGGATTGTCCGAGACACTAGTGGACCCTGCGCTGGCGCATCTGCGTGTGATGCAGGCGGAAATCCGGACCCAAAGCCGCATTGGGGGCCTGGATATTGAGCGTGGCCGCATTACTGCCCTGCACGGCCCAGAAGGCAGTATTCCGCTGACGGACGAAGATTTTGTTATTCTTGCCGTGCCTGCCCCGGTTGCCGCCAGCCTGCTGGATGGCCGCGTGCAGGGCTTTACCGCACCTGATGCGTTTGAGAGCATTCTGAACCTGCATTTCCGTCTGGCAGCCCCCCCGCGCCCGCTTGGCACATTCGCCAAAAGTGGATTCATGGGGTTGGTGGGCAGCATTGCGGAGTGGGTTTTCCTGCGGGATGACATCCTCTCCGTAACGGTCAGCGCCGCAAACCGCTTTACGGAACAGGACCCGGATGAACTGGCCCGCACCATCTGGCAGGATGTCCGCCATGCGTGTGACCCGGTTCTGATGGAAGCCCTGCCAGACACCCCGCCCCAGCAACGGGTGGTGTGGGAGAAACGGGCCACCTTTGCCGCCACCCCAGAACAGAACCGCCTGCGGCCCGGCCCAGCAACGGCGCTGGTCAATCTGGCGCTGGCTGGTGACTGGACGGCAACCGGATTGCCCGCCACACTGGAAGGCGCAATGCGCTCAGGTGTAAGGGCTGTTTATACGCTTGGGCTTCGCTCTCCGTCATGATCCCATCATGTCGGGCTTTTTCCAATTCAACGCTAAAAGCTAGAAGGAACAATCGACATGGCCGCTGACGGCAGCGCTTTTTCCGACGCCCCCGTTTCCAAAGAAACACTGGATCGCGCAGTCACAAACGCTCATGCCGCATTGGGCAAGCGCCAGCAGGCTGATGGCCACTGGGTTTACGAACTTGAAGCTGACGCCACCATCCCGGCGGAATATGTGCTGCTTGAGCACTATCTGGACCGTATTGATGATGCGCTTGAACAGAAAATAGGGAACTACCTGCGCCGTATCCAGAGCAAGGATCACGGTGGCTGGCCACTGTATCACAACGGCAAGTTTGATCTCTCCGCTTCGGTAAAAGCCTATTTCGCGCTTAAAGCCGTTGGGGATGATATAAACGCCCCGCACATGCGCCGGGCGCGGGAAGCCATTCTGGATCACGGTGGCGCAGAGCGCACCAACGTGTTCACCCGGTGCCAGTTGGCCCTGTTTGGAGATGCCCCCTGGCGCGCCACACCGGTCATGCCGGTGGAACTGATGCTGCTGCCCCGCAAGGCATTCTTCTCCGTATGGAACATGTCTTACTGGTCCCGCACGGTGGTGGCGCCCCTGCTGGTTCTTGCGGCCCTCAAACCGATTGCCATCAACCCGCGCCAGATTCACGTGCGCGAACTGTTTGTAACCCCCCCGGAAGTGGTGAAAGACTGGATCCGTGGTCCTTACCGTTCCGTCTGGGGCCGGGTCTTCAAGGGGCTGGATACGGTTCTGCGCCCGGTTCTGCCGTTTATTCCGACCCAAACGCATGACAAAGCCATCAAGGCGGCAGTGGACTTCATTGAACCCCGCCTGAACGGAGAAGATGGACTGGGTGCCATTTATCCGGCCATGGCCAACGTGGTCATGATGTACCGGGCTCTTGGTGTGCCAGATGAAGATCCCCGCGCGGTAACGGCATGGAAAGCGGTGCAGAAGCTGCTGGTCATCAAGGATGATGAAGCCTACTGCCAACCCTGCGTCTCCCCCATTTGGGATACCGGCCTGTCTGGCCACGCCATGCTTGAAGCCGCCTCCGGCCCCAATGGCGTGGCTCCGGAAGAAACGCTCACGGAGCTTCGCAAAGCCAGTGCATGGCTGCGCGACAAGCAGATTCTGGACGTGAAGGGCGACTGGGCCATCAACAAGCCTGACCTTGCCCCCGGCGGCTGGGCCTTCCAGTACGGCAATGATTATTATCCAGATGTGGATGATACCGCTGTTGTTGGCATGCTGCTGCATCGTGAAGGTGACCCGGCCAATGCCGAGGCTCTGGAACGCGCCCGCCAGTGGATTATCGGTATGCAGAGCACCAACGGGGGTTGGGGCGCCTTTGATATCGATAACAACAAGGATCTGCTCAACCACATTCCGTTTGCAGACCATGGCGCGCTGCTTGACCCGCCGACAGCGGACGTTACGGCACGCTGCATCTCCTTCCTGGCCCAGCTTGGTCATGTGGAAGATCAGGCAGTTATTGACCGTGCCATAGAATATCTGCGCAAGGATCAAGAGGAAGACGGTTCCTGGTTTGGCCGTTGGGGCACCAACTACATTTATGGCACATGGTCTGTTCTGTGCGCCTTCAACGCGGCGGGTATCTCACATGATGATCCGGCTGTGGTGAAAGCCGTGGAATGGCTGCGCTCCGTTCAAGGTGCCGATGGTGGCTGGGGTGAAGGCTGCGAATCCTATGAAGGCGGCGCACACGGCACCTATGGCGAGAGCCTGCCGTCCCAGACCGCATGGGCTACGCTGGGCCTGATGGCCGCTGGCCGCCGGGATGATCCCGCCGTAGCAAAGGGCATGGCATGGCTGGCCGAACAGCAGGATGAAAACGGCGAATGGCATGAAGATCCCTACAATGCCGTTGGCTTCCCGAAGGTGTTCTACCTGCGCTACCACGGTTACAAGCAGTTCTTCCCGCTGATGGCGCTAGCCCGCTACCGTAATCTGGAAAGCAGCAACACCCGCCGCGTCGCATTCGGGTTCTGAGGCTCCATGGCGCAATCTGCTCAGCCATCCCCATCCCGGCCGGGTATTCTGGTCGGGCTTAAGGCCGAAGCCCGCTTTATCCGGCAGGTTTTTCCGCATGCGGCCATCGCCGCCAGCGGGGCCTGCCGTGCGGGCGCCCTGCGGGAAGCCGCTCGCCTTGCGGCCTGTGGTGCAGATTGCCTTCTCTCCTTCGGGCTTGCCGCTGGCCTCGACCCGGATTTGCCTGCGGGCAGCATTATCGTGCCAGAAAAAGTCTCGGCATGGGGCAGCTCTTACACGGCAGACGCTACCTTGCGCCACATTCTGGGGGCCGGGCAGTCTGGTGTCCTAAGCGGATCGTTGCTCCACAGTGACGACGTTGTGTTGAACGCGGATGAAAAGGCGCGTCTGTTCGCGTCTTCTCATTGTGCCGCGCTGGATATGGAAAGTGGTTTTCTGGCCCGTGCTGCTGATGAGGCTGGGCTACCATTCGCCGTACTGCGGGTGGTATGTGATCCCGCAACCCGTTCTCTTCCTTCCATTGCAGGCACAGTGCTGTCACCCGATGGCGGCCTGAAGGTTGGGGCGCTTACAAAGTCCCTTCTGCGCCATCCCGGCCAAATTCCGGGGCTTATTGCCCTGGGCCGGGACGCAGGAATGGCTCGCTCGGCCATGCAGACTTTTCTGAACCACCAGCGCGCCCAACCGGCCTTTGCGCGTTTGGCTTCCTGAACAGCCTCTTTAAAAACAAGCTCAGCCGGAAAGCTCACGCCGTCTGAGCCATTTTCCACCTCCCCTTATTGCTCTGCCCCTTTTTCGCTCCGTCGTGAGAGAACACGGCTCAACGGTCCCTTTTTCAGCATTAACGCCCCGTCTGCATTATTCCCTCGGAAAAGCCGGACATTTTTGGGCGCTGGCAAGACGCGCCTTACCCCACGATATCAGCCAAAAAATCATTCTATTCAGGCAAGGCAGCCTTCCCTTATTGCGGCAGCCAGCATTTTCACACTCTTCAGCACACGGCAGATTTGCTTGCTATCCCTGTGCCTCGGGGAACGACGACCGGCTTTTGTCTGTTACAAATTCCTGAAAAAGTGCTCGGCATGAGGCGTATCAATACGGGCATCACCCGTTTAACGTTATGCTCGCAAACGCCTTCTCCACTATCAAGCAACGGGAGCCCCTGGGTTGTCAGACGTCATACTGGCCTTCAATTGCGGATCATCCAGCCTGAAATTCACGTTGTTCCGTTTGCAGGCACACGCTGCTCCAGCCGTGCTGGCACATGGCGCAGTTGAAACAACGCCCGACTCCCCGCGCTTTCATGCTGTGGACAACACAGGCACCGTTCTGGCGGATTGTACCTGGAGTCAGCCAGACCATACGGATAAAACGGCCCCGTTTTCGCTTGGTCCGCTTTTCAAATGGATAGAAAGCCATCTTGACGGTGGAAAAGTGGTGGCTGTGGGCCACCGTGTGGTTCATGGCGGCCCTGATTTTATCGCTCCGGTTCGCATTACGCCGGATATTCTGGCGCAACTGGAAAAGCTGACGCCCTTCGCCCCCCTGCATCAGACCGTTACACTCGCCCCGATCAAAGTGATTGCGCGCGAACGCCCTGATCTTCCGCAGATTGCCTGTTTTGATACAGGCTTCCACCACACCATGCCCCCGCTGGCCAAACTGCTACCCCTTCCCCGCCGATACGATCAGGCAGGCATACGGCGCTACGGTTTTCATGGCCTTTCCTACGCCTATATCTCCTCCCACCTGCGCGAGATTGATCCCAAACTTGCGCAGGGCCGAACCATTGTTGCGCATCTGGGCAGCGGGGCCAGCCTGTGCGCCCTGAAAAACGGCCAGAGCATTGAAACCACCATGGGGTTCTCCGCGCTGGACGGACTGATGATGGGCACGCGCTGCGGAGCGCTGGACCCAGGGGTCCTGCTCTACATGATGCAGGAAGAAGGCGCGGGATGGCATACCATTGTTGATGTCCTCTACCATCAATCCGGCCTGCTGGGCGTGTCCGGTCTTGCGGCAGATGTGCGCTCCCTCCGCGAGCAGGCAAAGGCGTCCACTCCACAAGCCGCCAATGCGCGGGAAGCCCTCAATCTGTTCGCCTATCGCGTGGTGCAGGAAATCGGTGCCCTTACGGCCATCCTGCAAGGGTTGGATGGGCTTATCTTCACCGCAGGCATTGGCGAGAATGATGCCGCCCTCCGTGCAGAGGTGTGCACTGCCCTGCACTGGGTTGGTGTGCGCCTGGATGCGGAAGCCAACCAGCGCCATGCCCCCATTATCAGCACGCCCGACAGTTCCGTCATCATCCGCGTGGAGCCAACAAATGAAGAACTGATGATCTGCAAGGATGTCATCTCAACGCTGGATCTGCTGGCCAAAGCCTCTCCGGCCTGATCCTTGCGCCTCCTGCTTCCGGCCTCTTTCCTGAAAAAGGACACTCCATGAGCACGCAAACTCCCTCAGCACCGCTTTCAGCCGCAGATCTGGCCCTGTTCAACAGGTGGTGGCACGCTGCCAATTATCTCTCGGTTGGTCAGATCTACCTGCTGAAAAATGCTTTACTGCGTGAGCCACTGAAGCTGGAGGACATCAAGAAACGCCTGCTGGGGCATTGGGGCACAACGCCCGGCCTGAACTTCATCTGGCTCCACCTTAACCGTATTATCCGCGCGCAGGACCGCAACATCCTGTTCATCGCGGGGCCGGGTCATGGCGCTCCGGGGCTGATTGCCTCCACATGGATGGAAGGCACTTACACAGAATATTTTCCGGACGTAACGCAGGATGAAGAGGGTATGACCCGCCTCTTCCGCCAGTTCTCGTTCCCGGGCGGCATCCCCAGCCATGCCGCGGCAACCACGCCTGGCTCCATTCATGAAGGCGGAGAACTGGGCTACAGCCTCTCCCACGCTTATGGCGCGGCTTTTGACCATCCTGATCTGGTTGTAGCCTGCGTGATCGGTGATGGAGAAGCAGAAACGGGTCCACTGGCCACATCCTGGCATTCCAACAAGTTTCTTGACCCCAGGACAGACGGGGCAGTGCTGCCCATTCTGCACCTAAATGGCTACAAGATTGCCAACCCCACCATTCTGGCCCGCATTCCCAAGCCCGAGCTGAGAGATTTCCTGAAAGGCTGCGGGTATGACCCCATTTTTGTGGAAGGACATGAACCTGATCCCATGCATCAGGCCATGGCCACAGCCATGGATCAGGCGTTTGCCAGCATCAGCGCCATTCAGGAAAAGGCCCGCACACAGGGAGACACCACCCGCCCCGCATGGCCCATGATCGTGCTGCGCAGCCCCAAAGGCTGGACCGGCCCCAAAACGGTTGATGGTCTGCGCACGGAAGGGTACTGGCGCTCCCATCAGGTGCCGGTGGACAATATGAGCAAGCCCGGCCATCTGGCGATGCTTGAAGAATGGATGCGGTCCTACAAACCGGATGATCTGTTCACACCCGAAGGCGCATTAAAACCGGAACTTGCTGCCCTTGCGCCCAAGGGCGACAAACGCATGAGCGCCACGCCCTATGCCAATGGCGGCACCCATCTGCGGCCCCTGCGTCTGCCCGACTTCCGCACCCATGCGGTGCAGATCACAGCCCCAGGCCAGACCGTAGCGGAAACCACACGCATTCTGGGCTCGTGGTTGAAAGATGTCATGGCCGCCAATGCGGATAAACGGAACTTCCGGATTGTGGCCCCGGACGAAAACAACTCGAACCGCCTGAACGCCGTTCTGGATGTGACCAACCGTGCGTGGAACGCGGAAACCTATTCCTATGATGACCATCTCTCCCCTGATGGCCACGTGATGGAAATTCTAAGCGAACATACGTGCCAGGGCTGGCTGGAAGGCTATCTTCTGACGGGCCGTCATGGCTTCATGTCCTGTTATGAAGCGTTCATCCACATTGTGGATTCCATGGTTAACCAGCATGCAAAATGGTTGAAAACAGCTTCTGAAACCGAGTGGCGGCAACCTATTGCCTCGCTGAATTATCTGCTGACCTCTCACGTCTGGCGGCAGGACCATAACGGGTTCAGCCATCAGGACCCCGGCTTTCTCAACCACATGGTGACCAAAAAAGCCGAAACGGTGCGGATCTATCTGCCGCCGGATGCCAACACGCTGCTGTGTATAACAGACCATTGCCTGCGCAGCCGCAACCGTATCAACGTGATTGTGGCGGGCAAACAGCCGGAACTTCAATGGCTGGACATGAATGCCGCACTCACCCATTGCCAGCAGGGCATTGGCATCTGGGAATGGGCCAGTAACGATAAAGGCTCAGAACCGGACGTGATTATCGGTTGCGCGGGGGATGTGCCGACACTGGAAGCACTGGCGGCTGTCAGCATTCTCAACAAACATATTCCGGACCTGAAAATCCGTGTGGTCAACGTGGTTGATCTCATGACGCTGCAAACGCCAGACCAGCACCCGCACGGCCTGCCAGACGCCACGTTTGATACCCTGTTCACAACCGACAAGCCGGTTATTTTCGCATTCCACGGCTATCCTGCTCTGGTGCATCAGCTTATTTACAAGCGCCGGAACGCCATCAACTTCCATGTGCACGGGTTCCGTGAGGAAGGCACAACCACCACCCCGTTTGACATGACAGTGCGCAACCATCTGGATCGCTTCCATCTGGTGTCCAACGTCATCCGGCGCGTACCCAGACTGGCCTCGAAAGCGGCTTACGCCCATCAGGCCGTGCTGGACAAACTGGCTGAGCACCAACGCTATGTGTGCGAATATGGAGAGGATATGCCGGAAATACGGAACTGGAGCTGGACGCGTTAAGCCCGGTTTTTTCAGAGCATCTCAAGCGGCAGTTGCCCCTGCCGCCCCCAAACCCTCATTGCCTCTCATCAGACCTGTTGTCACTCTCAAATTGATAACGTAATGTTCCCAATGGGGAACATTTTGACAGCACCGTCACGCTCCACCAGACACTCCTCCGCCGTGATCGCTTCTGATGTAACGCTTTTTAGGATATCTTGGGGTTAATTGATGCCATCAGCTCATTCTTCTCCTCCCACCCGCAGGCAGTTGCTGACGCGCATTGGCACTTTGGCAGGAAGCGCCGCCCTTTATCAGGCCATGACCAGTCTTGGCCATGCTCAGGGAACGGATTTCAAAGGGCCGCCAGCCCTTGGCGGAGCCAAAAAAGGAACCAAGGTTCTCGTGCTGGGGTCTGGCCTTTCGGGCATGCTCTCCGCCTATGAATTACGAAAAGCCGGCTACGATGTTCAGATTCTTGAATTTCAGAGCCGCAGTGGTGGCCGCAACATCAGCCTGCGCGGTGGCGATACCGTAACAGAACTGGGCGGAGCCACGCAAAAAGTGGGGTTTGCGCCGGGCAATTACATCAACCCCGGCCCGTGGCGTATCCCCTATCATCATCAGGGGCTCCTTCATTATTGTCGGGAATTTGGCATCCAGCTCGAACCGTTTATCGAGCTCAATCATAACTCGTGGCTGCATTCCACGGGAGCCTTTGGCGGCAAGGCCGTCCGTTATCGGGAATTTGCATCGGATTTCACTGGCTTCACGGCCGAACTGATTGCCAAAGCCATTGATCAGCACAAGCTGGACGATCTTGTCAGCGAGGACGAACGCGACCATCTGCGCACGGCCATGAAATCTTGGGGTGGGTTGGGAAAAGACTACACCTACAAGAAAGGAAACATCAGTTCCCTTCGCCGTGGCTTCGCCCGCCCGCAAGGAGGCGGCATTGATGGCGCGCCCATTCCCTCCGATCTGTTCGCACGGGACGATGTCATGAAGTCCGGCCTATGGAACTGGATGGCCTTTCATGAACGGCTGGATATGCAGACCACCATGTTCCAGCCAGTTGGCGGCATGGACCAGATTGGCAAGGGCTTCACCCGGCAGGTGAAGGATCTGATCACGTTCAACTGCAAGGTCATAGCGCTGCATCAGGACCAGAAAGGCGTGACCGTTACCTATAATGATATGGCCAACGGTGGGGCGGTGCGCCAGGCCCAGGCCGATTACTGCGTCTGCACCATTCCTCTCTCCGTTCTGTCCCAGCTGGATGTGCAGGTGAGTGACGCCATGAAAGCCGCCATTCTGGCCGTGCCCTATGCGTCCTCGGTCAAGATGGGCATGGAATTCAAACGCCGCTTCTGGGAGGAAGATGATCAGATTTATGGCGGCATCAGCTTTACTGACCAGCAGATCAGCCAGATCTCCTACCCCAGCCACGGTATTTTCTCCAAAGGACCGGCGGTTCTGCTGGGGGGCTACATGTTTGGCCCCGCCGCGTATGATTTTGCAGGCATGCCCCCCAAGGAACGGCTTGAACGCGCCCTGGCCCAAGGTACAGCCATTCACCCGCAATACCGCAAGGAGTTTTCAAACGGCGTCAGCTTTGCCTGGAGCCGCGTGCCCTGGACTCTCGGCTGCTGCTCCATGTGGACGGAAGAGGCCCGCAAAACCCACTACAAAACACTGTGCAGTGTCGATAACCGGGTTGTTCTGGCTGGTGAACACGCGTCCTACATTGGTTGCTGGCAGGAAGGAGCCATCCTCTCCGCGCTGGATGCCGTCACCCGTCTGCACAAACGCGCACTGGGAGCCGCCTGATGCGTCACATTCTCCTTCTCTCCGCCCTTATGCTCTCCTCCGCCCTTATGCCGGTTGTCGCCTATGCTGACAGCGCCAGCTCAGTTGAAGGCAAAGTGCAGACGCTGCCCGATGGTGCTGCGGTTTACAAACATGTCTGCCAAGGGTGCCATATGCCGGACGGCAAAGGCGCGGAAGGCGCTGGAGCCCGCTTTCCCGCGCTGGCAGGAAACCCCAAGCTACAAAGTGCCGAATACCCGGCCTATGTGGTGCTGAACGGATTTGGTGGCATGCCATGGTTTGGTGTGGCGCTGAATGACCAGCAGGTGGCCAATGTTGTGAATTACGTTCGCACGCACTTTGGCAACCATTATACTGACACGCTCAAGCCTGAAGACGTCGCCGCCATGCGGCCTCACCTGACTGTAGAGGATGAATAACGTGCGCCTTTCCAAAACTCTTCTTTCCGCTGGTACGCTGGCGCTGGTTGCCGCCACAACGGCCATGCCGCTGGTGGCCAAGGCTGAAACGGGCATTGTGCGTCATGCCGAAGGCGATTTTCCGATCTCGACCTCCATTGAGGTTCCGGCTGGAGCGAGCACAATCTACCTGAGCGGCATGGGGGCCCCGGTGCAGGATAAAACTGCTCCGCCCAAAAGCCTTGAAGCCTATGGTGACACGCAGACCCAGACGCTTGCCTCTCTTCAGCGCATTGAAGCTGAGCTGAAAAAGCTGAACCTGACCATGGGGGACGTTGTGCAGATGCATATCTACATGGTGGCCGACCCACGCACAAAACAGCTTGATTTTGCGGGCATGATGAAAGCCTACACCCAGTATTTCGGCACAGCGAAACAGCCCAATCTGCCGGTTCGCTCTGCTTTCGCCGTGGCACAACTCGCCAACCCCGGCTGGCTGATCGAAATTGAAGTGACGGCTGTACGCGCGCCCAAAAAATAAGGCAGTCGCTTGAAAAAGACCTCAAACTTTAAGGTTCGAGGTCTTTCAAGAAAAAATCCCCCGCTCATAAAAAGCGGGGGATGGTTTTTTATTCTCTTGCTTTCGTAATACCGACGCAACGGAAGCAGCCAAGGCAATCTGAGTCAAAAATCCTGCCAAACTGGCCGGGAAAGCGTCTCAAACAGCCGGTTACTTTCCATCCATCCGTTCAACCGTTCCATCTGCATCGTCACCCAGAAAAAAATCTTCCGGATCTTCTGGCACGGGCAGATTAAGCAGATAGAACCCGAACAGAACGGTCAACGCTCCCAAAATGACAGGCACCCAGCGAAACACCGTAACCAGTGTCGTATCCTGCGGGCTGCTCCTGACCACCATGACCCAGCCGCTGATACACAGAAGCGTAAACCCTCCCAGAAAACAGAAGGAAATCAGCAGAAGCCGACGCACATAAGATGAGGACTGGCTACGCATCGCGGCCTCCTGCAATTACTGTTTGAAGGCCCGCGCTAACACATTCTGGGTTTCAAGAGAAACAGGAAGAGTGGTGTTGGTGAGCGGCACGCCTTTCCACCCAGCGCCCAGAGCCGTGTAAAGGTTCACGGCATCACGCAGACGTTCCAACTTGGCGAGCGCTTCCTGATTCTGGGCGTTCAAGGTGGTGCGTTCCGTAGTCAGCACTTCCAGAAAGCCCACCAACCCTGCACCGTAGAGCTTGCGTGCCCGCTCACTGGCCGTTGCGCTATCTTCCGCAGCCTTATGCAGTTGCTCGGCATATTCAATGTCATCATGCCAGGCAGCCATGGCGTCTTCAACTTCCTTGAAGCCGGTCAACACCGCCTGCCGATACTCCAGCCGTGCCGCTTCAGCCGATGCCTGAGCGGCGCGAACTTCCGCCGTCATTTTACCACCGTGCATCAGCGGCAAGCTGGCCATCATCAGGAACTGCCAGCTCATGGCGTTCACCTGAAAGAGCTGGTACATGGCCGATGCGTTCGGATTGAAGGTCAACGGAATAACAAAGTGCGGATACAGGTTGGCCACAGCCACCCCAATCTGCGCCGTTGCCAGCGCATATTTGCGTTCCGCCATCCGAATATCCGGACGGTTCGCCATCACGATAGACGGCATGGTAGCGGGGAACGCTGGCACCGCAGGCAAGGGCCGAACGACCTTAAGCTGATCTTCCAGTTCGCCCGGCATTTTCCCCAGCAGCACAGCAATGGCATGCGTAATCTGAGAGACACGGGTTTTCAAGGGTTCACGGGCAGCTATCTGGGAATCGAGTTCTGCCTGCGCCTGTGCAATCTGCAAGGTGTTGCCCACGCCTTCCAGATACAGCTTGTTGGTCAGATCCACCGCATCCTTCGCCACCCGGATATTGTCCGTGGCAATATGGATCTGCAACTGCGTTACCCGCAGCAGCATGTAATCAGATGCCAGTTCGGAAAGCAGCGTCATCAGCAAAGCGCGACGGCCTTCAATGGAGGCCTCCACTGCGCGCTCATGCGCTTCCACATCCCGGCGGATACGGCCGAATACGTCCATCTCCCATGTGGCCATAGCGCCATATGTCAACATGGAGGCTTCAGGCCGGTTCTGCGGGTTACCTGGCCGAATGGGCCAGTTATCAATGTTCAGAGAGTACCGAACATCGCCACCACCCATGTTGGCATCCATCTGCGGATACCATTGAGAAGCTGACCGATCACGAATAGCCCGTTCCGCCAGAATCCGCTGGCCCGCAATCTGGAGATCAAAGTTCCCTTCAATCGCCTGCTGCACCAGACTGGTCAGCATGGGGTCATTGAAGGAAGACCACCACTCGGTCATTTCCTGGTTGGTATGCGCAATTTCTTCCGGAGTGGCGGCGTGTTCCTCCGCCGCTTCCTTGAACTGCGCTGGCACTTTCATGCGGTCAGGCTGATAGTTGGGCCCAACTGTGCAGGCCGAAAGCAGCATGGAAGACGCCATGAACAGGCCGAGGCGACGACGAAGCTTCATTTCCCGTTTCCCGTCGCGCTCAGAGATGATCTTGTAGCCAGGACGTCAGCTTACCGCGCCGTCCACGTGGCTCCGGCCCAACACTGACGGTGGCCGTCATCCCTGCTGCCAGCGTGACACTATCCGGAACATGATCCAGATGGATACGTACCGGAATACGCTGGGCCAGACGCACCCATGTAAAGATGGGGTTCACATCCTGAAGACCGAGTTTGTCGGGGGTGCCGTTGGTGTCACTGATACCACGGGCAATACTGACAACATGGCCTGTCAGGATAGGTTTATACCCCATCAGCTTCACGCGGGCTTCATCACCCACATGCACGCCCCACATCTTGGTTTCTTCAAAATACCCGTAAACCCAGTAGGAGTCCGAATCGATCACGGCCATACGGGCCTGCCCGGCAGAAGCGTAATCCCCTACCCGCACGTTCAGGTTGGTCACGTAACCATTAACGGGTGAATACAACACGGAACGCTGGAGGTTCAGCTTTGCCAGATCCAGAGCCGCGCGGGCGGCATCCACTGCGGCAATCTGGGTTGCCACGTTGGAGTTGAAGACTTCCTGCTCTTCCGCTGACACAATGCCACCTAGCCCCATACGGCGGCGTGCGTCATTACGCTTGAGCTTCAGGTCTTCCAATGCCCCATCCAGCCGGGCCTGCGCTTCCCGAATCGCCAGACGGAAACGCACGGGGTCCAGCACGAACAAAGGGTCACCCTTATGGACAAACTGGTTGTCCACCACAGGGATCTGAACCACCGTTCCTGCCACTTCAGGCGCAACGTTAACCACGTACACACGCACACGCCCGTCACGGGTCCAAGGTGCAATCATGTACACGTTCCAGAGGGTTATCCCCAGAACAATAGCCAGTGAGACGACCGCTAAGGTCAGAATAACTCGTATCAGGGTGCGCAGAAGGGGCATTGCGGGGACTCAAAAGCCTTTATCGGGGGGATCAGACGTACAGGATCAGCAAGCAGAAAATACACACGTAAAGAGAGACTTCGAACAGAGCGATATGCCAGAACCAGCCCAGCAGGCCGCTCCACCACAGCGCAAAGCGTACGAACATCGTGAGCGGCAACGCCGCCAGCGCATAGACAACAACCGGCGCCATAAAAACGCCGAAGAGATTGAATTCCGTCAGCATGACGCCATTCTCATTCCAACCATCACCGTGCGTGTTCTCTCTCACTTGCCGGTGGCTCTTTCTGTCCAACGGCGGCCTGTTCCACACGGTCAAAAATATGGCAGCATTGCTCCAGTTCGGCGGAAGAGACATCCGCTGTCAGACGGTTTGTCACCTCGTCAGCCGCGCGGCTGACCAGAGCGGCAACATCCCGCCCTTCTTCCGTAATACTGACAAGTTTGGAACGGCGGTCATCCTCATCAATTTCACGCACAATAAAGCCGCGTTTCTCCAGCACGTCCAGAAGCCTCACAAGCGAAGGCGCTTCCAGAGAGAGGGAGCGGGCCAGATCAGTCTGCCTGACCGGTGCCGATGAAAAATTGAGATAATAAATGGGCCGCCACGTTGCGTCCGTCAGCCCGAATTCCCGCAAATCAGCGTCAATCTCGCGCCGCCAGACGGACGCAAGACGAGCCAACCGATACCCGAAGGACCGGCGGATCTCATGACTGTTAGCGGAATCGTGGTCAGGTTCCATAAGGTGCCCATACTAGCAAGCATACAAACTGTTTGCACACTTACAAAATGTAGGGCTCATCATTCCCAGAAAAGATACTTCCCCGCCAATGCAAAATTGGAATGGAACCTATGGGCAAAGGCGGAGAGAAAAAGAAAAACGCTTAGTTTTTCTTGCGGCGCACCACATCCCACACCTTGCGGGTGCCGTGGCGGCCCAGAGAACTGGCCACTGTGGCGGTAACAGCCGCCATGGTCACAGATTCCTTCATCTGGGTCATGCAGCGGTTACGGGCAATGCGTGCATCCACTTCCGCCGTTGTCAGATAGGAACGACGGCCAAACAGCACACAGATCAGGGCAACCAGCAGATCAAGTGCAAACACCGCAAAAGCGGCGCTTACCGGACCCCAGTGGAAGGTAAAGAGGAAAAGGGCCCACAGGAGTCCATGCCCCGAGACCAGCGCAAAAAAGCCAAATACAGCGGCAACCACCAGGAACGCAGCCTGACGACCTAGCCGGATGGCCATCTGCTGCATGAGGCTTGATTGGGCATGCAGGGCTGACCTGCCAAGTTCAAAGATACGCATGGACTCCGAGACTACCTTCGTTCAGATCACGTTACGCTTCAGCGTGACAACCGACCGAGGATAAAGCCCACAACACCAGAAATGGCGATAGAGACCAGAGAGGACGGACCACGCGTCTGCTTGGAAATATCATTGCGCGCATGATTGGCCAGTTCACGCGCATTGGCAACCGCCTGCTCAGTCAAATTCTCGGCTTTGCCACCAGCGTTCGTCAGCGCAGGCACAATATGTTTGGTGATCAGACGTTCAACATGCGCCTTTACCGCTTCAATTTCGTCGCGGGCCGTTTCTGCTGCATTTTCACCTGCAGCCTTTACATCCTTGAGTTTATCAGAAGACATGGAAAACCCTATTCGCTCTAGAACTATTGAAGATATCCTTTTAACGGATCGGTAAGGACATCGTTGCATGCATACAACGCATGGCTCGCCACCGCCAATGGCGCTTTTCAACTTTACGTATCATCCAACCGCGCCGGGGCTGACTTTTTCTGTCCAGGCGGGACGGTGCGTCGCTCTTTTGGGAATCGGCGAAAGATCTCAGGATCTTGCGTCTCTTTCTCTCGCCCTTGCGGGGCATACCCCCGCACGGACCGGAACGCTGCACGTGAGCGGGGAAGATGTCACCTCCAAACCAGCGGGCCACCGCAAGCTGGCCACCCTTGGCCAACATACGCCCCTCTTCCCCCACCTTTCGGTGGCGGAGAACTGCCTTTTCCCACTCAAGGCCAGCAATCAGCTATCCGCCAGCGCCATGCAGCATCGGGTAGCGGAAACGCTTGCCCTGACGGGGCTGGACGCAGTGCGCACCCTATTGCCCGAAAAACTGACCGCAGAGCAGGTTTTTCGCACCCAACTGGCCCGCGCCCTTATTCTCCGCCCTGAAGCTATTGTGCTGGACCATCCGTTCACCGGGCTGGATCATGCCGGTATCCTTCGCCTGATTACGCTGCTTGAAAAACTCCAGCGGGCCATTGGTCTCAGCCTGCTTCTGCTCACCCACAATCGCACGGAAGCCCTTTTACTCGGTGACCTCATTGGCGTGGTGGAAAACGGTCACCTTCTCCAGCTTGGCAATGCCCCTACACTGCTACAGCGGCCAGCCTGTGAAAGCGTTGCCGTCGCTTTTGGAGAGGCCAATGTACTGACAGGGAAAGTGCTTTATGCGGATGATGACTGCGCCGAACTCCGCCTGCCCTCCGGCGAGACTGTAGAAGCCATGGCCTCCCCTGAACTGGAAGAGCATGGTCTGGCCGCCATCTGCGTCCCACCAGATCGGCTGTCTGTGATGTTCCCCCGCACTGCCACTCTTTCAAAAGAAGACACCGAGGGCATGGTCATCGGCACACTGGTCTCGGCACGCCATCTGGGCACAATTATCCATATTCGCTTCCGCATGCAGGACGGGGGAGAGCTTATTGCCCATCGCCCACCCGTTCATACGCTCAAGGACCTTGAACCGGGCCGCGTGGCATTGCTGGCGTGGCAAACAGCAAACGCAACCGCCTTCCCGATGGACCAGAAATCAGGCTAAAGTAAATTAGAGCCCAGCCGTAACCGCGTGAGGTCACCCTGTTTTTTTCTTTCCGTCGCCCCAGACATCGTCGGTCTTCCGTTCTGGACCGCCCCCGCCAGGTTGCACCTGCCCCGCTTCTGCGGCGCAGTTTGGGGGCGTTTGTCATGGGGTTGGCGTTATTACACAGTGGAGCACAGGCCAGCACGCATTTCTCCCGTCGCACCACCCGGTCGGTAACGCCTCCTCTGCGCGTTCTGACATTTGGCGGAACAATTTCAGCAACGCAGCAGAAAATTCTGTTCAAACCTTATGCTCAGCTTCTCAAACGCCCCATAACCACAACCTCGTGGGACGGCGAAATTGACGCCCTGCGCAAACAGGAAACCGTTGCCCCCCATCGCTGGGCCGCAGTGATGATGGAAGACAGCAGCCTACAAATCAGCTGCTCTCTCGGCCTGCTGGCGCGAGACCCCACGGACAGCTCTAACAATAGCTGTGGACAACCTTCCGCCGCCATTGATTTTGCCATGACGTGGGACCGCTCCCGCTTTGAGACCACCCCCACATGGGCCGATTTCTGGGATGTTGCCCGCCACCCCGGACGCCGCAGCCTCCGACGAGACCCCCGCACCACTCTGGAAATTGCACTCCTGGCGGATGGTGTGCAGCCCGAAGCCCTTTACCGTGTGCTGAACAGTAATGAAGGGCTGGACCGCGCCTTTCACAAGTTGGAGCAGATCCGCCCTTATATTGTTTGGTGGTCCACCCCTGCGGAAGCCGCGCATATTCTGAAAAGCGGTGGTGCTCTTATGGGCTGTGTGCCCACAGGCGAAATTCTCAGCGCAGCCCCCGCTGAACGCTTACGGTTTGGCGTTTTCTGGTCACAGCGCCTGCAAGTCAATTACGCATGGGGCGTTCCCAAAAGCTCCGCTCAGGACAACACGGCTCTGGCGTTTACATCCTGGCTTGAGCACCCAACCCAGAAACAGGCTTTTGCCAACGCCTGGCCCTCACTCCCCTCTCTTACGGAAATCAATTCGGGCTCACCGGAGTTGCAGCACCTCCCAACGGCCATCCCGGTTGACGATGCATTCTGGAGCGCCCATCTGGCCACCATCTCCGCTCGCTTTGAGCATTGGGCCCAAGAACCCTAACCATAAAGTTTTTCCGTTTGCTGTCTTTTCCTTCTCTGTTTGCCCATACCCTTTGCACGGCCTCGGTTGGCCTGTGTCTGGCAGCGCTCCTGTCCGGCGTGGCGCTGATCATCAAGCAAGAGCAAAGAACATATGTGCTCCTGCTGCTGATTGTCCTCCCCGCCACGGCAGCTGCCGTGTTTCTGCCGTTTCTGGTGCCCAGACAGCTCCCTTCCTTCTGGGGCTCTGCTGTGCAGGGAACCCTCCTCAGTCCGCTTCTTGCAGTGACGCCACTTGTCCGGTTGATAAACATTCCCTCAACATGGACGCTTACCGCGCAAGAGCTTGGCGCAAATGGCCAGATGCGCCTTCGCTTTCTATGGCTGCCACTACTCAGGAAGCCTCTCCTGCTCAGTTTGCTTCTTGCTTTTGTTCTCGGGCTGACGGGCGCGGTCTGTCTCTTGAAGGCTTCTCTTCCCTGAGCAGCCAAGGCAGTTTATTCTAGGGAAATGACACGTTCTCCGGCTCCCGCGCCATTCTGGGAAACCACCGCTCTGCAAGACATGACCACATCACAGTGGGAATCCCTCTGTGATGGCTGTGGACGATGCTGCCTGCATAAACTCCGTGATGAAGACACGGACGAAATTCATTGTACCTCTGTTGCCTGCCGCCTGCTTGATGTTTCCACGTGTCGGTGCACAGACTACGCACACCGTCACCGCAAAGTGCAGGACTGCATCACCCTCACGCCGGAGATGGTTGCAGGGCTGGACTGGCTTCCTCCTGATTGCGCTTACCGCCGCCTGTCTGAAGGACGCTCTCTGCCTGCGTGGCATCCATTACTGACCGGTAGGGCCGAAACTGTGATAGAAGCAGGAGCATCAGCAGCGGGGCGATGTGTCAGTGAACGCAAGGCTGGAAATCTGGAAGACTACGTGGTTACGTGGCCGGGAGAACCTGCTCAACCGGTTACAGGACACCAGCGCCCAGCCGTGCGCCGTGTCTCCACCAGAAAAAGCTAGTTTTCTCTGCTCTCATCGGGACGGAGCGTCGCTCTAATATGGCAGCTCCCCGTACAACTTCTACACACACCGAAACTGTTCTGCTCGGAAACACTGCTGTCCCCATCCTCTGGCGGCCTTCCTCACGCGCACGCCGCCTCTCTGTCCGTATTGATCCCAAACGGCAGGCAGTGATTGTCAGCTATCCTCCTGCTTTTCCCAAACAGCGCGCTCTTCTGTTCTTACAGAACCAATCTCACTGGATCACCTCCCGGCTGACACTTCTGACCCAAGCCCCTCTGTTTGCGCCGAACAGCATCATTCCCATTTGCGGTATCCCTCATACCATCGTCCACCATCCTCACGCACGAGGAGGGGCGTGGTTGGAGAACACAACGCTTGTTGTGACCGGGGAGGAAGATTTTATCGGCCGACGCGTGGCGGATTTTCTGAAAAAACATGCACACACTATTTTAGGGCAGGAACTGCGCACTCTTGCACAAAGATCTGAACTTCATCCGTCCCGACTGGATATAAGAGACACTTCCAGCCGATGGGGCAGTTGCAGCAGTTCAGGACGCATCATGCTCTCCTGGCGGCTGGTCATGGCGGCGCATCCAGTGCAGCACTACCTTATTGCGCATGAACTCGCACACCTGAAACACATGAATCACAGTCCTGCTTTCTGGACTTTGGTGGACACATTAACCCCCCACCGACGACAGGCCGAAGCGTGGCTGAAACAACACGGCAACCAGTTGTTGAGCGCCCGCTGAAAACCACCCCTTGCCGCCGCGCCGCATCATGCTAAAAACCCAACTCAACAACGCCTCATGCCGGGCGGGCCCGACACACTTCCAACGGCCCCAGCCCTCTAAGCGAACTTGGCGGAATGGTAGACGCAGGAGACTTAAAATCTCCAGCCCGTAAGGGCGTGCGGGTTCGAGTCCCGCAGTTCGCATACATTAAGGCATTGATTTCATTGAGAAAACCTGAAAGCGGTGAAGTGTAAACCCGCTTCTCCACAGTCCTTCTCCAAACTGGAGAAGTTCTCAATGCTGGCTCTCGTGGGCACCCACTACCATTTCCGCCGCGTCGTCCCCGTTGCCTTGCGCCCCCTCTTCGGCAAAACTGAATTCTGGATTTCCCTCAAAACGGGAAGCAAACCAGAAGCCCGCCTCTCGGCCATGGCTCTTCATGCCCAGACCAGCGCGCTTTTCAGGACGGCCCGCCTTATGACTGACCCAACCCAGAAGAAACCCATCACCAAAGACGACCTTCTGGCGCTGTATCAAGACATCATCAAAAAGCAGAAAGAGGTCATAGAGACCAACGAGCGGCATGCCGCAGAACAGCTCAAACTTGAGCGCTACCGGGCCAGCATGACCCGCTATGAAGACCTTCTCAAGACAAGAGCCTTCATCACCTATTCCTCAGAGGCCCTGGAACAGCTCAATCAGAACATGACCAGGCTGCGACAGGACATGATAACGGGCACAGCGCAGGACAAAGCCAGCCTTGCCCGCAAGACCGAAGAAATAGACCGGCTTCATGCGACCCTGGTCAAACTGTTCCAGACTGGCCCGGCTTTGTCTCAGGCCCCCGGCGCTGTGCCGCCGTCCCACCAGTTAGCCTCACCCACCCCCACGCCGACTGCCCCATCCTCTCCCCGCCTGACAGAAGCCCTTCAGCTTGCCGTGCTGGCGGATAGTCAGAAGAGTGAGGCCACCAAGAAAGAGACCGCCCGCACGGTGGCGCTGTTTGTTCAGGCTTTTGGCGATAAGCCGGTTAAAGAAATTACCGGGCGGGTTGTCGGGGAATTTCGGGACCTGCTGTTCTCTCTCCCCTCCTCCTACGCCAAGAGCAAGCAGGACCTGGATTTAAACGCAGAAGTTGAACGGGCACAGGAACTTGACCTCCCCACACTCAGTGGCAAGAGCGTGAAAAACCACTTCATGCGCCTCTCAGCCCTCTGGAACCAGCTACTCCGCCGCGAGATTGCAGACAAGAACCCGTGGAGCAACTGGGACTTTGACCTGACCAGGCGCAATCCACGCAGGGCATGGACTGATGACGAACTGGCCCTGCTTTCCTCTTCACCATGGACGTGCAGCACCATCTCGCAAGCCACCTTTGCAGGCATTACACTGGTCGCCGCCTATAGCGGTATGAGGCTGGGAGAAATCTGCAACCTGCGCAATGAGGATGTTCAGGAGGTTGACGGTATCCCCTGTTTCCTTATCCGTCCTCACCCCGAAGACAAGTGGGCTCCCAAGACGGAAGCGGGCACCCGTAACGTGCCCATCCATAGTGCCTTGCTGGACTGGGGTATTCTGGATTTCAGGAAAAACGGCGAGAAATTTCTGTTCCCGGAGCTGAAAACACCCAAAAGCGGCCCGCGTGGCACTGACTTTGGCCGGAACTTCTCCAAATTCAAAATGACCATAGGTCTTCCGGCTGCCATTACGTTCCATAGTTTCCGGCACACGGTATCCACCCGTCTTCGTAATCAGACAGGAGACCTCAGAGAACTCTGGATTGATGCCCTGCTTGGTCATGAAGCCAGCCATAAGAGCCAGGGGGCCACAACTTACCTCTCAGGCATTGCAACGGAAAATCTCAAGCAGACCGTGGAAGCTATAAGCTATCCGACACTCAGCTTGAGACGGAGTCTATGACTATTTAAGAGGAAGTTGGTGTCTGGCCGCGTAGCGAAGCAAAATACCAATAAGCTGGAGGGTTCTAAAAACCCCTATTTTGATTTTTCTAATAGTAGCAATATCAACGGATTACGATTTTTATACAGGGGGAAAAGAGGGTTTCTAGAACCCTCCAGCTTGCTTCGAGGACGAGCCGCCTCGACCAAAGCTTCCCAGATCATCCACGCCTCATTCGTGAAAGTGCCTCCTTCCACCACCTCTACGATACAGGAAGAATTTAAAGCACTAATAGGGCCTAGACCTATTGAAGAACATGTATCAAAAGAGACACAATGAGAGAACAGATTACGGATGAGTTACCATGATTCCCGCATATGTCCATTTTTGTTGGATCGGCTCAAAGTTGCCGTGGGCATATGTCTATGCCGCATTGTCAGCCGCTGACACCGGGGGAATGGAACGTATTTATTTCCATTGCACCGACGAACTAGAAGACGGTCCACAAAAACGAGCACTCACGAGCAATCCGAAAATCATTTTATCTCGTTTGAACCCAGAATATGAGCTCACGATAATAGAAAACCTGCTAGGAATTTCGTCTGGAAGAATACTTGATATTTACAATACGACAACAACACCTGTTCAGCGCGCCAATATCCTCCGTATAGCCATTCTCTATCGCTATGGTGGCATCTATCTAGATACAGACACTATAACAACGGCCTCTCTCCGTCCACTTTTAGCTGATGGGACTCCATTTATTGGCGCGGAGCGTATTGTCTGGCCGCCAGGGGTAAAAGAATCCAAATCAATTAGAGTAATTGCTCGTCATAGAACTCTATCTTTGATCAGGAAAATCTTCCGGCATATCCCCAAAGGATGGAAAGGCTTTCGCCCGCTTGAAGTCTTCTTTCCATTGGGCCTGAATAACGCCGTCATTGGCGCACCGCCAAATGATCAATGGCATGGTGACTGCCTTCAGGAAATGGTTAATCTACCAGATGAAAAAAAGTTCAAGCGTTTTGCTCTAGGAACTCACTTGATGCATAGAGTAGCCTTAGACGCAAAAAATCTGAAAATTTATAATCCCTCGGTATTTTATCCAGTTCCTCCTGAAATATCAGAACACATTTTTGAAAAGACTAAAATAGTCAATCCCTATGATATTATTTATCCTGAGACTTGTATTGTACACTGGTATGCATCAGTTCGTACCAAAGAGCGCGTTAATCTGATAAGTCCATCCTATATTCACGACCACAAAGAGCAAGATTACTTCAGCGCACTCGTAGCCGCATCGATCCAAAACCTTCCCAATAACGATGGCAATTTTAACAGTGTGGGAGCATCAAAAGCGGCGTAGGTGGAGCATTAGTGCTTCACCTACTCTAAATAGGATGAGAAAGTATATTGGCCGCTTCATTTTAGCGCCTAATATATATTAATGAATTACTGCATTCTGAAATTATCATTAGAGAATGCATCTTGAAAAATCCAGGAATATAAATCGTGCCACAAGAAAAGAATAATATTCATACCCCCTATATTAAATGGGAATTTCTTTTTTTTCATAAGAAAAATAGCGATTTTACCTTAAAATATATAATAACACCAGCTATTTTTATTTATGTTTTAAGCTATGCCCTTGTGCCATTTAGCAACGGGGATCCCGCCTTTTACTCTATTGTGGGACGCGGGTTGGTACGAGACCATATCCTTCCGTATCATTATGCGTTTGATCATAAACCGCTTGGTAATTACATATTCTATGGGATATGGGACTGCCTTATACCTTTTTATTCAGGTAAATTTACCCTTTTAGCTATTACCCTGAGCGCGATTTTTGTCGGTTTATGCCGCATCTTTGGTAACTTTTCCCAATGGACGGCCTTTATCCTGCTGACAATCGGCGGTTCCATTTTTGACGTAATGTCCGGCAATTCGGAGCTTGTTGTGGTTACAGGAGAGGCTTTATGCCTATCCTTAATGCTTAGAGGCATACAAAAAAACAGAAATTCACTTTTTTTCCTAGCTGGTATTGTCGCTTCGTTTATAATTAATGTAAATTATCTTGCGGCTGTCTGTCTTTTAGGGCCAGTGGCTTTTTTGCTCTTATCTCCTGGATGGTTTCGTATTTCTCGTAGCTTTTCAGTTGTGATCGGTGGCTTGGTAGGCTTAGGGCTACTGTTCTCGCCTTATTTGATGCCGGAGAACGGGTCTTTATATGCATATTTTTCTATGCAGCACGAATTCTTACGTCACTATAGTGGGACGACACGTGAGCGTATTCGCTGCCTGCTTTTGGTGGGCTTCTATGTTTTTCTAATGTGGCCAGTATTGGCCGCATGGTATCGGCGCTTCCCTATGTTAGGTTGGACACAAACCAGCAGAAAAAATTTTGTTCTGCCATTGTGGTTTTTATCATCTATACCTGCGACATTATTGTCTGGCCATCCATTTGACCATTATTTTCAGCTATGCTTTGCTCCTGCAGTCATCATGTGGGCCATTCTATTGAAGCAGGATGTCGTTTTTACACGATACGCTTTTATTCCGTTCTTTATGGTAGCGTCTTTTTCTATAACTCATAACACCTTAAACAATTTCAAAGATAGATTCTATCATAGCCAAGTCGATTATGCCGCGATTAGCAAGGAAGTCGGGCAGAGAAAGGTTCTAAATATTAGAGCTTACCAGACGGTATTTTATCTGTCTGACCTCAAGCCATTTGATATTTATCTATTCAGAGACCACATTGATGTTCTTTACGGTCGGAACGCAGGACTTCATTATATGGATGATCTTCAGCGTCAGCCTCCTTATGTTGTGATGTCCTACGACGCATGCGAACGGCACGAGGTAGAGATGCCTGTATGTCAGTGGGTTCAGACCCATTATCAGTTGATTTACTCGGTCAACGTCCGACGCTCAAAGCCTAATAAGCTTTCTCTATCCCTTTATAAGTTGGTTCATTCTGGTTAATTGAATAATAAGTTGGATAGGGAAAAGTTTTATTATCGTCCAAACACCGTATGTGCTTTCCAGCAGAATTACATCATGGATGTTTAGGCGCATTATTCCTAAATGAGTTCAAACATCACTTGGAGTCATATCCTTTGATGTGAACGTTGAAACTCACTCTTTGGATATTTAACCTTGCGAAGAAAATAAGCAATGAATGACAACCTCGAAGACATAGACTTTGTCCGTGCAGATGAAATCGACGATAGCGCGGTAAGAAACCCTTTACCTCATGTCTATCTGCAACAAAGCGAGTTTGTCTTAGGTTCAGTTTAGGAAATCTCCTCCTTCGTCTGGAAACCCTTCTTATTTTTTATGGATGAACCCTAAACACAGCAGGTCTACCTATGTCAGGGCATTATCTTTCTGCTTGTTAAAAGCGTGTTCTTTTTTCGTTCCTCGCATGAAAATAGATTACCTTAGCCTCCATGGGGTTCTGGTCAGGAGCCAGCAGTGTCCAATGGCTACCCGTTGGGTGCCTTGGACAAGCTGGCAAGGGGGAGTGCCTCCCCCGTTGACCCCCACACTATGGAGACTGAAACCATGCCTGAAATCCGAACGTCCCGCCTCTCCGTCAGGGCCAGACCTGACGAACTCGACCGATGGCAAGTCGTCGCCAGACGGGCCGGGCACCATACTACCGCCGCGTGGATACGCGCTTTGTTGCATGATGCCGAGTTCGCAGGCGAGGAAGGCGACCGGCTCCTTGCTGAACTCAGAGGCCTACGGGGTGACCTTGCCCGCATTGGTAACAACCTCAACCAGTTAGCCCATGCCGCCAACCGTGATGAGGCTGTCGCCTGTGCCGCCACCCTGGACGACATCGACGCCCTGAAAGACCGGACGGACAGGCTGTTGAGCCGTATCCGTCCTGCCTCCCGGCAAACGATACATTGACCCTGCCCTCACAGATGTGTGGCCATGATTGTCAAGGAAACCCGCATCAAGACGGGCAGCGGCCATAAAGCCCTTGCCGCCCATGTCTTGCGGGGGGAGAAGAACGAAGCCATTCTGTTGTTTGAAGGCAGCGAATACTGGCTTAAAGACTGGGTGAAGGAAGCCAAACGTGAAGGCCTGACCTATGGCCTCCGTCATATCGCCTTCAATCCCGAACAGGTCATGACAGACCCTGAACTGTCAGGCTTTGCTGACCGGCTTTGTGAGGAACTTGGAGCGAATAAAGCCTCTCGCACCCTTATCCTTCACCAGAAAGACGGCAAGAGGCACGGGCATCTTATTCTGCCGGAATGGCAGCATGACCATGTGCTGAGTAGCCGCTTCTCCTATATGCGACTGGAGAAGGTCGCCCGCTTAGAAGAAATCCGGCTCGGACACCCGTTAACGGCAGGGCGTCATGATGCAGCCATTGCCAATGCCTTGCGCAAAGAGGGTAAACAGAGCGAAGCCGAACTGGTGGAAGCCCTCATACCAGGGGATGCCTCCCTCCCCCGTGCAGCATACACCTCACAGGCACGCCGCATGACAGAACGGCAGGCAGTGGATTTACCGGCTTTGAAGAAAGAGATTATCGCGCTCTGGCAGCGTTCCGACGAGAAGCTCCCGGCCTTCCGCCGTCTGTTACAGGAGCAGGGGCTGGTCATGCGTGAAGGCGACAGACAGGCCACCAGACCAGGGGCGCATATTATCGAGACAGCAGACGGCACCCTGATTGGCTCTTTTACCCGGCTGACAAAAACACGCATGAAAGACTTCCGTGCGCTTCTGATGCAGGAAGCCCTGCCAGCAGAAGAGCCCCGCCGTGTGCGCCCGGTTGCCGCCCGTGCCCGCCGGGTAAGCCCTCTTAGCGCCAGACCGCTCCGCGTCCTTCCACCGGAAGCGATGATCATGCCATTGCGTACAAGGCAGAGGCATCGTCCTACAGTGACCTCACTCAACCAGACCCACCACCTTAACCCCGGCTTTGCCCACTACCTGGCAGACTGGAAAAAAGAGGTGGCGCGCTGTGAACAGATTATCCGCCAGAACCCTCTGTCCGTTTATGGGCCAGTACCAACACGCGACCAGGTCTTCCAAAACGTCCTGAAAGAAACAGGGCCACTCCGCTTACAGCTTAAAAGCGCCAAGGAAACTCTCGACCTGGCGCATCAGGAACGCAAGGCAGCCTATGCGTCCCTGTTCGGGGGCCTGACCGAACGACGGAACAGAGCAGATGAGGCTTGTGAAAAGGCCATGCTTGTCCTTGCTGAAATCCTCTTCCATCTGATTGAGACCCTGCTCTATCTGTTCGGCCTGCGGGCAGAACCACCCCCGCCCCTCACCTTGCCGGTGCCGACAGAACGGGAACGCTCGTTAAAAAACTATTACAAACAGAATAGAACATACGTGGCGGTGCTTCTCGATAAAGAGAGAAGACTTGACCTGCTCCGCGTCCTTTACCGGAAATCCATGACCCGACGGCAAGAAGAGCAAAGCAAGGCTGAAACTGCCTATAAGCCAACCCTCGAAGCCGCTCAAAACCGCTTACGCCAGCTCAAGCAACTGCCTGGCCAGCACAAAGACCTTGATGAGGCCACACGAAAAGCCTTCTTCCGGGCTCAACATGCCGGGCAGCTTGAACAGGCTCTCATGATTCTCAGGGCGCAGGCCTATAAAACAACCGACCCCAGAAAGGAGTTTTTCAGGCCTGAAACAGAAGCCACAATCCGGCAAAAACCCGCACCGAACCCGCAGTTAAACCGAAAGCTCTCTTCCACCCCTTCACCGTTTTGAACGTTTTGGGAAGTCTCTTGACGAGACCTTATTTCTTCTCCAAAGTTCTTCTCATAAATCGTTACCGGGAAGGACGCCTTTTAGCGTTTTTCTTGATGAAATCATGAAGGTTTCGAACGCAACTCACCCTCTTCTCAGGGTTCGAGTCCCGCAGTTCGCACCACATACACCTGAAATAGCACGATTTTTCGGCTGAATGAGGGGCAAAGGCTGTCTTTGCTCCATCGTCCTTCCCCACTGAGGGAAGATTTTATGCTCCGAGTTAGAGGCACCACTTACCACTTCCGCCGTATCGTTCCCCCTGCCCTGCGAGCAGCCTTGAACCGGCGGGAAATCTGGGTTTCTTTAAAAACTAGCTATCAAAATGAAGCCCGCAAACGCGCTTCTTTGCTTCATGCCAGAACAACAGAATTATTCTCTCAGACCCATCTGGCCCTCTTGGAACCAGATGCTTTAAGTAGGCTTGAGGGAGTGCGGGTTTCACTGCGGGATTTGCAGAGCGTGAACCTGCCTTCATCTGCTCAGGAAACGGGGTCCTTGCCAGTTTCAGCACTGGTGCCCAAACCCCTAACAGTGAAGAAGGCAACCAAACCCGCCAAGGCTACTCCCCTTATGCTTTCGGGTGCCTTAAAACGCTTCGTGCTGGATAATCCCCATGCCAGCGCCGACACCAAAAAGGCGACCCAGCGGGCCATAGATCTTTTTCTGCAAGCATTTGGCGATGCTCCTGTGTCCATTATTGGTGGAGAAAAGGCTGGGGCGTTCCGTGACCTCCTGTTTTCCCTTCCAGCATCACTGGGCAAACGTAAAAGCAGCCTTACCCTTGAGGAAGAAGCATAGAGGGCCAGAGAGGAAGGTCTGCCAACCTTGAGTGGCAAGAGTGTTAAAAATCATATGATGCGCCTCTCTGCTCTCTGGAACCAGTTACACCAAAGGGAATTGGTCACACGCAATCCGTGGACAGGCTGGAATTTCGAGAACGGACAGAAGACCGTCAGAAGAAGCTGGACGACCAAAGAACTGGCTTTGCTGGCTTCTGCCTCATGGCATAGCACTTCGGTGCCAGAAGAGACCTTCAGGCTGGTCACATTGATTGCAGCCTATTCGGGGATGAGGCTGGGCGAAATCTGCACCTTGAGGAAAGAAGACCTCCAGAGCGTTGACGGTATCCCCTGCTTTCTTATCCGCCCCCATACCGAAACCGGCTGGGCACCCAAAACGGAAGCTGGCAATCGTGTGGTACCAGTCCATTCAAAACTGATTGAAGCTGGTGTGCTGGTGCTGAAAGAGACCACGAATGACCCTTACCTCATTTCCGGTCTGGAAACCTCGAAACAGGGTACAAGGGGCGCAGTATTGGGACGGGCTTTCTCATTGCTCAAGACCCGTATTGGTCTGCCTGCTGAAATCACATTCCACTCGTTCCGGCATACTGTTTCGACACAACTCAGAAACGCCCATACAGATATCCGAGAGGTGTGGATTGACCGCCTACTTGGTCATGAAGCAACCCATAAGAGCCAAGGAACGACTACCTATCTGACCGGCATTTCAACTGCCAATCTGCAACAAACCATAGAGGCAATAAGCTACTCCGAAACAGCCTTCAAAAAGATACCGTTTTAAAGGGAGCCAGCAGTGTCGAATGGCTACCCAAAGTAGCATTCGACAGCTGACAAGGGGGAGAAATCTCCCCCCTTGACCCCCAAAAAGACAGATCAAAATAAAAATGTTGATTTTTCATTTTATATTTTCATCTATCTCACATTTTCCTTTTTCATCTTTTGTGATTTCAGTGGCTGTTATAGCTATATCTCTAAAATTACCTGTATCTTCCTCAAATATAATATTTTCCGAAGATGGGTTTTCGTCTGCAATATCTTTTGAAACAGCAATCAAAGTGCGATGTTTTTTTATGTCGGCAGGAGAATTATCATTTAAACCAACCACGATACGATAAGGCTCAGTAGTTGCTGCAAAAAAGTCTTCCATTTTATTACTATTCTTTTGATACAATAGTACTAGTGTTTTTCCTTTATCATCTTCTCTTATCGCAAATCGTTCAATTCTATTTCCACCGTAAGCACACACTAAACCGACCGCGAAAGCTGGCGTAAAAAAAGAAAAAGAGATAAGAATACTCAATAGAAACGAGAATGAGCGCATTTCCACACCATAATTTATAAAATTTATTATCTTTTTATGATTTAAGAAAAGTCAATAATTTTTCGGTAGACACTTCTAATTGTAAATTCTCTTGCTTATTTTCCTCACCCCAGAGAACCTGTGATTCAAATCAATTAACAGATTGCCCACTATTTTACTGATAACTTGACTGCCCCACGGGTTTGCCCGCAGAGTGAACCCGCAGTCACCATGCGAAGGATGATTTCATCTGAAATTATCGTTCTATTTCAATGGTTTGTCTGATTGGTTACGACCAAAGCGAGCGGGTTCGACGCCCATTTCTCACAGATCATGTAATTTTAGGAC
>NZ_LHZQ01000129.1 GCF_001580915.1 Acetobacter tropicalis | reverse complement strand
CCGATGTACAACCCTTCTGTGAGATTTCCGCGTCGAGTCGGACCCAGAGCGGGCCTGCTTCAACCCAGCCCAGACGGGATAAAAAGAGCCTATCCTGCGCCGCAAATGTTGGTAGATGGTCGGTCTTGAAAGAAACGGCGCCTGCCCGAGGGAGAAGAAGCGGGGGGCGACCTTCTCGCACCGCTAGCAGTAGATTGCGCAGGCGCATGGGGGCGGGGCGCAACAGTGCGGGGCAGAAAAGAGCGGTCGGCCCGGTTGTTATGCCCGCTTTGCGAAGAGACGCTACATTCTGAGGGGAGAGGTATTCGCGTGCCGGAGCAGGCATCACGCCTCCCTGTTCCAGTAGGCCGTGTAAGACGCCGCGTAGCACGGGCTTGGTGGCCACGGCTTCCGCTGCACGGAAAAGCGGGGCGAGGGTCTGCTGAATGGTGTGGGTGATAAATGTGGTCAGCCGCAGGCGGATACGCTCTCTATGGGTGGCGTCCAGAAATTCAGCGTCCGTCACATGCACGGCGGGACGCAGAAGATCATCGCTTTTGATGAGCCGACCAATCGGATCTTCCTGCCAGAATATTGTGCCGGTTTCCCAATCCAGCCTCAGGTCGCTGTCTGAAGCTTGCAGAAAGTGGGTGACCCGGCGCGGGATTTCGCTGCGGGCGGCCCGACGGGCGGCGCGCAGGAGCAAGGGTTGGTCAGAGCGTGCTGCTTCCGGGTCAGGAATAAAGGCAAAGCCCCGCATATGGCCGACTGCGTGCCCTTCCACACTGACCTCGCCAGTGCGCGTAATGGCGGAAAGCAGGGGTTTGCTGTCTGCTTCTTCCAGCCTGCGGGCCAGGCTGGTGGCGCGTTTATCCACAAAGCGGGCAGCCAGTCTTTCATGCAGAATGTCGGAAAGCGTGTCTTCTATGGTCCGGGTCCGTACACGCCATAGGTCCGGGTCTTCCACCCAATCTGCCCGGTTGGCCACGTAGGCCCAGATCCGAATCCCCATAAGCCGGTGCATCAGGGACTCGATATCCCCTTCCGTGCGCTCAAGGTTCAGCAGTCGTGGCTCCAGCCAGGAGGAAGGCAATCTGCCTTGCTGCGCCAGTGTGACAAAAATCTGGGCGCATTGGCGGATATGGCTGTCTTCTCCCAGTTTGCGGAAATCTGGAATCTGGCACACTTCCCATAACAGCCGGGTGCGGTCCGCCCCTTTGCTCAGGCTCTGAATGGTTGGGTCACGCATCAGCGCGTTCAGCACCAGAAGGTCAGAGGCTGGTTCGGCTCCCCACAGGCCGGGGGCGGGAACCCGTTGGCACAGGCTGGCATGCAGCGCGGTGGGGGAGGTGTAGTCCAGCGCGCTGTTACGCCAGTATAAATGGTGCAGGGGTTCAAACTGGTGAGTTTCTACCGCTTCCACCACATTTTCTGGCAATGGCGGGCAATCGCCAGTGGTGCCAAAGGTTCCATCCTGGGTGCCACGTCCGGCGCGGCCTGCAATCTGCGCAATTTCTGCTGCGGCCAGCATGCGTCTGCGGGAGCCATCAAACTTTGAAAGCCCCGCAAAGGCTACATGATGGATATCCATGTTCAGGCCCATGCCTATGGCATCGGTCGCGACCAGATAATCTACTTCCCGGTTCTGATAGAGCGCCACTTGCGCGTTGCGGGTGCGGGGGGAAAGCTGGCCCATCACCACCGCGCATCCGCCCCGGCGGCGGCGAATCAGTTCGGCAATGGCGTAAACATCCCCGGCGGAAAACGCCACAATGGCGGTGCGGGGCGGCAGACGGCTGAGCCGCGTGAAGCCGGTATGCACCAGGTTGGACAAACGGGGGCGTGTTTCAATCTCTATGCCGCGAATAAGGGTGCGCAGCACAGGGGCTATGGTTTCTGCACCCAAAAACAGCGTTTCCGCTTCTCCTCGGGCGTTCAGCAGACGATCCGTGAAAACATGGCCGCGTTCCGGGTCAGCACAGAGCTGGATTTCATCAACCGCCACAAAATCCACACGCCGGTCCATGGGCATGGCTTCAACCGTGCAGGAGAACCAGCGTGCTCCCGGTGGAATAATTTTTTCTTCCCCGGTGATGAGCGCCACGGAGCGCACGCCTTTCAGCTTGACCATGCGCTCGTAATTTTCTCGCGCCAGAAGGCGGAGCGGAAACCCCATAACGCCAGAGGTGTGCGCCAGCATGCGTTCCAGCGCCAGATGGGTTTTGCCGGTATTGGTCGGCCCCAGTATGGCCCGCACGGGGGCATCCTCGGTAGTGGCGGATAAGTGCGCACGGGCAGCCGGACGGCGGCGGGGGATATCCATCATGCCGCCATGGTCCGTCGGTATGCACGGAAAAGCAACCCGTTCCTGTGTGGGAGCCATTGCATCGGGCCAATGGCAGGCGCAGTTTTGAAACAGGAGGAATGCCCATGTCTGTTCGAGAAGCTGATTGTCTCACTGTTTTGCGGCGTCGCCAGAAGGATGGGCCCACGGTGCACGGTGTGCGTGCCGCGGATGATGCGACGCTGGAAAGCACGCTGAAAACCCTGCTGGGGGCAGAAGCTGCTACCTTTGCGTTGGCCTGCGGTTTTATCGCCCGGCCCGGCCAGTTGGTATTGGTGCCCGATAACCAGGGTCATCCCGTGGGGCTGTTTGGCGTGCCTGAAAAAGGCCGTAGGGACCCGTATGTGTTTGGTGCGCTGGCGCGAGATCTGCCGGAAGGAGACTGGCAGGTGCAGGTGCCGGAAGAAACTCTGCGGGCAGATGTTTTGCTGGGGTTCTGCCTTGGGGCGTATCAGTTTTCTCTCAAGGCGGATGCTCCGGCCCGTACGCCGGTTCGGCTGGTGGTAACCGAGGCCGAGCGTAAAGGGCTGGCCGTGGAAATGGCGCGGTCCATCTGGCTTGCGCGCGATCTGATCAATACCCCCGCCAATCTGCTTGGGCCGTCTGATCTGGCACATGCAGCGCGTGAGGCCCTGAGCCCGTTTGGAGCAGATGTAGAGATCATCAAGGGCAAGACGCTGGACAAAGCCTATCCCCTGCTGGCGCATGTGGGCAATGGCTCGGAACGCGGCCCGCGCGTGGCGGTGGCACGTTGGCGCGGCAGCAAGGCAGGCAAGAACGCGCCGCTTCTGTCTCTGGTTGGGAAGGGCGTGTGTTTTGATTCCGGCGGCTACGATATCAAACCGTCCTCCGGCATGTTGCGCATGAAAAAGGATATGGGGGGCGCGGCATCCGTTCTGGCGCTGGCCCGCCTGATCATGACGCAGGATCTGCCGGTCCGTTTGGAAGTGCGGCTGGGATGTGTGGAAAACAGTGTTTCCGGCCATGCCATGCGTCCTCTGGATGTGGTGAAAAGCCGGGCTGGCCTGACAGTCGAAATTGGCAACACCGATGCTGAAGGACGGCTGGTGTTGTGTGATCTGCTGACCGAAGCCGGAGAAGCCAGCCCGGATCTGCTGCTGGATATGGCCACCCTGACCGGCGCGGCCCGTGTGGCGCTGGGGCCGGATCTGCCCGCGTTGTTCTGTAATGATGACAGCCTGGCAGAGATGCTTCTTGAAGTAAGTGAGCGTGAAGCAGACCCGCTATGGCGGTTACCACTATGGCAGGGCTACGCCGGATGGTTGCGGAGTCCTGTTGCGGACCTCAACAATATTTCCTCTAAACCTATGGCGGGCTCAATAACGGCCGGACTGTTTCTTGAACGTTTTGTAAAAGCAGGCCAGCGGTGGGCGCATATCGACACCTATGCCTGGAATGACAGCAGCCGTGCCGGACGGCCTGAAGGCGGGGATTCTCCTGGGGTTCGGGCTCTTTTTGCCGCTATCAGACTTGTTTTTGATGCGCCGGACGGAGCGGGAGCGTAAAGAAATAAAATCGTAATGGAACTATTTTGTCATTACATGATTTAAATATCTGTAGCGGTCCCTATATAAGGCCCCACGAGAAGACGACGGGTAACAAACGTTGAGTCCGATGCCGCGCCGCGAGGCTGACCATCGGCGTGATAAAAAGGATAAGAGTCTGATGGCACAGAATGCCGCCAAAGCAGAAGAACTGGTCAAAACCCTTCGGGACACCATTGTCTCGCTGGTGCGGAGCGACGGGCCAGACCTGTCTGCACGTCAGCTTGCTGTTTTCCTGACCTGCTATCTGGATGAAAGTGGCCACACCGTGCGCGGTCTGGCTTCCAGCCTGAATGTGTCCAAGCCCGCCATTACGCGTGCGCTGGACCGTCTGGGTGAGCTGGATCTGGCACGCCGCAAGGTGGACCCGCTGGACCGTCGTTCCGTGCTGGTGCAGCGTACGCCCAAAGGCGCGGCCTACCTGAAGGAGATTCGCTCCATTATGGGTGAAGCCGCTACGGAAGAAGCCCGTAAGGGCCGGAGTGAAGAAAAAAAGGAACAGCCGGTACGTCGCACCCTGCGCCGTGTTGCTGCAGCCTGAGTGAGATAAACTCTCTTTCCGCCATACCAGTCGTGAACGGCTTGATGGCGGAAAGAGAAACTTTTTCCCGCATAGAACGTTCTTCTTAAAGACTTTCGAGAGCAGGGCTGACCCCGTGAGGCAGTTCTTTGCTCCTGCAAAGATTTAAGAAAAAAGGAATGTTTCCATGCGGTTTGCTTCTGTTGCCGCGGCAGCGGCACTGACTTTTGCGACAGCCTCTTTTGCTCCCACCGCGCATGCGGCTGATGCTCTGGGCACTCCCACAGGTAAAATCACGCTCTCTGCCAAATCGGCCGATGTGGGCGTAGGCTATACGTGGGGTGATGGCACCCTGACGGTTGGCGGGAAATCCTACAAATTCTCTGTAACTGGCGGCACGATCGCGGCCGTTGGCTACTCACAGATTGAGGGCACGGGGACGGTTTATAACCTGCACCGTGTTCAGGACTTTGCTGGAACCTACGGCGCTGCGCATGGTGAAGCCACCCTTGGCAGCGGTCTGGGTGGGGCCGTGCTTGAGAACAAGAACGGCGTGCGGATCAAGATTGAAACCATCTCCAAAGGTGCCCGTCTTGCCGGTTCGGCACAGGGTCTTACCTTTGTGCTGAAATAAACTCTACGGCGTTGAGCTGTTCAGAACGCGCAGCCTTACCATGGCCCTACGGGGTGGCTGCGCGTTCTGATAACAGCCAGAGCCACCCAGCCAAGCTGAGGCGCTACCAGGAGAGGAAGGGCCACGCAGGCTCCTTTCAGAGGGGGGAATGAGGCAACCAGTAACGCCACAATGCCTCCCCAGCACACAAACACCCATTCACACACGGCAATCAGCACGGGGTTCATGCCGCTGCGGTGCAATACCTGATAGATATGCCCTCTGTGCGCTTGTACCAGAGAGTGCCCGGCCAGTTTGCGGCGCACCAACGTAAACAGCACATCAAAAATCAGGGGAAACAGCAGGGCGGGGCCTAACAGCCAGCCCGATGGTTTGATGGAATGCTGGGTCATATACAGCGCCGCTGTTCCGGCTAGAAGACCACAGCCCTGACTTCCTACGTCGCCCAGAAAAATGCGTGCCTTGGGGAAGTTGAACGGCAGAAAGCCGCACAGGCATCCTGCCAGCAGGAGTGCGGGCCAGATCAGATCCGGCACACCAAAAAAGACACCGGTGGCCGCCACAATCAGGTTGCCGACAATCAGGCAGCCGGAAATCAGACCATTCAGGCCATCCATGAAATTGACGGCGTTGGTTATGAAAATCAGCCACAGCACGGCCAGAAAGGCGCCGGGCAGTGGGGTGGGCCACCCCAGAATGGTGCCCCCTGCCACCACCATGATGGCTGCGGCGCTCTGGGCACAGAATTTGATGGAGGGCCGCCACTGATACATGTCATCCAGCCAGGAGACACAGGCCAGCAGGAGAGTCGCCAGTGCTGTGAGAATAACATCAGCCCGCAGCACGCTCCGGCCTGTTATGTCCTGCACCAGCGGAAAAAAAAGAAAAAATGAGGCCATAACCCCCACGCCACCCCCTTTTGGGGTGGGGCGCTGGTGTGCACTGCGGTGGCCAGGATGGTCAAGAATGGCCAGATTGATCATGACTCGCACAAGCCCGGCTGCAAAAAAAGCCGCGCAAATCAGGCAGAAAACCGCCAGAACAGGGTCAGAAAGAAACATGGGC
>NZ_LHZQ01000059.1 GCF_001580915.1 Acetobacter tropicalis | reverse complement strand
GCTTACCTATGCCAGCCCCAAATATTAAAAGACGCATTCTTCTGGGACGCGATTGTGCCATTTCACGAGTTGCTCCTTACCCTTTGTTCCGGCGTCCTTTCTTCAATAGCTGGTCGATGTTATTCTCGATCATCTCCAACGTCGGCTCGGCTTTCCTCGGAGGATCATTCGGATCAACATCGGTTATAAGCTTGATGGCCAAGTCAATTTTCTTATCTTTTTCTCGAAACCTGATCTTGTCAACCACGACATGGTTTCCAACTTCGGCCCCCGTAAGCCTATCCACGATTTCTTGAGCACTGTTCCAAGCCCAATCCCCTTTCAGGGATTTTTTCAGGTTCTTCAGAATCCTGTCACGTTCGTCAACATCATCGACAACCGTCACGATGGTATCGAAAGTAGCAGCGAGCAGCACCAATCCAACAACGAAAATGGCGGTCAGCGAGCCTTTTTTAATCTTATGGACTTCATAGGCCGAAGCAGTCTGGATGTGATTTTCTAGCCGGTCCTGGAGGGACCGCATATAACGATACTCGAGTTCCTGCGAGAAGATGAAGGTGTTAATCTGACTGATTTGTGCATCCTTGACCGTTTTTGCCACTTTTTTCATGAACTGGCGGATTGATCGATCGGATAAATACTCAAAATTTTTATGATAAAAATGCAGGTATATTGGTTTCATGAGCTTTTCTTAGAAATTTGGGGCTACTGACTGGACCACCTTCTGGCGATCTGGGTTTTGACACCGATCCGGCAAGTGTTGCGGGCTTCTCCATCCTTGCATGACGTCAAGACAGGATGGGACCTTCCGACCAGTAGCCATCCATCTGTCTAAAGCAGCAGATCAAATTACTCAAGGCTGAGATCGGCTAACACCTCAGGCCTCTCGCCGTCCGCTTACGCCCCCATTGCCGTCATCCCGACATAGCATTGTCTCAGGAGTTTCTGCATGCCCGAGGGCAGTGTCCCCTCCCCTGTCCTTTCTCCTACGCCCGCTTATGCCCCGGTACGCCGGAGCACGCCCTTCTACGCCTGCGTACGGAGCAGTTGGTTGCGGGTATCAGGCACCCCGATTTGAACCTACTGGCGTTAAACCCTTGAAATAATGGGGAATTTGATAGGAATGTGGTGTTACGCGCAACAAAAAACCCCGCCGAGTCAGTGACTTAGCGGGGTTTTGAGGGTGTTTCTGGTTGCGGGGGCAGGATTTGAACCTGCGGCCTTCAGGT
>NZ_LHZQ01000084.1 GCF_001580915.1 Acetobacter tropicalis | reverse complement strand
AACCAAGGCACATTAATTAACGGTTCTTCGATCCCTCCACATCCCTGGCAGCGAGGCAGCAACGAAAACACCAATGTTCTGCTACGCTAATATTTCTCCAAGGGAGCGGATATCAGCCAGCATGATACCAATGCATTGGATGCGGTCGCCCATGCCCTGAAATACGCAGCCACGCAAAACACTGGGTTGGAGAACACCAGCAGATGCACTCGATCAATTCCTCAAAGAGCATATAATCGAAGGTGTCGCGACAACCGGTTGAATCCGCCCTCTCGAGGGCGTCCAGTACGAAGTTGGTATGGGCAGTTGATGAGACACGCCAACCCACAATCACCCAGGCGGTCGCGTAATAAAAAACATAAAAGCGTTCACTACGACCAATCAGTGAATTGCGCAACAAAGCCCTCCATATTATGAAATAATATTTATGGTTGAGTTTAAAAAAAATACATTATAATTTTATTTAGAGATTTATCAGGAGTAAAATGATGGTTTTAGATTTAAAAATTAGTCTTATAAAAACTGTACATAATACATATTTATGTAAAAATTTAGATGGAAAGCTATTTTCTGCTGAAGAAAAAGTTTTGCAAGATTACAAACGTGTATTTTTGATAGAATTTAAAAATGAGTATAATATTTCTTTTTTGGTATCAGAAGATATAAAGATAATAGAGATTTTGTGTGCAGATTTAAAAAGTTTCATTTTACCAGTGGAAAAAATTATTAATAACGATGGTTCATTTTTTTTAAAGGTTTTTAGAAAAAATACTGTTTTAATGGCTACTCCACCACATCCAGAAAGTAAGTCTGGGTTTATTGATGGCAGTAGTACTAATTATAATGAATTTGAAAAATTTTTTATTGAGCGAATTGATGTAATAAATGATAATATAATTACTGTAGCATACGAAATAAGAGATATTTATTCATGTGAGATAAATTGCGATTCCATCATTAAATATATAAATAACTATAAGGGCTTAATTTTAGACGTTTCTCTGTGTTCAGTGCAATATTTAATTAGCAGTGATGACATGAATGTTATTGCGGATTTTGTTTATGGTAGATTTGATATTGCTTTAAAAATATCTAAAAAATCTAGCATTGATATTTGGGCTAAAAAAGCAATCCCCAGTTTGGTTAAATGGAAAAATAACAAAGATTCTCATCAAGAATATACAGAAAAAGAAAACTTCCTTTGCGATGCAGATCTATATTTTCTTGCAGATGTTGGAAGAGATGGGTTGTTTGTTAGTTTTTTTCATTCTTTGAATTTTTATATGCGAAAAAAAATTAAACCATCAGAAAAAACATGTATTCTAACAACAGTTAGAAATGAAGGAATATATTTACTCGAGTGGATTGCTTACCATAAAGCTTTGGGAGTAGAACATTTTTTTATCTATAGTAATGACAATGATGACAGTTCTGATCAATTATTAGAATGTCTTTCAGCATTAGATGAGATTACTTGGATAGAAAATCCTGTAAAAAATCCAGTTGGAATCCAATTTAAAGCCTACAGCCATGCACTAACGATTCTTCCTCATATATTAGATTATAAATGGTGCTTTCTTATTGATTCTGATGAATTTATTTCATTGAATACAAGAAAATTTCATGACGTAAATAGTTTTTTAAATTGGATTTCCTATTGGGCGACCGACTCAATTGCGATAAATTGGAAATTCATTGCTTCAGAAAATGTAAAAAATTTACAAGATGTGTTTTCCCCTCTAATTGAACGAAATAATACGTTTGTAGATGACGGTGTGATCGGGCATGGTGTTAGATTGGTTAAATCGGTTTTTAGGCCACAAATGATTATGATGTCTTCTGCCCATCATCCAGCAATATCAAAAACCACCCCTATTGTATGTAGGCTTACTAATGGGGATATACATGATTACAAAAATCCCCCTCCCAACTTGCACCGAGATCCGTCTTTTTCTGATGTTATATGCACAGAAAACATTGTGATAAATCACTATTTTTTCAAGTCTATTCCTGAGTGGATTTGGAAATATTCTAGGAATGGAGGAGCGTTCGCGTCAACCGAGTTCAACTTAAGCCGATTTGATAATGATTGGGCTTCCTATTTCAATATGCAGCTAAATCACAGAAGTGCTTCTACCCACAACATAGAAGAAAAATTTTTTGAACGTTTTAAGAAAGAATTATTTAGATTGAGAAGAAACGAATATTTAAAAAATGCAGAAAATAACGTGCAGCATTCTTTTTTAAAGAGGTATGAAAAAATAATTATGGAAATAAAAAAATTTAAAATTAAAGAAAAAATAGATAAAAAATATAAATTTATTCTTGAAGAATTTTAAATAGATGGAGAGTTAAAAAAAACCACTGGTTTTGGGTCTCTCTGTATGATTCCATTCCGCATGTCGTGATTTGAGGGATTGGCTCATGAACCAGCCGGGTTTCTTTGATGTTGAAGAGCGCCTGGCTCGCCTGAGCGGG
>NZ_LHZQ01000064.1 GCF_001580915.1 Acetobacter tropicalis | reverse complement strand
TGGATGACGGGGCACTGGGGCATACCTGCTCAAGAAGCATCTCACCAAATCACACGCTGACACGCACTCTTACGTATGCCACTATCGTGACAGCGTTCAGGGAGCCCGCACATGGCCACGATCCACCACCTGCTCGATTCCAAAGGGAAGCAAGGGGCGTTAGAATTTGGGCTGGATCGCGATCTGGTCGAAGCTGCTTCGACTTACATGTCGGACGAAGACAACGGTTTAGGATTTATCTATTCCGGTTGGGCCCAGTGCGCTCTTCCGCATCGGCGGTTACCCTCCTCCGAGCCTTGGCAAATGATTTCGGAGCGTGTCCGTTTGATTATCCAGCCCGGCCTTCGGCCGGTTGGCGATACAAACGAGCTTGAACACGTCGGTGTTCCCTTTGGCGCTCACGGACGTCTGATTCTTTTATTCCTCCAAACCGAAGCAATTCGCACGAACTCAAGGGAGATCGAGCTCGGGAAAAGTCTGCGTCAATGGATGAAGCGGATTGGAATTTCTCCCAGCGGTAGCGCTGCGAGATCGGTTCGGGACCAAGCGGAAAGGATCAGCCGCTGCCGTATGTCTTTCCATATCCAAGACGGGCGAGGCGCAAACGCTCTTGTTAACCAAGCCATTGTCGATGGCGCATTATTTATCGACGATAAGACTTTGGCGGACGGGCGTCAGGTAATCGAAGTGGCAAAGCTTTCGGAAGGATATTTCGAACAGCTGAAAAAGCATCCAGTTCCTATTCAGGAAGCCGCTGTCCGTGCCCTATCAAATAATTCCGCCGCGCTCGACGCTTACATTTGGCTCGCATATCGCCTGCACGTTCTCGAAGACAAGAAACTTCTTACCTGGGCGGCGCTCAAACCCCAGTTTGGGTCGACTTACAAGGAACTTTACCATTTTAAGGCGAAGTGGGTGAAGGCTCTCTCACTCGCATTGGCTGTATATCCTGATGCAAAGGTCGAGATCGGCGATCAGGGAGTGACACTCTTCCCCTCGCCGTCCCCAGTCCCTCCAAAGCTTTTAAGAGCTTAAAGCCGGCGCTAACCAACTAGCTGTCAGGGTGTGTCGTCAGTTAATTCCAATGATGGCGGACACGAATTGCACGGCTGCGAGGAAAGTTGACTTCAGCTTGTCATATCGTGTTGCAATACCCCTGAACTGTTTAAGTCTGGCGAAGAAGCGTTCGATGATGTTTCGTTTTTTATAAAGCGAGAAGAGGATTTTCCGTGGATTGCGTCGGTTTTTCTTTGACGGAATAACCGGTGTGATCCCCCGCTCTTCAAGCTTTTCGATGAGAGGATCGGCATCATAAGCCTTGTCGGCGATGAAGACCTCG
>NZ_LHZQ01000081.1 GCF_001580915.1 Acetobacter tropicalis | reverse complement strand
TGAAAAAATGCCACCGCACAAAATTCTACACAGTCTCCTGACGGGTGTGCCGCGAGCCGATCGACGACGATTGATCATGCTCTCATCCGCGGATTGGCTACCGCATTTCCCATTTCCGTCGTGGGCCTTCCTCTCTCTATAGACGGGCGTCGGTCGAGACCTGCCCCAGCTTAAAACGAGGGTTACCCATCCTGCCTGGTTTTCGCGGCACGCCCGTCAGGTCCAATAATCGGGCGCGGAATTCCCTATCAGATTGGCTGTATGCGTCGACCGATATCCCAGATGAACCCGACCAGCTCGCGGGCGATCGCCGTAATCACTTTTGGCAGGGCCTTTCCGGTCGATGCCAACAAGCGGTAGCGCTGACAAAGACGGACCTGGGCTTTCCACGCGATGGCCCTGATATCCTCCGGCAAGCCTTCGACGCGCATTTGATATCGCCTCTCTTCGCGCGCCGGCAGGCGATACGACCATGCCGCCTCTACCAGCATCGCCCGTGCCTCCCGGTTCCCCGTCTTTGTTATCGCACCACGGCGGGTGCGGGCGCCGCTGGACGCCTCCGAGGGAACTAGGCCAAGCCAGCCCATCAGTTGCTTGGGCGTATCAAAGCGACTGAGATCGCCAATTTCGGCAACCAAGGTCGCGGCCACCACGAGCCCGACACCACGGAGGGCCTGCAACGCCTGAACCAGAGGAGCCAGCGACCATTGCGGCAGTGCTTCCACCAGCATGGAGTCCAGCCTGTCGCAGCGATGCTGTGCCTCCTCAATCCGTCGGATACCTTCACCGAACACGAATTGCTGATGCGGTGCGTCGAAGGCCTGCTCACTGAGCCAGCGCCAATGCGCCTTGGTCCAATTCGATCGCCCGGTGAATTTGCGCCCATGGCGAAGCAGGAAGCTCAATACTGTTTGCCGGCTGGCAACCAGATCCTGTTTCGCCTGCCGACGTCCCCGGATCAGATCCCGGATGGCTTCGTGCGCCTCGTCCGGCACCCAGATTGCTGTCAGTTCGCCCGAGCGCAGCAGGCGCGCCAGCATCTGGGCGTCGCGTCGATCAGTCTTCACCCGATCCGCCGACTTGCGCGGGATGACCGACGGCGCGATGACGCTGCATTCCACGCCCAGGTCGGTCAACTGACGATAGATACCATATCCACAGCTGCCTGCTTCATAGCAGAAGTGGAGCGTGACATCGGGCGCTGCCAGGCGTGCCACCAGGCGCCGTATGGCATCGGGCGTGTTGGGAATAGTCCCGTGGAACCGGATCTCTCCCGATCGCCCGTCATTGGCGACCGCCACGGCAATTGTCTCCTTGTGAACGTCCAGGCCAATAAATTTCGCAGTCGACATTGTCATTCTCCTCTCCTGACTAAGTGAGCTTACGCTCCCCCTGACCTCGGAAAACGAGGCGAATGACGGTCATTGGGTCTATAGACCGGCCTGAGAGAGGACGGGTTTATGGGCAAGGTTACGCGGAAACGATATTCGGGTGAGTTCAAGTCGCGGGTTGCGCTGGAGGCGATCCGGGGCGAGCAGACGCTGGCGGAGTTGGCGTCGAAACATGGCGTGCACCAGACGATGATCGCCCAATGGAAGCGCCAGGCGATTGAAGGCATGGCGGGGACGTTCTCTGGCAAGCAGGCGCCCGAGGCGACAACCAGCCCCGCCGACGTGGAGAAGCTGCATGCCAAGATCGGCCAGCTTCTGGTGGAACGGGATTTTTTGCGGGATGCCTCTGTGCGGTTGGGCGTACTCAGAGGCGGCAAATGATCGACCTGAAACGGCCTCGGCTGTCGGTGGTGCGGCAATGCGCGCTGCTACAACTCAACCGGTCGGGCATCTACTACCGGCCGGTACCAGAGAGCGATGCCAATCTTGCGTTGATGCGGCTGATCGATGGTCAGTTTCTGGAGATGCCGTATTACGGGTCGCGGCAGATGACGCGGCATCTTCGCAGGCTCGGACATGATGTCGGGCGCAAGCGTGTTCGTCGGCTGATGGCGACGATGGGGCTGCGGACGATTTATCAGAAGCCCAGAACGACCGTCCCGCATCCGGCGCATCGGAAATATCCGTATCTTCTTCGAGGCCTGGGGATTGATCGCCCCAATCAGGTGTGGTGCTCGGACATCACCTACAGTGCGCCTCGCCCCGGATGGTCTGGGGGAGCGTATGAC
>NZ_LHZQ01000150.1 GCF_001580915.1 Acetobacter tropicalis | reverse complement strand
TTCTCATTCAAAAGTCACTCTTTTTATGGGGGGATTACCGTTGTTCTCGGTGCAGTGGGAGGAATCGTTCTGGGACAAATAACGTAGTGAAAAACTGGACATGGAATTTGGTCAACTATGGAATGCACTACGTGGATGCTTCGACGTCGTGTATTCCGAAATGCAACGTCTCGGCAGACGCGAACTGTTTAATCCTAGGATCTGATAGATAGAGCGTCAGATTTCCTGGTCCGCTCAGACGTAATCTTTGATCTAATTGACCTGCAATCGAACTGTCACCAGGACGCCTCTGTCCGTTCCAGGTATAGGCGAACTCACCACCATGTCGGCATGCAGCTGCTGAGCTATCTGTCGCGCAATCGCCATGCCGAGGCCGCTGCCTTCGGCATCGGTCTTTCCTCTGACGAAAGGCTTTTCCATATCCCGCAAAATTTCAGATGGCAGCTGTTCGCAATCATTGCAGATCAGGACTTTATGATCTTGCGTGATGATCACACTGACGGCTTGCGCAGATGAACCATGAAGAACGGCGTTTTCGAGAAGATTGCGAAACAGGATACCTGTTGCATCCATATCGCCCCGGATCATGAGATGAGATGCTCCAGAAAATTCAATCGGCTGGTTTTTTTCCCGCTCAAGTTCTTCTGCCAGAAATCGAATGACAGGCACCAGATCGAACATGTTCCCGGTCAGAGCGATCCCTGATGTCGCTCTTGAGAGCTGAAGCAGCTTTTCCATCATCCGGCCAATTCTGCGGGCCTGCTGCATGATGATCGTTGCACGCTCTTCATAGTCCGACCCTACAAGAAAATTCCTGAGAACCTGAACCTGTGCAAGAAGCGCTCCTACTGGATTGCGTAGTTCATGGGCTGCGTTGGCCGCAAAAGCGCGCTCTGTCGAAAGCGCCATTTTCAGACGTTCAAGCAGAAGATTGACGGCCGAGTGAATGGACACCAGTTCTTCGGGGAGATCCAATGGGGGAACGGGGGCCAGATTCGATCCTCCCCGGCTCCTGATTTCCTGCTGAAGGCTGGTCAGAGGACGCATGGCGCGACGGACACGCCAGCGGACCAGAACCCAGATCGCCGGGAAAAATATTACCATTGGCAGAACTGAAATCAGAATAGCCCGCCTGACAGCTTCATTTCTGTGAAAAGTCGGCTCACCCACCAGAATGTAATCGCGACCAGACGCTGATGGTACGACATACACTCTGAATAATGAGATGTTGTAAAATCCTGACTTCAGACGTGGTACGAATAGTGTCTCCGGCGCATTCTGTGACCTGACCTCAAGGCGACCGGCCGGTGTGGTGATCTGGTAGGCCAGCGTTCGCCGGTTCACCCCGGGGAGTTGCGCAATCTGACCACCTGGGGTGACGGAAGCCCTGTCGGTTTTGTCCAGTTCACTGATGACAAACTCCAGACGCTCGGCCACTTCCTGTAACGAGTTGTCAAGACGCTCCGTAACTTCATAGCGGGTAAAGGCCGCAACAAGAATACTGAGAAGCACCAGTGCGCCAAGCACGATGATCAGTGTTCCGGACACGATACGGGACGCCAGACTCCAGCGCTTCATCGGGACGTGTTCTCCGCGAGACAATAGCCTCTACCCCTGACTGTCATGATCAGACCAGGTCCGGTTTTCTTCCTTATCCTGCTGACGAAAACTTCAATGGCGTTGCTTTCCACATCGTCACTAAGACCATAAAGGGCGTCTTCAATCTGCTCACGACTGCAGACTGCTCCAGGCCGGCGCGCAAGAAGTTCGACAATAGCCCATTCACGCGCAGACAGATCAACTGTCTGGCCATCGCGTTCAAGCTGACGGCGCGCGAGGTCTATTCTGATAGTGCCCACCATGACCACATTGTCTGGAAGGGCCGCGTAACGCCTGGCAACAGCGTCGATACGGGCAACGAGTTCGTCGAGATCATAAGGTTTGACAATATAATCATCTGCGCCTTCTGACAGCCCCGCGATCCTGTCACTGACCTGATCCTGAGCTGTCGTGATCAGGATGGCCAGAGATGAACAGTCCCGCCGGATTTCCCGTAGCAGATCCCGACCATTACCGTCTGGAAGACCAAGATCCAGTAGTAGGAAATCATAAGAAGAGGCAATCAGGGCTGCCCGGGCATCGGTCAGGGTTTTGAACCAGTCGACGACATGTCCGGCCTGGCGGACGCGGTCTCTTACGGCCGAGCCCAGAGCGGGTTCGTCTTCGATAATCAGGATTTTCATGCGATGCGGTTTTTCATGATACGTGCGTAGAGAGAGGGCAGCACAAGCAATGTCAGGAGTGTCGAGGAGATCAGACCACCAATGACGACGGTCGCCAGAGGGCGTTCAACTTCGGCACCGGCACTGGTCGAGACTGCCATGGGAATGAAACCAAGACTGGCGACCAGCGCTGTCGCCATGACCGGCCGGAAACGTTCTTCCGCGGCTTCATACGCGGCACGAGCAGCATCCCGGCCTGCCACGCGCAGGGAATTAATGGCGGTGACGAGTACCACGCCATTCAGAACCGCCACACCGAACAGCGCAATAAACCCGATCCCCGCGGAGACGCTGAATGGCAGGCCACGCAGAGCGAGGGCCAGGATGCCACCTGTCGCGGCAACTGGCAGATTGACGAAAACAAGCCCGGCCAGCCAGACGGAATTCAGCGCAACGACAAGCAGGGCAAAAATCAATACCAATGCAATCGGCACGACAACTCCCAGACGTGCCATGGCTGACTTCAGGTTCTGGAACTGACCCGCCCACACGATGCGATAACCGGGAGGCATGGTGATTTTTCTGCTGACTGCCTTCTGTGCTTCGGCAACAAAGGAGCTGAGGTCTCGCCCACGAACATTGGCCTGCACGATCAGACGACGGCGGATATTATCCCGGCTGATACGGGGAGGACCGTCCTGTACCGTGACCCCCGCGATCTCTGAAAGCAGGACCGCTCCTCGGCCATCGGCGCGGCGGACCCTCAGGCGGGCGATCTGGTCACGTGTGCCTGCCTGGGCAGGATCGAAACGGACCTGCGTGCTGATCAGTGCGTTACCGACTGTGACGGGCCGTCCAATATGACCGCCGACCGCTTCAACTACGTTTAGAAGTTCCTGCTGGGAAATACCCAGCCGCGCCGCCTTTCGACGATCAATGTCGATATGGATGAAAGAAACGGTGCCGTCTCCCTGTGGAGCCACGTCAGCCGCACCGGGAATGGTTTTCATGACACTCGCTACCCTGTCCCCCAGCCGCGCCAGCGTAGCGAGATCATCCCCATAGATCGAAACGGCAATCTGTGTCCTGACACCGGACAGGAGGTCATCCATCCGCATCTGCACTGGCTGACTCCATGACTGCTCCATTCCGGGCAGTTCAGTGCTCAGCACCTGACTCATCGCCGTAACGAGCCCCTCCTGCGTATGCGCCGTGGTCCACTGTGATGGTGGCCTCAGAAAAATGAAACTGTCTGTCTCGTTAACGCCCATCGGATCAGTCGGAATGGCTGATGTTCCTGTGTTGCTCACAACGCTGGTGACCTCGGGAAAGCGACGCAGGATACGCTCCTGAAGGTTGACTTCCTTCAAGGCCTCGGGCAGCGAAATGCCGGGCAGTCGTGTCGTAGTTACCGTCAGGGCCCCTTCGTCGAGAGACGGAATGAACTCGCCACCCAGATGCAGGCCGATCCAGACAGAAAAAGCAAAAATCGCGAAAGTTGTGCCAAACAGGGTCCGTGGTCGGTTTTCACACCAGTTCAGCATGGGACCATAACCACGACGAAGAAAAGCAACCAGACGGGTATCGTCATGATGGCTTGCAGACCTCATCGCCAAAGCCGCAATCACCGGTATCCCGACAACACAGTAAAACAGAGAGGCCAACAGCGCCATGATGACCGTCTGCGCCATGGGGCGGAACATTTTGCCTTCGATGTCCTGCAATGTCAGGATCGGCAGATAGACCATCACAATGACAAGAATGCCGAAACTTACGGGACGGAGTACTTCGGTTGCTGCTGAGACTGCGAGAGAAGCCGGCAACGTATTCTGTCCACTGGCCCTGTCACGAGCACGATGGGTCATGAAATTTTCGACCACGACGAGGGAACTATCGACGATCATGCCGAAGTCGATGGCACCAAGACTGAGTAGATTGGCGGAAATTCCGAACCATCGCATGCCGGCCATTGCACAGACGAGCGCAAACGGGATGACTGACGCGATGACCAGTGACGCCCGCCAGTCACCGATCACCACGATCAGAACACCGATGACCAGGAGTGCTCCAACGACAAGATTTTCTTTCACGGTCCTGATGGTGCTGTCTGTCAGCGTTGAACGCACGTAATAAGGGTCAAGCGTCACACCTTTAGGAAGAGATTGACGAATGCCGGGAAGTGCTGCTTCGATGGCGGCTAAGGTGGTGTCGGAACTCGCTCCCATGCGCATCATGATGACGCCAATGACAACCTCGCCCTGACCATCACGCGTGACGGCACCCAGTCGTGTTCTCGGTCCCATGGAAATGTGCCCGACATCCCGCAGGAAAATGGCGGAACCGTTAGTGTTGGCCCGGACGGGAATGGACCCAAAGTCATCAAGTGAACCGATCAGGCCGCGTCCGACAACGATCTGCTGTTCTTCACCATGCTCAATCCATCCACCTCCTGATGCGGAGTTATTGCCATCCACCGCCCGGAAGACGTCATCAACTGACACACCCAGTGCCATAAGGCGGGCCTGATCGAGAGCGACCTGAAATGTCTGTTCGGCACCACCGTTCACGTTCACGTCCACGACGCCCGGAACCAGTTTCAACTGCGGTGCGACAGTCCATGTCATCAGACGGTTCAGATCCATCAGCGAATAACCGTCGCCTTTGATCTGCAACTGCATGATTTCACCAAGCCCTGTAGCGAGTGGCCCGATATTCACACTGACTCCCGGCACAGATATCATGCCTCTGGCCTGCTGAATCCGTTCTTCCACACGAGCACGGTCAAGATTGATGTCCGTCTCATCCGCGAACTGGATGTAAACGACCGAGACTCCTGAACGGGAGACCGACCGTAGATCTGTCATCTCCGGGATGCCGGCCATACTGGCCTCGATCGGAAAGGTGATCAGCCGTTCGACTTCTTCCGTAGCGAGGCCGGGAGCAACAACGGAAACGAGCACCTGCCGGGGCGAAATGTCGGGCACGGCTTCCACGGGAAGGCCACGCACGATCATACACCCGGCGATGAATGTCAGGAAGATTACCCCAAGGACTAGCCAGCGTCGGGTCTGCAGGGCGGAGAGAACGCTACGCATGACGCTCTCAGTCTCCATCATTCATATCTGACACCAGCATCACCGCCTTCAGGGCGAATGCGCCTTGCGTTACGATCCGCTCACCTGCGGAGAGGCCAGAGGTAATGACTTTCTGTCCATTGCCCGTAGCACCAACATGCACTTCCTGTGGCCGAAACCGGTTTGGACTCACCGGCACAAATACAGTGCTTACGCCGTTGATTTCTGTGACAGCGTTCTCCGGCACAATGATGCCTGCCGTCTTTTCGCGTGTTGGCAGATGGGTATTGAGAAACATGCCTGGATGAAGACTGCCATCTGGATTGGGGGCCGTGCTTATGACGCGGACGAGGCCTGTGACCGGATCCGCCATGCTCCCTACCGAAGTTATTTTCGATTTCAGTAATGTCGTCCCTGTGTCCGATGTGAGTTCGGTGGTCTGTTCGCCGCCCTGGACCACCTGAGCGGCATCCTGAGGCAGGATGTCAGAAACAATCCATACCGATGACATGTCTGTCAGGCCTATCAGTTCCGTCGCAGGGGAAATGTCGTCAGCAACGCCAACGAACACACTCTGTACTTCTGCTGTGGTCGGGGCAATGATTGACGATGTCTCGTCCAGCGGACTGGTCTGGGCTTTATCTGATTCCGTAACGGAGTTGTATTCTTCTTCAAGTTGATGCTTCAGCGTATCTACATCAGCCTGTCGGGCTATAACATCGTCTTTTGCTGCCTGGAATATGGCCAGGCGACGCCTGGTCTCTCCTGCTGCAACTGTTGTTCCTTCCAGTTCATGCCCCCGGTGGTAGGCTGACGCTGCATTCTGAGAGGCCGCATACGCTGTCGTCAGTGCCGCCTGTGCTCTTGTCATTTCAAGGCGGACCAGATGTAATGAATGATCCTGATAGGTAAGAAGCGTCTCTCCTTTATGCACATGCTGACCAGGTACCACAGCAACATTCAGAACTTTACCGGACCCTGCTGGGTGAATACGGACGACATGCCCCGCCTCGGCTGTGACGGTTCCCATTGCATCCAGATTTTTTGCGAGTGTACCACTCCTTGCGATCGAGATTACCAGAGCAGAATTCTTCTGCGCCGCCTCTCCCATTACGACAATCGGCGCACTGCCGGCGGCTCGTGCAGGCGGCTCAGTAATGCGAAAAATAATCATGACACAGAGTAAATATTTCCAGTCTTTCATGGAGGCAGATGAAATAGTCACTGGAATTCTCCTGCGGCGATCAATGTTCGTATGATGGCAGCGTGCCAGGCAACTTCCGCCTGATTGCGGAGCTGCAAAGCACTGCTGGCAGCGGATCTGGCTCGTAACAGTTCGACCAATGAGGTCTCACCGACCTGCCATGATCGATTCATCTCATTTGCGCGCCTGTTCATATTCTCAGCGGACAGAACAGAATTTCTGAACATATCTTTCGTGGCCGTCAGATGAGAAAAAACCTGAGCAAGTTCCTGCCTGACATTGCGGCGAGCCTGCTGCTCCTGACTGATAGCCGCTGCCAGCTTGTTGCGGGCGTCCGCTTCCATGGGAACGTTGCGGACATCGCTGGGAAGCGGGATGGAAACTGTTACCCCCACGCGGTCGTCCCACGGGCTGCCATACTGTTTTTCGTGAACTGCAGCTACGCCAACTTCAGGGTTCGGCATGAAAGAGGTTTTGGCGAGATGCACGCCAGCTTCTGCTGTATGCACGGCCTGACGGGCGGCTCTGACGCGAGGATCATTATTTTCGAGGGCTTCGGCAGAGAAGAGTCCGTGATGCGCTAACGCCACATTGTCAAATGAGAGGATATCGGGGACGGCCGGGCGACCCAGCAAGATACGAAGCGCTGAGGTCGCTGTCTCGACCTGCTCTTCAGACTGGGAATATTCATTGGCTGCATTTGCGATTTCAGAGGCGATGATCTGCTGATCGGCAAGAGTCATCTCCCCGATGTGCTTCCCATGGATTACTGAGGCCCGGATTTTTTCCAGTGTGTCTTTCTGGATGCGTGCGATTGCCAGTCGGCGCTGAGCCATAACGACGTTGGCTGATGTATCCAGAACTCTCATGGCCACCGCCATTCGCGCCACATGCAGCCGTTCCTGGATGGTAAGCGCTTCTGCTCTGGCAACTCCCACAGTTGCGCTACCTTGTCCAGGAAGCCAAAAAGGAACAGACACACCACCCTGGTAGGTTGTGTATCCTTCGTTACTACCTATGGCATGGTCATCAAAATACTGGCCTGACACAGTTGGACCACCAGCAAACCACGACCTAGCAGCCACAGCCCGTCTTGATGCCGAGTGATAATTTGTAGTCAATTCATTGCGATCAGGATCAATAGACCAGGCATCTTCTACGGCCTGAGTAAATGTGAAATTCTCGGCTTTCACTTCTGAAGAAAACCCAAAAGAAGCTAAGAAAAACAGAAAAACAAACAAGATATGAAATATATCAGCTTCTACGATACATATGATCGTTAGTTTTGACCTAAATTTTACAGTCAGAGAATCGATACTTTGACCACACATAAAATTCCGCCGATTGTATGTTTCATCATGAGAAAGGACTGCGATAGAATTGTTATTATAGCAGATGAAGCTGACAACTCCCTGAACGGCTATACCGATTACCTGATTGAGAATTCACGGATATCCACAATGCCTATTTGTGGGAGATCACCACAACAACAGCTTCTTTCAATCATGCCAGTCGTGACTAGACCGCCAAGACCCAGTTTTTAAGCCACTGCTATTATATCCACTTTTTTCGTTAAGTATTTGTTCGTTTTCGTTTCTTACATAAAAAACAAAACGGGAAATCGGGCATCTCAATAGGTTATCTTTAAGAGGAGCCAGCAGTGTTGAATGGCTACCCAAGGTAGCATTCAACAGCTGGCAAGGGGGAGAAATCTCCCTAATACTGTTCATTTAGAGGTAATAATGACGATTTCGGGCTGATAGGGTGGAGGCTCGCCGCGATGGCGTGATTTTCCGCGACTGCTGACGACGCGCTCTTCAAGAATCTCAAGCAGGATATTCTGGCACGCTTTATTTCTCTGCCGAGGGGGAAAGCAGGACCATATGGCCTATCTTGCGGCGTATGACCTGCAGGCTATGGGTGAATGACAGCCGGTCTGGATCTTCTCTTACCTTCAACGCCGCTTCATGCATCAGGCTTCGTATCGTGAAATGTGCAAGCATCAGGCCGTGGAATTCCTGACGAACAAGTTCCGGTGTTTTGCTCCTCAAGCACAGACGCGCGCCGCGAAGATGGGTCTTGAGTTCGTCGAACGCGGTCTCGATCTCCCAACGCTCGTGATAAAATGCCGCCAGATCGCAAGCAAGTGCGTGTGCCGGATCAAGGATCGTCGTCACCAGCGTGTAGGTTTAGTCGCCATTCTCCACGCCGTCCAATCGATAGCGCAGGACACGGACCGGGAGAGGTTCCAAGGGGGCGCCGCCACTGCGTTCCGAACGGCGCCAGGTATTCAGTTCGCTACGCCACGAGCCATCGGGCAAGCGCACGGGCAGCCAGCGCGCCGAAGCCGCCGGAGGCCCCGGTGATGACGATGATCTGTTTCATGGCACGCAATCTTTCATGGAATAGGAGGCGCCCGGCACGGTGCCGGACGCCAGAGACTGGGTTCAGATGATTCCACCATTGGCGCGCAGCGTCTGGCCGTTGATCCACGCACCATCCGGGCCGGACAGGAAGGCGACGCTGGCGGCGATGTCCTCGGGCTGGCCCAGCTGCTCCAGCGGGGCGAGCTTCGACAGACGGTCGATGAGTTCGGGTGATTTTCCGTTCAGAAACAGATCCGTCGCAGTCGGTCCGGGGGCCACCGCGTTGACGGTGATGGCGCGGCCACGCAGTTCTTTCGCCAGAATGCTCGTCAGAGCCTCCACTGCGTCCTTGGTGGCGGCATAGACGCCATAGCCCGGCTGCAGCAGTCCCGTGACGCTGGACGAGAAATTGATGATCCGCCCGCCGTCATGCAGCCGCTTGGCGGCCTCGCGCATCGTGTTGAACGTGCCCTTCAGGTTCGGGCTGATCCAGGTTCCTCGTTACCATGTCGAACGGGATCTGGTGCAGGGGACTCTCGTGACGATTCTGCCCGATTCTCCACCATCGCCGACGCCAGTCTCATTGCTCTATCCGCGCAACCGGCAGCTCTCACCACGGGTGCGCGTGTTCATCGACTGGGTTGCCGGACTGTTTCCCAAAACGACTTAGCAGCGGCCAAATGCCTTATCCGATGCATCGGCGTATGCGGGCCTCGCCTCGGCGGAGGCGACCATTAATTCAGCACGTTCAAATGTCCGGGAAGGTCGGAACAGCGAAACGTCTGCTGTTCAACGGAAGCCGAAAAAAGCTGACGTTGTTGGCGATCCAGCATCATGGTGCTGCCCAGTCATGAAAATCAGACAGGGCTCCGATCGCCTCACTGACGAGGCAAGAAACACTGCGGCAGTATACGTCCAAGCACTTTGTCCTTCAGGACGAACTGATGAAAAAGTGCCGCTGCGCCATGGCCTGTCGCAAGACCCATGATCAGCCACGCATTCCAGTCATGCAGGCTCTGAAGCCACGCTACGGTGTTCGGCGGGAGCCGCGCGAATGGGGAGGGGATCAGGAGTCCGAAAAAACTCATCATCTGCCCGGCACCCCATCGCCAGAGGTAGCCCAGCACGATTTCCGCCAGAAGCAGCACATAGAGGGCGTACTCCGCTCCAAGGGCGAATATCCGGTCCATGGGCCGGAGAAGGTCCGAAAGGTGCCGGCCGTTCGTCAGACGCCAGACAATGCGGAACGCCATGATTGCGGTCAGCAGGATGCCGGCTGTCAGATGCGCGACCACCATCAGATGATGGACGGGTTTTGTTGGCCAGTTCCAGGTTTCGCCAAGAGCAAACTGAAGCAGCACCAGAAAGGCGGTCGTCCAGTGAAGGACGATCGTCGGCCTGTCGTAGCGCAACCGGCTGTCCGTGATGTCCGGCGTTGAACAAGGCATATGTGTCTCGGCAAAAGGAATCTGAATCCACTTTCATATCATGATTTCCTGACAGGAATCTGAACAGAACAGATTTTACGAAAACATAAATAATATTGAAAATAACTCGCAATATCAGAATAAAATATCTGTTGTCGTGGCAAACGACGCATCTTAACCTTGATTTGTATTTACCCGAAGCAACAGGTTGTTTTATGTCGCGTCTCCATCCTCTGGCTGAACGTCATGCCGTCGACGCGGAAATCTCACAGAAGGGTTGTACATCGGG
>NZ_LHZQ01000105.1 GCF_001580915.1 Acetobacter tropicalis | reverse complement strand
CACCGCACCAATCCCGCGCAGCGGGTTCGTTCTACCCCCATGAAACGGACTCCCTTCATGAAACCTTTCCTGTCTTTATCGCTGTTCTCCGCCCTGTCGCTGCTCACTGTTTCTGCTCACGCCCAGACGGGTAATCAGAGCGACAGACAGATGATTGCGCACGCCCACTGGCTCAACGCGGAACAGGCCCGACCAGCCACACCCTTGGATACCGCCACCCTGCAAGCTGTCCCCGACCTCACGAAAACAGCCGGACAGTATCACGATCTGTGCGGGACACGCGTGACACCCAAAATCCAACCTCTCGACGTCGGCGGTGACCTTGGGCCCCTCACGGCGATCATCGAAGAGGATCCGGCCTGCTTCGGGGGTGATGGCGCCCGTTACACCCTGCTCGACAGAACGCGTCATATCGTGTGGCAGAACTCTGCTGCCGCCATTGCCATTCTGGAAAGCCGTCATGACGGTGTTCACGATCTGAGTTTCGGTGGACCGGGTCCAAAGACGCCTGTATGGAGTTGGTCGGCAGCCAGTCACGCCTATCAGTTACACGTCGTCATCGACACCGAATAAAAAGAACCCGCCATGGACAAGAATGACATCGATTTTGAAGGGATCAAGGCCCGGTTGGGTCTGTTCTGGGAGACCCCCGATGAACTTGTTCTGGCTGCGCTGGGCAGCACCGTTCTGGCGGGGTTTCTGTCCTGTGCGTACCGCCATGTCGAACGCGGCATGAATTCGGTTCAGCACGCCGGCTTCAGCGGGTTTCATATTCTGGGTGTAACGCTCTGGGTGACCATCGCCTGTTTTGGTGCATCGTGGCTGAGCCGGAAACGCGCCTCCTTCAATATCCCCCGCCTTTACTGTGATCGCGCATCCTGGGGCATGGCGCTGTTCTGTCTCGTCAGAATCTATGTTTTTCTGCAATCATCGCAGACAGAGACAAGCCAGTTTCTTTTTGCGTTCTCGAGCTTCCATCTCTATTTCACGCCCGGTTCCGGCATTCTGTTTCTCCTTGCTGCTCCCGTCCTGCTGTGGCGTGCAACCCGGATCGAAAAGGCACAGGACGTTAATGTGGAACCGGAAGAGCCTGAACTGCTGCCGCCACATGATGACAAAAACGGCTGAGCGGAAACCAGCCTCCCGTTGGGGAGGCTGAAGGACGACAGCCGTCCTTTATTCACTCACGCGCTTGCCAACGTGAAGCAGGACGAGAACGTCGCTTCCCATATCGTGCATTACGATCTGGCATCGATGAGCGACGTTCCTTCCGGTTACAGACAAGCTGCGCGACAGTCGCTTCGATGGCTTCTGCACAGATGGCCTCCAGCCAGTCCGGGTGTGCTATCATGTCGAGCCAGATCACCCGCAGCAGCGGACGGCCCGGCTGACTGAACCAGTCCTGCTTCTTCGCCAGACGGCCCAGAGAGGCTTCCTCGACATCCGCCCGGCAGATCCGGTCGGAGCCCAGCATGCCCATCACCTCGATGCACACCAGAGGGGTCTCCTCATCTGGTGCACAGAGACCGAAATCGCTGCGCAGATACCGCCCGTCTTCCAGCAAGGGATGGCAGCACAGCTCCAATTCATCGGGAACCATTTGCACGAGGGTCTCCCAGACAATCCGCTCTGGCGCGGAATCCAGTGTCGTGCCGTCTGACGCCTGTGATCCCGATCGCGGCAGATGCGGATGACGCCGGGCGAGCGCCTCCAGCATTCGCCGCCAGTCACCGAGGCTTTCGCCCAGCTGGTCCAGATGCCGGGCCTCGGGGCCGCAATACCGCATCATGTTCGAGACAGGCGGTGCGCCCAGCCGTTCGGTGAGTGCTGCCATGAACTGCAGGTCCTCGTCTGTTGCATCCCACGGCGAGAGACGACGGGTCTGGCGAAGATGGCGGGCAGCGCGGGATACGCCGTGTGAGCCTGTATGGTGGCGCGAGGTCTGATAACGCATGATGAAAATCCTGTAGGTCATCACCGGACAGGAAAAGTCCTGTCCGGTAAAAAGCTGATAAGAAAACGTGATGGAGAGATGATCCGGCGCTTACGCCGAAGCGGCGCTGTCCATGACCTCCTGAAGCGTCTCGCCAAAATCTTCGAGGAGATCGCCGAGCAGCAGCACATGGCCTTCCAGCGGGCGGCCAAAGGGCAGCGTGTCGTCGGGACCGTCATCGCGGGCGACACACAGGGCCGGCAGCAGCACGTCGTGCATCTGCAGCCAGACATCAATCAGCCGGTCGAGGCCAGTGCGGGGCCGAGAGAAATGTTCGGCAGACATAGGGGATAATCCTTGTTCCTGTCTGCCCAGCAGACGCAGATCGCCACCGGTACGCTCTGAAGCGTCCGGTGACCGAAAAAGCCGTCTGGGGCAGACCATGAAAAAAACAGGTGGTGGAGATAGGGAAAGAAAAAGCGTTCAGTGGCCCCGAAAAGACAGATCGAACGGCAGCAGATCGTCTTCAGGACATTCGAGCACACCGAGATGCTCCAACCCCGCCTGCAGGCTGTAGCCGGGCGCGCACGCCGTGCTGAACCAGTGCGGGTCAACTGCCAGACCATTGATGACAGGGGCAGCCTCCACCGCTGTGGAGGCCGACAGGCAGATCAGGTTCGACGGATTGATCTGCCGGCTCAGGGCGTCGAACAGCATCAGATCCCTCTGCGGGTCGGTCAGTCCCAGAAGATCTTCAGGGACGAGACCCGCCAGTCGCCCGCTGGACGCGGCATGCACGATCAGACTCATCGGGGTATGGAACATTAGATGCGGCCAGAGTTCCCCGGCCGCGCGATACAGGCACAGACCCGGCAGGGTCAGAGCCGGATCGTCCTCCGCGAGGAAGCGCCGCAGAAAATGATAGTTGAAGACGGCGATGGCGTTCGGTGCGTCCATGCCCTCTTCGGCAAAGACCAGCGGTTCATCAAAACATAGCCGTCCGCTGGCGTCGTGATGCAGTTCCATCGTGCGGACGTAATCCCACACCATCGAAACGGTGAGCGGGGTCCAGAGGATATTCTGCACCACGACCACGAAGCGGCTGCCCTCGGCAAAGCCGGTCATGGGTCTGGCCGGCCACCAGCTGAGCAGACGCAGGCGCAGGGACGTGAGTTGCCCCACGCCGTCAGAGCCAAATGCACTGACCGGCGAGACGTGAGAGAAAAAGGAAGACGAAATTCGTGTCATGAAACATGTCCTGAAAGGCGAGGAAAGACACGGCGGGGGGACACAGGCCCAGGCGCCACATCCTTCTCTCTGGGAACGAAGGGACCAGTCCCTTCATCGACAGCCCTCAGAACCGAGGATGTCTCCCTGTCCGAATGCACTTCAGCCCGCATCTGCAGACACAGACGACATCGAAAGTCTTCTGTTATGACCTTCCGTCATGCAGACGGCAGTGCGCGAGGTGAATTGCCCCGGGTTTTGTGGAGAC
>NZ_LHZQ01000127.1 GCF_001580915.1 Acetobacter tropicalis | reverse complement strand
TCTCATTCAAAAGCCACTCTTTTTATGGGGGGATTACCCCTCTGCCACCACACCTGCCCAAATCGACGTAGCCGCCCCCTGAGGGATGCTCTTGAACTGAAACGATGGTTTTCCTTCAGCATTAGCCTGCTCATTAATTCCCGCTAACATTTCTTCAAGTGCGCCTTCTGGCATGTGACGCGGCAGTTCGGTCATGATTCCACCTGGATGAACTGCCGTCGCTCTCACGCCGCGTGCGCGATGTCACGCATCAAAGGCAACGGCAAAGAGGATATTGGCCGTTTTGGAGCGTCCGTAAGCAACAAATGGCTCATATGAAGTATGCTCGAAATTCGGGTCTTGGAGATCAACGTCTGCAAAGCGATGACCAGCGGAAGACACATTCCCCAATCGAGACGCCCTCATCGAGGCAGTCTATCGTGCTGAATTGGATAAGCTTGCTGAAGCAGCACCGGTTCTTTCAGCGCGCCATCCACCAGTGGAGGCACTCCGTGCGTGGATGCTATTGTTCGTCGATTATATTGCAGCCAAACAGGTCATAGCCCCTGCACTCAAGGGACTGGTTGACGGACCGAGCACACTTTACGCCCAGTCGGGAACGGTTCTCCAAACTGCAATTAACACACTCGTCGCAGCCGCTGTCGAGAGTGGGGACATCAGCACGGACATTGAGCCCATTGATCTGCTCCGTGCCTTAGCTGGCGTGTCGAACTTTTCGGCAGGCCCTGGCTGGGAGATCGGAGCCAAGAGACTTGTCAACATTCTCATCGCAGGATCGCGTCCCCACAAACCCCATTCACTGCAATGATAATCCTACGTCCGTGGGGATTGAACAGGGCCCAACACAATGGCGTGTATGTTCCATGAAGCGTCTCTTGTATTGGATTATGGGTCGACAATGCGCTTACGGATGATGGTCTTGCCCCCCAATAGGCCAGCCGTTACCTGAGAGGTAAGACAAGCCTCTCAGGCAAGGAACCCCAGCAGTTTCAGCCCTCGCCAGAAACGCGAAGATATAGCCGTTCATCGTTAACGGACTGTTAGGCCATTCGCACCACTGTGTGACATTAGTCAATAGACGGGCAGTCCCCTGCAAACCGATATTTTAACCGCAAGATAATTCTGACAGCACCAGTCTTTTTTCACCCTTCTGTAGCAACATCGACACAAAGAGAATTTTATGAATTGCGAATAATTCGCATCCTTATTAAAGGCAAATGCGAATCATTATCTTAACGGTGATAACAATGCCTCCGCGTTTTGTATTCCTATGCGGCACCATGCTGCTGGCACTGCCCTACCCTTCTGTCCACGCGGAACAGAAACAAATAGAAGATCTTTCAAAAACAAACAAAAAGAAGGAAGAGATATCGGTCATCGGGTCCCGTAATGCTGTCAAAAGCAGTACGGGCACCAAAACAGATACGCCACTTATCCGCACGCCACAGACCATTACCGTTCTGACCAATGAAGAACTGCTACAACGCAATGCGCTTTCACTTAATCAAGCTCTGACCTACGTTGCGGGCGCCATGACAAACTTGCGTGGCGGCAATGTTGGCCGGTACGATCAGATGACCATCCGTGGCTTTACACCTGCCCTCTTTCTGGATGGCATGCGGCTGCTTGGCGGCGTTTATGCTACGCCGCAGCTAGACTTCCATCGTATTGACAGTGTGGATGTCATCAAAGGGCCGGCATCCGTACTATATGGCAACTCCTCGCCTGGAGGCCTTATTAATGAAAGCAGTAAAACGCCCCTAACTGTGCGGAAAAACGTGGTTGATTTTTCGGCAGGCAATTACAACCTCATACGGGGGTATGCAGACCTGACCGGACCGCTTGATACCAAAAAGCACTTTCTTTATCGCCTGATCGGTGGCGGAGAGAAAAGTGATGGTTTTATCCGCACAACACGTAACCTACGTTATTATATCTCGCCAGAGCTTAGTTATGTGCCTGATGAAAATACATCTATCACGTTCATAGGCAGCTATCAGCGTGATCCTCACAGCGGCTCATATGGAGGTGTGCCCGCCATTGGGTCTGTTCTGCGAAACCCCTATGGTCAGTTACCGCGAAATTTTTATGATGGCGACCCTAATTATGAAATTTTTGACCGTAAACAGGGATCAGTTTCAACACTTATTCGTCATCGCTTTAACGATATTCTCAGCTTCCGTTCGAATTTCCGCTATCAGCGCATGGTTCAGAGCTATCGACAGGTCTATTTCAGCTCTCTCAACACAGATATGCAGTCAATACGCCGCGGTGCCGGTGGCAGTGATGAAAACTATGGTGGTCTGACGCTGGATAACAGCTTCACAGCCAAATTTCATACAGGTCTATTACGACACACAATTCTGGCGGGACAGGATTATTTCGACAATAACGGTAATTATCGTATGCGCTTTGCACAAGGTGCTGCAAACGGTGTGCCAGACCTCAATCTGTATCACCCCACTTATGGCTATCAGTGGAACGATTTCGTCACCGGCGCGCCAAGGACAAATGTTTCACAGCAGCAACTTGGCGTGTACGGGCAGGACCAGATTGAAATCGGCAATTTGAATCTAATGGGCAGCATACGCAATGATTGGTATCAGCAAAAAAGCACAACAAGCAGCAGTGCCTCCCGCCTGAGCCAGAACAAAATAACCTGGCGCGTAGGAGCCTTATACGCATTCCGCTTTGGTCTAGCTCCCTATTTCAGCTATTCGACATCGTTCGAACCACAAACTGGCGCGAACATTTATGGAACCTCCTACAAACCCATTACCGGCCGACAATATGAATTTGGCATGAAATATCAGCCCAAAGGCACAAAAACCATTCTAACGGTTTCGGCTTATGATCTGGCCAGGCAGAACACTCTCATTACAGACCCCAGTAACCCGTTAAACTCAATTCAGGGCGGCGAAGTGCGCACAAGAGGTGTGGAAATGGAAGGGCGTGGAGAAATCATTCCCGGACTGAACTTTACTGTGGCACTGACCTATATGGAATCCAACTACGCAAAAGGTAACCCGCCTACTGCCGGTATCATAAATGGTAGTGCTGCACCGGGTGTCACCAATACCCGTGTTCTGGGAGCTCCTACATGGATGGCGTCCACCTTTCTGTCGTATGACTTTCATCGGGCGCGTTTTGCATGCGGTCCATGGCGGGGTTTCACCGTTGGCGGTGGCATGCGCTACACCGGCCCAAGTGACGGTGCTTTCACCAGCATGGTGAGCGGAGCAACAGCTTATACACGCTTTGCAGCCCCAGCTTATACTCTGGCTGATCTGATGATGAGCTATGACTTTGGCACACTTGCCCGCAGCACTGAGAATTTCAGTGTGCAACTTAACGTCAACAATGTGCTGAACACAAAATATGTTTCATCCTGTGCCGTAACAGGATGGTGCTGGTATGGTGCTGCCCGCACAGTAGTTGGCGCTGTTCATTACAGCTTCTGATTGGTCTTTTTCAAAATGCTCTGTTGCTATCTCCAACAGAGCTTCCGCCTGTGCCTTCAGTCAGGAAGGGACCCGTTCAAGCTCTTGGGGAAAAATAGGTCTTGATATTGTTTTATATCTAACCTTGATCCAAGCTTTTTGGTTAGTCAGAACTGAGCAGATGGGATTTGAAAAGCTTTAGGTTTTAAGGGTGCCCCTGCGTTTTCAGATTCATTCTATTTCTCCTCCACCATACATTGATAGAAGTAAATACCGAAGCCCATTACTAGACTTCGGCAGTCAACCGGCTCCTGTATAGCACTTAAAAACTATGAGTTTCTCAAATAACGGGGATAAGAAAGCATTGCCTATGCGATGCTCCTTCAAGCCTACATTTTACTTTGTTCTGGGAACAATAATTGAGTCTGAGGATTTTTTATCAGAGTTGAGCACAGCGCCACCAGATTGCGAAGAGTAAGTGGCTGTCGTGGATTGCTGCGGCGTTCTAGGAGGATGAAAAGCTGAAACGGGGCCGAAGATACCACCCGCAGATCTCTGCATCGTACCTTCCGGCTGGCGAGCACAACCGCGTGTAATAATGGAACAGATACCATCTGTTCCTACCATTTCATCGTTATTCCCTGTATAATGCACATCAGAGACACGGTCATGGTCCAAGCGGATCACAGCAGAGCAGGTTGTTCCACCCCCACCGCCAAGTTGTGCAATTGTTGTGGCAATGTCGCCAATCGGAATAAGAGTGGAGCCACCGTAGCTCGGCTGCGGCTGCGTTCCCGTGTAAACAAATATCTGAGTTGTATCATTGATCTGTTTGGTTGCCGTTGGCAGGCCAGCACAAGCCTGCAGATCGTAAGAAGTCATTCCAATCATGGTGATCTGCGCTTTATGAGCAGCCCGTGAATCAAAATACCCACACCCACTTACACTCATAGAGAGTGAGGCGACTGCAAACAAACCCGCAATACGACACTTCATTTCTTCAATTATCCTCAGCCATTGCCCAAACCCTCACACTATGAAGCGTAGGGCTTCTAAGCTACTGCGCTCTTTCCATACAATGCAATAGGTCAAATAAGCTTCTAAATATTTCTTTTCTGACAAATAAATCATTCCCACATAAATATATCTCTCTTATTCTCTCTATATTTCATTCTCGCAATCAAAAAAAATAACATCGTTTATCTTGCTTTCTCTATCGCACCCTATCATCATGGACTTTTAAAGTTCCGTCTGACATCTAAAGACTGCCATACCAAACGGCCTATAAGGCCAAAGGAGAATTTGCTGATTATGTTGGTCTCGTCTCGTCGTAAGGCGCTTATCTACTCCCCTCTTCTCCTCACTCTTTTTGTGCTGAACGCCTGCATTAGCCCCGGCCAGCCACCAGCCCCTCCTCTGCCTCCCTTGGAAAAAACTATACCGTTCACGTCTGCTGATGCAGATTTCTTACAGAAACTCAATGATATGGATCTCACCCAGATTGCGTTGGCCAATATCGCCAGGACCCATTCTGCTCGTAACGATATAGCTCTTCTCAGCGCGACCATCGTAAAAGAGTTAACAGAAAACAAAGACACTCTAACCCAATTGGCCACAGCTCACACATTGACTCTCCCGACCCAACCTTCTACGCAAAGCCAGAAAATCATTAACCATATGAAACATTTGCGCGGTTTGGCATTTGATCGAAGCTACACTCGTTATTTCATGAGCAGCACAACTAAGATGAAATCAGTCCTTGATGCCCAAATCACGACCTCAAAAAACACAGATCTAATCAAACTCTCAAATGATACACAAGCCAAGCTCACAGCCTATCAGGCACAAATCAAATAAGCGCTATTCAAAAAGCATATCATTATTAAAAAGTCGGATAAATTTTTTAGTGCCAATGGCTTCCTGTTCCACAAGGGGAAGTCATTATATTGCACAAAAATGAAATTATTTATTGAATTACAAATAAAAAAAATAAGTTAAAAATTATTTTTAATACATTATAACTTATAAAAAATTCAACATTCTAATATAATAAAAATTTGAAATGTTCCAAAAACAATCTATTTTGAGTATCTCTATTTGATTTTATTTCTCAGAATTTGGAGGGAGCAAAACTCTTTGGGGCTGGCATAGGTAAGCGAATAAAGGCTTGATAT
>NZ_LHZQ01000151.1 GCF_001580915.1 Acetobacter tropicalis | reverse complement strand
CACCAATGCGGACAGGCAGCGGTTGTTGGCGCGGCGAGGCAGTTCTCCCCGCGTAGGAAAAAATGGCGTCCATGTCTGCATCAGCAAGAATACGGGCCATCTGGCTGGCTTCAGTCGTGCCGCCAAGCAACAGGACGCGCATCATGGTTAACTCCCGTGTGGAACCTTGGCTTGTCATCATCGGTCTTGGTGAAGACGGGATGGCAGGTTTATCCGCTGCGCGCCAGAGTGAACTAGCCAATGCAGAAATCATTTTTGGTGGCCCGCGCCATCTGGCTCTGGCGGATGCCGGAGAACGTGGCCGCCCCTGGCCCATCCCCTTTTCCGTGGAGCCGGTTCTGGCCGCCCGGGGCCGCAAAGTGGTTGTTCTAGCGTCGGGAGATCCATTCTGGTTTGGTGCAGGCTCCCTTCTTGCAGCCAGCCTGGGACCAGAGGAATGGATTGCCCGCCCTGCTCCGTCCACATTTTCACTGGCTGCTAACCGACTTGGTTGGCGCTTGGAGCATGCCGCCTGCATGGCGTTGCACGCGGCTCCTTTTGAACGGTTACAACCCGTTCTGCATAACAAGCAGCGCGTCATCTGTCTGCTACGTGATGCCGCGTCAGCGGGTTCTCTGGCTGGCTGGCTGAGTCGTCGGGGGTTCGGGGCCTCAACGCTCTATGTCATGGAGGCACTGGGTGGGCCGCGTGAACGTATTCGTTCTGTCGTTGCAGAACAGTTTGCCTATACGGATATTATGGCTCCCGTTGCTGTGGCCATTGCCGTCTCTGGCTCGGCTGGTCTTAGTCATGCCTCTGGCCTGCCAGATACCGTCTTTCGTCATGATGGCCAGATTACCAAACGCCCCGTGCGGGCGCTTACTCTTTCCGCTCTAGCTCCTCGGCCCGACGAACTTCTGTGGGATATCGGGGCCGGCTCAGGTTCCATCTCGCTGGAATGGTGTCTCGCGGGGGGGCGCGCCATTGCTGTGGAAGCCCGTACGGAGCGTATAGCCAATATTCAGGCCAATGCCCGCGCGTTCGGTTTAGAACCTCGCATGGAGATTGTAGAAGGCCAAGCGCCAGATGCCTTGGAGGGGTTGCCTGCACCTGATGCTGTCTTCATTGGCGGGGGCGGCAGTGCCGCCTTGCTGGATTATGTGTGGGATACGCTCTCTCCCGGTACGCGCATTGTGGCAAACAGCGTGACACTTGAAACAGAAACATTACTGGCCACCTGGTATGGGCAGAAAGGGGGAGACCTTCTGCGGATCGAACTGGCAAGTGCTGCTCCATTAGGGACCATGCGTGGCTGGGTTCCGGCCCGTCCAATTGTACAATGGAGTGTGACCCGATGAAGGTTGCAGGGTTCGGATTTCGCCGTGCAGCATCCCTCGCCTCATTGCGGTGTGCGTTGGCGGCGGCGGGAGGTGCTCAGGGTATTGGCATTCTGGCCACACTGGCACCCAAGATATGCTCTCCAGCCTTTATGGCGCTGGCTGAAGAACTTGGCCTCCCCATCTGTCCGATAGGGGCTGATATGCTGCCATCTCTCACAACTCCAACCGTCTCAGACCGTATCATGCGTCGTTTCGGAACGGGAAGTATTGCAGAAGCAACGGCACTCGCCGCAGCAGGGCAAGGAGCAAGCCTGCTGGTGTCTCGTGTTCTCTCCTCAGACGGTATGGCAACAGCAGCTATTGCTGAACGGACTGTGCCAGATACGGCCAAAAACGTGACACAGAAGGATATAACGGCATGACTGTTCACTTTATTGGTGCCGGACCGGGTGCTCCTGACCTGATAACCCTGCGTGGGCGAGATTTGATAGCGGCCTGTCCAGTCTGCCTCTATGCAGGCTCCCTGGTTCCAGAGGCGCTGCTTGAATACTGCCCTCCTGATGCCAGGATTATTAACACGGCCCCCCTCTCTCTAGATGAGATTATCACGGAAATTGAGTCCGCTCATGCTGCTGGTCAGGATGTCGCTCGTCTCCACTCGGGTGATCTGTCGGTGTGGTCCGCCATGGGGGAGCAGCTCCGCCGGCTTTGTGCTCTTGATATCCCATACGATGTAACCCCGGGCGTTCCTTCCTTTGCTGCCGCTGCCGCGGCATTGGGAACGGAGCTGACTTTGCCGGGTATCGTGCAGTCTGTTGTGCTGACACGCACTTCCGGGCGCGCCACATCCATGCCGGCCGCCGAAAATCTTGCAGCCTTCGCGGCAACAGGCGCAACACTTGCTATTCATTTATCCATCCACGTGCTGGACCGCGTGGTGGCGGAGCTTTCTCCCCATTACGGGCCTGACTGTCCTGTCGCCATTGTCTGGCGAGCCAGTTGGCCAGATGAGCGGATTGTCCGTGCTACTCTGGCTACGCTTGCAGGGGCTCTGGCCAATGACCTTGCTCATGAGCTTGAGCGTACGGCCCTAATTCTGGTTGGCCGCTCGCTTGGTGCCACGGATTTTGAGACAAGCCGGTTGTACGCTGCGGATTATGATCGTCGCTTCCGTCCTCTCGGAACGGCCCCACGCTTTCCTGAGGCCACATGACGCCAGATCAGACAAACTGCCCAGGAGTGATTATTTCCGCGCCAGCTTCTGGCGCGGGCAAAACAATGGTGACACTCGGGCTGCTTGCCGCATTGAAGGCGCGAGGGCTGAGTGTCCAACCGTTCAAAAATGGGCCGGACTATATAGACCCCGCTTTTCATACTGCTGCGTCTGGCCGTGTCTCCCTCAATCTCGATAGTTGGGCCATGTGTAAGGACCGGATTAGTGGCCTGATCGGTGCGCGGACAGACGCTGATCTGATGGTTGCTGAAGGCTCCATGGGGTTATTTGATGGCGTGGCATCGGCTGGAGAAGCTGGCAACGGTGCCAGTGCGGATCTTGCAGCCTTAACGGGATGGCCTGTTCTTCTGGTGCTGGATGTTTCCGGACAGGCTCAATCTGCTGCGGCTATCGCGCATGGTTTCGCTCAATTCTCTCCTCATATCAGGCTGGCCGGGGTCATTCTCAACCGTGTTGCCAGCCCACGGCATGAGGCCTTGATCCGTCTTGGCATGGCTCATATCGGGCTACCAGTGGTTGGCGCACTCCCCCGGCAGGGCGCTGTTACCCTGCCTGAGCGGCATCTGGGCTTGGTACAGGCTGAAGAACAGCCTCACCTTTCCACTTTGCTGGACAAGCTAGGGGCGTTTATTGCTGCACATGTGGATCTGGATCAGATTCTGGCGCTTGCAAGTAGTGATTATAATACCCACGCCAAGTCGCTTACTGTATCGCCTCCGGGCCAGCGTATTGCACTGGCGCGAGATGCAGCCTTTTCCTTTATCTATCCGCATTTGTTTGAAGGCTGGCGGGCCATGGGGGCCGAAATTGTCCCCTTTTCTCCCCTTGCTAATGAAGCACCAGCCCCGAGCGCCGATGTCTGCTGGCTTCCCGGTGGTTATCCTGAACTTCATGCGGAAACTCTGGCGGCTGCCGGTCATTTCCGCGAAAAACTCCAGAATTTTGCTCTAACGCGGCCCGTTCATGGAGAATGCGGCGGCTACATGGCTATGGGCGCAGGTCTGGTTGATTCGCAAGGAACGCATCATCAAATGGCAGGTCTGCTTGGTCTGGAAACCTCTTTTGCCAAACGGCGTATGCATTTGGGCTATCGGCTGGCCACTCTGGCGGCTCCAATTCCCGGCTATAATGCGGGGCAACGCCTGCGCGGGCATGAATTCCATTATGCCACCATTACAAATCAACCAGATGATATGCTTGCCATGACAGTTGATGCTAACGGCACCCAAGTCTCTGAAGCAGGCTCACGCCGGGGCTTGGCAACAGGCACGTTTTTTCATCTCATTGCACCGGCAACATGATCCACTCCGGTCTTGAGAGAACAACTCTCGCCAAAGGGCGACCGCGGGAGAAGCAAGGGCGGTTTTATGCCGGTGGCATCTTCCTGCAAACTGCCATTCTTGCGGAGAGGGTAAACGTCACACCTTGCTCCGTATTACAGCCCGTATATCCAGTTTATTCCTACGGAAACATTACATGATTGATCTGGTTCTTGTCGGAATCGGGACAGGAAATCCTGACCATTTGACACTACAGGCTGTGCGCGAACTCAACGCGGCCGACCTCATTCTTATTCCCCGCAAGGAACAGAATAAGGCTGATCTGGCTGATCTACGCCAAACTCTCTGCAAACAGATTCTTACAAATCCTGCTTGCCGGATTGCAGAATTTGATATGCCGCGCCGCAATACAGCGGATCCAGATTACCGCCATGGTGTTGTGCAATGGCATAGTGCTATTGCACGAGTATGGCAGGAAACTATTTGTACACACCTGCCGCAAGGTGGAACGGTTGCACTGCTCGTATGGGGAGATCCCGCACTATATGACAGCACCTTGCGCATTGCAGCACGTTTGGAACCAGCCCCACAAATCCGCAGTATCCCGGGGATTATGTCCCTGAATATGCTGGCAGCAGCGCATACCATCGCGCTTAACGATATAGGCGCACCCTTTACAGTCACAACCGGCCGCCAGTTACGTGATCATGGTTGGCCAAAGGGCAGCAATACAGTCATTGTCATGTTGGATGGAGACTGTTCGTTCCAATCTATTCCTGCAAAGGATATCACTATCTATTGGGGAGCATATGTGGGCATGCCGGAACAGATACTACTCTCCGGTCCCTTGACGGAAATTGGCCCAGAAATCATCACAACCCGCGCTCAAGCCCGAGCTTGCCACGGGTGGATCATGGATATCTATCTGCTGCGCCGTTCAGAGGCAAAACAATAAAAAACGGTAAAGCAGTAAAGAATGTAAAACAAGAAGAATTGTCTATCTTTAATGGGAGAATAGAATCTTTCCTAATTTCTAATGTTACTTACAGCCCACGCCGAATAGGCATAGAGACAAAAGCCTGAAAATATCTACAAAATAGAGTTACCCCTAGGCTACTGATGTCCGAATACAGTAGAAAAATACTCTATTTCCCTCTATGAGTGTATTGAAATCACGCCAACGTCCTGCTTATAAGGGCATATAGTCGATGGTTCCGTGCAAACGGATGAAAAGGGAATGCTGTATGCTTCGGCTGGACGCTGGTCCGGAAGCTAGTCTGCAACTGCCCCCGCAACTGTTGGCGGTGAGAGTCTGTTTATTATGTTTCCTTGCAGGAACAGGTCACTGGTACATTTGGACCGGGAAGGCCAAACAGATTTCTGTGATCCGCGAGTCAGGAGACCTGCCATCGTCGTGATAAGCCCGGATGCCGGTCGGGGATGGCTGGTTTCCTGAGAGAGAAACCATGACGGCCCGAATTCCCTTCCTCATCCTTCTCCCTGCATGCAGCATGCCTCATAGAAAAGCGCTTGATGGCCTAAGATAGCGCCCTATCAGCAGCCTTCTTTTCTCGTCCGCCTTCTATAGGCCGCGTTCTTCTGCGCCCCCCTGCCTCGCTGCTTAAACTTGTTTATAGTTTCCCGCAGTCGGGCAGTACACAGACGCACATTTAGAAGACCGTTGTGCCTCTGTCGCACTGCAGGATCACCATGACCGCTCGCCTCCAACTCTCTTTTTTTTCTGCGCCAGCAGGCCATATTATACGTTACAAGCGGCATTTTTTTGTCACGGCCATGCTTTCTACTGGCTTCACGTTTTGTTCCCTCCCCACAATGGCCGCAGGCTCCCCACTGGCAGTACCCACCACGCAAAAAACAAAACATTCCCGCCCTTCCCTCAAGTCCTCAACGCCGAGCGTAACGGGTAAGGCAAAAAACTCGCCTGCCGCACAAGGCGCGCAGAATGTTTCTGTCAAGGAAGGAGCGCCAGAAACAATTCAGGTAACAGCATCCCGGCGCGATTTGCTGGGCCGTGCTGGCACCGCGAGCGAAGGCTCTTTGACTGCACGCGAAATCCAGCTTCGCCCCGTCTATCGTGTTGGTCAAATTCTGGAAGCTGTGCCGGGGCTGGTAGTGACATCCCACTCTGGCGAGGGAAAAGCCAATCAGTTCCTGTTGCGTGGTTTCAATTTGGACCACGGAACAGACCTTGCCTCATTTATTGATGATATGCCGGTCAACGGCGTCAGCAATGCCCATGGTCAGGGCTACACAGATCTCAACTTTCTGATCCCGGAAGTGCTTGCGGGGGTCGATTATACAAAAGGCCCCTTTCATGCAGATATTGGTGATTTTGGTGTTGCCGGATCGGACCATATGAAGCTGGCTGATGATATTCCACGCCAGATCAGCCTGAGCGCAGGCACTATGGGCGACTATCGGGCTTATATCGGCAGCACAACCCATTTTTCCAATACGGGCCGTTGGGTGAATGCGTTTAACATTTCCCACTCGGATGGTCCGTGGAAATATCCGGATAACGCCCGCAGTATCCGTGCACTTTCACGTTATACTTATGGAAGCGCCAAAAATGGTTTTGATCTGACAGGCATGTTCTATCGCGGCCAGTGGCGCGCAACAAACGATCAACCTCTGGATGCCTACCATGAAGGACTAATCGGTCGCTATGGGTCTCTTGACCCAACCGATGGAGGGTTTTCTGAGCGCTATAGCCTCTCTGGCCATTACCATCTGGCCCGGGATAACTGGAAATGGGTGACAAGTGCTTTTGCTGTCCATGACCGTCTGACTTTGTGGAACAATTTCACTCATTATCTGGATGATCCTGTTAACGGAGATCAGCAACAACAGGATGAAACCCGCACAACTGTAGGGGGCAGCAGTGTCTATACCCGGCAGGATCATGTCGGCCTGGTCCGCACGGAAACACGGATTGGCGTACAGGGGCGGTATGATATTCTGTATGTCGACCGTCGCCATACGCGGCAGCGCGTGACACTAGCAAACTGTCCTTCCAGCCTTGAGGCAACAATTCCCTATACGTGCAATGCCGATAATATTAATCTGGGTTCAGTCGGTCTGTTTGTGCAAAATACAACGCACTGGCTACCTTGGCTGAGAATGATCGTTGGTCTGCGTGAAGACTATCAGGGGGGAACGGATGAAAATCTTGTCGATAATAGCCTGACACAAAAGCATCAGTGGCTGTTTCAGCCCAAAGGCAGTCTTGTTTTTGGGCCATGGAAAAAAACAGAATTATACCTAAGCGGAGGACGTGGATTTCACTCCAATGATTTTCGCTCCGTGTCGGGCTCCTATACGTCTGATGAATTTACAAAAGGCTCTGTTAAAGTTCCGCTCATGACATCTGCTGTCAGTGGAGAAGTTGGGGTTCGGACCACGCCATTTTCTCACCTGCATCTTCAGGCAGCAGCATTCATTATCGATTTTGACTCTGAACTCAGTTATGATGGTGACGCGGGCGTTACCTCTCCCGGCCCAGCCAGTCGCCGCCAAGGGGTGGAATTCTCGGCACAGTACAATCCATTTACCTGGCTTGAATTCAATACCGATCTCTCATTCGCCAAAGCCCGCTACCGGGGTCACAACCTTTCCAGTTACGGTATTGATGGAGCATATGTTACCAATGCCCCAAACTTTGTATGGTCTTTTGGTGTTATGGTCGATCGTGGGCCTTGGTATGGCGGTCTCCAGGTCAGGTGGCTGGGTGGATATCCCCTGATAGAGGACAATAGCTTACGCTCCAGCGGATATCAGGAAGTCAACATGAATCTTGGTTATCGTTTCAATAAAAAAATAAAACTGGAAGCCAGCGTCTTCAACGTTTTCAATACCCGGGCCTATGCGGCACAATATGCGTACGACTATCGGTTGACCCCCACGGCTGCCGTACAAACAGGCGCAACGGGGCATCCTTTGGAGCCAATTTCAGCTCGTCTGGCTGTAACGGCTGATTTTTAAGGCCGCTGCACAGCCTTTGCATTCAACCAGTTCGAAGTGTGCGGGGATAGTTAAAGAGTGTAGTCGTTCGCCTTTGATGCACTGAAAAGCTTTGCTCTCATGCATATACCAAGAGCATGCGGAGCAAGCACTTACCAGAACGACGCCTCCTCAAGAGTGAGAGGCTGGTCCGGAATAAGGTAAAGCAGCCCATTCTGTGGTCGGCTTGGGCCTTTCCCCTGCCATTCTTCTCAATGACATGATAGTTGTGTCTATGTGTGTCAGGAGGAGATTCTAAAAACGTGGGGGCATCTTCTATCCGGGCCACCCGTTGCGCCATTCTTATTCTTACTGTGGGGGCTTGTCTCAGTAGAGAACATCGAGCCTGTGCCGCCAGTGTGCCTCTAGCAACTGATATTCTGCCATCTGGGGTTCCCCTTCCCGTCCCCGCTCCCGGTTTTGTTCAGCCTCCCGAGGATTCAAGCACCGAATTACTCGGCAATGCAGGCGGTGCAAGAGATTGGCTCACGCGGCAAGGCGTAAGAGTAACCATTCAAGATGTTGAGGAACTATGGGGTCTTGTTTCGGGAGGGCTACATCCTGGTCCAACATATGATGGCATGACAGCCGTTGCAGTTGCATTGAATACCCAACAGGCGTTCGGTTGGCAGGGCGGCCTCCTGAACGTAAGCGCCTTACAAATTCGTGGCCGGTCCCTTACCAACGAACGTCTCGGTGCGTTGAATGCCGTTAGCGGCTATGATGTGGGACGTTCCACCCGTCTTTTCGAGCTCTGGTATGGGCAAAGCTTATTTCACAACCATCTGGACATCCGGGTCGGCTCCATTGACCTTGATACAGAATTCCTGGTTAGCCAAAATGCGTCCTTTTTTATGAATGCCAGTTTTGGCTGGCCTCTTTCCACCTCAAGCAATCTGTATTCAGGTGGCCCATCGTGGCCTTTTTCTGCGGTGGGTGCGCGTGTCAAATGGACCCCTGCCTATCCAGTGGTGTTAATGGGCGCAATTACTGACGATAATCCCACACGCGGCCCCTTCTACAGCAACGTTAGCCCAACCGTGCGTGACCCCACAGGAACATTGTTCTCAACAAGTGGAGGAACGCTTTTCATGGGTGAAGCCCAGCTCTGGCTAGATATGGCCAAACGATTAGGCGGAAAGGATGCTCCAGCCCTACCAGGAACGTGGAAAGTTGGCGGATTATATGATACCGGTCGTTTCCCCGATCAAAGATATGATAACCAGGGCAACCTGTTGGCGAGTTCAAACAGCACAGGGGTGCCACGTTATCATCGCGGCAACTGGATGGCCTATGCCCTGATTGACCAGATGATCTGGAGTAAAGAAAAAGAATCTGGAAAGACAATTAATCTTTTCGTAAGAACGACAGTCAGTAATGGTGACCGAAACCGTTTCTGCCTTGAAGTACAAAGCGGCTTTACTTTTGATGAACTTCTCCCCGGACGCCCTGATGATACAATTGGCATCGCCTGGGGAGCCAGTATCTACGGACGTGAAGCCAATCGGAATGCACATGACGCGGTGCGGCTGGGTACGAGTGTACCGTATCAGCTAAGGCCGGAACACCATATTGAACTGACCTACCAAGCGGCGGTTACTCCGTATCTTATTCTTCAGCCAGATTTCCAGTATTTCCTGAATGTTGGCGGTGTCAATCGTGATCCGGATACCGGCCGCTCTGCTCGTAATAGTGTTGTAACAGGGCTCAACATGACAACAACATTCTGAATATAGAAAACATGGTTGATTAGAAACAGATCAGATATGTTCTGAATACTGTTTCTCTCCTGCCCGACGTTGAGCCGTCAAACGAACTTGGGTATTGGCCGCACCATATCCTTTATATTCTCCCACACGTTGAACAATCTCAAAAAAGAACATCCGATCAATCGCGCGCGAAAATATTTGGAAAAACTCTCCACCATCAGAATCTCGGTCATAAAGAATATTACCGTCGGACAATTCTATAATGAATGCGTCTGTCAAACCAAATCTAGCCTGAATGTCATCATAATAATTTTTATTTATTTCTAGAATAGGAAGGCCAGTCTTGCGCATACGTTTTGAAAACGCAAAAATATCGTCCGTGCCCAGAGCAATATGCTGATAACCTGCTCCAAGAAATTTCTTCTCAAAACGGGAAGCTAGGGTTCTTGCTCCTAAAGAGCCATTGAGTGTTAGACGAAAATTCTTATTTTTACTTTCCAAAGCTTGACTCTGCACGACCCCGCCGGGATCAATCAGGTCCACTTCCTGGCAGACTTTAAGGTCAAAAAGAGACGTCCAATACAAAACCCAAGAAAGAAACTCATCATAACCAACAATAGATGCTACATGATCAAAAGAGGTTATTGATCCTTTTATTTCTGGTTTAATTTTTTGTGTAATCTCAAACTCTTTCTCCCATAATTCCGTGTAAACGTCCTCATCAAGAAAATAAACAAGACTCCCACCAACACTCCGTATCGCGTTGATTGAGCGACCAGACAAACTGTCTGATAAATTTTCCGCAACTGCCATACCTAAATGATGAGCCCGTTCAAGTGCTGCCTTACGATCCTTTACGTATAGCCCTATTGCACACAAAGCATCTCCATGTATCAGACTGAAACTGCCAGAAAAGGAATAAGATTCTCTGTTTATAATAATAAAAATATCGTTTTGTGATCGCCAAAGAGCGACATCACGTATCTTATGATTCCCAATGTGTTCAAACCCAATCATATCCAATATTTTTCCTAATTCTTCCCCTTTTCCAGGTGGAACAGAAAACTCTATAAATTTGATGGCAGGATCAGAACGATCAGGTAGGTGAGTTTCCTCCCCCACAAGATAGTGCGCATCATCCCGGACTGTCACAAGAGAGCGTTTTCCATCAATTGCAACGGTTTTGGAAAAACCAGAACGAAACCGATCATTGAAAATTTCTAAAGATAAAGGCCCGCTGTAACCAATCTTTATTAACGCTGCGACCCACTCTGTCACGGGCAGTCCACCTTGAAATGGCATGCAGCGGAAATGGCGGCTCCACTGAAGGATATCCATATTCATTAAAGGAGCATCAGCAATCTGGGCCAGAAAGATCTTGGCAGGATCAATATCCATTATGGAAGAAATAGGAATATGACGAGACAAAGAATGAAAACTGTCCAGAATAATACCAACAGATGGTAGATCGACAGCACTCACAATAGCAGCCACATCTCTGTGATCATTAATATAACGTCCCCATGCTAATCCTTCATAACCTATGCGCAAGCCTCTCGATGCAGCACGTTCTCCTAGTTCTCTAAAGTCATCAATGATGCGCCCCTCATCTCCTTCGGCGTCTTGCATAGTGCTGGAGCACACGAGCAAAAGATCTGTGCCCATTTCTTGCATAAGATCAAATTTGCGTTCAGCACGATCGAAAACTCTTTTGCGCGCATCCCCTGGTAATCCCCCCATTTTTAGTGGGGCATTGAATGAGA
>NZ_LHZQ01000095.1 GCF_001580915.1 Acetobacter tropicalis | reverse complement strand
AAAGCCTGATTACGCCCGCGGCTCTCTCCGGATGCTTACAATAAACCGAAGATGTGGAGCGAAGTAAGGATGAAGGCAGGTCACAAGAAATTGATAGTAGCGGGCGTCCTCGTGTAATTAGACCATTTTGCTTCCTGCTCCGCTCAGTATGAAAATCAGAGTTGATGATAAAAATTCCGGGTGACATTACCGGTGTGCTATGTTCCGTTAGCGAATAGGAATAGACACTTAGATATCAAGGCTCGAAAAGTGAATTCACTGGACGAAAAAAGTATACATTCAGGGAAGTGCGCATTAACTGCCTTGATAGAACACATACGTGTTTCTTCGCCTGATTGGAACGAAGCAGAAACGCGTTTTCATATCATTGATAGGCTTATTTCAGATTGTTTGGGTTGGCCGAGAGAATCATTTCGTCTTGAGGTTGCTGAAGGTCGTGCCTACTCGGATTATGAACTCGGAAGACCAAGAAAGGTAATATGGGAGGCGAAACGCGTAGGTCGTTCATTTGATCTACCGGCTAACCCCCATGGAAATTATATTAGCGATCTACAGTCCATTCTTGCGTTAAAAGGAGAAGTAAAAGATGCCATAACGCAAGTACAGTCATATTGTAGTTCTCGGGGTGTCGATATCGCTGTCGCGACCAACGGCCATCAACTTATAGCTTTTCTAGCCAGTCGGTCTGACGGCGTTTCTCCGTTGGAAGGAAAATGCATAGCGATTAACGGTTACGATCAGCTTCTTGAAAATTTTCCGCTTATATGGCAGGCGCTGTCTCCGGCTGGAGTAGCTGAAAAAAGATTACACCGTATATTACGTGTTGGCGAAGAGAATTTCTTACCAAGAAAGTTATCCAGTCAACTCGCGCACTATCCGCGGCACCGCTACTCAAGTGATTTGCAGGCCTCACTTCGTCAACTTTCTGAACTCCTTTTATCAGACATAATTGAACAACCGGACGTTGAGAAACAGTTTTTCGAAGAGTGTTATTGTGAGAGTGGAGCATTATCTCAGCATGCACTCATCAGTAAGCAAATGCTTGCTGCACGATATGATGCTCTGTTCAGGTTGAGCGAAGCTGGACCTAAAGTAACCCCCGTATCAAGTGGTCCACGCCGTCCGCTTTTAACGCCGGATGTTATGACTGAAGCGGCATTGCAACGGCCCATTGTTCTTCTTGGCGATGTTGGGGTAGGAAAAACGTCCTTTTTGAAGCACCTTCGGTATGTAAGTGCTTTTCGAGAGTTTAGAGACGCTTTTTACATATATATTGATCTGGGCTCAAAAGCCGCATTGAGTTCCGATCTAAATGATTACATTTTATCAGAGGTAGAGGATCAACTCCTAGAGAAATACAATATTGATACGTCGGAGGAGAGCTTTGTGCGCGCTGTTTACAATAGGGAGGTAAGTCGATTTCAGTCTGGTATTTATAAAGGTTTAAAAGAAACAAATAAGACTCTATACGACCAAAAATTTTTGGAGATGCTTGAAGAACGCTGTAAACAGCGTGATCGACATCTCAGAGACTGTGTTGCTCATCTTGTAAATTCACGTCATCAGCAAGTCATAATGGTACTCGATAATGCTGACCAGCGACCCTACGATGTGCAGCAGTTAGCGTTCGTAATTGCACAAAATTTTGCTCGAGATTGGAGGTGTGCAGTTTTCATTGCTATACGCCCGCAAACTTTTTTCCAATCAAAGCAGTCCGGCGCTCTCACTGCTTATCCTCATCGGGTCTTTACGATTTCACCACCACGAGTTGATTTAGTAATTGAGCGACGTTTAACTTTTGCGCTTAAGATTTCTGAAGGCATAATTCGTCCCGAAAGTTTACAAGGTATTACTTTAAATCTTGCTCACATTGCAACTTTTCTTAAAGCTCTTCTTTTTTCGTTGAATGCAAACTTAGAATTAACTGAATTTTTATCTAACATCACAGGAGGCGATATTCGAGCTGTTATAGAATTTGTAAGACAGTTTATTGGAAGTCCGAATGTTGATGCGGAAAAAATTATAAGTATTATGGATAAAGATGGAAGATATATCGTTCCTTTGCATGAATTTTGGAAAACAGCACTTCTCGGAGACTATTCATATTTCGATCCAGTATCTTCCCGGACTTTGAATATTTTCGATGTAGAAAGCTCCAATGAAGATGAACATTTTCTTGTGCCAATGTGTTTAGCTTACCTTATGGCTAGTGGAGCTCATCGTTCGAAAGAAGGCTTTGTTACTACCGTTAATTTAATTGAGGAAATGCAAAACTGGGGTTTCTCTAGCCGAAGCGTCGCAGATGCTCTTCGTCGGGCAAATAACAAAAAGCTTATTGAAACCCCCGACAGAGTGACATTTGCAGAAGACAGCGTCGGACTTCATGGTGATCTTCCAGACAGTTTTAGAATAAGTACAGTAGGTGCCTATCATTTATGCCGTTGGATGGGAGAGTTTTCGTATTTAGAGGCGATGTCCTACGATACTCCAATATTCGAAGGAACTGTGCGAGATGAAATTCTCGAAACCATTGACTCTTTAGCGATTGCTGACCGTCTAAATCGCGCAAAACGTTTTCGACAGTATCTTACAACAGTATGGCATGCTTCTACGTTACGTCCGGCATATTTCGATTGGTTAAGTCATGTAGAGAGTGGAAATAGTAGCTTTGAGAGGGTCGAGCGTGCAGTCTCGCGAATTCGTATGGAAAAGAAGGTGGAATGTTAGCTACGTATTGCCACTCCTTACTACCATTGAGATTCGGGCGTCCCAATAACGACTAAAGTGATATTTTCTGATATATTAATATGTTTAATATATCAGAAAATATTATGAATTACATTGATTGTGATTTTCATCCGTAAAAGTCAGCTTTCTTTATATCGCTGGTCGGGAACCGAACGTTCTGCTCTCCTGAAGGGTTTCGGGCGCCGCGAGGCGTACGAAAGTC
>NZ_LHZQ01000012.1 GCF_001580915.1 Acetobacter tropicalis | reverse complement strand
TGCCGCCGGAAAACCAGCCTCTTTTCTGGCGATTGGCACCAGCGCTGGGTCTTGTCATCAGCGCGGCGGGGCTCTCTGGTTGGCTGGTTGCGCGTTCCGCCCGCAAGCATCTGGCAGGCTATACGGGTGATGTGCTGGGGGCGGCCGCCACTGTGGCAGACTGTCTGGTTCTGGCTGCCCTGACTGCCCTATTCCACAATTGACACCATCCTCCGCGCCGTTCACCATAGGGTATTGGTTTTGGGGAAGCCGGTGAGACTCCGGCACGGTCGCGCCACTGTAACCCGTTTGGTCAGCCTCAGGCTGATCAGGCTGGAAGTCAGACCTCCGAAACAGTCTGTTTTCCACCGCGGAACGCGTTTTTACCAGCGGAGCCTGATCCTTATGCCTCACACCACTTCTCATACCCGTGCACGCGCAATTGCCCTTCCGGCTCCGGTTGCCATTCCGGTTCAGGCCCTGCTGCCATGGGCCGTGTTCGGGCTGGTTCTGTCTGTTGTGCTGCTGTATTTTGTTGGGGCGGAACAGGGTGCCATCTCCCTGATCTCCGGGCAGGAAGTGCATGAATTTGTGCATGATGGGCGGC
>NZ_LHZQ01000004.1 GCF_001580915.1 Acetobacter tropicalis | reverse complement strand
TTCGACGCCCATTTCTCACAGATCATGTAATTTTAGGACATTTTATGGTTTTATGGACTTCTTGAGTGTCTGATCTTGCATAACGATGATCTTGTGCCTCTGGCGGCGTATTCTGGACATAGCTGGGGTGTCACCACCTGAGAAGGCCGTGTTGGTGGAAGCTATGTGGCCTGTGCGCTGTCTGTTTCGTCAGGACGCCTGGCAAAGCCTTCGCAATCGTGCATGAGCAAGAGCGAATTCATGCTGACAGGGGAACATGTCCGGCATGGACAGGACAATCCGACGGACGCTGACCTTTACGATTGTCGCGATTTTGAGCAGTCGTGCGCGGATTGTGCCACAGGTTGCCTTCTCCAGACTGGTTTGCCCAAGGGCCATTCTCTGCAGAGCGGTGAGCAGGACATAGGCAGCAGCAGAGAACCACAGCCGGAGCTGGTTGGCCCGGATGGTGTGGGACGATGTTCTATCGGAGAACAGATCCAGCTGGCATTCCTTGATGCGGTTTTCCATATCCCCGCGTGC
>NZ_LHZQ01000076.1 GCF_001580915.1 Acetobacter tropicalis | reverse complement strand
CGGGGCCAGAGGCGGGCTGGCGTGAACCACACCAGCATGGCCATGAGCAAACAGACCGCCAGTGGGGTGGAAGCGTGCATCCAGAAAACAGGTGCGCCTATCAGCAGGTCTCGCACCGTGCCGCCGCCCACGCCTGTAACCGCCGCAAAGAATGCGAAGGTGACGAGGTTCTGCCGGGCGTGGGCTGCCTGCAATGCGCCGGAGATGGCAAACACACCGGTAGCCACAATATCCAGGCGCGGCAGGGCCGACATGGAAAACGCCTGGATGGCGAATAAATGCTCTGAGATCATACACTACAGGCAGCAAGATCAGCCGCCAGTTCATCCACACGGGCGGGGTCTGCATCCCACGCGAACATGAAACGCGCGCCGCCGCCAATAAAGGTATAGAAGCGCCAGCCGCGTTCCTGCAGGGCGATGAACACCTTTTCCGGCGCACGCAGGAAAACGGCATTGGACTGCACCGGAAACATCAGTTCCAGCCCCGGAACATCACGCACGGCATGGGCCAGACGGAGCGCGCAGTTATTGCCATACGCACCATTGCGCAGCCACGCTCCGCTTTCCAGCAGACCAACCCACGGCGCAGACAGGAAGCGCATTTTGGAGGCCAGTTGCCCGGCCTGCTTGCAGCGGTAATCAAACCCTTCGGCCAAAGCATGGTCAAAGAACAGAATGGCCTCACCCACGGCCATGCCGTTCTTTGTGCCGCCAAAACACAGCACATCCACGCCTGCTTTCCATGTCATGTCAGCCGGGGTGCAGCCAAGGGCGGCGCAGGCGTTGGCGAAGCGGGAGCCATCCATGTGCAGGCGCAGGCCCAGTTCCCGGCAGGTGGCGGAAAGGGCGCTAATTTCCTCTATCGTGTAGAGTTCACCCGTTTCCGTAGGCTGGGTGATGGTGACGGCGCGCGGCTTGGGGTAGTGGATATCTGTCCGGCAGGTGGCAAGAGTGCGCACATCCTGCGGGGTAAGTTTGGCGTTTTCCGTGCGGGCGACCAGCAGCTTGGAGCCGTTGGAGAAGAACTCCGGCGCGCCGCATTCATCCGTTTCCACATGCGCGAAAGAAGAACAGATCACGCTGTTATAGGACTGACACAATGCGGCCAGCGCCAGTGAGTTTGCAGCGGTGCCGTTGAAGGCGAAAAAGACCTCGCAATCTGTTTCAAACAGGGTGCGGAAGGCGTTGGCGGCGCGGGTTGTCCACTCGTCCTCGCCATAGGCGGTGAGAGAGCCCTCGTTGGCCTGTTGCATGGCCTGCCACGCTTCCGGGCAGATTCCGGCGTAGTTATCACTTGCAAATTGTTGGCTCACACTCATGGTCCTTTCTGACGTGCGGCTCCGGTAGCGAGGAGATGAGTGTGTGACTATGCCCGTTTTTGCCGGTCTGGCCACATCCCTTCACGTTTGTGAAGGCACCACCTTGCCGGGAGCAGGTTGGTGTCAGGCGACAGGCCTGACTCTTGATGTCTGGGCGGTGCAGTAGCAGAAGTGCAGGCGGCCCGCAACAGCCACTTTGCGGCAGCGGAAGCCGGACTTGCATTCATGTTGCCACAGGCAGCATGGAGCCAGCACCCCGTATGGCTGCGATCAGGCAGCGCCTCGCATCGCGGACCGGCGCTGCCACTGGCGGCAGGACTGATGGAAGGGGTGAGCCCTTCTTGCCCATGCCGTGCGTGATGTTCCGGGGCTGGAACTGATGTTTCCGGTGCAGTCCAATGCCGTTTTCCTGCGTGCGCCGGAAAAGGTG
>NZ_LHZQ01000075.1 GCF_001580915.1 Acetobacter tropicalis | reverse complement strand
TCGAAGGGATCGACTGGCGTAATCCGCAGAAAACATGGCGACCTGAACTGGCGGGGTAACAAAAAGGGGATCGTGATCCATAGTCCTGTACCCTTTTGAACGGTTTTGTGCTGAACTGTTTTTCATGACGGGAAGCATGGATGACATAACGGCCTTACGTGCGGCACTTGCCGCCGCCGAGACGCGTGCCCGTGCTGCCGAAACCCGGGCCACAGACGCTGAAGCCCGAGCAGTCAGCGCTGAAGCGCAGATTACCCATCTTAAACATCTTATTGCACGGATGCGTCAGGACCGCTTCGGGGCGTCATCGGAACGGGGACGGCGCCTGCTGGACCAGCTGGAACTTGAGCTGGAGGAGCTGGAAACAACGCAAGCCGAAGACACGTTCGAAAATGCGGCGGACCTCGCTGTCCGTGCAACAGCACCGCGGAATAACCGGGGGCGGCAGCCCTTACCCGCTGACCTGCCACGCGAACGGATGGTTCTTCCTGCGCCAACACAGTGTCCGTGCTGTGGCGGGATGCGCCTGAGCAAACTGGGCGAAAGTATCACTGAGACGCTGGAAGTGATCCCACGCCAGTTCAAAGTCATCCAGACGGTGCGGGAGAAGTTCACCTGTCGGGATTGCGAGAGCATTACCCAGCCACCAGCGCCTTTCTACCCGATCTCACGGGGGCGTGCAGGGCCAGAACTGCTGGCGGGCATTCTGTGCGACAAGTATCTCCAGCATCTGCCACTGAACAGGCAGAGTGATGCCTTTGCACGCGAAGGGATTGATCTCGACACGTCAACGTTAGCTGACTGGGTGGGAGCCTGCACAGCGACCCTGGCCCCTCTGAACGCGCTGATCCGGGTCCATGTGCTGGCAGCTGGTCGTCTGCATGCGGATGACACCACCGTGCCCGTGCTGGCGAAGGGCCGAACACGCACCGGTCGATTGTGGAATTATGTGCGCGACGATCACCCCTTTGGAGGCACAGCACCGCCAGCCGTGTGGTTCCGTTATTCACGGGACCGCAAGGGCGAACATCCTGTCGATCATCTTTCGGGCTGGACGGGGATCGTGCAATCCGATGCCTATGCCGGATATAACGCTCTGGCAAAACCGGGCCGTCAGCCTGCACCTGTCGTGTCTGCAGGATGCTGGGCGCACGGACGAAGGGGGCTGTTCAAAATCGCGGAGAAGGACAAGGCCCCGCTGGCGATAGAGGCAGTGCGCCGCATCGACGCCATCTTCGAGGCTGAACGTGTGATAAACGGCACCCCAGACCAGCATCGGCTCGCGGTCCGTCAGGAAAGCAGTGCTCCCATGGTAGAGGACCTGTTCATGTGGATGCGTGACACGTGCCAACGCATGTCATCAAAAAATCCCATTGCACAGGCCATGAGCTATTTTCTCAGACGACCTGACATGTTCACACGGTTTCTACATGATGGGCGCATCTGCCTCACAAATAACGCCGCAGAGCGTGCGCTCCGTGGGATAGCTCTCGGCAGAAAAGCCTGGTTATTCGCCGGGTCAGACCGGGGCGGAGAACGCGCTGCCGCCATGTATTCCCTGATCGTCACTGCCCGTCTGAACCTTGTCGATCCCAAAGCATGGCTCGCAGATGTCCTCGCCCGTATCAACGATCTGCCAAATCCGCGCCTCCATGAACTCTTGCCATGGCACTGGAAAACCCTTCACCAGAGCAATAATACCATCAAAGCCTGATTACGCCCGCGGCTCTCTCCGGATGCTTAC
>NZ_LHZQ01000109.1 GCF_001580915.1 Acetobacter tropicalis | reverse complement strand
GAGAGGGCCTCAAAACCAAGAGGTTTTTCGAACCCTCCACTTTTCTTAAAGGTGTTGCGATACACGCTCAGCCGGCAGATACAATCATAATTCCTATAAATAAAAGTGGATTCGATATAATCAAATTTTCTCGTACTTACGGAAAAAGCTGCTACGAAAATTCTATAGCTTTTGATGAAATAGAGCATATCGAATGCGGGCAACCTTTAGTTGCCGAGGCGGGAAAAAACATATTTGTTCCGCGCATTGAGCATGAACTCGTGTTTATTGAGGTTGTTTCTACAAAACGTCTTGCTCGGCTGGATTTTTTTGATCTGGGGACTGGAGCGTATAGTGGCGATGTTGTTACTGACAACTTTCTATCTCGCATAGAGTTTCTTACAGCTGCTTTAGTATCTTTAGAAGCTAAAAGTAGTCTTCCGGCCCTGTCCGAGCTTTTAAAACATCATGAACATGTTGTGCGGTGGCAGACAGCGCGCCATATGCTCTGCATTGATTTAGAATACACCATTCCTCATGTTAAAAAGCTACAGTTTGACCAAAACATTGATGTTCGTCGAGCTGCGGCAGAGACTCTCTCATTATTAGGAGATAATTTAAATGCCATTTGAAATAAATTTGGAGAATGTCACACAACAAGCTTCCCTTTCAGATGTAGTAGATTATTTTTCCTCGTGCTCAAATGTTGATCGAGACACTCTTACAAATGGAGCCCATGTCTTAAAATCTCTTGCAAATAATGAAAGATTTTTGTCGGAAATTATAACACAGGAAGTAAAGTTACTGTGCAAAAATCAGATAAACAACCCATATTCCGGACAATCGTATCTATTACATCGTGGGGAAAAATTCTTCATACGGGCTGCGTTTTGGCCATGTGTAAAGAATAATTTATTTATCAATAATGGTGCAGAAACCTTCTTTTACGATGTTCCTCATGACCACAACTTTGATTTTCTAACGGTAGGTTATAGTGGTCCAGGATATGCAAGCGATTTTTATGAGTACGACGCGGATTCGCGTATAGGGTTCAATGGAGAGCATATTAATACAAAATATGTTGGCCGCCATATTCTGGAAAAAGGAAAAATAATTTTATACAGGAAAAGTTTTGATATACACTCGCAACTTGCGCCGGAAGATTTTTCAATATCATTGAATATTATTACTGATAACCATCGTGAACTATTAGAGACTCCTCAGTTAATGATGAATAGAGAAATCACAGAATGCGAATATATTAGCAATAGATCATCGATTATTCATTTGTGCAATATGGCGTTGGCGCTAGGCGCAGAGTCTACAGAAATTATCGAGGAAATATCACAGAAGCATAGGTTAGAGTGGGTCAGATTTTCTGCTTACGACGCATTGGCTGGTTCTGATACAAATATTGCGGAAAAGGTATGGGAAAAGGCATCTAGAGATAGTTCATCAAAAATAAGGGAAATTGCTCGTAAGACTCTAAATTGTATTTCAGGAGATTTAGGTAAATGAGTCTCTCCGTAGATTTTTCTAACGTTACAAAAACAATAACGAGAAAAAAAACAAGAATTAACGTACTTTGCAAGTCAACTTTTTCATTCTCGCCTGGTGAGGTATCAGTGTTGCTGGGTCGAAACGGATCGGGAAAGACTACAATATTACGGCTAATTTGTGGTTTAAGTAAGCCGGATTCTGGGAAAATCAAAGTTGGCAATTATGATACGATACAGGATTTTAGGCGTGTATGTGGCTTACTTATAGAGGGAACGCGAGGTTTTTATCCGCGGCTTACCGTAAGGGAAAACATAACATATTTCTCCTCCATAAGAAATAATGGAATTTCCAGAAATATAGATGAACATATCAAAAAATGTGGATTGAAGGAGTATAGTAACGTTTTAGGATTAGATCTTTCTCGTGGTTATCAGCAAAGATTATCATTGGCTTTGGCAACTGTACATTTACCAAGGATTCTCCTTTTGGATGAGCCATCTTTAGCACTCGATGAGTCTGGTATAGATATCGTAAAAATGATATTGGACGAAGGTTTAAATAATAATCTGACAACGATAATAACAACAAATGATCTAAACTTCGCGAAATCAATTTCTTCTAATACCTTGTATGTTAACGAAATAAACGGGCTTTAAAATGAAATTACTAGCATCGGAGATTAAAAGAAATTTTATATTGTCGGTGAGATATCCGATTGAATTTTTTATGTCGATACCTATTTTTATATTATTGTTTTATATTGCAACTGTAGTTGGCGGATATTCCGTAGGAGAACGTATCAACACGCATATTTTTTCTTATGGTTACGTTTTATGGATGCTTTGCATTTCTCTATATAGCGAGATGGCGACGCAAATCATTTCTGACTGCAATATAGGTTGTATAGAGCAAATTATGCTCTCAAAATACGGTTTCAGCAAAATACTCTATATTCGAGCGATTTCATCTATGATATTTAATCTAATAAATATCATTATCATAATGATATTACTGTCGGTAGTGTTAGAAATTCCTCTGCGCATCAATATAATAAAAATATCTTTTTCTTGTTCTGTATTAATATCAGCGCTTTCCATGGGATTTATTGCAGCTTCATATGCACTTTTCTCAAAAAAGCTGGGAATTATATTATTGTTGGGTCAATTTATAGTTGGATTTTTGTTGGTATGGCATCCTTTGTGGGGAAATGGTAATTTTGCAGATTTGTTGTATGCTCTGCCTATATATATGCAAGCTCATGCAGCGTTAACGGGTGATTTTAGGCACGGATTTTGTATTGATTTTATTACTTGTCTAATGTCAAGTTTTGCTTGGCTCCTAATGTCAGTGGTATTATTTAAATACGTTCTGGAAAAAACTATCGATATGGGATCGTTGCACAAATTTTAGGTTGGCGCTACTTGGAGGGATTGAAAAACCGTTAGTTGATGCGCCTAGCTGTCAGGTTGTGAGACGTCATTGGGATGATGTAGGGTGGGCGATACCGCGTTACGCTCCATGGTTTTCTTCCGTTTGCAGGGAGACCGACTGATGCTTCGGAACCATCCACAGGCACGCACGACACCGGCAGATCCGGTCGGAGCCCAGTGAATTGCCCCGGGTTTTGTGGAGACAGAACGACCCGAGAGGTAAGAAGAATTCATGAGCAACAAATCGAAGCGTTTTCCACCTGAGTTTCGTGAACGTGCAGCCCGCATGGTTCTGGAGGAAGAGAAGAACCATCCGTCACGCTGATCCGCAGTGATGATGATAGCGCCAAAGCTGGATATTCATCCTGACACGCTGTCAAAATGGACCCGTCTGCATGAACGACGCGGAAATCTCACAGATGGAGTAATTTTGGATCATTTTCTGGTTGTTCAGGACTTCCTATGCGTCTGATCTGGCTTACCGACGGTTTTCTGTCCTGGCGGGCAGATTCTGGGTAATCCCCCCATTTTTAGTGGGGCATTGAATGAGAATTCAGGCAGCTGTTTTTAGTTTCTGGGCGGGGGTTAGCCCGCTGTTCCCCATGTTGGGTCTGTCATGGTTATATGTCCAGAGCCATTGTGTTGCGACCTCCTGCACGTCCTGAATGCTTTCAAACAAATACTGCTCCAGCCATTCCTGCCGGACAGTTCTGTTGTAGCGTTCAATATAGGCGTTCTGCTGCGGATTGCCCGGTTGTGTATAAATCAGGGTAATCCCCTGCTTTTCGGCCCATGAAACCAACGTATGACTGACATATTCAGGGCCATT
>NZ_LHZQ01000155.1 GCF_001580915.1 Acetobacter tropicalis | reverse complement strand
ACATATCAAGCCTTTATTCGCTTACCTATGCCAGCCCCATTTCATTTTACATAAAACCGATTTTATATCGCCTCATGCTCTTTCTGCATGGCTATTCTTCTCCTTTTTTGCCACAATTTTATGAGAGCTTAGCTTTCTCAGCAAAAAAGGATCTGTTTTATTTATGCGTAAATTCATCATGATGCTCGGTGTCACAACCAGCCTGTTCGGCATCACTGATGTTGTTCAGGCTGCGCCCGTTCCCTATCACGCAGCAGTTGCGCACAATGACAGCATTCTGGCCACAAGCAGCCCCCTTCTGCGCGATTACGAACAGGATGGTTTAATCCTGCAGGATGAACCTGAGGCAGAAACCCTCGTTATTACGGCAGACCCGGCTACCCTGCACGCGCGGGCGCTCCCATCTGATGGCACCAACCGGTATCGGATCGCTATGCGGGATGTGCTTTCGGCAGCGGCCTCCTACGCTTATCTCTTCTTCGGTCAGCATCCGGACGCAGACAGACTGTCGGTGGTCGCCAACATTCAGTCAGACAGCCCTGCGCCTGCCAGTTCGGAGGGAGACGCACCGGAGCCTGCGCTGACTTTTGATATTCCACGCCCGACTTTTCCAATTTCTCCGGATAGCAAGCCGGATGCGTACTCCGCGCAGACCATCAGCCTGATCATGGATGAAATCGATCCTGCCAAAACGCACGTAGCTTCCTGGCTGCGCGCTGATCTGCAGGACCAACCTCACGCAGCAAACAGCGGGCAGAACTGACTGACCTGCCATAGGGAAGCAGCAAGCCTTTGCTGTTTCGGTTAAAAACAGTCTATAATATGGAGAAGGTCCGGTGCCCGCCGGGCCTTTTTCTGTTATAAGTTCATCATCCCCCTCCCATTACGGCGTTATGTATGTCTCTCGTTTCTTCAGGTTCTCACCCCAAAACTCATGATGCCGAAGCCGCGGCTTCTCTGAATGCGGAGGAACGGGCACGCATTCTGGCCAAGGCTGCGTTATTCAGCCCCCCAGAAGCCAGACTGGCAGACGGACGCCGAGACCTCGTTGGCCTCTCCCGCGACGAAATTACAGAAATTCTTCTGGAAATCGGGGAAAAGCCGTTCCGGACCAAGCAGCTCTGGCACTGGATCTATCATCAGGGAGTGACAGATTTTTCCCGGATGAGCAGCATCGCCAAGCCTTTGCAGCAAAAGCTGGCGGAGCAGTTCATTATTGGTCGGCCAGACGCGGCCATGGTCCAGACGTCCACCGATGAAACACGAAAATTCCTCTTCCGCTTTCGGGATGGGCAGGAAGCGGAAACTGTTTACATTCCTGACCGTAGGGAAGATCGTGGTGCTGTCTGCATCTCCTCGCAGGTAGGGTGCACCCTCTCCTGCACGTTCTGCCATACTGGCACCCAGAAACTGGTTCGTAACCTGGGCGCTGCGGAAATTGTGGGGCAGTTCATGGCTGCGCGGGATTCCTACAGTGAATGGCCCAGCCCCAAAGGCGAGACGCCGCGCCTGCTTTCCACCATTGTTCTTATGGGCATGGGAGAGCCGCTCTATAATTACGAGAACATCGCCAAAGCCATGAAAATCATCATGGATGGAGAGGGAATTGGCCTGTCACGCCGCCGCATTACCCTTTCCACATCCGGCGTTGTGCCCCTGATGGATCGCTGCGGGGACGAACTGGGAATCAATCTGGCCGTCTCCCTGCATGCTGTCAGGAATGACCTGCGAGACCAGATTGTACCGCTCAACCGTAAATATCCGATTGAAGAGGTTCTCGCCGCCTGCCGCCGCTATCCGGCAGCCAGCAATGCGCGCCGCATCACATTTGAATACATCATGCTGCGTGGCGTGAATGACAGTGAAGCCGATGCACGTGAACTGGTACGGCTGATTTCAGGTATTCCCGCCAAAGTGAACCTGATCCCGTTCAATCCCTGGCCGGGCAGTGACTACCGCCCCTCCACGCGGGAACAGCAGAACAAGTTCGCGGATATCATCATGGATGCCGGATTTGCGTCTCCTATTCGTACACCTCGGGGGCGCGATATTCTAGCGGCCTGTGGGCAGTTGAAAACTGAAAGCGAACGCGTGCGCGCAGCGCAGGGCTGATTTTTCTGCTTCTTCTTACCCAGATACGAGCTTGGCCTCTGGTTCCCCTGCCCTGCTGATGCTAGGAAGCAGGGCGAAACATTCTTGTCTTACTTACTCAGGAGATCACTCCCATGGGCGCACCTGCCGCCAGAAAAGATGTCAAAAAAGTTGTGCTGGCCTATTCAGGCGGCCTGGACACATCTGTCATCCTGCGCTGGCTGCAGAAGACCTATGGTTGTGAAGTTGTCACCTTCACCGCTGATCTGGGTCAGGGAGAAGAACTGGAACCGGCGCGCAAAAAGGCCGAAATGTTCGGTGTGAAGGAAATCTTTGTCGAAGATCTGCGTGAGACCTTCGTGAAGGATTTCGTGTTCCCGATGTTCCGGGCCAACACCCTGTATGAAGGCCAGTATCTGCTGGGCACCTCCATTGCCCGCCCTCTGATCGCCCAGCGCCAGATTGAAATCGCCCGTCAGGTCGGTGCAGATGCTGTCGCCCACGGTGCCACAGGCAAAGGGAACGATCAGGTTCGTTTTGAACTGGCCTATTACGCCCTGCAGCCCGACATCACGGTGATCGCTCCGTGGCGTGAGTGGGATCTGACCTCCCGCACCCGGCTGCTGTCTTTTGCCGAAGAAAACCAGATCCCTATTGCCAAGGACAAGCGTGGAGAAGCGCCGTTCTCGGTGGATGCCAATCTGCTACACTCTTCTTCTGAAGGAAAACTGCTGGAAGATCCGGCAGTTGGACCAGAAGAAATTGTGTTCCAGCGCACCATCTCTCCAGAAGCAGCGCCCGACAAAGCTACGGAAATCACAATTGATTTCGTCAGCGGTGATCCGGTTGCCATCAATGGTGAAGCCATGTCTCCAGCCACGCTGCTGACAAAGCTGAACGAGTTGGGCAAAGCCAATGGCATTGGCCGCCTTGATCTGGTGGAAAACCGCTTTGTGGGCATGAAGTCCCGCGGGATTTATGAAACCCCCGGCGGCACCATCCTGCTGACGGCCCACCGCAGCATTGAATCCATCACACTGGACCGCGAGGCCATGCACCTCAAGGACAGCCTGATGCCGCGTTATGCTGCCATTCTTTACAACGGGCTGTGGTTCTCCCCGGAACGCCGCATGCTGCAGGCTCTGATTGATGCCTCCCAGCATTCCGTATCGGGCCGTGTCCGCCTGAAACTGTATAAGGGCAATGTTATCTGCGTAGGGCGTGAAAGCCCGAACAGCCTGTATGATACCCGCGTTGTCACGTTTGAAGATGACGAAGGTGCCTACAACCAGGCAGACGCACAGGGCTTCATCAAACTGAACGCGCTACGTCTGCGGTTGGGTGCTCAGATCGGACGTAAGGGCGGCGCGCTTTAAGGGCGCGACGTCACCGCCATTCTTTTCAGATTGTCGAGAGGGTCATGACCAGTCGTTTCAAACTTACTCCTTACCTGCTTGCGGCCGGCATGGCCGTCTCTCTTGCTGCGTGCGGTTCACATAAGGAAGCGGAACCTGAACTGACCCCAGCCCAGCAGATGGACAAACTCCGCTCTCAGCCCGGTGTGACCGTGCTGAAGGATGGCCTGGCCTACAAGGTGTTGAAATCCGGCCCCAAGGACGGCGAACAGCCGCGCCCGGGAGACGTGATGATGCTGATCTATGAAGGCCGCCTGCCAGATGGGTCCATTTTTGACAGTTCCGAACAGCATGGCGATGGCGCTTACATGCAGATGCCCTTGCAGGGTCTGGTGAAAGGCTGGATGGAAGCCCTTCCCATGATGCATGTGGGTGACACCTGGATGCTCTACGTACCGCCCGAACTCGGGTATGGCCACAAGGCCATGGGGATTATCCCGGCAGACAGCCCGCTTATTTTCCGTATCCAGTTGCTGGGCGTTGATCACGCTCATTAATCCGGAAACGGCCTGAACCGGTTCTGTCATGCGCAGAACCGGTAGGACAGGTTTCAGACCATGATGTCTTTTCATAGCACGCGGTCCGCCTTTCTGGCGATTGGTGCTCTTTCCCTTCTTCTTGGCGGCTGTTCGCCCAAAAGCCCGAAAAATCTTTACGGCAGCAACTGCGGTATTTGCCATCATAGCGGTGACGGCATGCCCGGCTCCGTTCCACCGCTGGTCGGGCGCTTAGACCGCATTGCCAGCACGGCAGAAGGCCGTAAATATCTTGCTGATGTGCTCATGAATGGTGTTAGCGGACCAATCATGGCCAATGGCATGCCTTATGAAGCAGAAATGCCCCCCTTCCGTTACCTTAAAGATGATGAGGTTGCGCAGATCCTCTCCTGGCTTTCTGCCCGCGGCTCAACGCAGCCTGCCCCTGTTATGACCAAAGAGGATATCGCCGCCGCTCGTGCTGTGCGAAAATCTGCGGGAATGGTGGCGGAAGAACGGGAAAATCTGAACAAGCTCTCTCCTATCCCCTAATTTCTCCTGGCTCACGATCACAGTGGTAAAGCATATGCAACGCATCTTTTCTGGCATTCAGCCGTCCGGCATTCCGCAGCTTGGTAACTATCTGGGCGCTATCCGGAACTGGGTTAACCTACAGGCCGACCATGAGTGCGTGTTCTGTCTGGTAGATATGCACGCTATTACTGTGTGGCAGGAACCGGAAAAACTGCGGCACCAAACCCTTACGCAGGCCGCCATTCTCCTAGCGTCCGGCATTGATGCGGAAAAACACATCCTGTTCAATCAATCCGCTGTGTCGGCTCATGCACGGCTGGCGTGGATTTTCAACTGTGTCACCCGCTTGGGCTGGCTCAACCGCATGACACAGTTCAAGGATAAAGCAGGCAAGGACCGGGAAAATCATTCCGCCGGTCTATACGTTTATCCCAGTCTGATGGCTGCCGACATTCTGGCTTACAAGGCAACCCGCGTGCCTGTTGGTGAAGATCAGAAACAGCATCTGGAACTGACCAACGATATCGCTCAGAAATTCAACCATGATTATGGGGTCTCCTTCTTCCCGGAAGTAGAAGCCCTTATTCCTCCTGCTGCGGCACGCGTCATGAGCCTGCGGGATGGAACCAAGAAAATGTCCAAATCAGATCCTTCCGCCCAGAGTCGGATTGAGATGACGGACGACGCAGATGCCATCGCACTCAAGATCCGCCGCGCAAAAACCGATGCGGACGTTCTGCCTGAAGATCCCGCACAGCTTGAAAACCGGCCGGAAGCCAAAAATCTGGTCACAATCTATGCTGCCCTTTCGGACATCAGCATTACGGACGTTCTGGCAAAACATGCAGGCGAAGGTTTTGGCCCCTTCAAGCAGGCTCTAACAGACGTTGTGGTGAATGCTATTGCGCCCATCGCACAGGAAACCAAACGCCTGATGCAAAATGAAGACCATCTGCTCTCTGTCCTGCGCTCAGGGGCATCACGCGCCCAAGCCATTGCGGAACCTATTGTCTCCGAAGCTGAAAAAATAGTCGGCTTTGTAAAATAAAAACAGAGAGGGCAAAACAACATCGTTAGATGTTTTGCCCTCTCTCAAAAAATAGTCACCCTCCCACTCTCAGTCGAGGTAAAGGCAAACGTCTGCACATGAAGGCAGATAAAAATATGTTGGCTTATCGTCATTAGCTTCAAATCATCTCAGCTCAATCATACGCTTTCAAAATCTGGAAAAATGGCTTCCTGTTTAGGTTAGGAGTCATTCGGTTTCTCTGCGGTAGACGTCACAAAAATACCGGGCAGCGCAAGACATCCAAGTATACAGGCTATGGTGAGCAAAAAGCCTTTCTGCCAGTGCAAATACCCTAAGGCGCCAATACCACTTCCAAAAATAAAACAGGCAATAATCAGGCTGTGAAGTCTCAGACGCTGGAGCATTCTGATATGCTTTTCCGCCTCTTCACTTTTCGCAAATGTTTCCAGCCAGTTTGCCAGTTCTATCCCCAAGTCTGTGAGCATACCTGTTACATGGGTAGTTCGCACCACAGCTCCAGAAACACGGGTCACGGTCGCATTTTGCATCCCCATCAAGAAACTCAGGATGGCAGGTGATACAATGCTCTGGCCTGACGGTACCCCATAAAACATTTTAGCCAGCGCCAGCGCTGCCAGAATAATCGCCTCTATCAGAATACTATAAGCATAAACGCCAGCAGCTCCACGCCGATGGCCCACGTTTACCATGACGGCGGAAAGCATGGCTCCAAACAGGAAACACACCACCAAAGCCCCCGAAACGAAGGCAACCTTGATGTCTCCATTTACAAAATTAGCCGCCAAAGCAGACACGTTGCCGGTCATATTGGCGCAATAATATCCAGCACTCAGAAAACCAAAGGCATTTATGGCCCCGGCAATAGCCGACAAAGAACTTCCAAGCTGGCGGTCCTGCAAAAATGTGCGACCGCTTTTTTCCAGAAGCATCCCCGCTCTTCCTCCTTTTTTATACAGGAAGTCTCCACTTATCGAACAGGTTCATCTGTTCCAGTATGGAGAGGTGCCACTTCTTTACAGAGAAGTTGTGCCGTTACGTCCTTTCGGTCTTCAGAGAAAAAAGCCTCCGTGCCTTTGCTCCACCACACAAACCGATCGGCAACGTATTTGGCTCCAGAGCCCGAAATAACATTGGTGAAAACGAGTGTCTGACCTTCAACCGGCAGCACCGCCAGACTGGTTGCACCTGCATTGAGGTATGTTACCAAAAAATCACCTTTCGGCAGCTTCTGCCGTAAGTCACGCGCCCCCTTACAACGGTAAAACGTCTTCTGTTCCTGCACGCTGACAGCAGGAGCCAAAGGAATATGGAGGGATGACTGAGGCGGCGGTATCTGATCCTGCGCTTTGGCGTCCATTGCCATAACCATGACAGATAGAACACTTCCCGCTACCGCCGCGTGCCACGACCATATGGCTTTTTGCATCAGAATTTCCCTTCTTTCCGGCTCACTTTTTTTCACTCTATCCCTTTTCTCTTCTCCTTCAAAAACACTTCCTATCGCGGCTTAAGCTTCCTCTCTTGCATTTCTCGCGTTCACCTCATAATAATGTAACTTTATAACATTACATTTCAGGGTTCTCCATGCCTTCTCTCCTTTGCCCAACCAGACTGTCGCTGCTGCAAAACGCTCTGGATGACACGCACTCAGGCAATGAACCCATATCGATTATTGCACGCACCCTTCCAGAATCACTTGAAGGGGCCATTAACGTTATGATTGAGGAAGGACCACAGCTTCTACTGGCCAAAGGCACGCCAGAAAGCCTGCATTCCCTCCTATCTCCTTACATTCCCCGTAACGCGCAGCCTTTGCTTGAAGATGCCTTGAAGCTTGTCCACATCTACCAGAAAGCAAGTGGCCTTAATGCTGTGCGGTTTAGGCTGGAGCAGATCAACACAGATTCCTGCCGAAAATTCCATACCGATCACGTAACGCTCCGGCTGCTTTGCACTTATTACGGACGAGGAACACAATGGCTACCAACAGCAGCAAGGCAGACTGATCTTTCGCAATTGGCCCATAATACTCCAACGGAAGTCCATCACATTCCTACCGGGCACATAGCCCTGCTTCAGGGAAACAGATGGCCGCGCACCAACGGTCAAGGAGTGGTTCATCGGTCCCCTCCCGTCTCTCATCTGCCGATGCCAGAACGCTTACGCCTGCTTTTGACGGTTGATGAACCAACAGCCTGTGGCATGGGTGATGAGCATAACCCCACCATTCGTCCGTAACTCGGCCAGGAAAGAGGATTAGGAAAAGCAATCAAACCTTTTCCTCCCGGAAGACGCTGCCTGTTCTCCTCCTCATTCAGACAGCCTCTATCAAGGTTACTCTTTTTCGGCTTTCAAATTCGGTCATGGCTTCTTTTCTACCGAGCTTTCAGCCACCCCACGCCTCTGAACTTTGTTCAGAGTGAAGCACCTTCAACAGCAATTATTTTCAACATGACCTGCACCTTTTCCAGCTCATCCTGAACATATGGCCCGCTAGCATTACGTTGCTGGCGGATCACCCAGTTCTGCATCTGGTGGTTCCAAAAATCAGTTCGTGGGTCTCCCTGAGCCCATTTCCGCAGGAACAGATGCAAGGGCCGTCTGACCGCAAGAGGAAGTTTCTTATCCTGAGCGGCATTTCTTATGGCGATCAAACCCATACCCATACTAGCCTGGCGCAACTGATTTTGCATGTAAGTCAAACGGAGAGATGCCGGAACAGCCTGAGCATTTCTAAGAATGCGCACAAGACTGTCTGAACTTTCAGCCAGCCATTGCTGAACGGTCATTCTGTTTCCCGGCCCCGCCAGCGCCCTCAGGCGCTTTTGCCGCCATTGCTCTGTGCGCCGCATATGAGAATCAACCCGAAACGGCAAAACTATCCGATATGTCCAGCCAACAAACAGAACAGCTAATAGAAAGCACAGCGCTCCGTTGAAAAAGGTTTGTTCATCATAACGGCCATCATTACGAGGACCGAGCAGCACCGGAAAAAACATATTAAAAGAAAACGCATAACCCGCCGTAGCGGCATGGCGCGCTGCCAGTCCCCCTACCGTCATGGGGACCATAATCACCATCAACAGCATTTCCGGTGTTGTCACTTTTGGCAGAACCAGCAGTGTGTAAACCCCCGCCACACCAGCACACCAACACGCCCCCTTGAAGAAAGAGGCAGACGCCACAATCGGATTTTCACGCGTTGCCAGAAGACCATAAACAAGCGCCACAAAAGACACAAAACCTGCGCCAGACGGCCAGGCCGTTACCTCCCAGACCAACCAGCTTCCCAGAATACCTGCGCAGGCCCGTATGCCGTTTTCCACGGATTCAAGCGCATGCCTGCGTGATGACATATGAAAGCGGAAATGATCTCCCCTTATGGGATGTTCAGCCGCCAGAATATGCGCCCGTGCCCTGTCATAATCAGCCATCAGCGCTCCTGGCACGGGTTCATCAGCCTCACAGCACTCCATCCTCCCCAGCAGGGAAAGGCTGCGCGCCCGAGCCAACATGACCATCATGCATGAAAGCGCCGCCCGCGCATGGTCGGCAATATGCGTGCGCCCTCCTATTTCCAGCGCATCAAACTCTATACGGCTATTTGCATAAACCAGTGTTGTCAGGACCTGCGCATGCGCCTGAGCATCGGCTTTCCCGGCCATCAGGTCCTGCACCAACCCGGTAACCGCCGTTAATGCTCCCTCAAGCCGCGTATCCAGATTTTTCCTCGCCTGCTCCTGTATATAGGGTAAAAACAGCATGGCCAGTACGGCCTCACACACCACCCCAAGAACAATGTAGGTTCCACGCGCAATCGCGACGTTAAATACATCATCAGGTCGGGCAATAGCGCCTGTGGCCACAATGGCAGATGTAAAACCGGTTAGGACAAGGCCATAGGCCCGATAACTTTCCAGAAAAGTTGCCCAACCACAGCAAAAACCAATCCAGAACGCCAAGACGCAAAAGAACAGGCCGGGTGCCTGCGGAAACGCGGCAATCAGCCCAATAGCCACCACGCCACCCAGCACCGTGCCCGCAATACGCCAGCGTGCCTTGGAAAGGCTTTCCCCGCGAGAAGACTGCGCCACCACCCAGACAGTCAGAGGGGCCCATTGCGGACTATCCAGTTCCATCCACATGGCAATCAGCAGGGACAGCCCTGCAGCCAGTGAGGACCGAACGGCAAATGTGACATCCCCAATGGAAGGGGCCAGCAACCACTGCAACTTACGCAGCCATTGCTCCTCCATCCGGGCAGAAAACCGCAGCGTTCTGGCGCCAAGGACGGAGGCTGAAAAGGATCGTCCCCCAAGCCTTCCCTGCTCTTTGGCGCTGCGCATGGCGTTTCCTCATTTTGAAAAAAGCGGACCATGCAAAACGCATGGATAAACGTCCAAGCGTTTGTTGTAATCAGTTCATAAGCAGAAGTTATAATACTCCCTTAACCAGATCAGAATGTGTAAACGTCATCCAACTTCAGGGAGTGCACAACACCCCATATCCGTTCCAGAACGGCGCTCCCATTTGAATGGTCCAGTTTCACCAGCCCGACCTCTGGAGAAACAGAAGGGCCAATATGGCGTATCTGCAAACCTTCTGGCCCTACCCGTTCAGGCAAAGCTGTAACCGGCAAAATGCTGGCTAAACGGCCTGACAGTAACTCCGCATGGAGCAGTTCCAATGCGTTGGTTTCCAATAGAATGATGGGGGTTACACCAGCTTCTCGGAACCCAGCATCCACCAACTGGCGGCTCCGCATTTCCGTGGTAAATAGGCAGAGTGGCACTGTAGAAATATCTTTCCATTTTATTGTCTTGGGCGCTGGCAAAGGCATGGATTTTGCCGCCGCCAGCACGTGCTCTTCCACATACAATGTATGCGTCTCAAAAGGGCTATCTGCTGGAACCTGATCCAGATACATCAGGCCAAGCTGCAATGTGTGCTCACGCAACAGATGAACAATGTCTCTGCTGGAACAGATTTTTACTTCAACATGCAGGGCGGGCACCACCGCCCGAAAACGCTCCAGCAATACCGGCACAACCTGACTCGCTGCCGGAATAACCCCAATGACGAGCGATCCACCAGCCATATCCTGCGCAAGGGCAGCTTCCTGCCGTAAACCGTCTAGGGCGGCCAACGTCTGGCGTGCCCACGCCAGCACCCGCTCCCCTTCCGCTGTCAGACCAAAAAACCGGCGGTTTCTCTGGATGATGGTAATACCCAACTCTGCTTCCAACTGCCGAATACCCGCCGAAAGCGCAGGTTGAGAAACCCCACAGGCTTCCGCCGCGCGGGAAAAATGATGAAAGCGGTCAAGCGCGAGCAGATAGGTCAATTGCCGAAGAAACACGATTAAACCCTCACCAGAGAATCCTCTCCCCCCTTCTACGGCGCAGCCTTCGCGGAGCTCAATGGTGCCTGTTCGAATTCCGCATTCTTATGGGCGGGGGCGCACAAATGAGCCTGCACAGGAACACGCGCGATCTGCCGTCCATTATCCCATTTCACCTGAAGAGCCGTAGCCGTCATACAATTATGGCTGTCATCATACACATCGCCGGAGACCCACCGCAGGGCAGTATGCACCTCGCCTCCCTCCGGGAGCGTCATGGCTGCCTTACCTTGCGGCTGGCCGTTCTTTATAGCCGAAGCGGTAGCGCCGTCTTTCTGACGGACAGCCGGCAAACGGTTCCCTGCATTGTCCTGAAGTTCCACCACCGGATAAGCCGGAACAGAACAAGGGGTGCCCCCCGCATTCTTCAACGTGACCATCGTTCCGGAATGGGACATTCCATTAAAAGCCCCATTCTGATCATCAACAGTAAGGTATAACTCTTTTGCCTTACAAACCGGCTGACTTGCTGAAACATCAGCAGCCTTACTTACCGGGGTCACATCAAACCGTACAACCTTAGCTGTTTTTGGGTTAAGATGGCAGGCCCACGTAAATGGAACCCACTGCATGGGGTCTTTTTTCAGACTGAACTGCCCACGTCCGGTCAGAAGGTCCGGACCAACAAAAACCTGACTCTCAGGTTGGTCATCCTGTAGGAAAAACCGTCGTCCTGAGCCTCTTTTTTTTAATACAGCCCGCGCCGCATCCTGACACAGGAAGGTTGTCATTTTCCATACAGCACTTTGGCTTTCTATGGCTGCGCGCTCCTGAGCGTTCCGTACAGCATCAATACTGTTTTGAATAACGCGTTTTTCCGCAGCGGAAGGAGCGACCTCTTTACTTCCCCCCTCCGTCTCTGCATACGCACTCCCGGCACATAGAAAGCCGGTAATAAGAGCCGAAGAAAGAAGATGCATGATTTTGTTCATGCCCCCATGCTGCCTCCAGCCTGCCTGTATTACAAGCCAAAACGCTTATATCACTAGACCTTACTGCCTTTCCTGCCCGTAGCACGCAGGGCTCCTGGTATCGGATACTCTCCGGCGTTGCCTAAGCGTTCTGACCTATAAAAAATGCCAAAACGTAGGGCTTTATTTGTCAACAGCGCACGGTTTGCCGTCATCATCCAACGCCACAAAAATGAATTTTCCCTGCGTGACTTTCTGCCGGATGGCGGTGCGCCGTATTCTGCGAATTGCCTCAACCTCAATTGTCATGGATGTGCGGCCAACCTTGAGAATACGGGTATAAACGTTCAATTCATCCCCCACCGCCATGGGGCGATGAAACACAAGCCCGTCTATCGCAACCGTGGCACATTTGCGCCCGGCCCTGTCTTCAGCCGTTGTGCTGGCGGCCAGATCCATATGCGCAGCAACCCATCCACCAAAGACATCTCCTGCAGCATTGGTATCCCGTCGCATCGCCACAACGCGGACAGCAAGGTTATCGTCATGTACCCAGTAACTCTGCTCGCCACCATCCACTGAAAACAATCCTTCTTTTCTTCTTATCCAGAATGCAGCATGTTCGCTTCTGCTACTGGGATAATGCAACTCTTGCGACAGCATTTTATAAAATTATGGCTCTTTCACGCAGGAGTGACATCTTTCTTTCCTCACTCCACCCAATAAATCGTTTTTATCGATCAAAACAAACAGCCGATCAGCATGTTTTAGATTGCAATCCCGACCTTGGACGAACCACAAACACGCCCTACACGTCATAAGCCCATGTTTTCTGGAACTTTGCCTCCCTGATCGTGAGAAAAATATTTTCATCGCCACGCATTCAATATAACTATTTGAAAATATTATATTTAATATAAAAATCCGCCGGAAATCTGTTTTTTGGAAAACCCCAAGCGGCGCTTTAACTGGTATTTTCTCATCCTCCCTCCATTGGGAGCGTCAACACATATCATTGCCAGCTTTCCCCATAAGCATTATGGCGTAAAAAAGACACAAATGACCGATCGTTCATTCCGATGAAAAAGAGATAAACGCCTTTCTGTTCTCAACGCACCAGACCAAAAAGCAGCGGACCATGAGCACTCAGCCAACCACCCCCTCTCAGCCAGCCCCCTCCCCTGCAGCACC
>NZ_LHZQ01000027.1 GCF_001580915.1 Acetobacter tropicalis | reverse complement strand
TCGAGCAGACAACTTAATTGTGACGCACTCAGATGGATGGCCCCGTCCTTTGCCGAGGGCCAGATGAAATACCCACGTTCAATCCGTTTTGCATAGAGGGACACTCCAATCCCGTCATGCCAGATCAGTTTCACCAGATCGCCGCGTCGGCCACGAAAGACAAAAACATCACCAGCATAGGGGTCTCTCCCCAGAAACTGTTGAACCCTCAGCGCCAGACCGGGCATGCCAAGGCGCATGTCTGTCGCACCTGCCGCCAGCCATATCTTCAGACCAGAGGGAAGAGGGATCATGAGCGTAAAACCTGAAGGAGTTTCCTCAGATCTTCAATCGCGATCCGGCTGTCAACCATCAGCTTCTCGCCACCAGGAAAAATAATGCTGGCTTCATGTCCACTCCCGCAGGACTGGTCTCCTCCCAGCCCTTCAACAGGGGATGTCATATGAACCGGCACAAAAGAAAGCTGCTCTTTCGCAGACGGGTTTACGAAATCCAGTCTCTGACGCCATCGGTAAACGACGCTGATGTGGACACCAAACTGGCGCGCAACAGCACGGACTGACTGACCAGTTTCATAAGAAGCCAGCACAACCCGACGTCTGAACGCGTCATCATAGGCCCGGCGCCGTTCGCCAACAATTTCAATAACCGGATGAAGGGCTCGCGATGCTTGTGTCGCAGCGAATGTCGCTGCGACACAAGCATCATTCTGTTCTGATTGCTCTGTCATGAACAGAACACATCACCACATCATAAAATCAACAAGGCGTCTCACTCCGGAAGCTTAC
>NZ_LHZQ01000134.1 GCF_001580915.1 Acetobacter tropicalis | reverse complement strand
ACCCGATGTACAACCCTTCTGTGAGATTTCCGCGTTGATGGTCTCAACTCAGAGGAAGGTGCTTTTCTGGCTTGTTCGTTCTGGTTGGCTGATGCGTATGCTATGGATGGCCGAAAGGAAGCTGCCAAGACTTTGTTTGAAAGACTACTAGGGCTACAAAATGATGTTGGGCTTTTAGCGGAAGAGTATGATGCTGAAAGAAAAATTCAGCTAGGTAATTTCCCTCAGGGCTTTTCACACCTGGCGCTTATCCACACAGCCCTTCTTTTGTCTGGTGAATTGCAGCAGTAGCGGATTGTTTATAGATATTCTGTTTTTCTTGTGCAGTCATGCTGTTGATCCCTTTTCATGCAAGTGACATAGTGCTGTAGTGCTACTTGGATTTGAATAGGGTTGCTTTTGATGTCTGAATTTAGGTCCATGTTTCTTCTAACATCCTAACTCAGCAAAGCGGCTCTGCTTTCAATGAATGCGACTTCCCGACGGTTTACCTTGCGTGACGGCACATGGACGATCCATCAACAACTTGATACCGCAATAGGTCCATTGAACTCTTTGTCTGCTTATAGACGCTATCTTGCGAGCATCATGGCGTTGCGAGGAGGCGTTGAAGACTGCTTTCAGACAATTTCCTGGCCAGATTTTTTGAAAGAGTGGCGTCCTGCCTCTCTTATGACCGTTCTCAATCAGGATGCTCGGGATATGGACATGTCTCCGAGCATTCTGCCTCCTCCCTCCCCTCCTCAAAATATTTCTGAATTACTAGGGATGGTTTATGTGGTGGAAGGAGCATCCTTGGGGGCACAAATTCTGGTCAAGCAAGCTTCCCAACTGGGATTAAGTGCAGACTTTGGTGCGCGTCATCTGGCTATGCAATCAGGATCACTGAATGGTTGGAAAACTTTCTTGTCTTTGCTCGAAAAGGCTCCCCAATTTGACGGAGACAGCGCGGTAGAAGGAGCAAGGCAACTGTTCTGCTATGCTTTGGATGCCGTAAGACGCACAGATGAGCAGGCTGGCATTTCTCATGGTTGAGTTCGGTAAGGCTGATCTGACCAGTTGCGATAAAGAACCGATCCATATTCCCGGTAGTATTCAGCCACACGGCTGCCTTTTCAGTTGTGATAGAGATAATTTCATGCTCCGGCGTGTATCCGCCAATGCGGCCGCCATGCTTGGTCTTGAGCAGATGCTGCCCGGAGATCTGTTATCTGATCATCTCAGTCGCAGTGCTGTGCATGAGATACGCAACGCGCTTACCAACAGCCTTTCTCTCAAGCGCCCAGCCTATTTGTTCGGCATTGAAATAACCCCGGGAAACATTTTTGATCTTTCGGTCCATATTGTTGGGCAGGAAGTGGTCGTTGAATGCGAGGCTGAAGGAGCCTCGGAAATCAGCCGGCAATCCATAGGGCAGCTACGCCTTATGCTGGATCGGATACGTAACCTCTCAGATCAGCAGAAACTGTGTGATGTGGTCGTGCGGCTACTACGCGGCGTGTTGCAGTATGATCGGATCATGATCTATCGCTTTGATCCCGACTGGTCAGGAAAGGTGATAGCGGAAGCACGTTCTCCTTTGCTTGAGAGCTTTCTTGGGCAGCATTTTCCTAGTGGGGACATTCCCGCACAGGCGCGCGATCTCTACCGCCGGGCTCTGATCCGTACCATTGGGGATGTAGCTTATACGCCCGTGCCGTTGCTGGAATTGCCGGGTAGTGAACCGCTGGATATGTCTTTCGCGCAGCTTCGCAGTGTTTCCCCTATTCATTGCGAATATCTGGCGAATATGGGCGTGGGTGCTTCCATGTCCATTTCCCTGATTGTGGACGGTTCCTTGTGGGGGATGATTGCCTGCCACAATTACTCTCCCCGTGTTCTCACCCTTGCAGAGCGCGCGGTCGCCAAAATGCTTGGAGAGTTTGTTTCTCTCCGCATTGTTGTGATCCTGCGTACCAATCGTCTTCTTATTACGCGAAGAACCCATGCCTTAATCGATAATTTCCTGAGGGATGCTGTGTCCATGACGGACATGCCGTCCTATTTGCGTTCTCGGATTGCAGATTTGTTCCCCCTTGTTCCTTGTGATGGCTTGGGGTTATGGATTAACGGACAATGGACCTCTTACCAAGAAGCCCCGACCACTTTGCAGGTGGCAGAGAAGCTTGTTGACACTATTTCCTCTGTAGCGGGTGGGCACATCTGGCATACCTCGCATTTTTCGGGGGATTTCGAGTGGGCCAAGTGCCTGCTCCCCAGTGTGGCTGGCGTTATGGTCATTCCCATTTCGGCACAGCCGGGAGATTATCTTTTTCTCTTCCGTAAGGAAATTGTGCAGACGCTCAACTGGGGCGGTGACCCGAACAAGACTTACAAAACAGGCCCGAATGGCCCACGTCTTACTCCGCGTACCAGTTTTGCCATATGGAAAGAGCAAGTGCGCGATCATTGTTATCCATGGACTGCGGATGATGTGGAGGCAGCTACTCAGTTGCGCTCAGCCCTGATAGAAGTGATGGGAGCATATCATCAGCAACAGCTTCAGGAGCGTGCGGAAGCTGATATTCGGCAGCGGATGCTGAATGAAGAACTGAGCCATCGTGTTAAGAACATTCTGGCGGTTGTGCAGTCTCTTATGGGGCGTCCTGTTCCACATGGGCGTAGCATGGAGAATCATTTTTCCATTTTGAAGGCACGTATAACGGCTCTTGCGCGTGCACATGATCAGGTTGTGCGTGCGGATGGAGGGGGATTGTTACGTCCTCTTCTAGAAGCGGAACTGGAGCCCTATCGGCTGGAAGCAAGCACAATCACCTTGAAGGGCCCGGAGATATGGCTAACGGGGCGGGGTCTTTCTGTTATTGCTCTCGTTATCCATGAACTGGCCACAAATGCTGCAAAATATGGCTCTCTTTCCTGCCGGGAAGGACGTCTGGAAGTGGCGTGGCGCTTTGATGATGCAGAGCAGAATTGGGTGCTGACATGGAAGGAAACCGGCGGACCGCCTGTTACGCGGCCAGATGGAAAAGGTTTCGGATCAGTTTTGATTCAGCTTGCTATTCCCCATGAATTGAATGGCAGGTCTGCATGGGATTTTCGAACTGAAGGGCTTTTCATTCGTTTTGATTTACCCAAGCGCCATGCCGTGCTTGTCACGCAGGAGGACAATCTTATGCCAGACGTTATGGTACAGTCAGAAGCCAGATCGACTGATGATGATCTGCGGATGGCATCTGTTCTGATCGTGGAAGATCAACTGTTGATCGCTATGGATATAGAGCACGCCCTGATGGAATATGGTGTGAAGGATGTCAGGACGGTCTCATCTGTTTATGAAGGCCAGCAAGCCTTGCAGAAAGACATGCCGGACATTGCTCTTTTGGACCTGAATTTGGGTGACGAGACATCGGTCAAAATAGCTCAGGCCCTTCGTGCGCAGGGTATCCCATTCCTTTTCGCCACCGGATATGCAGACGGCTCAATGATTCCGGCTGAATTTAAGGATGTTCCGGTAGTAAGAAAGCCTTATGCTGTCCACAACGTAATTCGAGAAATGAAAAAATTACTTAATTCTTTGCCAAACAATAACCAAGAAGCAGAATAATTTAGACTATCTTGGAGGTTACCTAGAAATTGGAAAGAGGAGATGCCTTGCCAGCACCTCCTCTTTTTTGGGTTTCATTCCGGGTCGGAGATAGCCGGACGTGTAAATGACATGTGCAGTGCGCGGCGCCGAATGCAGCGGGGAAGCAGTTCGCACATCATGCTCATGGTTGCCTCTTCTGAAAGGCCAGTTTGTTCAGAAATTGAGTCCAGTTCAGATTTGGTGAAAAACTGCTGGATTTCTTCTGGCGTTGCGCTACGCGCTTTGTCTGTCGTTTGCCAGTAGCGAATAACATCAATCATCCCTACTGCCTGTGCACGTTCTTCCAGTTTACTGGGATGATCAGGCTGAGGCACAGGCCCGAGAATATCATTTATTACTGACAGCAATCCGGATTCATCCTGAGTTGCAAATGTCAAAAAGTCTCCAACCTGCGTAGCAGCGGAGGTAATTTGTTCAGAGAGTTTCATGCGTTTCGCCTCGCGTTTCTGGAGAGCTTTCCGTCGTGTAACTCTGTAGCTTTAGGTTTTGTGCGACAGTGTGCTCCGCCGGATGAAAAGAACTCAACCTGCGCATGAAGACGTTTTCGAAGCAAACGGAACTATCTTCTGCGCCTACATTTTCAACGCTTGACGATCCCTTAAGTTGCTTTCTCGCTTCAGGAGCGGGAGTGGTTGTTTTCTATAAAGAAATATTTAAAGAAGCCAAACTTGGGTGAACAACACGCCCATTATCCTGAATAAGGTCAAGGAGTTAGATTGCTGTTTTGTAAGGAGGGCTAAAAGGAAAATATCTACATTCGAATAAAAGCAACGCAAAAATGCTTTTTTTCCTTTTGTGAGAACATATCGATTTCCATATATAACGAGATGGTAATCATTCTGGCTGTTTTCAGGACATTACGTGATCGGGGCCGTTGTTTTATTTTCTTTTTGTGTATTGATGTCATGGCAGGAAAGCAGAGCATGCTGACCAATTCTTTCCAAACTTTTCGTTTGTTTGCATCTCTCTCTCGTCGAGAACGGTTGATGCTTCTCTCTGGCCTGGTTAGCGCAGTCACGTTGTGCAATTTTGCTACCCCCGGACAAGCGGCTCCTTCTTCTTCCCGCCACGCAGCGCCCCATACTGGCGCAAAAAAAACGACATTCCCACATTCTTCAAGAACTGCTCCAGTAAAAAAAGCCTCTAACCCGCTTCAAGCCAAAGGTGAGGAAGATATTCTCGTCGGCTCGCATCGTCAGGCGCTAAACGGTGGCGGAGGCATGATGCGGCTGGAAACCGCACCTCATGCTGTGCAGACCGTTACAAAAGCTTACATCAATATGCGTAGCCCTACATCTACTGCTCTTGATCTTGTTAAAAATCTTCCCAGTCTCAATATCATGGCCCCTGATAGTTCTGGTATGGAGGGCGGCCAGATCCAGTCTCGCGGGCTTACTGATCTGGATATGGCACTCATGGTGGACGGTGCACCGGCTGCGGCAGCCAAATACATGACGGAAGACATTGATTCTGAAAATCTGGAGGAAGTCAGCGTGGCACCAGGAAGTGCTGCGCGTGATCTTCCGGTAATGTCTGCTGCCGGCGGCGTCATGAATTCCCGCACCCATCTCCCATCGAACAAACTCGGCGGGATGATGGATTTTTCTTATGGGACGAATAATCTCTCCCGAGAATTCATCCGCCTTGAATCAGGTGAAATTGGGAATAGTGGCGTAAAAAGCTTTTTTTCCTTTTCCAATACACATGCTCGCAGTTGGATGGGCGCAGGCATCAATCAGCGCAAGCACATTGATTTCGGTGTGCGCAAAGACTGGGATAACGGATCAAACGCTCATCTTTTTCTTTCTTGGAACTCTGAAGACTTTGTGATTGATAATTACCCAACAGAACAACAATTCTTTAACTATAAACATAATGGTATCGGATGGGGACGCTCCTCTGACCCACGGAATGTCAATTATTGGAAAAACAATAACGATCATTGGAACCAGGTCTTTCTGACTGCTCCCGTTCACGTGGTGTTACCCAAAAAATTTACGTTTGATCTCCAGCCTTACTTCAGCTTTGGCCAAGGGTGGGATGCGTCTCCCGGAGGAATTGGAACGGACGCTACCGGGGCACAACGTAACATGACCTCCTATTTTAATGAGCATGGAGCAAGGCAGGTCGGTGCTACGGCAAAGCTTGGGTATGATATTGACCGGCATAACCATATTTCACTGGGCTATTGGTATGAGAACAACGTAACGGACCGGAATTACCCAAGCGGATTTGTTATGGATAACGGGGCCGCCCCAGGCCCCAATAAGGGCGATTATCTTATTTCCAAAGGAGACAGGCAGCAGGCTGGTTACGAAATCCATTCTCTCTTCATTCAGGATACTGCTCGTTATCTCCATGATAAGCTGGTTATTAACGCCGGGTTCAAATTTGTCATGGCGAATACATGGAACAAGGATTATTACGGTTATCAGGGAAATAACCGCACAGCTCCCCTCCCCCAGCTTTCTATCAGCTATAATATCGATAATCAGAACCAGATTTATATCAACGCAGAAGGCGATTATCGACAGCCGAGCACCAATGATCTTGGGTGGTTATATACCAGCATGCCTATTCCTAAAAATCAGTACTCAATTAAGGAAGAACTTGGATACAGATATCACAACAAGTATCTGATGCTGGATATGTCCTTCTTCAACTATAATGTAACCAACCGTATTGTTGATCAGTATCTGGGTATGAATAGCTTCCGTCCATTTTCCATTGGTAATCAAACCATGCGTGGTTTTGATTTCATGATCGCCGGAAAATCAATTCATGGCTTCAGCCCCTATGCTTCCATTGAGTATCTGCATGCCACGCAGGACAGCAACGTTTTTGATCCGTACCAGCAGATCATGCTTCATTCCAAAGGCACGCAAGCAGTCATGGCTCCGCGCATTATCGCCAACTTTGGTTTGACATATACATACAAAGGATTTTTTGCGAACGGGTCTGTTCATTATACAGGACCTCAATCCGTCAGCGTTGCAAATGACCAGCGTATTCCTGGCTATGTTACCAACTCCCTTTCTCTTGGCTACCATTTTCAGCCTTTCAGCTTTCTCAAGTCTCCAACTTTCAAGTTAAACTTCACCAACCTTACAGGTTCTATTGTGCGTACTGGTGCCATGGGGGCGGTGTATAGTGATAGAGATTCCAGCACGGTTTATAGCGGTAGCTCGCCTGCCTATACCGGATACGGAAATTCCTTCATGGTTGAGCCGCGTTTTTCAATGACAGGCACAGTTTCTACCTCCTTCTGAGACGCAGCAGCTTAAAGACAGTCTTTTCGGTGAGCGGAATAATACGTGAAGATCCTTGAGAGAGCGTTGCAGGCCCATCTCTCAAGGATTTTTGTTTTCTTGCTCGTGGCGAAATGGCATGTAGCTTCTGGATGGTAATCACTCCTCTCTCATTTTCAAGGGAAGCCCTGCCCTCATGTCTTTTCATGCATTAGAAGCTGAAATCACCGGGTAATCCCCCCATAAAAAGAGTGACTTTTGAATGAGA
>NZ_LHZQ01000056.1 GCF_001580915.1 Acetobacter tropicalis | reverse complement strand
TTCTTTGATGTTGAAGAGCGCCTGGCTCGCCTGAGCGGGTTTGGCGATCAACTTGAGGCGTTTTCCCGGACTGTGGATTTTGAGGTGTTCCGCCCTGATCTGGACAAGCCCCTGTCTTATTCGGACGGGCGCAAGGGTGGGCGTCCGCCGTTTGATCCGGTGCTGATGTTCAAGATCCTGGTGATCCAGACACTCAACAATCGTAATCGGCCGCTTGAGGCCGCCTTATGCCTGAGGATTGTGACTGGTAACTTACCGTCGTTAACGACGTCGTTATTGACGTCGTTCGGGAGGTAAATATGGCTCAGGAAATCCTGATTGGCGTTGAACGCCGTCGCCGCTGGCCGGACGAACGGAAGCTGGAGATTCTGGCTGAAGTTGGTGTGGACGGGGCAAGTGTATCGGATGTGGCACGTCGGCATGGCCTGACCCGCCAACATCTTTACCAGTGGCGTAATTCATTCCGTCAAAGACTGTCTTCCCCAGATCAGTCTGTGGCGTTTGTTCCTGTTGCTTCCGTGAATGCACCCACTGTGGCGTCTGGCGATGATACTGACGAGTTGGCCATTGTGCTGCGCAATGGCCGTTGTATCAGGGTGACGGGACATCCTGCCGAAGAGCTTCTGGCGCGGGTTATCCGGATCGCGGAGACGGCATGATTGGCGTGGGCAACGGTGTGCGTGTCTATCTGGCCTGCGGGGTTACGGATATGCGCAAGGGCATATCGGGGCTGGCCGCACTTGCACAGGACAGGCTGCGTCAGGACCCGACATCGGGCGCTCTCTTCGCCTTTCGCGGTCGCCGGGGGGACAGGATCAAGCTTCTGACATGGGACGGTCAGGGGTTCTGCCTTTATTACAAGGTGGAGGGTTCGAAAAACCCCCTGGTTTTGAGGTCTTCTGTATGATTCTATTTCTTCTGCGTTGATTGAGGGAATGGCGATATGAAGCAGTCTGGTTTCTTTGATGTTGAAGAACGTCTTGCCCGGCTGAGTGGGCTTGGCGATCAGCTCGAAGCGTTTTCCCGGACTGTGGATTTTGAAGCGTTCCGTCCTGATCTGGACAAGGCCCTGGCGTATTCTGACGGAAGCAAAGGCGGACGACCGCCATTTGATCCTGTGCTGATGTTCAAAATTCTGGTGATCCAGACGCTCAACAATTTGTCTGATGAGCGGACGGAATATCTGATCAACGA
>NZ_LHZQ01000003.1 GCF_001580915.1 Acetobacter tropicalis | reverse complement strand
CGCGGATTTCTCACACTTGAGGCAATTTCGGGTCATTTTGTAGAATTCAGTCATCCCACAGGAGCCCGATCTGGAATATTGACGATATTGTGCTTCTGGCGGCGGGTTCTGAACGCAGTGAGGGTGTCACGGCCTGAGAAGGCAGTGTTGGTGGAAGATATGTGGTCTGTGCACTGTCTGTTTCTTCAGATGGCCTTCCGGAGCCTTCGCAATCGTGCATGAGCGAGGGCGAATTCATGCTGACAGGGGAACATGTCCGGCATGGACAGGACAATCCGACGGACGCTGAGCGTTACACGTGTCGCGATTTTGAGCAGTCGTGCGCGTATGGTGCCACAGGTCGCCGTCTCCAGGCTGGTCTGGCCAAGGGCCAGTCTTTGCAGAGCGGTCAGCAGGACATAGGCTGCGGCCGAGAACCACAGCCGGAGCTGGTTGGCCCGGATGGTGTGGGACGAGGTCCTGTCTGAGAACAGATCCATCTGGCATTCCTTGATGCGGTTTTCCATATCCCCGCGTGC
>NZ_LHZQ01000062.1 GCF_001580915.1 Acetobacter tropicalis | reverse complement strand
TTCTCATTCAACGCCCGACTAAAAATGGGGGGATTACCGCTCAATCATCATCGAGGCTAACGCCGGTTTGGTTGCAAACACCACGTCATTGGGATGATGTAGCGTGGGCGATACCGCGTTATGCTTCGTTGTTTTCTTCCGTTTGCAGGGAGACCGAATGATGCTTCAGATCCACCCACAGGCACGCACGACACCGGCTGTCCGGGCTGAGATAGCTCGTTCGTCAGAACCGACATCCGTGCTCGCCAGACGCTACGGGATCAGCGATGAAACAGTCCGCAAGTGGCGCAGGCGTGGTTCGGACGCCTGTCAGGACCGCAGCAGCCGTCCCTGGAGGCTGGCCTGGAAAGCCTCGGAGGAGGAGCGCGCCATTGTCTGTCAGCTTCGGCGTTCTACCGGTTTTGGTCTGGATGATCTGACCTTTGTCTTACGGCATTTCCTGCCGCATCTGAACCGGGACAATATCTGGCGGATACTGAAAGACGCCGGATTGAACAGGCTGCCTCCTGTTCCAAAGGCCGGACCAGTTCGGGGACAGGGAAAGTTCCGCGATTACGATCCCGGTTATGTCCATATCGATGTGAAACATCTGCCAAAATTACAGACAGCAGATGGGGACCGCCGGAAACGTTTTCTGTATGTCGCCATCGATCGCTGTTCCCGTTCAGTGCACCTGGCTGTTTATGACGCGGAAAATGCGGATAATTCCGTTGATTTCCTCAATGCCGTCAAATCGGCCTTTCCTTTCCGGATCACCCATATCCTGACCGATCGTGGCTCCTGCTTTACAGCGGACGACTTCGAAAAAGCCTGTCATGACATGGGAATCGACCGACGCCGGACCAAGGCTTACTCCCCTCAGACCAATGGAATGGTGGAACGCTTCAATGGCCGTGTCGCTACAGAAGTACTGCAGGTCTGTGTCTCAAACCATGAAGATCTGGAAATTCTGCTCAGAGGCTTCTGTTTCGCCTACAATCATCGCCCGCAGCGTGTTCTGGGCGGCATCGCTCCCGCCCAATGCATCATCTCATGGCTTGAAAAACATCCCGCGTCACGTAATCAAGACTATATCAAACCGGCTGGTCGTGACATCATGAAACAGGTCGACGAAATCCTTGATTACGCCAATGACGTCTCACAACCTGACAGGTAGGCTCTTCGGAGAAAAGGGCCGCAGACGCTCCATCTGCTCATCCGTCAGCCAATACAGGTCTTTCATCTTTAGCCTCCTCAGGGAGCTTGAATCACATCCTGCTGTTCATACCAATAATACCAACCGTTGATTGCTATAACCCATGAGCCCAATTG
>NZ_LHZQ01000211.1 GCF_001580915.1 Acetobacter tropicalis | reverse complement strand
CTAAGCCCGCATTGGCAGCGGAGCGCAAGACAAGCAGACGGTTGAAGCGATGGGTATGCTTTTCCGCCCACGCCACAACCAGGGACAGAGACCCATCGGTTGAGCCGTCATCCACGACAACAAGATCCAGCACAGGCAGCGTCTGAGCGGCCACACTTTCAAGCGCTTCCAGAATGAAATGTTCATAGTTGTAGGACGTGATCACTACACTCACGTCTGCCTGGTCCAGATGGTCGTGCAGAAAAAGTGTTTCACTTTCAGGCACAACAGGAATGAGGGGCGTTGTGTCCTGGGTGCGGGCAATCAATCGGGCATTGGCCTGAGCGGACTCCGTGCCTTGCCCCATGGACAGCACAGCGTCACGAGCCAGGAAGCTCAGACGTTCAGGGCCAAAAAACCACAAGGCACAGTGAAACGCATTGCGGGCCAGTTTCTGGCGCAAAGCCGGATCCTGAATGAGCATAAGCAGGACGTTGCGCCATTCCTCCGCCGTGCTGGCAAGGAACCCGTTTTGGCCATGCTGGATAATCCGCCGGAACGGGCCGGTGGGGGAGGCTATGGAGCAGACATTCCCAAGGGCTGCTTCAAAGAACTTGATCTCGCTTTTGGCTTCACAGAACACATTGCCGGCTTCAAGTGGAATGATGGAGATATCAAACCGCGCCATTTCAGCAGGAAGATCGACAAGCGGAACAAAGGTGCGCCATTCAATCTGATCTTCCAGTCCATTCAGTTCCGGAAATTCCTCCGTAAGGAGAAGAGGAAGAGTGTCATTCAGCGTGAACAGAACAAGCCTCAGTCGGTTATCTGCGCGCAACAGGTCGGCCATTACCTGTGAGACCAGCTTGAAATCACGCTGATGCGTGCGTGAGCCTGCGGCGTATCCAATACGGATAAGGCCATCAGGCCCGATAAGCTGCTTGCGGCGGGCGGCAAGGCGGCCCCGCTGCTGGGTTTCATGGTCAAAGGTGTTGGGGAGCACCAGAATGGGGTTCACTCCGGTCCGAAAAAGCTGATCAAGCAGTTCCACGGTTGTGGTGAAAGCCATGTCGCAGTCTTCAGCAGTTTTATGAAGATCTGTGAAAATCTGGCAGGTTGTTTCTTCCGTAACGGTGGCAGCGTGCCGAATGCCGTCAATAATCTCTATTTTGGCGAGATCCGGCCGGAAGACGAGATCATCAATGTCAAAAATGGTGGGTTTTCCCTGTTCCCGGAACAGGCGCAGCATGGTGCTGACATGCGGGCTGATCCGCGCACGCCAGATAACAAGGGCATCAGCCCAAAGAACATCATCCGGTCCCACAACTGGACACTCAAGCACGCGAACCTCAACGCCAGCCGAGGCAAAGGCTGCTGCCATACGTTCACACCGATAAATGCGGCCGGTTGTGTCCAATTCTCCTGCCACAAACAGGATTTTGCGTGGTCCGGTGTGAGCTGCGGGAAGAGGCAGGGACGACGGTGGTTGCGGTAGAGACGGAGGGAGGGGGGGAAGGGCTTCCAGAGCAGGTGCTTCAGGTAAGGCAGGGGAAACGGGTGGATATCGCAGGGTGCGCCAAAGGCGGCGCAGGCGGGATGGATGAGGGGTAAGCGTCCGGGTTGTTTCCAGGAGAGCCTTCTGGTGTTCGTTCAACTGGGTGGTGATGCGCTGAAAAGCGCGTTCATGCTCCCCCAGCGCCTGCTCGAGTTTTTGAATACGCCGTTCCTGCTCCACATTTTTGTGGCGTGAGGCCGCGAGTGCAGCCAAGGCATCTGCCAAGGCGATTCTGAGTGCACGGTTTTCGACTGTGCTGTTTGTCTGGGGGCTATTGGCGGGAGCCTGCGCCCGAAGAGGGAGAGAACCAGACTCTGGACGGGCAGGAAAAGGAGACGCCGTTTGCTCTGGCGGAAGGGCGGCAGAAACAGAGGCAGAGGGACGCTGAGGCATTCTCTTCTTTTCACTTTGAAAAAACGGCAAGCTGGGTCTGAAATCAAACAGACCAACTATCTCAGATATATATAAATCGTCAGAGATGTCCGTCAAAGTATGGGTTTCGGCAGGGTGGTCTGACATATTTATACGCACTCCCAGCCCGTCTGGCTGGGGTGCTACAGGCGTATCGTGTTTGTGTGGACAGTTTTGAGGAAGAACGGCATGATTCCGTCATGACAGACATGACGCATGATCCGCTTTCTTTGCAGGGTGTTAGAGAAAAGTCTCCGGAGGGGGAGGCTTCTGCCATTGATACCGCCCGGCTCCAGAAACAGCTTCAGTTGGCGGAAGATCTGGTGGTGGGCTATCGGGCGAGTGCACGACTGCATTCCCTCCGGTCAGATGGCATGTTTTCCGCTCTGGCATCCGAGCGCTATTACCGGAATCTGGAACGTACATCTCTGTCATGGAAAGTAACCATTCCCCTCCGGGCGGTCAGGTCTCTTGCGGCGGGGCGCATGCCCTCATCCGGACGTCCCGTGAAGGAGGTTGTTCAGCGTGTGCGTGAAATTGCGCGTACGGAAGGGTGGCGCGGTGTTGCGGAGCGTCTTCATGCCCGGTTGCCGGAAATGCCTCGTGTGGGGTTTTTCGGGCGGAGGTCCGAGCGCTCTCTTTCTAAAATGACTGAAAAAGAAAGCCGCAAGCGGGCGGAAGAGGTTTATCTTCACCCGCTTCCAGACCGGGTAACGGATGATTTTCAGCCGCTATTTCTGATTATTGCCGAACTTTCCATACCACAATGTGCCAAATACCGCGTGTGGCAACGTCAGGAGGAGTTGGAGAGCCTCGGTTGGCGTGTGGTTGTAGTGGAATGGTACGATATCGCACGGGCTCTTTCCCTGTTGCAGGTCTGTACCCGGGTGGTTTTTTACCGTGTGCCCGGAAACAAGGATGGCCTGCTTCTGATAGAAGAGGCGCATCGGCTTTCCCTTTCCCCGTGGTGGGAAGTGGATGATCTGATTTTTGATCCTGAATCCTATGAAAAAAACACCAATCTGAAGACACTTTCTGCCTCTGAACGGCGAAATGTGCTGGAGGGTGTGGTTTATTACAGAAAAGCGCTTCTGGCATGTGGTCGGGCCATAGCGTCCACACGGGGCTTGGCAGATGCCATGCGACAGGCTGGTGTGAGCGATGTTTCTGTAATTGAGAATGCGCTGGATGAGGAAACTCTTACGGAAGCAACGGCTCTTCAGGCACAGGCTGGGCAGAAGAAGGCAGAGGGCCAGAGTAGTATTCTTGTCTTCTACGGGTCTGGCACCAAAACACATGATATGGATTTTCGGGTTGCTGCTCCCGGTATTTTGGCGGCAATGCAGACAGACCCGCGCCTGCGATTGCAGATTGTTGGTGATTTGACCCTTCCATCTGAATTTGAGGCGCTGGGAGACCGGGTGGAAAAGCTGCAAGGACGGTCTTATCCTGCCTATTTGCAGCGTCTTGCGCAGGCGGATATCGCTATAGCTCCCTTGGAGCCAGGGCTTTTTAATGATGCAAAAAGCAACATAAAATATCTGGAAGCGGCCGTGCTCTCCATTCCTTCCGTTTGTTCCCCGGCGCAGGCCTTTACGGATGTTATTCAGACGGGAACCAATGGCTATCTGGCAGCCTCGCCAGAAGACTGGAAAACGGCTTTGCTGGCTTTGGCGGACGATGCGGCGCAGCGTCAGGCTATTGGCGAAAAAGCACATACGGACATCTTGGCGCGATACAGCCCTCAGGCCGTGGCGCAGCAGCAGGTTCTTCCCGTATTCGGCTTCCCGGTTCAACCGGTTTACACAAAACCGCGGGTTATGGTGGTCAATGTGTTCTTTGCTCCCCGTTCCTTTGGCGGAGCGACACTGGTTGCGGAAGAAATGGCGAAAGCCATGCAGCAGCGGGGTATGGATGTTGCGGTCATGACGTCTCGCCCTTCTCTAGCGGGGTTGCCAAACTCTGCTCTGCGCTATCAGGTACAGGGCATGCAGGCGCTTTCCGTTCCGGTGGAGGAAGACCCTATTTCCGGTCTGGATAACCCGGCTATTGCGGAAGTTTTCAGGAGTTGGGTCAAAGCCTGGCAGCCGGATATTGTGCATTTTCATGCCACCCAGGGGCTCGGAGCCTCCTTGGTGCGGGTCTGTCAGGAACTGGGTGTGCCGTATGTTGTCACGTTGCATGATGCCTGGTGGCTGTGCGAGCGCCAGTTCATGGTGCAGAAAAACGGACGGTACTGTTTCCAGAAAACAATTGATCTTCGGGTGTGTGAAGCCTGTGTGCCCGGCGTAAGGCACCTCACGGAGCGGGCGCTCATGATGCAGGAGTGCCTGAAATATGCAGCCCGCCTGCTGAGCCCCAGTCAGTCTCATCTTGAGTTGTATGCAGCAAATGGCGTGCCGACTGATCGGCTTGTTGTGAACAGGAACGGATTCGTCTGGCCTAAACGTCCGCATCTCAAGCATAAGCCGGGGGCTCCTCTTCGGTTCGGGTATGTGGGGGGGAATGAGGCTGTTAAAGGGTTTCCGCTCATCCGCAAGGCGTTCGAGTCTCTTGAAAGAACAGATTGGGAACTCGTGCTGGTCGATAATACGCTCAAGCTCGGCTTCAAATCGATTGATACAAGTTTATGGAGAGTTGGCGGCAAAGTGGATGTTATCCCGTCCTACCCATCAGACGAGAGTGATGATTTTTTTGATAGAATCGATGTTCTTCTCTTCCCCTCCCAGTGGAAGGAAAGTTTTGGCCTGACCGTGCGTGAAGCATTGGCGCGCGATGTCTGGGTTGTGACAACGTCTCCGGGTGGTCAATCGGAAGATGTGGTGGATGGCGTAAATGGTGCCTTCATCGAGCTTGATGGGCGGCCAGAAGGATTGAAGCACGCCATCAGCGCGTTGCTTGAGAAAGCAGCCATGCTGGAAAATTATGAGAACCCTCTCAAAAGCGCTCTTCCCACTTATGAGGCACAGGCGGATCAACTCCACAGTCTGTATCAGACGGTCATCTCTGAGGAAAAAGCGGAGACAAAACGCCAGTTCTGAGGGGGCAAAAGCAGCATTCTGTAATGTTTGTAATGTGTTTAGTCCCTGCTGTTGCAGTGATGAATGGGTGCTGCGGGCACGTTGATGGTACTATTATTCGCGTATTCGCATCTGTTGTTTGTACAGTGAAAGAAAAATAGCCCTGCATCTTGTTCCAATATTGTACACGGATGCTTTGTAACGTACGGTAAAAAAGTACTAACCGCTGTATCTGTTGTGAGACACCAGTGTTAAAAAAGAGAATATACAGGCCAAATACTCAAAATATGCTTGCAAGCTCGCCGATGATTCGCCTAGAACCAAACATGACAGAAGTATGCCGCTGTGAAGGTAAGGTTTTTTCGCGCCGCAGCGGAGAGTGAGAAGGACGAAATAAATGGCGATTATCACCGTTGTCGGTGCGTCAGGCGGACAGGTACAGGTTACCGTTGATGGTTCGCAGAACTCGACGTTCGTTAAGCAGGCCGAAGCTCTTTCCTCCAAGCTGAGCAGCGTTGTTGACACGCTTGATGCGCGTCATCTGACGCCAGGCACGAACAATGGCCAGGCAGGAAGCAACCAGGCTGGCTATGGGGTGATCACCTCTGCTGGTTCCTACAATGTTGCTGGCAACACCGAATGGCTGTCCATCGGGTCTGATTCTGCTGCTCAGCCGGGTTCGGCTCTGGCAGGATGGGTGAATGTTGATATCACCAAGGACACGGCACAGAACGTAACGGTTCTGGGCGGCACTGAAGCCGGTATCTCCTTCCGTGCAGGAAGCCAGAGCGGCACGTTCTTCGCTGGTTCCGGTGATAACCGCTTCCAGGGTAGCAACCTCAACACTGCCGGTAACTGGAACATCCTGACCGGTGACGGCAATGATGTTATCGATACGGGTGCAGGCAGCAACACGGTTGCAGCAGGCGCTGGTGATAACACCATCACGCTGGGCACGGGTGTCAACTACGTCCATTCCGATGGTCAGGACACCATTACCGCAACGGCAGGCACGCAGAACATCACCCTGAATGGTGCCAGCTCTGTTGTGCAGGTGGGTGCAAACTCCCTGGTTGTTGATAACAGCGCAGATGGTGAGCAGATCACTGTTGGCGGCGGAAGCACCGTTATCGGTGGCTCCAACGGCAATGATCCGACGGTTCAGCACACTTCCATCAACCTTGCCGGTTCTACCGGAACGGTTATTGGCGGCCAGCTGAACACCATTTCTGCTGCTTATGGTGACTTTGAAGTCTCCAACACCAATGCGGCCAATGTAGATGTCAGTGGTTCTCTGACCTTTATCCGTGGCACGGGCGTTACCACCATCACGGCTGGCCAGACCACCATCTTCGGTGCAAATGGTCTGGACGCGGTTGTCAACTCTACGGCTGGTACGTCTCTGTTTGTTGCAAACGAAGGCAACGAAACGCTGGATGGCGCTTCTTCTGCATTCGGTATTCATGCATTCGGCACCACCACCGGCACGGGCAACCAGCTTTTCATCGGTGGTTCTGCTAGCGATACGCTGGTTGGCGGTGTTGGCAATGCAACCCTGCAGGGTGGTTCCGGCGCAGCAAACGTGTTCGGCTTCCGTGATGGTATTGCCGGCGCTGACTACACCATTTCTGACTTTGGTAGCGCTGCAGGCAACTCTGTGCTGCTGGTTAACTATGGTTATACAGACGCAGATCTGCAGAAGGTTCTGGATAGCGCCTCACACAAAGATGGTAACACCACCGTCACGCTGTCTGACCAGAGCCAGATTACGTTTGTTGGCGTTGATAGCCTCAACACCAGCCAGTTCAATATTGCTAACAACGTTAAATAAAATCTCAGTTGAGGTTTTGAACGTTGTAGAAACCGGGCTTAACAGCCCGGTTTTTTTGTGAGTATTTCCTGAAAATAGAAAGTTTTAGTATTATAGAAGAACGTTTTGTATTTTTTCAAAAAAGAAAAAGTTTGATGATTTTCAAATATTTTACAAATAAAAATAAGAAAATTTTTATTCTAAAAAAGAAATAATTACCTGAAATTATCGAGCATGTTCATCATTTTATAAAGTGCCCGCCCTTTCCATGTTGAGCTTTTCTGGAGGGAGCGGGGGGGATGCTGGGCAAGGTATGATTCAATCCAGTCTGGGTCAAAACCGCTTTTGGCAGGGATGAGGGAACGCCAGTTTTTTATTTCCGGCAGAGCAAAGGGATTATCGCGCAGTAATTCCTGTTTGAGAAACGGAACACGACCGGACCGAACAAAGGACCGCCAGTGAGAATGCATGGGGTTGGTGGGAAAGAGGCGTGCGAATGCATTGTTTTCATCCGTCCATAAGGCGTGAAGAGACAAGCCTGCGGAGCGCAGGGCAACGGATAACCCAAGTTCCCCATGCCAGATAATTTCTTCCCGTGTCATGCTCTCATAGGGAAGAGAGAATACCCTTTGTACGGCATCCTGTTCAAACGTCGTGCGGGAAAGACCGACAAACCAGGATTGTAAGTGAGGTGTAACGGCACGGGAGGCAACAAGCCCCCATGCAGGCTGTGTATCGGCCTGCAAGGTTCGGAGGAGTGGGGGAAGAGGGGCAAGGGGCCCAAAAACACTATCATTGGCAAATAGAATATAGGGTGCTGCCCGTGTAATGCCTTTATCAATTAGAAAACGCCATGCACCAAAATCAAGCCCCCCATTCGGGCGGTGCCACACGGTAAAAGTGTGTCTGTAACAAAACTGACGTGTTTTTTCTGTTATAACTGAGCAACCCGAGAGTACAACATGCACATTCAGACCGCATAGTTTGAGATTTTTCAGGTAAAAACAGGTATATGGCGGCAAATTACCATTTGGCGCATAGGCGGCAAACAGGCACACTGAACCTGCTGGAAGAGGGGCTGAGAGAGCCCTTTCGACCTGGTTTTCGCTGATGGCTGCGGGAGAAATCGAAACTGAATGCATTTTTAAGTTGGTTTTTTCGTAAAAATATGACTACAAGCCGCGAGTGTTGTTGGTTATCCTAACCGAATAATTGTTACTCACATAGTTCTGTCTGAAAGGGAGATACGGTCTCAATGAGCAAGGCCTTTATTGCTGCGGTGATCCAGGATTCGATCAACTGCACCGGCGTGGCCGCCAATCAGGCAGCGAACGATCTGATGGACGCGATCATAGAAGAACTGAAGCGGGAAGGTGGGTTTACCCTACCTTCTTTCGGAACGTTTACTGTGCGCAAAACCAAGGCTCGCAAGGCGCTGAATCCGCGCACGGGTGAGCCTGTGAAGGTGAAAGCCGGCAAGACCGTTCGTTTCAAAGCCAGCCCCAACCTGAAAAAGGCGGTCTGAGCTTTATACGCCGGTAATTAGGAAACAGTTTAGTTTTAGTACAATGTTTCTTGAACGAAACAGCCTGGAGGGGAAACCTTTCAGGCTGTTTTTGTATGGGTGATCTTGATCGCGTTCGATGTGTGGATCACGGCTAGTCCGGTTTGATGTCTTCCAGCCGATCAAGTTGCCTGAGACCGGGGAACATGATCATCCACAGGCCCGTAATGGCCAATGTCCCCAAGCCTCCAACCACAACGGCAGGGACGGCGCCGATCAGGCTGGCCAGCATGCCGCTTTCAAATTCGCCAAGCTGGTTGGATGAGCCAATAAACAGCATGTTCACGGCGGAAACGCGCCCACGCATTTCATCTGGTGTGCCTAACTGAACAAGAGAACTGCGGACCATCACGCTGATAACGTCCGCCCCGCCCAGAACCGCCAGCGCCAGAACGGAGAGCGGAATGGAGCTGGAAAGGCCAAACAGAATGGTGGCAACGCCGAAGATGGCGACGGAAACAAACATCCACTGCCCAGCGTGCCGCCCCAAGGGGTAGCGGGCCAGCACAGCGGCTACGCCTAACGCCCCAATGGCAGGAGCTGCCCGCAGAAGACCCAGCCCCCATGGCCCAGCGTGCAGGATGTCCGTGGCGTAGAGAGGCAGCATGGCGGTGGCGCCCCCTAACAGCACAGCAAACAGATCAAGCGAGAGTGCACCCAGCATGGTGGGGCGGCGGCGCAGGAAGGCGATGCCCCCAAAAACCGCCGCCAGACTCGCTGGCTGCCTGGCACGGGCGGGAAAGCGGAGCGTCATGGAAAAGGTGGCGAAGGCCGAGATGGCAAATCCAATGGCGCAGAGGGCGTAGCAGACGTCGGCTCCCAGCCCATAAAGCAGCCCGCCTAAAGATGGCCCCGCGATGGATGCCACCTGAAAAAGGGAGGAAGAAAGTGCTGCCGCCTTGGGAAAAACCGCAGCGGAAACCATGGAGGGCAAAAAGGTCTGCTGTGCGGGCATTTCAAAGGCGCGACACATGCCAAACAGGGCGACCAGCCCATAAATCATGCCTGGAGCCAGATGATGGGTGAAGGAGGCCACCGCCATGAAGGCGGCTGCTATGGCTTCGATGGTCTGGCAGGTGATGACAATCCGGCGTCTGTCATGCTGGTCCGCCGCGTGGCCTGCGGGAAAAATGAACGCAACCATGGGGAGGAACTGTGCCAGCCCCACAAACCCGAGCGCGGCGGCGCTGTGAGTGAGGGCATAAATTTGCCAGCCCACGGCCACGGCCTGCACCTGAGAGGAAAAAGCAGACAACGTGCGCGCTGTCAGAACGGCTTTCAGGCCGGGTAAAGCGAGAAGAGGCGTAGAAGCCGCCGGATGATCTGTCATGATGAGGCTGTTCATAGCAGGATAACAGTGCCGGAACAGCCTCTGGCGCAAAAACGGCTGTGTGATCAGGCCGCTTTAGGAGTACCTGCCCGTGTTTCAGGCAGGACGGTGGTGATGATGCTGGCATCCAGCGCTTCGTACTCGTGATAGCGTAGGGTTTTGTAGAGTTCTTCCCGAGTCTGCATGCGGCTCAGCATGGCTTCCGTGCTGCCGTTCTGGGCCAGTGTGGCGTACAGGTCCGCCTGCGCCTTGTTTGCAACTCGTAATGAACTGACAGGCCAGATGACCATGCGGTAGCCCATTTCCTGGAACTCCGACGCTGTGAAAAAGGGCGTGCGTCCAAATTCCGTCATGTTCGCCAGAAGGGGCACATCCGGCAGGCGGCGGGCGAATTCGCGGAACATCTCCGCCGTTGTCAGCGCTTCGGGGAAAATGGCATCTGCCCCGGCTTCATAATACAGGCGGGCGCGGGCAACGGCCCCGTCCATGCCTTCCTGTGCGGCGGCATCCGTGCGGGCAATGACCACCATGTCCCGCCGGGCTTTGGCGGCGGCGGCCACTTTCAGCGCCATATCATGCGGTGTGCTGAGCTTTTTATCGTTCAGATGGCCGCATTTCTTGGGCAGAATCTGATCTTCCACATGCACGGCGGCGGCTCCCGCTTCTTCAAAGGCCCGCACCATGTTCATCACATTCAGAATTTCCCCATAGCCCGTGTCTCCATCCACCAGCAGCGGCAGTTCCGAGGCGCGGACAATCTGGCGGATGAAGAAACAGACCTCGTCAACCGTGATAATGCCCAGATCTGGCAGGCCCATGCTGGCTGTCATGGCGGCGCCGGAGAGGTAGAGGGCATTGAACCCGGCATCCTTTGCCTGCAAGGCCGCTTGCCCGTTATGCGCACCGGGCAGTTGCAGGATGCCTGGCTGCGCCAGCAGTTGCCGGAACCGTTGGCCAGCAGGAATGGTGGGCTGCGTTATGCCTGTCAGGTACGTCATGCTGCGTTCTCCAGTCCATCCCGTTCATGCAGGGAAGGGAATCGGCGGTTTTCGGGGCCGGTATAGGTGGCGGAGGGGCGGATGATCTTTCCGTCCTGCCGTTGTTCCAGAACATGCGCGCTCCATCCTGCTGTGCGGGCGATGACAAACAGGGGCGTGAACATGGCGGTGGGAATGCCCATGTGGCTGTAGGCCACGGCACTGAACCAATCGAGATTGGGGAACATCTTGCGCTTGTGCGCCATCACTCCCTCAATCCGTTCGGCCACATTATAGAGGCGGCGTGACCCGCTTTTCTGCGCCAGCTTCAGGGCGGCCCGCTTGATGATCTCGTTCCGGGGGTCCGAGATGGTGTAAACTGGGTGCCCGAAACCGATGATTACTTCCTTGGCGTCCAACCTGCGGAGAATGTCGGTTTCGGCGTCTTCTGGGCTGGTGTAGCGCTGCTGGATTTCAAGCGCGACCTCGTTCGCCCCGCCATGTTTGGGGCCACGAAGCGCACCGATTCCCGCTGTAATGGCGGAATAAATGTCCGATCCCGTGCCCGCCACCACACGGCAGGTAAAGGTGGAAGCGTTGAACTCATGCTCTGCGTAGAGAATGAGTGAGCTGTGCATGGCGTTTACCCAGTGTTTGGGCGGCGTGCGTCCGTGCAGCAGGTGCAGGAAGTGCCCGCCAATGCTGTCATCCTCCGTTTCTACGGCAATGCGGCGGCCATGGTTGGAGAAATGGTACCAATACAGCAGCATGGACCCCAGGCAGGCGATCAGCTTGTCCGCTATGGTGCGGGCTCCAGCACTTGGGGTATCCGGCCGTTCGGGCAGAACACAGCCCAGGGTGGAAACACCCGTGCGCAGAACATCCATGGGGTGTGTTGCGGCTGGCAGGGACTCCAGAACGCGCATTACGGCATCTGGCAGGCCCCGCAGGCTGCGGACGCGTTCTTTATAAAGCTGTAGCTCAGCACTATTGGGCAGATGCCCATGAATCAGCAGATGGGCGACTTCTTCAAAGGAACAGGCTTCGGCCAGATCCTGAATGTCATATCCCCGGTAGTGCAGATCATTCCCGCTCTGGCCGACGGAGCACAGAGCGGTGTTGCCTGCTGAAACGCCAGAAAGAGCCACGGATTTTTTCTGGCGGGGATGGAGCGTCGTGGTGTTGTCCATATCACGGGTCTCCCAAATTGCGGGTGCCTTGACGGCACTTTTTATCTTGTTGGTGGCGATGTGGTCAGGCTGGTAAGGGTCAGGCCGAAGTGGCCAGAACCGGGGTTTCTCGTGCAGGTGCGTCCGATGGGTTCTGGCGGGTTGCGCTTTGGCTGAAGTCAAAAATGCCGGGGTTAAGATTCCGCGAGATACGGTTGGGGGGCACCACAAGGTCCAGCGCGAGCAGATCGGCCGGTTTCAGATCAGGCAGCCTTTGCACCAGTTCCAGAAAACGTTCGGATTCGGAAGGCGAGATCAGATCTTCCGTCAAAGTCTTGAACTTGCGGATGTAGTCTGCTCGCTGCCAGGGCGTTCTACCCAGCGGATGGGCATTGGCTACAGCCTGTTCTTCTTCCAGAACGCGTCCGTCTTTCATGCGGATGATGATCTTGCCGCCAAACGCTTTTACGGCCGGGTCTTCCGCATGGTAACGCGCCGTCCATTCCGGTGTTTCCACGGTGCGGATCTTGCGCCACAGGCGCACGGTATCCGGGCGTTGAGCGCGTCCGGGCTCGTAGGAATGGACGTGGTGCCAGCGACCATCCTGCAGGGCCACTGCCACAATATACATGATGGAATGATCGAGCGTTTCACGCGATGCCGTGGGGTCAAATTTCTGCGGGTCGTTTGAACCGGTGCCGATCACATAATGGGTGTGGTGGCTGGTTTCGATCAGAATGTCTGCCACATCCTCAAAGTTTTCAATCTGCTTGCCTAGACGGAAGGCCAGATCAATCAGCGCCTGACTCTGATACTCAGCAGAATGTTCCTTGGTGAAGGAGGAGAGAATGGCCCGTTTGGGCTCGCCGGGTGCGGGGAGGGGTACGGTGTAGTGCGCGTCCTTCCCGTCCAGCATCCAGGCAATCACGCTGTCTTCCCCTTCATAGATCGGGCTTGGTGCGCCTTCCCCCCGCATGGCGCGGTCCGTGGCTTCCACGGCCATTTTTCCGGCATGGGCCGGGGCAAAGGCTTTCCAGGAGGAAATCTCGCCCTTGCGGCTTTGGCGGGTTGCGGTGGTAACGTGCAGAGCCTGCCCAATGGCCTGATAAATAACGGCGGGCGGCAGTTTGAGCAGTGTGCCAAGGCCAGACGCTACGGAGGGACCAAGATGCGCCACGTGGTCAATCTTGTGCTTATGCAGGCAGATGGCGCGGGTGAGATCAATCTGGATTTCGTAGCCGGTGGCAACGGCTCGGATCAAATCCGCACCGGAGGAGGCGCATTGTTGGGCTACCGCCAGCAGGGGAGGGATGTTGTCTCCCGGGTGGGAGTAGTCCGCTGCCAGAAAGGTATCGTGATAATCCAGTTCGCGCACGGCAGTTCCGTTGGCCCACGCGGCCCATTCTGCATGCACGCGGATATCCGGCCCCAGTCCGAACAGGGTGGCCCCGCCGGGGTGAGCGTGTGCGACAGCCTGAGCCCGCGCACTCATGACCGGATGCCGGTTGAGAGACGCCAGCGCGACGGAGGCGTTATCAATCACGCGGTTGATGACCATTTCCGCCACCTCGGGTTCCACCGGCACAGGGTCAGCAGCAACTTCGGCAATTTTCCATGCCAGTTGTTCTGTGCGGGGCAGGCGGTCGGTTTCGGGGTGAACGGTGACATGATGAGACTGCATGGTCAGACCCTTTGATTTGTATCCTTGGCCTGAGTGTTGCAGAGTAGCCCCCCAAGAAAGAAGCTGGATAAAAGCGGAAAGAGGCGAAGAAAAACGCCCGCATTGCAAAGATTGCGAACATGAAAAAACCAGCCACAAAGCTGTTTGTAGGAAGCCGGTTGAACACGCTGCGGCAGCAAGCCGGATTGACGCAGGCCGTTCTGGCGCAAAAACTGGGTATTTCAGCCAGCTATCTGAACCAGATAGAGCGGGATCAACGCCCCCTGCCGGAGCGACATCTGGAAGATGTGTGCCGGGTGTTTGGCGTAAGCCCTGCATATTTCAGCGATATGGAAGAAGTGCGTCTGGTTCAGGCTTTGCGGGAAGTTCTGGCAGACCCCCTGTTTGACGCAGCCCGACCGAATTTTTCAGAAATGCTGACGACCGTGCAGAAAGCACCTGCACTGGGGCATGCAGTTATGCAGCTTTACAGTGCCTACAGAAATGCACAGGAGCAGGCTGCATCTCTGGCGGATGCACCGCCGCAGCCCGTGATAGAGCCGTATGAAGCTGTAGGGGACTGGGTGCAGGCCAATCACAATTATTTTCATGCACTGGATAGTGCGGCTGAAGCCCTTTACGGCAAGCTGGCCCCGAAGGAAGGATGGTTGCACCCCGCACTGATACAGTATCTGCAGGATGAGCACCGCCTTCAGATTGTAACAGATCACGCCCTGGAGCAGCGCGGCGTGCGGTGGCGTCTGGAGCAGAAAACCAATACTCTGTTTCTGTCTCAGGATGTTTTAGCAGAAGATAGTCTGTTCTGTCTGGCGCAGGTGGTAGGGCAACTGGAGCAGGGGGCCGTGATGGACCGTATTCTGCGGCGGTCCGGCCCTAAAGGGGAGAACGCCCGCGCTCTGGCCCGGCTGTATCTGGGCAATTACTTTGCAGGAGCCCTTCTGCTGCCTTATGAATTATACAGAACGGCGGCAGTGGAAATGCAGCATGATATAGACCGGCTGCACCGTCGGTTTGGTGTCAGCTTTGAGCAGGCCTGCCACAGGCTAAGCACGTTTCAGCGCCCCGGGGCGGAGGGTATCCCGTTTTACTTCATGAAACTGGATATTGCAGGAAATATTCTGAAAAGTTTCTCCGCCAACCATTTCATGCAGTCCCGTTTTGGCGGTCCGTGTCCTTTGTGGAACATTTTTCGGGCCTTCACCACACCGGGGCAGGTACAGGTACAGCTTTCCCGCATGACGGATGATGTTGTCTACCTGAACGTCGCGCGCACCGTGCGGCATAGCAGCATGTCCTACTTTGACCGTCCCCGGCAGGTTGCCGTGGTGCTGGGGTGCGATATTCGGCATGCTGGGCGGATGATTTACGCTGCCGGGCTGGATGTGGCCGACCAGCGCAACGCCGTGCCTATTGGCCCTGGTTGCCGGGCCTGCGCACGGGATGATTGCCGCCATCGTTCACTGCCGGTTTCTGGCCGAGGTATAGATGCTGGCAGCGAGGAACGCGGCGTGGTGCCTTACCGTGCAGCGCGCACGTAAATGATAATTATGGAAATATAGGAAACGATGGCTGGGGCGGGAGGATTCGAACCTCCGCATGGCGGAATCAAAATCCGCTGCCTTACCGCTTGGCTACGCCCCACCAGAAATGCGGTTGGCCTCTATTAAGACCAACCAGCACGGTTCGTAAAGATGCTGGATGCGCTGTTTTTGCTCTTACAGCGTATTTTCAGCATGCGGGGACTGGGGAGGCTCGGGTTCAGCAAACTCCAGATCGGGCAGGCCGCCCTCACTCAGTCCGGTATCAGCCGGGAACAGACGGAAGCGGGCGGCCTTGTCCAGTGCCTGATCCAGTGCGGCCATGGTGGTGCCCATATCTTCACTGTCATCTTTTTCCCACGTGCGGAGGGTGTGGGTCCAGACACCCACTACCATGTTCACGCGTACAAGGCCGCCCAGCCCTGTGGTGCTGATTCCTGCAGCATCGGCCATCCAGCGCATGCTTTCCAGCGTGGCGCCACCCAGCAGAAGCGCAAGAGGGGGATCAAACGGCAGGGTGCGGAGCACAGCCTTGATTCCGTTGCGGTATTGCTGAAACACATCCAGACGGCGCATCAGCAGATCAAACAGGCGCTCCCGAGAACTGCCGGTGGCCGTATCATCCGCCAGTGCGGAATCATCGGCTATGCGACCCAGACGCAGAAGCACAGACGCCCGAAACGGAAAGCGCTCCCGTGTTTCCGGCAGGGGCAGCCCAGCGGTGCGCGCAGCATCAAGAAGCGAAACGGAAGACCATCCACCCTGTTCTGCCTGCGCCATGGCAGCGGCCAGAAGGGTTGTATCAAAATCGTCAGTATCCATTGTGAAAGGCCTGTTAGCGGAGAAAATCAATCAGAGAGCGGCCCATTCTGTCCGGACACCATGGTGGTATGCGGGCAGAAAAGGCCAGCGGTCAGAAAAGTCAGGAAGAAAGTTCTTTGGCGCGGCGTGCCGCAGCCTGTATGGCTTTGGAAACCGTGGTAGGCCAGGCATCCGGGGCCATCAGAACAGCCAAAGCTGCAGCCGTGGTGCCACCAGGGCTGGTGACACGTGTGCGGAGTTCAGCCGCATCAAGCGGCGACTGATCCATCAGGGCACCCGCGCCGAATATCGTCCGGCGCGCCAGTTTTCTGGCAGTCTCGGCAGGAAGCCCTTGCTCCACGCCAGCTTTTTCCATCAGTTCGGCCAGCAGAAAGACATAGGCGGGCCCACTGCCAGAGACGGCGGTTACGGAATCGATCAGATCTTCCTGCTCCACCCATACGGTTTCTCCCACAGCCTGCAAAAGCTGGTCACAATACTGCTTTTGCTGATCTGTTACGGTGGGAGCGGCGTAGAGCCCGCTTATGCCTGCCCCAATGGCGCAGGGTGTATTGGGCATGGCGCGGATAATGGTTGGCTTGGCTGCACTGTTGGCCTCGCTGAAGCGTTGCGCCAGATTTTCAACCGTACGTCCCGCCATCACGGATAGCAGGGGCGTTGTGGGGAAGCGTTGCCCAAGTTCCCCCAGAACCTCATTGGCCTTCTGTGGCTTTACAGCCAGAATAATAATGTCTGGCGTGAAGTCTGCCGGAATATCGGCCAGTGTGCGGGCATGCTGGTGCGGCGCGGGTAGCGTGTGGTCATGACGATCCATGACCACAGAGGGAGCAAGCCCATGGCGAATCCAGCCTTCCAGCATGGCTCCGCCCATTTTGCCGCATCCAACCAGCAGTACGGATGGCAGAAGAGAACTGGTGTTCATCAGGCTTCTCCCACGCAATCCAGCATGGCGGCCGCCAGCGCATCTGCCGGGTTCTGCCCACCCCAGAGGAAAAACTGGAATGCGGGATAAAAACGCTCACACTCTGTCAGGGCGATGTCGATCAGGTCTTCAAACATCTCTACGGAAAGGTGTGCGCCGCGCAGAAGCAGGGCGTGGCGGAACAGCAGGACGCCGTCTTCCTGATCCAGACTGAAATGCCCGATCCAGATGCGTTCATTGGCCATGCCGATCAGTTCATACAGGGTGCGTTGCTGCGGGGCCGGGGCCTTCAGATCAAACGCACACGTAAAATGAATGGCACCCAGTTCTGCCGACCATGAGAAGAACAACCCGTAGTCACACCATTTTCCGGGTGCTTCCACGGCCATTTCTGTCAGGTTGCAGCGTTCAAAGTTCCAACCTAGGCCGCCAATAACCTGTTCCATCAGATCAAGCGGGTTGGCGGGGGACAAGGTGGTATCAGTGCTTAACGCGGGCATGGCTCACTCTCAGCTGCGGGGGTGATGCGGGCAGATGTTCTGGCCGAATGGCAAAAGCCTGCTTTCGCCATTCCCGGAAAAAGCGGAACGGTTCAGGCCTGATGGTGAGTGTGGGTACCGTGAGCCTTGTGCTCCAGTGCTTCCACACGTGCTTCAAGGGCTGCAATGCGGCGTTCGGCTTCTTCCTGCCCGATGCGGGCCTGCGCTGCGAGTTCGCGCGCAACTTCAAATTCTTCACGGCGTACAACCTGAAGGCTGCTCAGCACTTCATCCACGCGGCTGCGCACAATGGCGTTGATTTCTTCCCGCACACCGGTCAGGGCTGAAAAAGCGCCACCGGCTACGCCGGCCAGATCATCAAAAAAGCGCGGTTTGTCAGTCATCACCGGTTCTCCACTCAAAAAGTCGCTTTGGCAGGTTGGTTTTTCTGTCAAAGCTGTTCAGTCTCCTTAGGCTTATAGTGAGTATGATGGCCTGAGGCTATTGGTTCTTTGGAAATGTCTGGGCCGCCTGTTGCTCAAACACCGCAACGCAAGGCAACGGGCCTACGGTAGCGGAAGTGCTTTCCCGCAGTGGCAGGCAGATATGGGGGCAGAGAAGGTCGAGTGTTTCTGGCGGGCAGGGCGAAGGGATTTGCGGACGGGAGTGAGAGGCTGGTGATCGTCCTTGTCCATTGACCATGGATGAGCCCGTTCCCATTATTATTATCAAGATATTGAAACCATTGAAGGTACACCAAAAAACCGGGTGTGCTTTCAAAAAGGAAGTGGAGAAAAAGACTATAATGAACACGCTATCGGCGGAGGCTTTTCTGAAACCTCGGCTAGAAGCTCTTGTTGCGGAGGCAGAGAAAGCCGGGTTTGCTCAGGATGTGACCATCGCTCTTCTGATCAGTCTGCTTGATACGGACAACTTCGCACCGGCTTCTGATACAGCACAGGGAGACAAGGCATGAGTGCGCGTGATCCGTATGAGGTGCTTGGCGTCTCAAAAACGGCCAGTCAGGATGATATCCGCAAGGCGTATCGGAATCTGGCCAAAAAATACCACCCCGATCTGAACCCTGGGGATAAAAAGGCGGAAGAGCAGTTCAAGGCCATTGGTCAGGCGAACGAGCTTTTATCTGACCCTGAAAAACGCGCCAGATTTGACCGGGGTGAAATTGATGCCTCCGGGCAGGAGCGTATGCATCCCGGTTATGGCGGTGGCGCAGGCTATCGTGATTTTGGGGAAGGCATGGGGGGCTTCCGTTATGGTGGCCCTGGCGGTCCCGGTGGTCCGGGTGGCGGTTTCTCGGAAGAAGATCTGAGCGATCTGTTCGGGGGGATGTTTGGCGGGGGCGCACGGGGCCGCCGTGCCGGCCCGCGTAAGGGTGCCGATCGGTCCTATTCTCTCAAGGTCAGCTTTCTGGAAGCAGTGAATGGCGGCACGTCCCGCATTACGTTGCCAGAAGGTGCCACGCTGGATGTTAAAATCCCGCCCGGCATAGAAGACGGACAAATGCTGCGTCTACGTGGCAAAGGAGAGCCCGGAGCGCAAGGTGCGCCGCATGGGGATGCCCTGATTACCGTAACGGTGCTGCCAGATGCCCGCTACACGCGTGATGGATTTGACCTGCACGAAACATTGCCGGTGGACTTGAAAACAGCAGTATTGGGCGGCTCCATTACCGTGCCAACCCCAACAGGGGATGTGAAAATGAACGTCCCTGCCGGGTCTGACAGTGGCAGCAAGCTGCGTTTGCGCGGCAAAGGGGTGCAGGCTCATGGCTCCCGTGCAGCAGGCAATCTGTATGTCACGTTGCAGATCAAGATTGGCAAGGCAGATGCGGCATTGGAAGAGTTTTTGAAAAACTGGACACCGGAAACGGCATCCTGAGACCCCAAGCTGTTTTGAAATCTGCTCCGTCTAACCAAAAACGGCTCCCGTCTTAAAAGTAGGGGAGCCGTTTTTTTGAGGGGGCTCGGTTCTGCTGGCTTCAGTCATCGCGGTAGAGAGGGAGATCCATCTTGTGGTTGTCCTTCCCGGTAATATGGATCTGTGCGCTATTTTCTGAAATCAGGGAAAATGTGAGCGTTGCGTCCGCTGTCGTGCCTTTCCAGGATGTGCCGGACTGACGGGCGAGCGAAAAGCGATCCTGCCCAACAATTTTCTTGAGGGAATCCGGCAGTGTCACCAACAACCGGGCCGCCGGTCCAAACGCCTTGTTGGCCGCTACGGTCACAGGGCTCATGGCCATGATGGCCCATTGCCCTTCAAACAGGCTGGTGGGGTATTGCGTATGGGCATCCGCCAGCGGCGGAGGAGCATCTGCGGCATGCCCAGTGGAGGGCAGGGCGGCACTGGTGCCCAATGCAGCTACGCAGGCAAAAGACAGAGCAAACAGGCGTTTCATGGCAGGCTCTCCAAAAAGATGGCTTCCTTTCATGTGCCTGCCTGGACGCGGTTCGTCCATACCCTGAGGGTGGGAGGCGGGCGCTCACTATTTGGCAAGCGCCCTTGACGGAGGGATGATTGATCACCAGATCAGTGTGTATTACAAGTCTGTATTGCAAAAAATGAAAGGGTTTTGCCATGACAGGAACAGAGTCATCTTATGATGCATCCGTCCCCATGCAGCCCTTCACGCCGCAGCAGGAACCGAGTGCACATGACGCAGCGGTGGAAGAAACACGGAACACGGTAACGGCTGAAACCTCCGCCGAGATGGCGGACCCCGTTATTCCTGTAACACCTGCCCCCGTTCAGGCGGCCCCAGTGAAGGATCATGACGTTAGTATGAAAGAAATTGTTCAGATGGTGGGCGCAATGGCGTTTGTGTTTGGTTTTGCCGCCCTTGGCCTACACGCTATTTCTTATGTAGGATATTGATCCTGTTCTGAAGAAATAGAATCTGGATTTTACGTCAGTGCTCTCTGTGTGACGTTTCAAGTTGCTTCTTACATCCTATAAACAGTAGGCGGCTGCCTTAAACGGCACCTTATTGGTGCCGTAGAGTGACAACCAGAACATCTCGATGCGCCGGGCGGGATGCGTCAACGGGTTTCACGGGCGTTACCCCGTGATAAACCCGGCTATCATTAACAAAAGCGGTATCCAGCGGATGGGTCAGGGTAAAGCTGCCCACCGTCTTGCGATTGAGATCATGAATGGTGGTCTCCCCGCTCGCAATGTTTTCACGGCTCACCATCAGAACACACACCCAGTCCACACCGTCCCGGTGAAGTCCTTCTGGCGTTGGCTGACCGGCGGAGTCCGGGCTTGCCTCAATGCGGAACTGGTGCACTTCCGCATGCCATGCATGTGGCCGCTGTTCTGCGGGGGTGAGGTCTGAGGCAATGCGATGTGTCAGTTTCAGAATTGCCAGCAGTGCCGGGTGGTGGCCCGTTGCGGCGGTGACTGGCTTGAACCAGCGTTCAATTCCTCCATTCAGGGTATTGTAGTCTCGGCTCTGGTAATGGGGCTGGTGGGGCTTACGCAGAATCTCGTCCTGCGTGAGGGAATATGTGGCGTAACGGCGGCGGCGGTAACGGCCGCCATCCGCCATATACCGATCTACTCCCAGATGGTTCCAGCTTTCGGCAAAGTCATTCCATTGCTTCAGGCCAAACTGTTCCAGCAGGGGGCGCATGAAGGTCTCCTGCTGGTAAGTGAACCCCGTCTCAGCCAGCGGGTCTTCCAGAGTTTTGACCATTTGCAGGATGGTCTGACCAGAAGGACAGTCTGTATCATCAGGCATGAGCTGGACCTTGAGGTGAGGGTTTGCCCTGCGGCTTTTCGTCAGAAGGCGAGACGGCCTGAGTGGGCTGCGCATCCGCCAGGGAGGCGGCTGGTGCTGAGTGTGCGGCAGTTGATCCTGTGCCTTGTGGCTGGGGTGGCACCCATTCCGGCATGGCGTCCATCGCCAGATGCATGGCGTTGCCCGGTGGCGTGGTATAGTAGGACGTTGGCGTGTAGAATTTGACCCCGGCTTGGGCCATCCGATTTGCCAGACGGCGATAGAATTCGCGCTGGACCTTCCACTTCATCATGGGAGCGGTGCGGATGGTGCCGATTAGCACAGCACCGTTGCCGTCGCTGCTGTCCACGCCGAGGTCATTATAATCAGAGAAAATAATATGACGGAACGCTTCTTCTGATCGCATCTCCTTGATCACAGTGCTCATAATATAAGCCACTTTTTGAGAATCTTCCGTCAGGTCAAGTGTCTGTCGGACAATGATCTGATTAAAACCTTTGCCGGTATTGGCGATGGAGGTAACGGATGAGAACGGGATGATGTGTAGATCTCCATCAAAAGATCTGACACGAAGTGTTCGGATCGAAAGCTGTTCCACTGTGCCTGCAACACCGCTGGTTGTGACCCAGTCTCCTACCTGAATGGCGTCTTCCGCCAGCATGAAGAAGCCCGTGATCACGTCTTTCCACAAGCTCTGGGACCCGAAAGACAGGCCCACACCCAGAATTCCGGCACCTGTCAGCAGGGGTGTGACATTGATCCCGATCTGGGAGAGCGTTGTGACGGTGACAATCACCACAATGAACACCAGCAGCACGGTACGGATAATGGGCAGAATGGTGCGTAGCCGCGTGGCCCGAGCTGACTGGGAGGATGTTGTGTAACGGTCAATCTGCTTGTTCAGTAGGCCGTTGATAACTTCCCACGCCACGGAGGCGATGATCAGACCCAGTGTCAGGATCACGGCGGCGCTGACCAGACGCGAGCCAAGCGGATTTTCAAAGAAGAAATGGAAGCTGGGGATGTTCCAGCTCTGCGCAATGCTGATGGCGGCAACAAAGACGATAAAGACCGTCAGCATGCGCCGCACGAAGGGATAGTAATAATCCGCCCGTTTTTGCAGACCGGGATATTCGGCCTCCACGGCATCGCTGATACGGAACAGACGATCCTGCAACCCGTAAGCCAGCACAGCGATCAGACGCGCGAGAACTAGGCAGACAAGCGTGAGCAGGGTGCCACGCAGGATCCACTGATAGCCGCCCTTCAGGTGTGCGGCCCACACAAACCACAGAGCAATATCCAGGAACAGGACGGGAATCCACCAGAAGCGCGCCATGGCCCCGACAAAGGCCCAGAAGGCATTCTTACGGAGTTCAGGGGACGGCTGGAGCGAATTGGCCACAATATGGCGCACCCGCCAGATAAAGGCGGCAATGATCAGATGCTGCACCAGCACCACTGCACGGAGCATGGCTTCCGTGCCGCGGGGGGCCAGATTGAATTCGCTGCCCAGTGTGGAAAGACAGATGACCAGAGAGGGAGCAGCAACCAGTACGTTCCACCACCGGGTCAGCATCCGTGCCGTGTTATCCTGCGCAGGGATAAGCCGGATGGCCGGAGAACGAGGGGCGAGCCCTGTTTCCAGAAGCAGGTACAGGCCACGCGCCACAACATAGGCGTTTGTCAGCGTAATGGTGACGGTGCGCGCCTGCGATGTGGTGGTCAGAAATTCCGCGCCCAGATAGCCGATGGCCAGAACCACAACCACGGGCAGCAGTTTGAGCAGGAAGTGCAGGAAATTGTAAGGCACACGCACCAGATAGCGCATGACTTCATTCCGCCGTCTCTGATCATCCGCGCGGGTCTGAGTGTTGTCTCCATCGGGTGTGGAGGTTGCCGCCTGCACGGTTTCGACTGCGGCCGAAGCTTCCTGTTTGCGTTCGCGGGCTTCCGCATGAGAGGTGACAGCGGTAAGCGGCTTTTTCAGCATCAGGCTGGTGCCGCGTTCCAGAGCCAGAGCTGCCAGCAGAATGATTGCGGCGCGGCTGAAGGCGTCCAGCAGGGTTTTCCGGGTTTCCGGATTGCTGATCTGGCTGCGGAACCATGAGCCGACAAACCCCAGATCCTTGAACAAACCGGCAAAGTTCTGAACATATCCCTGCATGGATGATGTCAGATTATCCAGCTCTGAATTGACATCGCTATCTACAACGGCTGGTGCGGAGGAGGCGGGTTTGGCTGCTGGCGCTGCGGCAGGCAGGCCTTTTGCCATCAGGGAGAGTGTGTGAGTGAAATCCTCGCGCTTTTTCGGGTCATTCAGCACGTTCAGAAGCTGTTGGGCATCATCCTTGCTGAGCGAGCCTGTTGCGCTGGAGGCTGAGGCCGGGGTCGTATCAGCCGCGTGCGCCAGAGAGGCGAAACCGGGTGCCAGACCTGCCAGAAACAGGCAGAGGCAGCAGAGCGTAAAGAAAGATCTGCTCCATAAAGATAAAGACGAAGAAAAAGCAGATTGAGTTCTGGTCGAGCCCCGCTCCAGGCTTGTTGCCGCCATGGCGTGCCGTCTCCTTGTATTCAGCGCGATGAGAGAATGGGCGGTGAATGCCCGATAAGTGCGCTCAAGGGTAGGGGGCAATTCCGGCAGTATCAAGACCGCCGGAGGGCAGGGATGGCCGGCGTTTCAGGAACGGGGTTCGAAAGTCACAACCTGTGCAGTTTCAGACCGGATAACCAGCGTATCCGCAATCAGGTCATGCAGCGCCTGTTTGTGGCGGGTGAAAGCCACCATCAGCACCCCGATGTAAAAAAACGGGAACGAGATGAAGGCCTTTACCAGAAAACGCACCGTCGCCCGGCCAATGGAAATCTGTCTGCCGCGGGTGGTGGTGACTTCCAGACGGCATAGCCGTTTGCCCGGTGTGGCGCGGAAGGAGGACGATTCAAAGAAAATGAAATACAGGGCCGGAAGCAGTGCCAAAAACAGGCTGGGCAGATGCCAGTTGCCTGCATGAATATGCGGAATAAGGACGGAAGCCGCTTCCGGCTGCACGAAGGAGGCGATATCCACAACATCCATGGTCTGGCCGGATGCGTCGGGAATGGGGGTTTCCTCCCATTCCACTTTCAGGTCAGGCAGCATGAAGAAGCCCAGCACGCCATCCACCACGCTCAGAATGACGCTATCAATTATAAAAGCCCACACACGCCACCAGAAGCCAGCGTAAATCCACATCGGGCGGCCAATGCCCTCCTGCGGCGTATAGAAACCGTTATCCGAATGTTGCGACGGGCCTCCCCAGCCGGGCGGCAGATCAGAAGCGGACATCAGGCCTGTTCCTTAAAAACTGTTGCTGGCGAAGCAGCGAACATGAACCGTCCGTGTGGGCGGCGGGGCTAACTGCGGTAGGAGCCGTTGATATCAATATAGCCGTGGGTCAGATCACAGCTCCAGACCTGAGCTGATCCTGTGCCAAGGCCAAGATCAACGGCGATATCAATTTCCTGCCGCTTCATATGGGCAACCACGGGGGTTTCATCATAGTCCGCCACAACCGTGCCATCACGGGCAATGCAAACACCGCCTATTGAAACGGAAAGTGTGTCACGGTCTGCCGGTTCGCCGCATTTGCCTACGGCCATGACAACGCGACCCCAGTTTGCGTCTTCTCCAGCAACAGCGGTTTTCACCAGCGGGGAATTGCCAATGGCCATGCCAACACGCCATGCGGACGCATCAGAGACTGCACCCGTCACCCGAATGTTCATGAGCTTGGTGGCCCCTTCTCCGTCCCGAATGACGAGAAGTGCCAGGTCATGCAGCACCGCTTTCAGGGCTGCGCGGAAATCTGCCAGTGCAGCGTCATTCAGGGCGTCAATTTCTGCTGCAACAGGCGGATTCTGTGCCGCACCTGTGGCGAACAGCAGAACCATGTCTGAGGTGGAGGTATCAGAATCGACCGTGATGCAGTTGAAGGTGGTTTTGACATCTGCTGAAAGCAGGCTTTGCAACACAGGTGCCGGAAGAGCGGCATCGGTCGCCACGAACGCCAGCATGGTGGCCATATCTGGCGCAATCATGCCGCTGCCCTTGGCAATGCCCTGAATGGTCACAGTGGTCCCGTTCAGTGTGGCAGTGCGCACAGCGGCTTTCGGAAACGTGTCAGTGGTCATGATGCCGCGTGCTGCGGCTTCCCACCCGGTGTCGCTGAGTGCAGTGTGCAGCGCGGGCAGCGCATTTGTAATGCGCTCATGCGGAAGAATCGCCCCGATCACACCAGTGGAGGCCAGATAGACGGCATCCAGCGAACATCCTGCCAGTTTGGCTGCGGTTTCCGCCGTGGCTTCACAGGTTTCGCGGCCTGCGCGACCGGTAAAGACGTTGGCGTTCCCGGCATTGACCACCAGCGCCCCTGCCTGTCCGTGCGGTAGCACGGAGCGGCACCAGTCAACCGGTGCGCCAGCACATTTTGTCTGGGTAAAGACACCCGCCACCGTGGTGCCGGGGGTAAACTCGGCCAGAACCAAATCTGTCCGGCCTTTGTAACGGATACCTGCTTCCGCCGCGCCAAGGCGCACCCCGCGAATAACACCAAGCTCAGGAAGAGGCCGGGCGAGAGGAGAAACGGGGAGGGCGTGTGCCATAACGCTTTATGTCCTTGAAACGGCAGAACCGCCATGCAGGAGGCATGGCGGCTGGAAGAGGGTGGGCAGGTTAGATTATTTTTTGGCAGGAGCAGCCGGTGCCGCGCCCGGTGTGCCGGGAGGAGGTGCATCAGGAAGCTGCTTGCCGGTTGAGGGATCAAACCGGACAATCTTGACATTACTGGTGGCTTTGCCAACGGCTTCACGCACGTATTTCTGGATCAGAGCCTGACGGATCTTGTCTTTCACGCTGTCCAGGGACGGCACGGGATCGGTGCGGGTATCAAGCACCTGAATGACATGGTAGCCATACTGGCTCTTGACCGGCGTGCTGCTGATTTCGCCTTTTTTCATGGCGAAAGCGGCGGTTGAGAAGGCCGGAATCATGTCTTCCTTCTTGAACCAGCCCAGATCACCACCGTTCTGCTTGGCGCTGCCGGTATCGGTTGAAACTTCTGCAGCCAGCTTGCCAAAGTCTGCGCCAGCTTTCAGCTTCTTGATAACATCAGTAGCTTCAGCTTCGGTCTTGAGCAGGATGTGGCGGGCATGCACTTCCTGTTCCGGCGGCTTGCCTGCGTAATTCTGCTGGTAATACTGCTCAATGGCGGCATCCGTCAGTTGCGGCGTAACCTGTTTGGACAGCCATGCATTCTGCAGCGCATTGATGGAAGCAGCATCCATCATTTTCTTGACGTCTGGCGTCTTGTCCAGACCTTCCTTGCGGGCAACAATCTGGATGGCTTTCTGATCAGCCAGCTGATTGACCAGCATCGGGAAGATCAGGTTCGGCGGCAGCTGACGCATCTGCGGTGGCATGTTGGACAGGGCGTCCTGCACATCAGACACCGTGATTTTTTCACCATTCACGGTTGCGACCACGGCATTGGGGTCTACCGGCTTTGCTGGAGGAGCTGCTGGTGTGGCAGGAGCTGCTGCCGGTGCGGCAGGAGCCGCAAAAGAAGAAGCAGAAAAGGCAGTGGAGGCAAGCAGGGCCGTAGCTGCAAGAGCGAAGGCCTGTTTGGTAAACCGCATGAGGACAAACCCTAAACTAAGGACTAAACAGTGTTACCTCTATGAAGGAGGCTCCCCAGCCCTGCAAGCCCTCTTGCCGGGTGCAAGGCAAGAAACCGGGGTGATTGGTTGACCGCAGGCGGCCTCGGCCCTATTTTGCCCCCGAGCCACTCCATGCTGATGCCTTGTTCTGTCTCCGCCGGTCTGGTTCCGGATGGAAGGCGGAAGGGGTCGCGCATTGTTCCGGAAAGGTTTTCATGCTCGCAAGCTTCGTCCGCGCCCTGTTCGGCACTGCCAATGATCGGACGCTCAAGATGTTCCAGCGCCGCGTGCCGGAAATCAACGCCCTGGAACCCCAGATGCAGGCGCTGGATGACGCCGCGCTTGCAGCCAAGACGGGAGAGTTTCGTGACCGGCTGGCCCAGGGGGCCACGCTAGACAGCCTCCTGCCCGAAGCGTTCGCTGTGGCGCGTGAGGCATCCCGCCGGGTGCTGGGTATGCGGCATTTTGACGTGCAGCTTATTGGCGGCATGGTGCTGCAGGCTGGCCGTATTGCCGAAATGCGCACCGGCGAAGGCAAGACGCTGGTGGCAACGCTGGCAGTGTACCTCAGCGCCTTGGCTGGCAAGGGCGTGCATGTGGTGACGGTGAATGATTACCTCGCCTCGCGTGATGCTGCCGAGATGAGCAAGCTCTACGGTTTTCTTGGGCTGACCACCGGGACGATCGTGCCCAACATGCCTGATGAAGCTCGCCGTGCGGCTTATGCGGCGGATATCACCTACGGCACCAATAACGAATTCGGCTTCGATTACCTGCGCGATAATATGAAATATCGCCTGGAAGAGATGGTGCAACGCCCCTTCTACCATGCCATTGTGGACGAAGTGGACTCCATCCTGATTGATGAAGCCCGCACACCGCTCATTATTTCCGGCCCGGCGGAAGATAGTTCCGAATTGTATCGGGCGGTTGATGAAGTGGTGGTCCGGCTGGTGCAGGACCTCTCCACTTACGATAAGGACGAAAAATTCCGCAGTGTCGTGCTGACGGATGCTGGTTCCGATAAGGTGGAAGAGCTACTGCGGGAGGCTGGCGTGCTGGATGAAGGCGGGTTGTATGACCTGCATCATGTGGCTGTGGTTCATCACGTGCAGCAGTCTCTGCGCGCCCACACCCTGTTCTCGCGCGATGTGGATTACATCGTGCGGGGCGGCAAGGTGGTGATTATTGATGAATTCACCGGCCGCATGATGGAAGGCCGCCGGTATTCGGATGGGCTGCATCAGGCGCTGGAAGCCAAGGAACATGTTGAGGTCCAGCAGGAAAACCAGACGCTGGCCTCCATCACCTTCCAGAACTTCTTCCGTCTTTATCCCAAACTGTCCGGCATGACCGGTACGGCCATGACCGAGGCCGACGAATTTGCGGAAATCTACAAGCTGGATGTGGTGGAAATTCCCACCAACCGGCCAGTTGCCCGCAAAGATGAAGATGATGAGATCTATCTGACGGAAGCGGAGAAATTCGCGGCTGTCACGCGTCTTATCCGTGAGGTGCATGAGCGCAACCAGCCTATTCTGGTGGGCACGACCTCTATTGAGAAAAGTGAAGCGCTTTCCGCCCTGCTGAAGCAGGAAAACATTCCCCATAATGTGCTCAATGCCCGCTTCCATGAAATGGAAGCCAAGATTGTGGCGCAGGCGGGGTCTCCGGGTGCTATCACCATTGCTACCAACATGGCCGGACGTGGGACGGACATCAAGCTGGGCGGCAATGTTGACATGCTGATAGAGCAGCAGCTTGAAGGCATGGAGCCGTCACCGGAACGGGATGCGGCCGAGCAGGCCATTCGGGACCGTGTGACCCGTGACCATGAGATTGTGAAGCAGGCCGGTGGCCTGTTTGTTATCGGCACCGAGCGGCATGAAAGCCGCCGGATTGATAACCAGTTGCGGGGTCGCGCCGGGCGTCAGGGTGATCCGGGCAATTCGCGGTTCTTTATCTCCTTGCAAGATGACCTGATGCGCATTTTCGGGTCTGACCGTATGGGCGGCATGTTCCAGAAAATGGGCATGAAAGAAGGCGAGGCCATTGTTCACCCCTGGCTGAGCAAGGCGCTGGAACGGGCGCAGAAAAAAGTTGAAGCCCGCAACTTCGACATGCGCAAGAACACGCTCAAATATGATGACGTGATGAATGACCAGCGCAAGGAAGTGTACGCCCAGCGCCGGGAATACATGTCTACCGAGGATGTGTCCTCCATCATTGCGGAAGCGCAGGAAGATGTGATTGACGCCATGGTGGCGCGCCATATTCCTGAAAAATCCTTTGCGGAACAATGGGATGTGGACGGCCTGCATGCGGCTGTAAACAAGACATTCGCACTTGATCTGCCGATTGCCGAATGGTCGAAGGAAGACGGCATGGATGCGGAGCAGGTTGCTGAGCGCATCAGTCAGGCTGCTACGCAGGCACATGCCGCCCGGGCTGCCAATCTTGGCCCGGATCTGATGCGGTTCATTGAAAAACAGGTCTTGCTGACCACCTATGATGCCGTTTGGAAAGAGCATCTGCATGCGCTTGATCAGATGCGTCAGGGCATCGGGCTGCGGGCATACGGCCAGAAAGATCCGCTGAACGAATACAAGCATGAGGCCTTCCAGCTCTTCACCATCATGCTTGAAGAAATGCGCGAACGCGTTGTGTCTCTGGTGGCGCGCGTGGAAGTGGCTCCGGCTGGCACGGTTGATCCGTTTGCGGATACAGCAGAAGTTCACGCAAACCCGGAAATTCCCGGCTTTGAGTCCGAACCCGGACCGGGATTGTCTCCGGGTGCTGCGCCTGAAATGGCAGTGCCCATCGGGGCCAGCGCCATCATGCCGGATGATCCGTCAAGCTGGGGCGAAACACCGCGTAACGCGCCATGCCCCTGTGGTTCAGGCAAAAAATATAAACATTGTCATGGCCGCCTGATCTGAGCAGGCGGGAGTGTGGACGGGACAGTTAGGTAAGGAACTATGGCGGGTCATTCCCAATTTAAGAACATCATGCACCGTAAAGGTGCGCAGGATGCCAAGCGGGCCAAACAGTTTGCCAAGGTTATTCGTGAACTGACGGTTGCTGCCCGTTCCGGCCTGCCTGACCCTGCGTCCAACCCGCGCCTGCGGGCGGCTATTGCCGCCGCGCGTGATGTGAACATGCCCAAGGACAATATTGACCGCGCCATCAAGAAGGCGACGGGCGCTGCGGGCGGTGAAGATTATGTGGAAGTGCGCTACGAAGGTTACGGCCCGGCTGGCGTTGCTGTTATTGTGGAAGCCCTGACCGATAACCGTAATCGCACGGCATCTGATGTGCGCGCGGCGTTCTCCAAATATGGTGGGTCTCTGGGGGAAACCAATTCGGTCTCCTTTATGTTCCGTCGCCTTGGTGTGATCACCTATCCGCTTTCTGTGGCTTCAGAAGATGACATGCTGGAAGCCGCCATTGAAGCAGGGGCTGAAAATGTTGTGTCTTCCGACACAACGCATGAGATCACCTGTGAAGTGGAATCTTTTTTTACCGTGCGGGATTCGCTGGAAGCCAAGTTTGGTGAGCCGGAAAGCGCCAAGCTGGACTGGCGGCCGGAAAACAGCGTGACGCTGGATGAAGAAAAAGCCACCAGCGTGTTCAAGCTGCTGGACGTTCTGGAAGACAATGACGACGTGCAGAACGTTTACGCCAATTTTGATCTGCCGGATGATCTGGCCGAAAAACTGTCTTCCTGACAGTGGTGCGCCTGCTCGGCATTGATCCCGGCCTACGGTTTACCGGTTGGGGTGTGATTGATGTCGAGGGTAACCGGTTGCGGCACGTTGAAAACGGCGTGATTGCAACCAACAGCGCGGATAGCGTGCCAGACCGGCTGAAGGTGCTGCACGAAAACCTGACATTGCTGATAGACCGTCTGGCTCCGTCTGAAGCGGCGGTTGAAGAAACTTACGTTAACCGTAACGGCACCGCCACGCTCAAATTGGGATACGCGCGTGGCGTGGCCCTTCTGGCTCCGGCTTTGGCCGGGTTGGACGTGGCGGAATACGGCGCGTTGTCTGTTAAAAAATCTGTTGTGGGCACAGGCTCTGCCGATAAGGATCAGGTGGAAATGATGGTACGCCGTCTGCTGCCTGGGGTTAAGGTTTTGCGGGCAGATGCGTCTGACGCATTGGCGGTGGCCATTTGCCATGCGCATCATCGGGCCAGCGCCCGCCACATTGCGGCCGGGGTAAGAATGGCATGATTGCGTTTCTGTGCGGGTTGGTCATTCAGGTTGAAACAGGATCGTGCGTTATTGATGTGAACGGCGTGGGATATCTGGTCTCGGCGTCCACACGTACTTTGGCGGCGCTGCCCAATCCGCCGGAAAAAGCCCGCGTGCTGATTGAAACAGTGGTGCGGGAAGATGCCATTCTTCTGTACGGCTTCATGGAAAGCGCGGAACGCGAATGGTTCCGGCTCCTGACCAGCGTGCAGGGCGTTGGGGCCAAAGTGGCCTTGGGGATTCTGTCCACACTTTCTCCGGGTGAACTGGTGGCTGCGCTTTCCACAGCGGACAAAGCCAGCCTGACCCGTGCACCGGGTGTAGGGGGGCGTCTGGCCGACCGAATCCTGACGGAACTGCGTGATAAAGCGGGTAAAATGCCCGGTGGCGGCGGTGGGATTGTGTTCCCTGCTGCGGCCACACCGGGCGGCGGGATCGAGGCGGATGCCCTGATGGCGCTGGCCGGTCTGGGTTTCCGTCGCTCGGAGGCAGTGCCGGTTGTGCGGCGCTTGCTGGACGAACGTGGTGCAGCCGCCACGCTGGATACAGTGCTGCGGGATAGCCTGAAGGAGCTGGCCCGATGAGCGGTGCTGACTTCACGCCTGAACGGGAAATCGACGCCGGCCGCCACGAGGATGATGCGGGAGAAGGGTCGCTTCGCCCGCAAACTCTGGCGGATTTTACCGGGCAACGTGCGAGTCGGGAAAATCTGGCCGTGTTTATTGCCGCTGCCCGCCAGCGGGGAGAGGCACTGGACCATGTTCTTCTGCATGGGCCACCGGGGTTGGGCAAAACCACACTGGCGCAGATTGTGTCTCGTGAACTCGGGGTCGGGTTTCGGGCAACATCTGGCCCGGTTATTCAACGGGCTGGTGACCTGGCGGCCATCCTGACCAACCTGCAACCGCGGGATGTGCTGTTTATTGATGAAATTCATCGCCTGCAGCCCGCGATCGAGGAAATTCTCTATCCCGCGATGGAAGATTTCCAGCTTGATCTGATTATTGGGGAAGGCCCGGCCGCACGGTCTGTACGAATTGATCTGCCCCCCTTTACCTTGGTGGCGGCAACAACCCGTGCGGGCCTGTTGGCCACGCCCTTGCGGGACCGTTTTGGTATTCCGCTTCGGCTGGTGTTCTATACGCCGGATGAACTCCGGCTGATTGTGGCGCGCGGTGCGGAAAAGCTCGGCTTTGCGCTTAGCAGCGAAGGGGCGGAGGAAATTGCCCGCCGTTCCCGTGGCACACCCCGTATTGCGGGGCGTCTACTGCGCCGGGTGCGGGATTTTGCGTTGGTAAGCGGCAAAGGCACGGCTCCCGTCAGTCGTGAGGTTGCGGATGCGGCTCTCAGTCGTCTGGAAGTGGATGCACTGGGGCTGGATGCCATGGATCGCCGTTACCTGCGTCGCATTGCGGAATACCACCATGGCGGCCCGGTTGGTGTAGAGACACTTGCAGCCGCCTTGGCTGAAGCGCGGGACACACTGGAAGACGTGATTGAGCCTTATCTGATTCAGGAAGGGCTCATTATGCGTACCAGTCGGGGGCGCATGCTTGGGGAGCGGGGCTGGCGGCATCTGGGTCTGACCCCACCGGCCAGACCGGATGAGCCGCGTTCAGCCCAGATGGATCTTCTGCCGGAAGATGAGGAGGGCGAATGACCACGCATAGCATCGATTTTCGCATTTATTATGAAGATACAGATGCAGGGGGCATTGTGTATCACGCCCGGTATCTGGCGTTTGCCGAGCGGGCCCGCACGGAGGCCATTCGCAGCCTGGGCATGCCAGCGGCCAGCCTTTTGTCAGAGTTCGGGCTGGTGTTTGTGGTGCGGGACGCCACGATCAATTACCGGGTGCCGCTCACGCTTGATGATATTGCAACTGTCACCACGCGCCTGCTTGAGCAGAAGGCGGCAAGTTGCAGGCTTGAGCAGGTTTTTACCCGCGGTAATGAATTTTGCGCGCGCGTTGACGTGGTTCTGGCCTGCGTCAAAGCAAAAGATGGTCGTCCTGCCCGATTTCCGCCGTTATGGCGTGATCTTTTACGCCGACTTGAAGCGGAAGAGTAGAGGCCCTCTTCTGCTTTCGCACGGAAGACAGTAAAAACGGTGCAGTTGGGCAGCATAGGTAAAAGCCCGAGTCGGTGACTGGTTGCCCACTATGGGTGCAGAGGCAGGAGGCGTTTTTGGATCGTGCGGTTGACGCGGCAAATCTCGGCGTAGCAGCGGCGGGAGATCTGTCGGTATGGGGCATGTTTATGAATGCCTCCTTTATGGTCAAACTGGTCATGCTGGGGCTTGTGCTGTGTAGCGTGATGGTTTGGGCCATTATTTTCGACAAGATTGTTACACTGCGGCGGATCAACAAACAGGCCTCAGCCTTTGAAGACCGGTTCTGGTCTGGCGGCAGCCTTGATGATCTGTATGAAAGTGATGGCGCCAAGCCGGTGCACCCGCTGGCTGCCGTATTTGGTGCCGCTATGGGGGAATGGCGGCGTTCTGCCCGTATCCCCGGTGTGGATCTGGTGCGCGGCGGCGTGAAGGAACGTGTTGACCGTGCCATTGGCATTACGGTGACGCGTGAAATGGACCGCCTGCGCCGTTGGGTGATTTTTCTGGCAACAGTGGCGCCCGTTGCACCGTTTGTCGGCCTGTTTGGCACGGTGTGGGGGATCATGCATTCCTTTGCGTCCATTGCCGCCATGCACAACACCAATCTGAGCGTTGTGGCCCCCGGTATTTCAGAAGCCCTGTTTGCAACGGCCATTGGCCTGCTTACGGCTGTACCTGCTTATGTGGCCTATAACGTGATCAGCAACAGCCTTGATCTGTTCCAGGACCGTCTGGAAGGGTTTGGCACGGAATTTGCGGCCATTCTTTCCCGCCAGTCCGAAGAAAGGGCCTGAGCCATGGCGATGCCGTCGGGAGGAGGAGGGCGCCGCAGGCGGCGTCCGATGGCCGAAATCAACGTGACGCCTATGGTGGACGTCATGCTGGTTCTGCTTATCATCTTCATGGTCACATCCCCCATGTTGACAAGCGGCGTGAACGTGGACCTGCCCAAGACCGATGCCCGGCCCGTTAATTCAGATACCAAGCCCATAACGGTGTCCATCAAGTCTGACGGAACGCTTTATCTGGGAGATTCCGAAGTCTCGCCGGATCAGTTGGTGACGCAGCTCAAGGCTGCTGCCAATAACGATGCGGAACACCGTATTTTTGTCCGTGGTGATGCTCATATTGATTATGGGCGTGTCATGCAGGTGATGGGGCAGATCACCGAAGGCGGCTTCACCCACGTGGCCCTGCTGGCGCAGCAACCCGCCAGCAGCGGGCACTAAATTCTCCCACGCGGAGAGGACAAACTCATGGTGCGGCCACGCCGTTCCGAACAGATTCTGCTTCGGCGGTCTCTCTATCTGTCAGGCGGAGCGCACATTGCGCTTCTGTTGGCGCTTCTTCTTTCCCTGCCAGCCCCCAAGCCGCCGGAGGAACCTCCTCCGGTTGTGGAAATGCAGTTTGAAAGCGCTGACAGTGGCGGCTCCACGGCCAAGGCTGACAAGCCTTCCCCGACACCTGCGCCCGCTCCGGCCCCTGTGCCGAATGATGCGCCCCCTACGCCGGAACCGCCCAAGCCTGTTCCGAACGAGGAATCGCCACCTCCGCCACCCCCACCGCAGCCTATTCCGCCACCGCCTGTGCCAGAAGCGGAAAAGCTGCCTGATACGCCCATTCCACCCAAAGCGGATGAGCCTTCTCCGGATGTGGTGAAAACGCCGCCGTCTCCGCCGTCGCCCCCAAAAGCGACGCCGAGCGTGGCGCCGCCTTCTCCCGTGACTGAACCCACGGATACGCTGCCTGATACGCCTATTCCGTCGCATATCACGCAGCCGAACAAGGCGAAGAAAACCCAGACGGATAGCCATTCCCTGCTGGAGACACTGGATTCATTCCGGTCGGACCAGAAGCAGACGCATGCGCCCACGGCAAAGGCCAACCCCGTGCAGGGTGGTGCGCCCAATGGGGGTGGGTCACCCACAGGGGATATTACGCGCAGCCTGAGTGTGGGTGAGCAGAAGGCCATCGGGGGAGCTGTGCGCCGCTGCTATACGGAAGATACGGCCGCAAAGAATTACGCGACCTTTGTGGCGCACCTGATTGTGACGGTGGATGCCACAGGGGAGGCGCGTATTGTGCAGTTTGCTCCGCAGACACAGGCACAGATGAACGCTGATCCTTCCTATCGTGCTCTGGCGGAACGGGCGCGGGCGGCGGTTTTGAGCCCTACCTGTTCCAAGCTGCCAATTCCCAAAAACCTTCTGGGTCAGACCCGGCAGTTGAAATTTATATTCAGGCCTTGATTCAGGCCACAGGGAGAAAAAACGTATGCTGACGAATACCCGGCCGATTATTTCTGACCAGGATGCCGACAACCTGAAGTCTTTTCTGGGCCGCCGTACCGTGATGGGAGCCGGGCTGGCAGCTGGGGGCCTGCTGGCAACCCCGCTTTCCGCCATGGCTGCCGCTGCCGCCGCGCCGGAAGCGGAAATTACCGTTGATCAGGCCCGCACGGCACCGATCCCCATTATCCTGCCCAATTTTGGTGGTGGATTGGGTGCTCAGATTGCTGAAGTGCTGAGCAATGATCTGACCAATACAGGCCTGTTCAAGGTTCTGCCGGGTGGGGCCTCCACGGGCGCGCCGGATTTCTCTACCGCAAAAGCAACCGGTGCACGGGCGCTGGTAACGGGCACAGTTTCCGGCAGCGGGTCGGTCCGGGTGGAAATGCGTCTGTGGGATGTACTGACACAGCAGCAGATTCAGGGCACGGCCTACACAACCTCTTCCGCCAACTGGCGTCGGATTGCCCACATTGTGGGGGATGTGATCTATGAGCGCATGCTGGGTGAAAAAGGGTACTTTGATACCCGTATCGCCTTCATTTCCCGCTCTGGCGCGCGGGCCCATCAGCGTACACGCCTTGCCATCATGGATCAGGACGGTGCGAACGCCCGCATGTTGACGGCTGGCAACTGGCTGACCCTGACACCGCGCTTCAGCCCGGTGAAGGATCAGGTGGCCTTCATGTCCTACGCCAATAATCGTCCGCGGGTGTATCTGTTTGACCTCGGCAGTGGCCGCCAGCAGATTCTGGGTGAGTTTGCGGGCATTTCCTTCGCGCCCCGTTTCTCTCCAGATGGTCGCTCCGTTGTTCTGTCCGTTACCCGTAATGGTGGATCAGACCTGTTTGTGGTTGATCTGGCCTCTGGCTCGCGTCGCCAGATCACGGCATCCGGCGCCATTGACACCAGCCCCAGCTACAGCCCCGATGGCTCACAGATTGTTTTCAACTCTGACCGTGGCGGCAGCCCGCAGTTGTACATCATGAGTGCGTCTGGCGGCGGGGCACGCCGTATTTCTTACGGCAATGGCACGTATGGGTCTCCGGTATGGTCTCCGCGTGGGGATCTGATTGCCTTTACCCGCATTGCCAATGGCAGCTTCTCTCTGGGGGTCATGAACCCGGATGGCACGGGCGAACGGATCATGACCGAAGGCTTTACAGTGGAAAGCCCGAGTTTCTGCCCCAACGGCCGTGTTCTGGCCTATTGCCGCCAGACCCGCGCTGGCGCAGGGGGCGCAGGCTTTAATTCAACCATCGGTATGGTGGACATTACGGGCTTCAATGATCGCGTCCTGCCAACACCCGGTCAGGCGTCTGATCCAGCATGGTCACCCCTTAACGGGTAACGGTCCGGGTTTGCGCCATAAGGCACGAGCCAAAGCCAATGAAGGCGGGACGGGGAAAAAACCCCGCTCCGCCTTTTTTATGCCGTATTGAGGCGGATAATAGGAAAATGACGGTTTCGACTCCCCAAAGAGAAGGGAGCGTTTTTCTAAATAAAAATCCAGATTTGCGATTCGATTACTTCGCATGCTTAGTAAACTGCTGCCTTTGATGCCATTATGTGGCTATTTGGCATCGGTTTGCGAATGGCTGTCATCTAAATCTGAGATGTCGCTTGACCGGAAGAATAAGCTATGGCTTAGGGCAAGGTGGTCTCCAAAATTCGTCGGCTCTTCGAAGGCTTCGGAGAGGAGCAGAAGAATACGCGGGGATGCAAGCACTTAAGTTTGTTTTTTCTCTCCGAATAGTTCTCATATTGAACTAATCTCAGGATCCGACACATGAGACTGAAGTTTATCGCTGCACTTGGTATGGTTGCCCTTCTTTCTGCCTGTGCGCATGAAAAGGCCGATACCGGTGCGTCCACGGGTGCAGCAACGGCACAGCCGAGCGGCCCTGTTCCCGGTAGTGAAGCCGATCTGGTCGCCAACGTTGGGGACCGCGTGTTCTTTGATCTGAACAAGAGCGGCCTGACTTCTGACGCCCAGACCACCCTGCAGAAGCAGGCCTCCTGGCTGGCTCAGTACCCGCAGGTCAACGTTGAAGTTGCTGGCAACTGCGATGACCGTGGCACGGAAGAATACAACATTGCTCTGGGTCAGCGTCGTGCCAATGCGGCACGTGACTTCCTGGTTGCCAAAGGTGTTGCATCTTCCCGCATTTCCACCATCTCCTACGGTAAGGACCGCCCGACCGCAGTTGGTGATGATGAAAGCGCATGGGCCCAGAACCGTAACGCGATTACTTCTGTCAAATAAGTTTCGAGTTCGTTCATATTTGGTCTGAAAAAGCAGGCTGGGTGGTTTTCGCCCAGCCTGTTTTTGCGTTCAGGCTCTTGTTTTCCGGGCTGGAATGATGAAATCCTTGCCCGCTTTTTTAAAAGGGTGAGGTCTTTATGAAACGCCTGGTGATGACATCAGTTTCCGCCTGCGGGCGCATGGCCGTGCTGGGTCTTCCGTTGGCTGCCGTGCTGGCCGCCAGCACACCGCTTGCGCATGCGCAGGAAGTTTCCAGCCGTGAAGGGCTTGCTCTGCAAAACCAGATCATGGCGCTTCAGCAGCAGTTGAGCCAGATCCAGTCTTCAGGGGGAAGTGGCGCACTGCCTGCGCCATCCGCTACCCCCGCGCCGTCATCCGGTGGCGGTGGGGATCTCACAGCCCAGCTTCTGGAACGTGTGAACACGCTGGAACAGCAGCAGCGTGAAATGCGGGGTGAGATCGATCAGCTTACCAATGATCTGCAAAAGCAGACAGCCGCGCTTTCCAAACAGGTAGCGGATGCACAGTTTGCCGCGCAAAACGGCGGCGGTGGGGCTGCTGCTGGTGCCGCAGCGGGGGCGGCAACTGCAGCGACCGCGTCCGCAGCAAGCGGAAGTGGAACAGATGCTGCGGCCAAGCCGACAACGCCTGACGCCATGCTAGCCGCCGGGAAAGCTGCCTTGCAGAAGCGTGATTACGCAACCGCTCACGAGAACGCCGAGGGCGCTTTGAAAAACGCCAAAGGCAGCTTCAAAGTCGATGCCCAGTTCCTGCTGGCGCAGTCTCTGGCCGGGGAAAAGCAATACCGCCAGTCTGCCGTAGCGTATTATGACGCGTACCGTCAGGCTCCTAAAAGTGCACGTGCGCCGGATGCCCTGCTGGGTGTTACGGCTTCCCTGCTGGCGTTGGGGGACAAAAAGGCGGCGTGTCAGGCGCTGGGAAAACTGAAGTCAGAGTTTCCCTCACCAACACAGCGCGTTTCTCATGCTGCTGAAATTTATGCCGGTCGGGGCGGCTGCCAGTAATTTCTGGACTGACCGCCTTTGAAGGGGAGGGACTCCGGCAAGCCGATGGTGCTCTGCCTCCTCTCTCTCCTTTTTCTGACACTCCCGTCTTGCCCGCGCAGTTTCAGGCCATTATCACACGCCTTGGACCATGGATGCCGGATGATTCCTCCTTTCCACCTATCGCACTTGCGGTGTCAGGTGGGGGGGATAGTCTTTGTCTGGCGTGGCTGGCATCGCGCTGGCGCAAGCGGCTTATTGCGTTTGTGGTTGACCATGGATTGCGCCCCGAATCCGCAGAAGAAGCCCGTTTAACGGTAAGTCGTCTGGCGAAACTGGGCGTGCCCGGACGTATTCTGACCCTGACAGATCTGGCAAAAGGCCCGCGCATGGCAGAGCGTGCCCGGCAGGCGCGCTATGCGGCGCTGGCACACGCATGCCGGGAGATGGGCTGCCTTGATCTCCTCTTGGGGCACCAAGCGGATGATCAGGCCGAAACTGTTGCCATGCGGCAACGTGCAGGCAGCGGTCCAACAGGGCTGGCGGGGATGGGATGGAGCACGGTGCTGCCCGATATGCGGCTGGTGCGTCCTCTTCTGGGGTTTTCTCGCGCGGCGTTGCGCAACACCTTGCGGCAGGCCGGTGTTGTGTGGGTGGATGATCCCTCCAACGAGGATACCAAAGCGGAACGGGTTCGTGTCCGGCAGGCTTTGCTCATCGGAGATAGGCGAGACACCTTATGGCAAGAAGCCATCCGCTATGGTCGGGCGCGCATGCAACAGGAAGCGGAGTACACGCAGTATCTGGCGCAGCACGCAGCGTTTCTACCAGAAGGGTGGGTGTGTCTGGGGTCTATCTTGCCGGAGCCAGCGCTGCTTTCTCCCCTTATCCGGAGTGTGGGCGGATTGCCTTATCCTCCATCTCCATCTGCCGTCGCACGCCTGTGTGCGGAAGCGCAACCAGCCACGCTGGCGGGGGTGCAGATGCTTCGGCATAAAGGGCAATGGATTTTACTGCGTGAAGCCGCAGCCATGCAGGGTCGTGTGATCGCACAGAATGGAAACCTATGGGATAACCGTTTTGTGTTGCACCTGCCTTCAGAGCTTGAGGCGGAAGGATTACGGGTGGGGGCGGCAGGGATAGGCGTGCCCCGCGCCAGCCGTGCCGGTTGGCCCGCGCGCTTATGCGCAACCCTGCCAGCCTTGTGGCGCGAGGGGCAGCGTGTTGCGGTGCCTCATTTAAATATATGGGAAGACCCGGCCCTGTGTGGAGCACGGTTTACGTTCCGCCCACCTGTTCCGGTTTCTGGCAGCGGTGTGTATGGAGAGTTGCCAGAGTAGGGCAGGAGAAAAAAGCGCGGCGCAGGCCCCCAAACAGGCAGAAAAAACTGTTTGCGGGGTAGGAATATCCGTACAGCGTCCCATTTATAACAGCAGAGGTTGCATTTTCCGGCATCTGCCGCTCAGATTGGGGGCTCTCCGGCGCTCTCGCACGATAAGTATGGAAACACAGCCAAGATGAACAATTTAGGCCGCAATTTGGCTCTCTGGGTCAGCATCATCGTGCTGCTGCTTTTGCTGGTGGATGTTTTCCAGCCGGGGAGCACACAGCATGCGGCCCAGCAGCTTGCCTATTCAGATTTCGTGGCAGACGTGGATTCAGGCCATGTCCGCTCCGTTGTGATGCAGAATCACAATATCTCCGGCACTCTGACCGACGGGACCGCCTTTGAGACGTTTGCGCCGCAGGATCCTTCACTTGTCACCCGTATGGTCGGCAAGGGAGTTGAGGTTGTGGCCAAGCCGCTGGATCAGGAAGGCAGCCCGCTGCTGCGCTACTTCCTGAACTCTCTGCCCATTATCCTGCTGGTAGGGGCATGGCTGTTCATGATGCGCCAGATGCAGGGCGGCGGCGGTCGGGCCATGGGCTTTGGCAAATCCCGCGCCAAGATGCTGACGGAAAAGCATGGTCGCGTCACGTTTGAGGATGTGGCTGGCATTGATGAAGCCAAGAGCGAGTTGCAGGAAATTGTCGATTTCCTTAAAGACCCGCAGAAATTCACCCGTCTGGGCGGTAAAATCCCTAAAGGGGTTCTGCTGTGTGGTCCTCCGGGCACGGGTAAGACGCTGCTGGCGCGTGCCATTGCGGGTGAAGCCAATGTGCCGTTCTTCACCATTTCCGGCTCTGACTTTGTGGAAATGTTCGTAGGTGTGGGCGCCTCCCGCGTGCGTGACATGTTCGAGCAGGGTAAGAAAGCGGCTCCGTGCATTATCTTCATTGACGAAATTGACGCCGTAGGCCGCCACCGTGGGGCAGGCATGGGTGGCGGTAACGATGAACGCGAACAGACACTCAACCAGATGCTGGTTGAAATGGACGGCTTTGAAAGCAACGAAGGCGTTATTCTGATTGCGGCCACCAACCGTCCTGACGTGCTGGACCCGGCTCTGCTGCGTCCCGGCCGGTTTGATCGTCAGGTTGTGGTGCCGAACCCGGATGTGTCTGGCCGTGAAAAAATCCTGCGTGTTCACATGCGCAAGGTTCCGCTGGCATCTGATGTGGACCCTCGCATTATCGCCCGTGGCACGCCCGGTTTCTCCGGGGCTGATCTTGCCAATCTGGTGAACGAGGCCGCTCTGGCTGCTGCCCGTCTGGGCAAGCGCACGGTTGCCATGCGTGAGTTTGAAGACGCCAAGGACAAGGTGCTGATGGGTGCTGAGCGTCGTTCCCTTGTCATGAGTGATGAGGAAAAGAAGCGCACGGCGTATCATGAAGCTGGCCATGCCATTACGGCTGTGCTGGTGCCGGAAAGTGAACCCATTCACAAGGCGACCATTATTCCGCGTGGGCGGGCACTGGGTATGGTGATGCGTCTGCCTGAAGGTGATCGCCTGTCCATGAGCAAAAAGAACTGTATTGCTCATCTGGTGGTGGCCATGGGTGGCCGCGTGGCAGAGGAAGTTGTTTACGGCAAGGACAACATCTGCAACGGGGCGATGGGTGATATCCAGATGGCGACCCGTGTTGCCCGCAGCATGGTGACCGAATGGGGCATGAGCGAAAAGGTTGGCATGATCGCCTTTGCCAATGATGATCAGGGCGGTGGCATGGGCTTCTTTGGTGGGGCTGCCAAGAACTTCTCTGAACATACGGCCAAGGAAATTGATGCTGAAATCAAGCGTCTGATTGATGAGGCTTATGATCAGGCCCGCAACTACATGCACGATCACGTGGATGAACTGCACCGTCTGGCCGAAGCCCTGCTGGAGTTTGAAACGCTGACAGGCGAGGAAATTCGCCAGATCATGCGTGGACAGCCGATTGAACGGGTGGAGATTGATGACTCTGCTCCCGTGAACCGTCGGTCTTCCGTGCCTCAGGTTTCCGGGCCGGATATCACACCGCCCGGTTCCAAGCCGGAAGGGGATGAGGGTGGCATGACACCCGTGCCTCAGCCGGGCTAAGAGCAGGATCAGCTAAGGTTAAGGGAAGGCGGCAGCAATGCCGCCTTCTTTGCGTTTGGGGGAGAAGAATGGATTTCAGACGGTTGGTGGAACCCGCAGGGCTGCTCTATGGTGTTGCCGCGCAGGAAGCGGTGGAACGAGGAGATGCCTTACCACTTGCGGGTGGTCCCGCAGCGTTTACCTGTGTGGATCTGATAGAAGATAATACCCGCAGCGGCTTTATGCCTGTTGCTGCCGTCCCTGCCGGGTGGGAGAAAGAACTGGTGCGGGTTGCCCAAAGGCCCGTCAGTGGAAAATTACCCGAGAGGCCTTTGGTCATGGGTATCCTTAACCTCACACCGGACAGTTTCAGTGATGGTGGAACCCACCTTGAAACCAGCAAGGCTGTAGAGGCGGGGCAGGCAATGGTTCGCGCCGGGGCAGATGTGCTTGATCTGGGGGGAGAAAGCACACGTCCGGGGTCCTTGCCTGTCACTCCGCAGCAGGAATGGCACCGGATAGGCCCCGCCCTCCGCGCACTAAGGAAGCAGTCTCCAGATGTGGTTCTCTCTGTGGATACCCGTAATAGCTTTGTGATGGAGCAGGCTCTGGCCGTTGGGGCCGATGTGATCAACGATGTTTCAGCTCTGGCGCACGATCCAGATGCTTTGCCGCTTCTAGCCGAGCACGAGTGTGGTGTGGTGCTGATGCATATGCGTGGTGTTCCAGAAACCATGGCGCAGCATGCGGTATATGAGGATGTAGGTTACGAGGTGGTGCGGGAGTTGGGCCAGAGAGTGCAGGCTGCCTTGGATGCGGGCATTGCACGCGAACGTCTGGTGATTGACCCCGGTCTGGGGTTTGCCAAAACGACCGAGCAGAACCGGGAAATGCTGGCACGTCTTCCCCTGCTGGCTAATCTGGGGTGCAGGGTGCTGCTAGGTCTTTCCCGCAAACGTATGATCGGGGAATTGACGGGGGTATCAGACCCGGCACGGCGAGACCCTGCCACTCAAACGGCTACGCTGGAGGCCTTGCCTTTGGGGAATAGTATTTTGCGTGTGCATGAGGTGGAGGGCATGGTGCAGGCCGTCACGATGTGGCGGGCTGTGCATGTCGCCTGAAAAAAGAAGGTCGGTGCAGGTCTTCGCGGTTTCTTCAGACCCTGAATCGTTTTAGGGAGAAGAGAAGAAGGAAAAAAGCCATTTTTGGGCGTCACATCGTCTGCAAAATGGCCCGACGGCATGGAGAGAGATGACATGAGCAGGACAAGACGTCTTTTCGGAACAGATGGCATCCGGGGGACTGCGAACATTGCTCCCATGACCGTGGAAACTGCTCAAAGGCTGGGGCAGGCTGCCGGACTGCGCTTTACACGCGGTGATCATCGGCACAGCGTTCTTCTTGGTAAGGATACGCGTCTGTCCGGCTACATGATTGAAAGCGCACTGGTTGCTGGTTTTCTGTCTGCCGGAATGGATGTAACGCTCGTTGGTCCGCTCCCCACACCGGCCATTGCCATGCTGACCCGTTCGCTCCGTGCTGATCTGGGTGTCATGATCTCGGCGTCTCACAATCCGTTTGGAGACAATGGTATCAAGTTGTTTGGCCCAGATGGTTTTAAACTGTCCGATCATGATGAAACGGATATTGAAGACCTGATGGAGGCTGATCTGACTGGGCGCCTGGCAACGCCGGAGAAGATTGGCCGTGCCTCCCGCCTGAATGACGCTGCCGGACGGTACGTGGAGAGTGCGAAAGCTTCCTTTCCGCGTAAACTGCGGCTGGATGGCATGAAAATTGTGATTGATTGCGCCAATGGCTCGGCCTACCGGGTGGCCCCTACGGCCTTGTGGGAACTGGGAGCGGAAGTCATCCGGATCGGGTGTACGCCTGATGGGGTTAACATTAATGAAGGATGTGGCTCCACGCATCCGGAGGCGCTGTGTAAAGCCGTGGTCCAGCATAAGGCGAATCTGGGCATCGCGCTGGATGGCGATGCAGACCGCGTTCTGATTGCGGATGAAACGGGCCGTCTGATTGATGGTGACCAGATTCTAGCCTTGATTGCGCAGTCCTGGGCACGGGAAGGGCGACTGATTGGCGAGTCGGTTGTGGCCACAGTCATGTCCAACATGGGCTTGGAGCGTTTTCTGAACACGCTGAATGTAGGTCTGGAGCGTACGGCGGTTGGAGATCGCTACGTTGTGGAACGTATGCGGGAACTGGGCAGCAATATTGGCGGTGAACAATCTGGCCATATGGTGCTGACAGATTTTGCAACCACTGGAGACGGCCTGATTGCTGCTCTGCAAATTCTGGCCGTGCTGGTGCAAGATGGACGCTCTGCCAGCGAAGTCTGCCGGATGTTCAACCCATTCCCTCAGAAGTTGCAGAATGTGCGTTTTACGGGCGGCAGCCCGCTTGAAGCGGACAGCGTTCTGGCCAAACAGAAGGAAGTAGAGCAGAAACTCTCAGGCCGTGGACGGTTGGTTCTGCGCAAGAGCGGCACGGAACCGTTGGTGCGCGTGATGGCGGAAGCTGAGGATGCAGCGCTGGTGGATGAGGTTGTCACCCAGATGTGTGACGCGCTTCAGGCTGTGAGCGAACCCGCCTGAGTACGATGACGGTACCAGAACCTTTGATCACCGGATCGCAGCAACGCGCTCCGGCGCGGGTGCTGTCCATTGCGGGAAGTGATTCGGGCGGCGGAGCCGGTATTCAGGCGGATATCAAAGCTATTACGGCTTTGGGTGGTTACGCCATGACAGCCATTACGGCTTTGACCGCCCAGAATACTTTAGGTGTGCAGGGAATTTATCCTGTAGATCCGGACTTTCTGCGCCTCCAGATTCGGAGCGTTCTGAATGATCTGGGCACAGATGCGTTCAAAACCGGTATGGTGGGTGGTCCGGCTGAAATCCGTGTGGTGGCGCAGGAAATTACGGCCTATCGCCAGCAGAACGTCCAGACGCTTTTCGTGCTTGATCCCGTTATGGTAGCTAAGGGGGGCGCAGCCTTGCTGGCAAAGGACGCCATTAGTACGCTGAAGGCGTACCTCTTTCCGCTCGCGACAGTGCTGACCCCCAACCTGCCCGAAGCAGAACGTCTCACGGGTCGTTCTGTGGAGACGATACAGGATATGAGGGTGGCGGCGCGCCATTTGCGAGAGGAAACAGGTGCAGCGGTCCTGCTGAAAGGCGGTCATTTATCAGGTGACGATCTGGTAGATGTCCTGCTGGATGATACCGGTTTTACGGAATTTGCAGATAAACGAATTCCTACCCGCCATACACATGGAACAGGATGTACTCTGGCAAGTGCGTTGGCCACGCTGCTTGCTCAAAATCATGCCATGGCAGATGCCATTTCCTTAAGCCGTCAGTATGTGCGGAACGCTATTCTTACAGCGCCAGGATTGGGCCATGGGGCAGGCCCCCTATGGCACGCGCATCCATTTCGGAAATAGAATTATTTCATAATGGTTTTTAAGTAATTCCTTATTCTCCGGCTGCCTGGAGTTGAGGAGCCCGGCTTTCCTGATAATGCCTGGCGGCATTGATCTGGTGCGCTGCGGGCTTTTTCGGCGGAGGGTCATTGAGAACATACCCACGTCCCCAAATGGTGGAAATGAGGTTTCCCGCTCCAGCAGCCTGAAGTTTTTTGCGTAATTTGCATACAAAGACATCAATAATCTTGATGTCTGGTTCATCATGCCCACCGTAAAGGTGGTTGAGGAGAGCTTCTTTGGATAAAGAAACGCCTTTTCTCAGAACAAGAAGTTCGAGAATAGCAAACTCTTTTCCTGTTAGATGAACGGGCAAGCCCGCCACGGTAACGGTATGTTGGTTGAGATCAAGAGCTAGATTGCCAACTTCCGTGATAGGCTGACAATAACCGTTAGACCGTCTTAAAATAGCCTGAACCCGTGCAACAAGTTCTTCCGGGTCAAAAGGTTTTGTCAGATAATCATCTGCACCAATTGAAAATAAGATGACGATAGGAGTCTGAATTTTTCGCGCCCGGAGAGAGGCAATAAAGTCGTAGCCATCCATATCGGGCAGAAATAACTCTACAATTACCAAACCGTACGTATAATTGCGGAGCATTTCAATTGCGCCGCGCCCCGTCTCGGTCACATCTACGTGAAGTCCGGCGTGTATAAGAACGGGAAGAATCGTTTGAGTTGCAGCATTGTTGTCTTCGGCCAATAGAATTCGCATGGCGTTAGTCCCTTCTCCCGGAAGAGAGTACAAACACACCCAATGGTTGTGTTCGAGGTGTTATAATATCAATTCATACCCTTTCATATAACGTAAACAAATTTTTTACCACCATTGGTTGTATCTTTTTAAGGGTATGCAATTAACGCATAACGCGTTTTGAATCTGAATGTTGCAACTTATGATTGAGAATTTCTTACAATCTGGTGTTGATAAATAGAAATCACGGCACACTTGATCTTATATTTATTAAGTTAATGTAATAAATAAGAAAGTAAATAATAACTTTTTGAATCTTTGCTTTATTTTTTGAAATACTGAAGAAATTCTCTTTTTTATGATGGTTTTTGCCATGTGGACTTCTGACATGCTGTGCTGATCTGATAAAAAGCCCTAGAGAAGGTATGACAATGCAAGGTAAGAGGCGGTGGGGCTGTCTATGGGTGCGAGCGTGATTTTAAAAGATGAGGCAGCAACACAACACTTTGCTATGCAGATAGCCGCTGTGGTTCGACCCGGAGACACCATTCTGCTCTCTGGTCCGTTAGGGGCAGGAAAAAGCGTGTTTGCACGTGCTTTTTTGCGGGCACTCTGTGAGAACCCTGCTCTGGATGTGCCGAGTCCGACTTATACTCTGGTGCAAACCTATGATGCCCCCCTTTGCGCCGTCTCCCATTTTGATCTGTGGCGTCTTGGTGGCCCAGATGAACTGGAAGAACTGGGCTGGGAAGAAGCTCGGGACGGTATTGTGCTGGTGGAATGGCCTGAGCGACTGGAAGATCTGACACCCGATGACGCTTTGCATCTGGGCGTTTCGGTGCTGGCCGGTGGCGACCGACAGGTTTCGATTAAAGGTTGGTCCCAGCGGCTTGACGCTGCTGGTTTGTCTTTGGGCCCAGAAACCAATGTGTAAATGCTTTTGTGAAGCGTCTGTCTGGTTGCCTGATGGGGCTTTTCTTATGTCAGGTTCGTTTCCGCGCAGTAAGGTCAAGACAATATGAGTTTGGCGACAATTCCAGCCCATCTGCCTTTTCTGGATCATCTGGCGCAGCGGTGGATTGAAGCAGCAGGAGGAGACGCTCAGGCAATCGGGGAAGGGGTTATTGTTCTTCCTGGCCGACGTGCAGCACGCGCGCTGACAGAGGCGTTTCTGCGCCATATGGATGGCAGCCCCATGTTGCTGCCTCGCATTATTCCAATCAGTGCGCTGGATGAGGCAGAACTGGGGCTTGCATCTGATCTAGGGGGAGCCGAAGGGATCGACCTGCCTCCCCCCGTTGCCAGCATGATGCGTCTGGCTGTGTTGACCCGTCTGGTTCTGCAGGCCGAAGGGGCGTTTGGCACACGGCCCACGCTTGATCAGGCATGGCCTCTGGCCAAGGCGCTGGCAGACCTTATGGATGAAGCAGAATGGGCGGATGTGGATCTTGCTGCCCGCCTACCGGACGCTGTGCAGGATGATTTTGCTCAGCACTGGCAAACCATTTTGCAGTTTCTGGATATTGTCACACGTGCGTGGCCGGAATGGTTGAGGGCGCAAGGGCTTATGAACCCCGTTGCCCGGCAGGTTGCTCTGCTGCGGGCGCAGGCAAAGTTATGGCATGAACAGGCGGAGAAGGGGGACAAAACCCGTTTGTGGGCAGCCGGTTTTACTAATGTGATGCCTGCTACGGCAGAAGCCCTGCGTGCCGTTATGGCTTGCCCGGGGGGGCTGGTGGTGGTTCCCGGTCTGGATACAGGCATGGCGGAAGAAACCTTTGCCCATTTGCCAGACAGTCACCCCCAGGCTGGTCTGAGCCATCTGCTTGCGGCCTTGGATGCTGTCAGGGCGGATGTTCACGTCTGGGATGGAGAAGGTGGTTATCCAGCCCGCACACAGGCGCTGTGCCGCGCATTGCTACCCGCCTCTGCTCTGGAAGACTGGGCGCGGTCCGATCCCGTTGTCCTGCCTCATGTTACCCGGTTAGACCCGGCGGACCAGCAGGAGGAAGCCGTCGCCATCGCCATGTTGATGCGGGATGTGATTGAGCAGCCGCACAAACGGGCAGCTTTGATCACCCCGGATCGGGGGTTGGCGGCGCGCGTGGTGACAGAACTTTCGCGCTGGGGTGTTCTGGCGGATGACAGTGGTGGGGCCTCTCTTATCGGTACGCCGGGCGGAGTACTATTGCGGCTGGTGGCGCAACTGGTGGATAATCGGTTTGCCCCGGTTTCACTTCTTTCAGTTCTAAAACATCCTTTGGTAGCATGTGGGCTTTCTGCAGGCGTGTGCCGTGCGTCTGCCCGGCTTCTGGAGCGTGTGGTTCTGCGAGGGCCTGCGCCCCCACCGGGTTTTGCGGCCTTACGGGCGGCTGTTGAACGCGCCTTGGATGAACACACGCGGAATGAGAAAAAAATAGAACAGGTTGAGGCCGGTGCGGAGGCGGATCGCCCTTTTGGCCCGGAACCTCTTCTTGTGTTCATGGACAGAGTGGCGGAGTGTTTTGCACCTGTTCTGGCATGGCCGCAGGCTGATAGCGCAGCGGAAGATATGCCCGACCATTTGCAAGATGTGACAGAAACCTATCGGGCGCCTGTACCGGAACTGCTTGAAACCTTGATCAGGACGGTTGAGCGGCTGGTTCGTACGGATACGGAAGAACCGGCCGAACGGTTGTGGCGTGGGGAAGAAGGAAACCTGCTGGCCAGCCGTCTGACAGATTTGATGATGGCATCAGATATTTTGCCACCCCAGCCGCCCGCTGTTCTGGATGGCTTGTTGAGCGCCGTTCTGGCGGAAGAGCGCGTGGCCAGCCGCCGTGGGGGGGACCCGGCCGCCCTGCATCCGCGCGTGTTGATCTGGGGGCTGTTTGAAGCTCGCCTGCAAACGGCGGATACGGTTATTCTGGGTGGTTTAGCAGAAGGTGTGTGGCCGCCCGTGGCAGAAGCCGGTCCGTGGATGAGTCGCCCCATGCGTCAACGTGTGGGGCTGCCTTCACCCGAACAGGGAGTGGGGCAGGCAGCGCATGATTTTTTTGCCTGTGCAACTGCGGCGGATAACGTTGTGCTGTCCTGCCCGAAAAGGCGTGAGGGTGCGCCCGTGGTACCGGCGCGTTGGTTATCCCGGCTGGATGCGTTTTTAGCCGGGCGTGGCCTGTCTGTACCGGCGCATCCGGTTATGGAATGGCTGCATGAGGTGGATCGGCCTGGTGGGGCTGCGCGGCCTGTTGCCCCTCCACGTCCCACGCCGCCCGTGGCTCTCCGGCCTCGTCGCCTGAGTGTGACGGAAATTGAAACATGGATGCGTGACCCTTACGCTATTTACGCACGCCATGTACTGCGGCTTCAACCTTTGCCGGAACTGGAGGAGCCTGCCGATGCATCTGATTACGGGATGATCGTGCATGAAGCGCTTGAGCGGTGGTTCAGCACGCATGGCACAACCTGGCCAGCTAATGCCGAGGCTGGCTTGCAAAAGATGTTTCAGGATGTGCTGGCCGCACAAACGTTGCGCCCGGCTTTGCGTGCGTGGTGGGAGCCACGCCTGATGCGCATTGCTTCCTGGGTTGTTCAAGCGGAAGAAGCATGGCGTGAAACAGCAGGAACGCCGCGCAGTATTAAAACAGAATTGCGCGGGCAGGTGGATATGCCAGACGCATCGCATGGTCCTTTCCGGCTGGTGGGGCGAGCAGACCGTATTGATTTTGATGCAGAAAACCGTGTGATTGTACGGGATTACAAAACAGGGACGCTGCCAACCGCGCGGGACGTCCAGTTTGGCTGGAGCCCTCAGCTTCCGCTTGAAGCTGCCATGATCTTGCGTGGCGGTTTCAAGGAATTACCGAAAATCGATACGGAAAAAACAGCGGAGATTGGTGGTCTGGTATATTGGCGGCTGACCGGGGGTGCAGAGCCCGGCGCAGAGGTGGCGATTTCCGCAGGGAAAGATATATCACTGACAGATTTGGCAGAGCAGACATGGGTACGCTTGCGGGAGCGTGTGGTGGCGTATGACAATCAGGCACAACCCTACCTGTCTCATCCTCATCCTGGGCAGGAGCCCCGCTTTGCAGATTACGCCCGTCTGGCCCGTGTGCCGGAATGGAACACTGCACGCGTGGATGATGAAATATGAGAAATAACCACGTCTTTTCTGATGCTGTTGAGCAGGCAAATCAGCAGCAGGCTCTGGCGTCTGATCCTCTGGCCTCCGTATTTGTATCCGCTTCAGCAGGAAGCGGTAAAACCAAACTACTGATTGACCGCCTGCTTCGCTTGATGCTGCCGCGCCGTACGTCAGACGGAGAGATTATACCCGGTAGCCATCCGGCCCGTATTCTGTGCCTCACGTTTACAAAGGCAGCCGCGGCGGAAATGGCCATCCGCCTGCAAACTCGGCTGGGGCGATGGGTAACGTTATCGGATGCGGATCTGGACAAAGACCTGACAGCCCTCTTTGTGCCATGCACACCAGAAACACGGAGACGCGCACGGGCATTATTTGCAGAAGTTCTGGATCTGCCAGGCGGTATGCGTATTGGCACCATCCATGCGTTTTGCCAGTCTCTGCTGCGTCGTTTTCCGTTGGAAGCGGCCATGAACCCGCACTTTACGGTCATGGAAGAAACGGATGCCTCTTTGGCCTTGCAGAGTTGTGTGGAAACGGTTCTGGGTAGCCGCTCCTCCGCAACGCTGGCACCGGTAGCGGGGCAGATTGGGCTGGGAGATTTTGTTAGTCTGGCAGGAGCGTTACGGCATGATTCGCGCGCTGAACGTATTCGGGAGTGGACTTCAAAAAAACCAGGAGAATTGCCTGCAATTTTCTGTCGTGTTCTGGGGCTTGAGACCGGAGCGCTGAAGGGAACAGATCAGGATTATGTGCAGCGCGCCTGTATGGCATTTTCTGGTGAAGAAAAGCTGCGTCATTTCTTGCGGTTGCTGGCGGATGAAGGCACAGAGGCGGTCAAACGGAATGCGCTGGCGTTACTGGATTGGCTGAGCCTTGAACCTGCCCAGCGGGCTGCGCAGTGGGATGTATGGCGCAACGGGTTTCTGACCAAAGACGGAAATCTGCGCAAAACAGGCCTTATTACCAAAAAGCTGACGGAGAAATATACCGATCAGGCGGAGTGTCTTGCGCGAGAAGCAGACCGTATTCAGGGGGTTGAGGACGCTTTGCGAGCCAGGGAGTTGGCGCGGCTGGGTGTTTCTCTTCTAAAAAATGCTGCACCTGTCGCTGCTCTTTATGAGGCCAGAAAAACCCAACGTGGGCTTGTTGAGTATGATGATCTGATTTATCGCACATTAGGGCTTCTGAAAGAACCCGGTGCAGCATGGGTGTTATATAAACTGGATGGCGGGATAGATCATCTTCTGCTGGATGAGGTGCAGGATACTTCCGGTGAGCAGTGGCGCATTGCTGGAGACCTGACAGAAGAGTTTTTTGCGGGTGAGGGTACTCATGCGCCAGAGGCAGGACCACGCACTGTTTTTGCTGTTGGGGACTATAAACAATCCATTTACGGTTTTCAGGGCGCAGACCCGGAAGCATTCCGCACATGGCGGCGTGTGTTTCAGGAACGTGCGGTGTCAGCCGGCTTACCGTGGCGGGAGCCGGAACTGACCGTTTCCTTCCGTTCTACAGAACCTGTTCTGAAACTGGTTGATTCTGTCTTCTCCCTTCCGGAGGCAGCGAAAGGGGTGGCGGAAGAAGATGGTCGGCCCATGCACCATATCACGGCCAGACCGGGGCAGGGCGGCCGGGTTGAACTCTGGCCTCTGGCGGAAGCCATGGAAGAGGGGGCGGATTTGGCCAGCCCGTGGGAGCCTCCGCAGGCCAATACCACACGGCAGAACCCGCGCCAGAAGCTGGCGGATACGTTGGGGCGCCATATTGCACGCCTGCTGGCCGCGCCACCTGCGCCGGGACAGAAACCGCTTACGCCGGGAGATGTCCTCATTCTGGTGCCGCGTCGCTCTCCGTTTGTTACAGCGCTGATCCGGGCATTGAAAACAGAGAACGTGCCAGTCACGACTCTGGTGCGCACAGGCTTGGCGGATCAACTCGCCGTACAGGATTTGATGGCGCTGTGTGCGGCTTTGCTGCTGCCGCAGGATGATCTGACTCTGGCCTGTGTCTTGACCTCCCCGCTGGGCGGGGTGGCAGATGACAGCCTGATGGTGCTGGCGACAGGACGAAAACCCGCCGAACCTCTGTGGTCCGCCCTGAGGGATCGTCATGCCGAGCGGCCAGACTGGGCGCAGGCATGGGCATTGCTGGATAGCCTGTTCCGGCGGGTGGATTACCTGACCCCACATGAATTGTTGTCTGAAGCCCTAGGGCGGGCCGGAGGGCGCGCGCGTCTGCTAGCACGGCTTGGCCCGGAAGCGGCGGAATCCATAGATGAGCTTCTCTCCGCTGCCCTGCGCTATCAGGACATGCATCCTCCTTCCCTGCAAGGCTTTCTGCACTGGCTGCGTAATTCGGAAGAAAGCGTGAAGCGTGAGGCCGAAGCCGGGGGAGATTCCGTGCGGGTGATGACAGCCCATGGGGCCAAAGGTTTGCAGGCACGGCTGGTCATTCTCCCAGACACGGTCAGCAGGCCCCGGTATGAGGATCGGCTGTTCTGGGCAAAGGACAACCATACAGGGCTGGATGTGCCGGTATATGTGCCGCGTGGGGCGCTTGCCGTAGGGCTGACGCAGGCCTTGCGGGCTTCCATGCAGGCTAGCGCCATAGAGGAGTACAATCGCCTGCTCTACGTGGCGCTGACGCGTGCGGCGGAAAGGCTGATTGTGTGCGGCTGGATGCCGGGCCGGCATGTACCTGCTGAAAGCTGGTACGAGCGCTGTCGTCAGGGGTTTGACGTTGCGGGTGCCCAGCCCCAACCGTGGACGGAAGGGGATTGGGCAGACACCATACTGGTTCTGGAAGAACGGGCAGAGGTCAAGGAGCAGTCCCCAAAGGCGGATGCCAATGCGCTACCCGAAACCGGTAAACTGACAGTCGCTTCTCTGCCCACATGGATGGGGCGAGCCCCAGACTGGCGGCCTGTGCCACCTGTGCCTGATGCCAGACTGGGCCGGCCTCTGGCCCCCAGCCGGCCGGATGATGCCATGCTGGGGCCGTTGCCTCCTGTGCGTTCCCCATTGGATGTTGCCGCCGTGACTCCTGCCGCAGCGCGTGAGGCTGCGTTCCGGCGCGGCACACTGGTGCATGCCTTGTTGCAATATCTGCCGGGGCTCCCGCCTGAGCGATGGGCCGATCTGGCGCACGGATGGCTGGCGCGCCCCGCTAGTGGCCTCAAACCGCAGGAGGCCAAAGTGCTGGCAGATCAGGTGCTGGGGGTTCTGGCTCTGCCGGATCTTGCGCCCTTGTTCACGCCTGAGGCGCGTGCGGAGCAGCGTTTGGCGGGCGTAGCCGGCGGGCAGGTGATTGTGGGTCAGGTGGACCGTATGCGCGTTCTGCCAGACCGCATTGTGGTGTGTGACTTCAAAACTGGTCGGCACACGCCCCGTACCGTGGCGGGCACGCCGGTTCTGTATCTGCGGCAGATGGCGGCCTATCGCGCTCTGTTACAGGGCCTTTATCCCGATAAGCCTGTGCGCTGTGTGCTGGTGTGGACGGAAGGCCCGCGGGCGGACGTGTTGCCTGATTCGCTATTGGATGCACATGCTCCGGGTAGCCCTGCATCTTGACCGCCTGCGTTGCCGCCTTAAGTGTAGGGCTATCAGATGATGCGGAACCGTTTTTCGGCATCCGGTTTATGGCAGCCAAGGAGGCAGGGGCTGAAATGTCCCGCCCAGAAAAAGGAACAGGTTAATGAGTGAACATACGCTTGCTGTCAGCGATTCCACCTTTGAAGCCGATGTGCTTAAGGCATCCGGTCTGGTTCTGGTGGATTTCTGGGCGGAATGGTGTGGCCCGTGCAAGATGATCGGCCCGGCACTGGAAGAAATCGGCAAGGATTTTGCTGGCAAGGTCACGGTTGCCAAAGTGAACATTGATGAAAACCCCGCAACGCCGACTGCTTATGGCGTGCGCTCCATTCCGACCCTCATGCTGGTGCGTGATGGCAAGGTGGTGGAAACCAAGGTAGGCGCTCTGCCCAAGAGCCAGCTTAAAGCCTGGGTTGAAGGCGCTCTGTAACGCCTGAAACACTCAGTGTTGGGCTTTTCTGGCAGGCTGTGTGCGGGGCACGTTCCGGCGCATAATGCTTGGCAGGAAGGCCCAAGCAGCGTAATGCACGCCTCATTGGGGCTGCATGCCCATTTTCATGTCTCGCAGTTGCAAGGTTCAAAATGAGCTGGATCACCGAATATGTCCGTCCCAAAATTCGCGGCCTTCTCCGCCGTGAAGTGCCGGATAATCTGTGGACCAACTGCGAGTCCTGCAGTCAGATGATTCTGACCAAGGAACTGCACAAGAACCTGAATGTGTGCCCGCACTGTGGCCATCACATGAAGGCTCCTGTGACGGAACGCCTTGAATGGACATTTGATAACGGCGAGTTCACCCGTATTGAACTGCCCTCCGCTCCCGTTGATCCGCTAGGGTTTCGGGATCAGAAAAAATATACGGACCGTCTGAAGGACGCCCGCGCCAAAAGCCATGTGGATGAATCCCTTGTGGTGGCGCACGGTACCATTGGCGGGCATCCTGCCGTGGTGGCCGTCATGGCGTTTGAATTCATGGCAGGCACCATGGGCGCGGCTTTTGGCGAACGCTTTGTGGCCGCCGCACGGCTGGCTGTTTTGCAGAAATCTCCGCTGGTTGTTTTCACCGCGTCTGGTGGGGCGCGGATGCAGGAAGGCGCCATCAGCCTGATGCAGATGCCCCGCACCACCATTGCCGTGCAGATGCTGAAAGAAGCCGGTCTGCCTTACATTGTGGTGCTGACCAACCCGACAACGGGCGGGGTTACGGCCTCCTTCGCTATGCTGGGTGATGTGCAGATTGCAGAACCCAATGCCCTGATCGGGTTTGCAGGCCCGCGCGTTATTCAGGATACCGTGCGTGAAAAACTGCCCGAAGGCTTCCAGCGGTCCGAATATCTGCTGGATCACGGCATGTTGGACATGGTGGTGGTGCGTAAGGACATGCGTGCCACGCTGGGCCGCGTGATCGGGCTGCTGACGCGTGCGCCGGTTGGTGCTGAAAAATCAGCACCTGATCGGCCTGCGCCGGTAGAGGAAGCACCCACCGCGGCTCCGTCTGTCTGAGTTTGGCGAGCGTGCCCGCTTCTGCCGCCGGCGCAGCGCCGACAACCGAATTTTCTGGTCGCACTGGTGAGGTGCTGGAGCGCCTCAACCATCTGTACCCCGCGCTGATTGATCTCTCGCTGGGGCGGCTTGAAGCCCTGCTGACCAAGCTGGGTAACCCCGAAGAAAAACTGCCTCCTGTAATCCATGTGGCGGGCACCAATGGCAAAGGCAGCACCTGCGCAACGCTGCGCGCTATGGGTGAGGCCGCAGGCTGGCGTGTGCATGTCATGACATCCCCGCATCTGGTGGATGTTACTGAACGCTTCCGTATCGCGGGAAAATTGGTCAGCGAGGCTGAACTGGTCTCCACGCTGGAAGAGATCGAGCGGGTGAACGCAGGCGCGCCCATTACGGTTTTTGAGGTGCTGACCGCCGCTGGTTTTCTGCTGTTTGCCCGCCATCCGGCAGAACTGGCAATTATCGAGGTCGGGCTGGGTGGCCGGTGTGATGCTACCAACGTGCTCAAACACCCGGCCGCATGCATTGTCACCTCTGTTTCCATGGATCATGAGGCCTTTCTGGGCAACACGCTTCAGGCCATAGCGGCAGAAAAGGCCGGAATTTTCAAACCCGGCGTTCCGGCCATTACAGGCGCACAACCGGAAGCCGTGATGCAGGTTTTAGAAGCGGAAGCGCAGAAGGTCGGGGCACCTTTGCATCGGCGTGGGCACGAGTGGGAGATTACGCCAGAACGTTCTGCCGAGACCGCAAAACCGTCTTCCGCACTCATCTTTACGGATGGGCAAGGGACCCTGCATCTGCCTGCGCCGGCGTTGTCTGGCCCGTGGCAGATTGAAAATGCCGGTCTGGCCGTGGAGGCTTTGCGGGTTTCCTGTTTGTCTGTTCCTGCCACGGCGTGGCAGGGGATTGGGAACGTTTTCTGGCCAGCCCGCATGCAACGCCTTCATGGCGCTCTGGCTGCGCGCGTGCCTGAGGGGTGGGACGTCTGGCTGGATGGTGGCCATAACCCCGGTGCGGGCCATGCGCTGGCCAAGGAACTTCAGAACTGGGATGATCGTCCGCTCCACCTGCTGGTGGGCATGAAGCAGACCAAGGATGCATCCGGTTTTCTTGACCCTGTGCTGCCGTACGCCACGACGGTCTGGGCTATCAGTGAACCCAAGCAGCATCTGGCATTGCCGGTAGAGGCCATTGTGGCAGCATCCGGCGGTAAGGCGCAGGTTGGGCCAACACTGGTGCAGGCGCTTGATGGCCTCAAGGCGCAGTCTGAAGGAAAACCGGCGCGGGTGCTGATTTGTGGCAGTCTGTATCTGGCTGGTGTGGCGTTAACGCAGGATGGCTGGCAACCGGGCGCATAAAAGCGCCTGCCAGACATAGCCGTCACCAGTCCGCCAAGCGGAAGAGGCTTTAATAAAAAAGGGGAGAAAAATGGTGCCCCCAGTAGGATTTGAACCCACGACCTACCGCTTACAAGGCGGTTGCTCTACCACTGAGCTATAAGGGCACAGCACAACTTGGTGCAGGGGCAGGATTAAAACGGCAATTTTTGACGCACGTCAAGGGCTGGTTTTCACTCCTGGTACAGATTTTTGGCTGTTATGATATTGCATCCCGCAAGGCGCTGGCGCATCTAGGCGATCATGCCGTACTCAGAGCCTGCACCAATGCCCCTTCTTTCTCTGCACGACAGCCAACGCCGCGCAACAGTGCCTTTCACACCGCTCGATCCGGGCCATGTGAAGGTCTATTACTGTGGGCCTACGGTGTATGATCTGGCGCATATCGGTAATCTGCGCGCCATGTTGACGGCGGATGTTCTGGTGCGGCTTCTGCGGCATCTGTTCCCGCGTGTCACGTTTGTGCGCAACATCACGGATGTGGATGACAAGATCACCGCCCGTGCCCGCGCAAACGGGGAGGATATTGGTTCCCTGACGCAGCGGACCACGGAAGAGTTCCATGCCGATCTGGCTGCCATGAACGTGCTGCCGCCTGATATTGAACCCCGTGCCACCCATAATATTGGCGAGATGCAGGCCCTGATCGCCCGCCTGATTGAAAACGGCCATGCGTATGAGGCCGATGGCCACGTGCTGTTTTCTGTCGCCTCTTTCCCATCTTATGGTGCGCTTTCCGGGCGTGACCCTGAAGAATTGGTGGCAGGCGCGCGCGTGGAAGTGGCCACCTATAAAAAAGATCCTAGCGACTTTGTGCTCTGGAAGCCCTCCGATGCAGACCAGCCAGGGTGGGAAAGCCCGTGGGGCCGCGGGCGTCCGGGGTGGCATATTGAATGTTCAGCCATGTCGCACCGCTATCTGGGCGAGAGCTTTGATATTCATGGTGGTGGGTCTGACCTGCTGTTCCCGCATCATGAAAATGAACGGGCCCAGAGTCTGTGCTGTTTCCCTCAGGGCAAGTTCGCCAACTATTGGGTGCATAATGCCATGCTGCTGGTGGAAGGGGAGAAGATGTCGAAATCGCTCGGCAACTTCCTGACCATCCGTGATGTGCTGGCGCAGGCTCCGGCAGAGGCGCTCCGCCTGTTGCTGCTGGGGGCGCATTATCGTTCCACGCTGAATTATACGCAGGCAGGGTTGCAGGAAGCGCGCAAAACGCTGGACCGGTTCTACCGCGCGCTGGCCGCAGGCCCTGTGCCTGAAGCGGATGTGCCGGAGGGTGTGCTGAAAGCCCTGACGGATGATCTCAATACACCCATGGCTATTGCCGAACTGCATGCATTGGCAGGGTTGGCACTGGCGGGAGACCGCGCAGCGGCGGGGGCTCTGAAGGCCGGAGCAGGCATGCTGGGGCTTTTGCAGGAAGACCCGGAAAAATGGTTCAAAGGGGATGCTTCAGAAGATGACGCAGCCATTGAAGCCCTGATAGCCAACCGTCTGGCAGCAAAGAAAGCACGGGATTTTGCAAAGGCCGATGCGCTGCGCGATCAGCTTCAGGCGCAGGGGATTGTGCTGGAAGACAGCAAGGACGGCACCACCTGGAGGCGTGCATGACCGGGCGTGACGGCGGAGCGCCGCTGGAGCCGATAGGCAATACGCCGGTTGTTATTCTGGTGCGGCCTCAGCTTGCTGAAAATATTGGCACGACTGCGCGGGCCATGGCTAACGGCGGCCTGTTTCACATGCGCATTGTGGCGCCGCGTGATGGCTGGCCGCAGGAGCGTGCATGGCGTGCCGCCTCTGGCGCAGACCGGATTCTGGATGCTGCAACGGTGCACGAAACGGTGGATGATGCAGTGGCGGACTTACACCATGTGTTCGCCACCTGTCCGCGCCCGCGCCACATTGTAAAGCAGGTCATGACCGCCCGTGGAGGCGCTGCCGAACTCCGTGCTGCAACCAACCGAGGGCTGCGTGTGGGCCTTATGTTCGGGCCGGAGCGGGCTGGTCTGGATAATGAGGATATGGCGCGGGCGGATGGGTTGATTCGCTATCCGCTCAACCCGGCCTTCATGTCCCTCAATCTGGCGCAGGCCGTCATGATCATGGCGTATGAATGGTGGCTTGCTGCGGATCAGACCCCGCCGCGTGAGCTCATGACCAATGAAACCCATGTTGCCACCAAGGGTGAGCTTGAAAATTTCATGGGGCATCTGGTGCGGGAACTGGATGAGTGCGGTTTTCTGCATAATGAACAAAAACGTCCCGGCATGGTGCGGAATCTGCGTCATTTCTTTACGCGAGGGGAAGTGACCGAGCAGGAACTGCGCACCATGCATGGGGTGGTGCGTGAACTGGCCAACAAGAGGCGCGCAAAAGTCTGACTGGTTTTTCAAACTGTCTCTGATCTGTTGGAGACGGTTTGAAATAAAGGAGCCAACTCCCCAAGGCGACCGGCAAGGACGGACCCGTTTGGGCACACGGTTTTGGCGGGGTTACGGTTACCCTGAGCGGGGTGTGTGAGTTACAGACCCGCTCTTACGCAGAAGGCTGCGGCCTTCATCGAAAATCCAAGACAACTGTTTGAAAAAGCTGCTCGGGTCGGTCCGGTTCTCTTTTGGTGGCTGAGTGTGCAGGATTTTCGTTCAGATCGTCCGGCATGGAGCCTTCAGAACCGGCTTTATCAGCCTTAAAAACCCTCGTGCCCCGTAAGTGCTGACTTTTCAGGCAGCATCCAAGGCCGGGTTCGTGTTTTTGCGAGAGAACAGGGAGGCCGGTTATGGTCCCTGTTGAGAGTTTATCTGTCAGGCATGAGGACACACCTGACAGATAAAAAATCCTCAGTCGGCAGCCAGCGGCATGTTGCGCTGAGCCATGGCGGTGGTCACATGGTCTTCCAGTGCAGCCGTAATCTTGTCGGCCTGCTTGGCAAAGATATGGTCCGCTTCCGGAAAGACGCGATAATCAACCGTCACACCCTTCTGGGTGTTCAGTTTGTCCACCAGTTTATGGATGGCAGGTTCAGGAGCCATGTCATCCTTGCCACCAGCAATCATCAGCCCACCACAGGGGCAGGGAGCCAGAAAGCCGAAATCATAGTAGGTGGCAGGCGGCGCAACACTGATCCACCCGGTAATTTCCGGACGGCGCATCAGAAGCTGCATGCCCACAAATGCCCCGAAGGAATAGCCAGCAATCCACAGGCCGGAAGCATTGGGGTTAACCATCTGCATCCAGTCCAGTGCTGCGGCGGCATCTGAAATTTCGCCAATTCCGCCATCATACCGGCCCTGAGACCGGCCGACGCCGCGTGAGTTGTAGCGCATGACCGAAAAGCCCATTTTTTCAAAGGACCGGTACATCGCATACGTAATACGGTTGTTCATGGTGCCGCCGTGCAGCGGGTGGGGGTGCAGCACGAGGGCAAGCGGCGCATTGGGCTCGTTTGAGTGATGGTAACGCCCTTCAAGGCGACCGTCAGGGCCGGCAAACATAACCTCAGGCATTTGTATTCCGCATAATCTTTGAATGCGCCCTTGGGCATGACGCATCCAGGTTTGGCGAAGGTCCCAGCATGGAACGATGCCGCGCACCGTGCCGGAACAGGCGGGTTATCAGGCCCGCAAAAAGGTCAAGAACTGTTCATCCGCTACCATGGAGGGAAGGCAGAGGGCGGCGGGCATACAGTATGGACATGGTATCATGCAAGACGCAGGAAAAGAGGGAGGCAGTTTTTCCGGCATTGACGGCGTCGGAAATGAGGGCATAATCCCCTCGTTCTGTCTCGCGGCCTTCTGTTATGGAAACAGTGTTTCCACAAAAGACGGCCTTGCTGCGCTGTATGGTATCGACCATAAGCCCCTCTATAACGGGTGCGGAGCCGAAATTTCCACATAAATCGTTATAATGGCTGTTTTGTGCCCTTTGCAGAGGACACCATTGCACCCCAGAAACAGGCAGGAACGGGATCATGACCGCACATACACACAGCAGGGATGGCCAGAGCCGTGTTGTGTATCTGGATGCCAACGCCACTGAACCATTGCGTCCACAGGCAAGGGACGCACTGCTTGAAGTGGCGGACATGACGGGAAACCCCTCTTCCGTGCACAGGGCAGGCCGTATGGCGCGGGCCGTGCTGGAAAGCGCGCGGGATACCGTGGCCCAGATGTTCGAGGTTGAACCGCTGAACTGCATTTTCACCTCAGGCGGCACGGAAGCCAATGTGTTGGCTATGCATGGTCTGGGGCAGGGGCGTCGGTTTCTGGTGGGGGCGACGGAACATGACGCCGTGCGCAAAGGCGTTCCGGATGGAGCACTGGTTAACTGGTTGCCGGTCACCCACAATGGGCAGGTAGAACTGGACGCATTTGAGGCAGCCTTGGCGGCGGACGAGTCGCCTGCCTTTGTGTGCCTGATGCTGGCCAATAATGAGACAGGCGTGCTGCACCCGTTGGCGGAAGTTGCTGCACTTTGCCAGCGTTATGGGGCGCACCTGCATGTGGATGCCGTGCAGGCAGCCGGACGAATGGCGTTTTCCGTCGCAACCATTGGTGCGCAGAGTGTTGCGATTTCCGGCCACAAGATTGGGGGCCCAAAAGGCGCGGGGGCCCTGCTGCTGGCTGGCCCTGCTCCGGCACGGGTAGCCCCTTTGTTTGAAGGCGGTGGGCAGGAACAGGGGCGGCGGGGCGGCACACAGCCATTGCCGGCCATTGCCGGGCTGGCTGCCGCTTTGAAAGCCGCGGTTGAAACCCCGCGTGACCTCAGTCCTTTGCGCAATAGGTTGGAGCAAGCGGCAGTAGCGGCGGGCGCTGTGGTGTGTGGGGCGGAAGCGCCGCGCCTGGGCAACACAACCTCACTGGCGCTGCCCGGGCGGCGGGCTCAAGGCCAGTTGATGCGGCTTGATCTGGCCAATATCTGTGTATCGGCAGGCTCCGCGTGCTCCTCGGGCAAGGTGGCGTTTTCCCATGTCTTGCAGGCCATGGGGCTGGATACTCTGGCTGGAGAGGCGATTCGTGTGTCTTTGCCCTGGAATGTGCAGGAACAGGACATAGATAGGTTTATTCAGGCTTATGTTGGTATGGCGCAAAGTGCCTCCCCGGTTCTGGGGCTATAAGATACCGGCTGCTGGCTGTTCAAAAAGCCTTTCCGCAGACGTCTGATGGGGGACCAAATGGAAGAACTCTATTTCGATCACGCTGCGACCACCCCTTGTGACCCGCGGGTACAGGCTGTGATGATGGCGGCCCTTGAGCAGGAAAACGGCAACCCCCACAGTGCAACACACGACTCGGGCCGGAGAGCGGCTGCGCTGGTGGAGGCAGCACGGCAGCAGGTGGCCGATCTTCTGGCAGCCGACAGCCGTGAGATTATTTTTACGTCTGGAGCGACAGAGGCCAATAATCTGGCCATCAAGGGTGCAGCCCGGCATCTTGCCGCACAGGGTAGCCCGCGCAAACGCATCATTACAGTGGCGACCGAGCATAAATGCGTGCTGGAAAGCGTGCGTGATCTCGCCGCAGAGGGATTCGAGCCCGTTATTCTGCCGGTGCAGCCTGACGGCCAACTTGCGCCCGATGTGCTGGCGCGCGCACTGGAAATTCCGACGGCGCTAGTCTCCCTCATGGCGGCCAATAATGAAACCGGCGTGCTACAGGATTTCACGACTCTGGCGCCTCTTGTGCAGAAGGCAGGGGCACTTCTGCATGCGGATCTGGCACAGGCCGCAGGCAAGATACCGGTAGATGTCTCAGCCATGGGGCTGGCTCTGGCCTCGGTCTCTTCCCATAAACTGTATGGCCCGAAAGGTGCCGGGGCGTTGTATGTGCGGCGGCGGCCCCGTGTGCGGTTGGAACCGCTGTTTTCCGGCGGCGGGCAGGAGCGCGGCCTGCGCTCCGGCACATTGCCCGGCTTTTTGCTGGCCGGATTTGGAGAGGCCTGTCGTATTGCGCGGGAGGAGATGGCGAAGGATGCCACCCATCTCGCGACTCTGCGGAGTCTCTTCATGCAACGGTTGAGGGAGCACCTGCCGGGTGTTGGCATCAACGCGGAAAATGCGCCCCATTTGCCCGGCCTGTTCAGTGTGCGTCTACCAGCCGGGCTGCGCGCGCTTGATGTGCTGGAGGCCGCAACCGGCATTGCCGCCTCGCTTGGTTCGGCCTGTTCCTCGGCTGAACTGGCACCGTCCTATGTGCTGGAAGCCATGGGTTTAACGCGGGAAGAAGCGGGAAGAAGCTTGCGTCTCTCCCCCGGACGTTTTACCTCACCCGCCGAGGCGGAGCGTGCGGCGGATGTGCTGGCGCAGGCCGCCCTGCGGGTACGCGGCCAACGCATGCCCGAAGAGACCGCATGCGTGTGACCCTCACCGCAGTTGAGACAGCCTTGGCAGGATATAAAGACGAATGCCCCAGATGACGTTTGTTGAGCAGGACGGAACAGAGCGTACGGTTGATGCGCCGCTTGGCCTTTCCGTGCTGGAAATTGCCCATAAGCACGGTATTGATCTTGAAGGTGCCTGCGAGGGCTCTCTGGCCTGCGCCACCTGCCACGTGATTGTTGATCCGTCCTGGGCGCCGAAGCTCAATACGCCGACGGATGACGAAGAAGATATGCTTGATCTGGCGTTCGGGCTTGAAAAAACTTCTCGCCTTGGGTGCCAGATCGTGATGACCGAAGATTTGAACGGGCTGGTGGTGCGTCTGCCGCGTACGGCCTGAACACACACCGTTTAACGTAAGAAAGGGAGCGCCCATGCGCATTCTTGTGGCCATGTCCGGGGGGGTGGACAGTTCCGTGGTTGCCGCCCGCCTTCAGGCAGAGGGGCACGAGGTGATAGGCGCCACCCTCCAGCTTTATGATTCGCGCGGAGCCGCCAAAAAGGGGGCCTGCTGCGCGGGGCAGGATATCCGCGATGCTCGGGCCGTGGCTGATCGCCTTGGCTTTCCGCATTATGTGATTGATGCCGAGCGCCGCTTTCAGGACAGCGTGATAGAGCGTTTTGCTGATGCCTATGCGGCGGGTGAAACACCAGTGCCCTGCGTGGCCTGCAATCAGGGCGTGAAATTTACTGATCTTCTGGGGTTGGCCAAGGAAATCGGCGCGGATGCCATGGCCACAGGCCATTACGTGCGGCGCGTGGAAGGCCCCGATGGCGTGGAACTGCACCGCCCGGTGGACAGCGCGCGGGATCAATCCTGGTTTCTGTTTGCCACCACGCGCGAACAGTTGGCGTTTCTGCGCTTCCCTCTAGGTGACATGCCAGACAAGGGTGCCGTAAGGGCGGAAGCGGAAAAGTTTGGTCTGATTGTTGCAGGCAAGCCCGACAGCCAGGATCTCTGCTTTGTTAGCGATGGGTCCTATGTGGATCTGGTTGAGCGCATGCACCCGGAAATGGCCGGTCCGGGCGAAATTGTGGACAGCGCCGGGCAGGTTGTGGGCCACCATGAGGGCGTGATGCGCTTTACCGTGGGGCAGAGCAAACGGCTGGGCAATGCGGCGCGCCTGAATGGTGAGCGTCAGATGGTGGTGGGCGTGGAACCGGGCCGCCGCCGTGTGATTATCGGCCCGCGTGAGCACTCTTTTGTCAGTTCTCTTTCCGTGCGGGATGTCAACTGGCTGGTGGATGCGCCGCCGGAGGGCCTTGTTTGCCATGTGCAGATGCGCGCGCGGGAAGTGCCGCGTCCGGCCCGGGTTATTCCCACGGCAGACGGGGCGCTGGTGCAACTGACCGAACCGGCAATGCCTGCGCCCGGTCAGGCCTGTGTGTTTTATGATGGCAGCCGTATTCTGGGCGGTGGTTTTATCCGCCGGGAAGCAGCCGCCTCGGCAGCCTGAGGGAGAGACAGCATGGCAGATGGTCGTCTTGTTATCGGCACGCAGCGTTATTCATCATGGTCTCTGCGTGGGTGGCTTATGGTGAAGCTGGCAGGGCTGAACGTCGCCACACAGGTTGTTCCGCTTGAAGGGGCTGGCCAGACCAAGGCGCTTAAAACCCTTTCTCCCAACGGGTGCGTCCCCTATCTGGAGCACAACGGGGCGCAGGTGTGGGATTCGCTTTCCATTGCTGAATATTGTGCGGAGCAGGCCCCGGCCCTGTGGCCTGCAGACCGGTGCGAGCGCGCTGTTGCACGGTCTTTCTCTGCGGAAATGCATTCGGGGTTTCGTGGTGTACGCTCCACATTCCCCATGAATCTGGGGCGAGATGCTCGTCCTCTGGCAACACCCCTTGATGCGGATGTTCTGAAAGATATTACGCGTATTGATGCCATCTGGACCGATGCACGTACGCGTTATGGTCAGGGTGGACCCTTCCTGTTCGGGGCGCAGTTCGGCAATGTGGATGCCATGTTCGCGCCAGTTGTCTCGCGCTTTTTGTCCTATTCCGTGCCAGGGCTTTCCGAGGCGTCTCGGGCCTATATGCAGGCAGTGCGTCATCATCCCCTGATGCAGGAATGGTACGAGGCTGCGGCGCGTGAGCCGGAAGCGTGGCATCTGGACATGTACGAATCCATTGCGTGATCCCTGACGGGAGGCATCAGACTTATGGTGTCGATGCAGGCTTCTGCCTCAAGACCACAGGATGAGGACGCAATGCCGTTGAAGGTGATGACTGTCCTGCCCCCGAGAGAGCGCTTTGCGGTGGGGGAGGCTGGTGCAATTTCTCTGCTGGTGCAGCGCATGGCTGCGCCGGGAGAAATTGTGGTGGGGTTGCCGCCGGACAGCGCACCCTTTGCTGGTATTTCTTTTCTGCCCGTGCAGCGCGTTTTTCGGCCTTTCAGCCGTATTCACCGTTACGCTGGTGGGGTGGCGCGTCTGGCACGGCAGGTGCAGCCTGATCTGCTGGAAGTGCATAATCGTCCGGATGTGGCGCTTGCCTTGCGCAAACTGTGTCCTACCGTGCCGGTTGTACTGGTGCTGCATAATGATCCCTGTGGCATGCGGCGCGCGCGAACATCGGGGGAGCGCGACAAGCTGGGGCAGGCGGTCGCCATTGTGGCCGTGTCAGAATGGGTGCGTTCGCGCTTTGTCAGCCAGAATGTCAAAGCCTGTGTGCGGGTTCTGCCCAATAGTTTGACTATGGCCTCTCTCCCTGCCCAACCGGACCAGCGGGAAAAACGCCTGCTGTTTGCAGGCCGGGTTGTGGCGGACAAAGGGGCCGATGCGTTTGTTGCGGCCTGTGCCCAGCTTCTGCCCCGGTACCCGGAATGGCGGGCGGATATGATCGGTGCGGACCGTTTTGGCCCGGATTCGCCAGAGACTCCCTTTCTGGCAGCACTCCGCCCCAAGGCGATTGAAGCAGGGGTAGTATTGCATGGCTACCAACCGCATGAGGTCGTGTTGAACGCCATGGCGCATGACGCCATTGTGGTTGTGCCCAGCCGTTGGCCGGAGCCTTTTGGCATGTCCGCGCTGGAAGCTATGGGATGCGGGGCCGCCCTTGTCGCATCACGCAAAGGCAGCCTGCCCGATGTTGTGGGCGACACAGGCCTGTATGCAGACCCGGATGATCTTCCCAAACTGGTTCAGGTTATTGAACGCCTGATGCTGGATGAACCGCTGCGCCAGACCTTGGGGCAGGATGCCCGCCAGCGGGCGTGGTTGTTTGATACAACCATCGTGCGTGAAAAGCGGCGTCTTCTGCATCAGGACATTGTGCGGGAATGGCGCTGGAAAGGCACCTTCCACGCCTGAAAGATAATTTTGAAAATTTACTCAGACTCGGCGAATAGGTCTTTTTTCGCAGGATAAAAGGGGTTTCAAAGGAGTCGCCCCGATTCTACCCACAGTTCCATCCACAGGCTTGTAACGCTGCTTGCATACCCTTGCGAGGTGGGGCGACGGCCTTCACTGGTGGCGTAAAAGGCAACGTCAGGCTACACGCCAGCAGGTGAAGCCCCTCCGGATGGGGCGCCCCGTAAAGTGTATCCCCTACAATGGGCCAGCCCATGGCGGCGCAATGGACTCGGGCCTGATGGGTCCGGCCCGTGTGTAGATGAAGTTCTAGCCAGCAGAGTGAGTCTGATCGACCCAACACGCGCCAAGACGTTCGGGCAGGAGTGCCTTTTTCGCTGGTGATCATCCGCCAACCGCTGCGATCTGTCTGTTTGACAAGGGGCAGATCAATTTCGCCAGTATCGTCCTTGGGGCCGCCTTGGACAACGGCCCAGTAGGTTTTCTGCGCTGTCCTGCTGGCAAAAGCCTGTTGCATAGCCAGCAAAGGTTGCTTGCGCAGTGCAATGGCCAGACAGCCGGATGTTTCCGTATCCAGCCTGTGGGCCAGCCATGGTCCATCCTTGCGCCGCGACAGGAGCGGAAAGCAATCCTCCACACAGGGGCCACCTTTCGGCCCTGCATGCACAGGGATACCCGCCGGTTTGTCCAGAATCACCACATGCTGGTCCTGATACAGCACGGAGAGAGGAAAGGGCGGAGCTGAAAGGATGCTCATTCCTCGCGGGCGGACCCCACCAGCACCTTGCGGCGGCCTACATGGTCGGCCCGGCTGATAATGCCTTCCTTTTCCATCTGTTCAATCAGCTTGGCGGCGCGGTTGTAGCCAATGGAGAGGTGCCGCTGCACGAAGGAGGTCGAGGCTTTCCCTTCCCGCGTTACAATGGCTACGGCTTCATCATACATGTCTGATTCGCCGCTATCTCCGCCGCCCGACTTGCCGCCGCCAGCGGGCGCTTCTTCCACGGGTTCGGCCAGAACGTCATCATCGTAAATGGGTTCGCCCTGTTCTTTCAGGAAGCTGACAACCTGCTCCACTTCGCTATCGGCCACAAACGGACCGTGCACGCGGGTAATGCGGCCGCCCCCCTGCATGAACAGCATGTCACCCTGGCCCAGCAATTGTTCCGCACCCTGTTCACCCAGAATGGTGCGGCTATCAAACTTGCTGATCACCTGAAAGGAGATACGGGTGGGGAAGTTGGCCTTGATGGTGCCGGTAATCACATCCACGGAGGGGCGTTGCGTGGCCATGATCACATGGATGCCAGCGGCACGCGCTTTCTGGGCCAGACGCTGCACACACGCGTCAATTTCCTTGCCGGCGGTCATCATCAGATCCGCCATTTCGTCAATAATCACGACGATATAGGGCATCGGGTCCAGCGTGACGGACTGTTCCTCAAACACGGGGTTGCCGGTTTCAGGGTCAAAGCCCGTCTGCACACGGCGTACCACTACTTCACCATCAGCACGGGCTTCGGCCGCGCGGGCGTTATAGCCGGCAATGTTTCGCACCTGCATGTGCGCCATGGTGCGGTAGCGGCGGTCCATTTCCCGCACCACCCATTTCAGGGCGTTCACGGCTTTTGGGGGTTCTGTCACAACCGGGGTGAGCAGGTGCGGAATGCCATCGTAAATGGAAAGTTCCAGCACCTTGGGGTCAATCATGATCAGGCGGCATTCATCGGGGGAAAGCCGATAAAGCAGCGAGAGGATCATGGCGTTTACGCCAACCGATTTCCCTGAACCCGTGGTGCCCGCAACAAGCAGATGCGGCATGCGGGCCAGATCACTGAACACGGGCTCGCCCGCAATGTCTTTCCCCAGAGCAAGGGAGAGGTGGGCGGGATCATTCTGCCAATCCGGCTGGCTGAGCAGTTCAGAAAGATAAACTGTCTCGCGTGTCTGGTTTGGTACTTCAATACCAATCACATTCCGCCCGGGCACGGTGGCGATACGAACACTCAGAACCGAGAGCGAGCGCGCAACGTCATCCGCCAGCCCGATCACACGGGCGGAGCGGATACCGGCAGCGGGTTCCAGTTCATAAAGCGTGACCACAGGGCCAGCGCTCATGCCCACAATGGTTCCCTGCACACCGTAATCAGAAAGCACCTGTTCCAGCAGGCGCGCCGTGGCGTTCAGTGCTTCGGCGGAGGGGCCATATTGCGTGTGGGCGGGGGCTGGTTTCAGCAGATCAAGGGGTGGCAGTTCCCAGCCGCCTTTCTTGGCGGGTGCCGCTGTGGCTTTGGGTGTACCAAGGCCGGTTGCGTTTTCCTTACCGGTAAACAGACGCCCCAAAAGTCCACTTTTGGCACCAGCAACGGGTGCGGAAGACGCAGCCTGCGGCACAATAGCCGGTGTGGGTGTAGGAGCAGGTGACTCCCGCAAGGCGGGAGGGGCGTTGGCAGCGGTAGGTGCGGCTGCTGGCACGTCGTCCCGTAGGGCCAGTGCAGTTCCAGAAGCCACAGGATGTTCGGAAAAGGAGAGATCGTCTTCCTCGTCGTCCTGCGCAAAAAGAGAGTGAGGAGCAGCGTTGCTTGCTGCGAAGGATGTTTCCTCACTGGTAGCAAACCGGCCAGCCGTGCTGATGGGGGTGTCTTCGCGTGGTTTACGGCTGGCGTAATAGCGCACAAACCGCATGCCAAGCTGACCCGGCAGACGCAGCACAATCATGACGCCTCGCCAGAGAGTAGCCCATTCCTGACGGCGCAGGCCGGTGGCGAGCGCCAGCAACAGGCAGGACAGAAGCAGCCCCAGAATCCAGACCAGCATCCCGCCAGCAGGCCCAATGGCCGCCGTACCCGCGGAGAGAGAGGTCTGGGCGATGGAAAACCCGATGCCGCCTCCAATTCCGGCTTCTGTCGGCCAGTGCAGAGGCGGTAACGCGGTAAACAGCAGCGGAATGGCCGCGAATAAAGCCCCGCTGACCGGCAGAAGGCAAAGAATGGCTACAAACCGCAAGCCAAATACCACAAGGGATTCATGGCCCAGAAGCCGGTGGCTCATGAAGCGCCAGCCCCATGCCATCAAAATGAAGGCGGGCAGGACCGCCGCCATGCCAATACCCTGAAGCAATGTGTCTGAGAGCACTGCTCCTACCATGCCCAGCAGGTTGGTGGGTGGCTGGCCTGTTGCCGTATTGAAAGAGGGGTCTTTCGGGTTGTACGTGGCCAGAGCAACCAGCAGCGCGCAGGCAAGCACACAGAGAAGGAGACCGCCTCCTTCTTCCAGCCGCAGCCGAAGCGTGCTCTTGTAAGTGGGAAGGACATAGTCTGCAGATCGTGTGTGGCTCGCTCGCGCCAAGGGTCTGGATCCTGACTCCAAAAGGCCCTGAAGATCTTGCAGCCCAAAGGGCAGCCTGTTTCTTTCAGGGCAGTTATCACAAAAACAGCGTTCGGAAACGGTGGCCCAACCTACCGTGAACTTCTGCTGTAAAGAAGGTTTGTAAGGCAGAGTTTTGGCAAAATGCCCGTTTTTTGCAGTTTAGCCGAGCAAAAACCATAACCGGAACACCAGTTGCTCCAGTTTTTCGTGTCGCTGTAATTGTTCCATCTCCCGCAGGAGAGAGAATCGGGCAGCAACACCATGCCACCCATGGCGGAGCCCTTTATGAATGGTGTGCAGGCTTTCCTGATTTTCCGGAGTCAGCAATGTCTGGCGGCTGAGCAGATAAAGCGTATTGGCCCGAAAGATATCCATAAACAGGCTGGGGCCGCGCCGCAGGGCCCCCATGGCACGTTGCAGAAAGCGGGCTGGGGCACCCACAGCATTCTGTCCATGCTGCCGGTAAAGCAGAACAGGGTGATTATCTGTCAGGATGTTTCCGCCTGCGCCGGCCACCAGCAGATAGGCCCACCAGTCATGCAGAATATGGGGGGACGCGGGCATGGCTTTTTTCAGGAGATCACAAGCGGCAGGAGAAAGCATGATCGTGCAGCCGGTTGCAATATTCTGTGTGAGAGCCGCCAGAAAAGAGGTGGAGGCTGGCAGGCGTGGAGACAGCCCCAAGGGGGTGAGGTTTTTGTCCGTCAGGGTTTGTCTGGCGCAATAAAGTGCGGCGTGTGTCGCCGGGAGGGCCGCCAGCGCTTTCAGGCCACGCGCTAGTTTGTCCGGAAGCCAGACATCATCCTGATCACAGAATGCCACAGGAACATGCGGTGGAACGGCTGCCAGAAGTTTTGAATAAGACGCTGTTACCCCCAGATGCCGCCCATTGTGAGGGGTGACCAGAATGCAGCGTGTTCCCAGTTTCTGGCTGAAACGCTGCATCAGGGTGAGGGTCGTATCCGTAGAGCCATCATCCCGCCAGTAAAGTACCCAGTTAGTGTGGGTTTGGCCCTCAAGGGAGGCAAGCTGTTCGCTTAAATAGGTTGCTCCATTATAAAGCGAAAGCAGAATAGCAACCGGGCCCTCTGAAAGCCCCGATTGTGCAGGAAAAAGGCGTCCGGGCATGCTGCTCTGACTGTTATCCTGCACTCGGGGTCCTCTGACAGGGGGATGAAAAGACTGCTTCCGTAACGTAGTCAGAAGCAGTGGGTGCCTTTTTTTACTCAGGCTGCCGGGGTCTGGGCAAAAATCTGGTTTACAACCTGCCTCACGCTTTCTTCCCACGCGGGCATGGTTACGCCAAATACACGGGTGAGCTTGGAATTGTCCATCCGTGAATCAGCAGGCCGTTTGGCGGGAGTAGGCCAATCTTCTGTCCGAATGGCTGTAACTGTGGGCATGGGTTGCCCATGGTCAGCCGCATCTTTCAGTGCTTCTACCGCCAGACCGTGCCATGTGGTTTCACCTGTTCCGCACACATGGTAGATCCCGGCAAAATCATCTTTCCAGCCGTCTTTTTCGAGAATGGCGAGAACGGAAAGAATGGCGCGCGCCAGATCATCGGAACTGGTGGGATTGCCTTTCTGGTCCCCGACCACTTTCAGAGCCGGATTTTTGGCCCCTGCGTTCAGCATGGTGCGAACAAAGTTCTTGCCATGAGCCGAATACACCCAGGATGTCCGGAAAATCAGGGTCTTGGGATTGGCGGCCAGTGCCTGTTTTTCGCCTTCAGCCTTTGTGCTGCCATAAACCGTGTCAGGGGAGACCGCATCTGTTTCCACATACGGCGTGCCTTTGTCTCCGGAAAAGACGTAATCAGTGGAAACATGGATCAGCGGAATATTCTGCTGGGCGCACAGGCGGGCCAGTTCTGCCGGACCACTCGTGTTGGCGCGGGCGGCTGCTTCAGGTTCCTTTTCCGCCAGATCAACAGCAGTCCAGGCTGCGGCATTGACTACGGCAACCGGTTTGACGGCTTCCAGCGTGGCAGCCAATGTTTCAGGTTTGTCAAAATCAAAACCGGGACGCCCAACGCAATGAATGCGCGGACCACCAAGCGTGACCAGAGATGTTGCAAGCTGCCCGGTGCCACCGGTGACCAGAATGGGACCACCTTCAGATGCCAGAATGCTCATGACGTGCTCCCGTTCTTAAAATTGAAACCAGCTTTTGGCGGCAGAAAATTCCGGTGCTTCCAGATCTTTTTCTGACAAAATGGCGTCTTCAGGTTTGACAGGCCAGTCAATGGCCAGTTCCGCACTGTTCCAGATTACCGCCCGTTCAGAAGCCTTGTTGTAAAGGCCGGTGCATTTGTACTGAACTTCCGCGTTTTCAGTCAGGGTGCAGAAACCGTGCAGGAAGCCCGGCGGAATCCAGAGCTGGGACCAGTTTTCTTCTGACAGTTCAGCCGCAACCCATTTGCCATAGGTCGGGGAGCCAGTGCGGGCATCAATTGCGACATCCCAGATGGCCCCTTTGGTGCAGCGTACCAGTTTTCCCTGAGCATATGGTTCAAGCTGGCAATGCAGGCCACGAACAACACCTTTCTGGCGGGAAAGGCTCTGGTTATCCTGAACGAATGGCTGGGTAATGCCTGCGTCACGCATGCGGTCGATATTGTAGGTTTCGGAGAAGAACCCCCGATTGTCTCCAAAGCGCGGCGGCGTAACAAGGATGACGTCCGGAATGGCGAGACGATCAACTTTCATGAAGGCAGATCTCCAGAAATTAAGACTGGCATAAAATTAAGGCGGGCATAGAAAAAAGGGCTGCCTGATCAGCAGCCCACGGGAGCAGAATCGGCAACCAGCATCAGCAGGCGGCCCAGTTCGGTTTTGATCATGCGCTGTGCATGAGCCCGCAACTGGTCTGCATCAATAAAGCCCATGCGATAGGCGACTTCAGCCGGAGAACCGACCAGCATGCCCTGACGTGCCTGAATGGTATGCACAAACTGACCGGCTTCCATCAGGCTGTCGGGAATGCCGGCATCCAGCCAAGCGCAGCCACGGCCAAGGCGGTCAACATGCAGGGATCCTTCTTCCAGATAGAAGCGGTTGAGATCCGTAATTTCCAGTTCACCACGGGCAGAGGGCTTCACTCGTTTTGCAAAGTCCAGCACCCGGTTATCGTAGAAATAGAGCCCGGTAACCGCCCAGTTGGAGGGGGCTTCCTTCGGTTTTTCCACAATGCTCAGGGCCCGACCTGTGCTGTCAAAGGTGACCACGCCGTAGCGTTCTGGATCACGTACCTGATAAGCAAAGACCGTAGCGCCCGTCGGGCGGAGGGCCGCAGTTTGCAGGGCGGCGCTCAGGTGGTCAGCAAAAATAAGGTTATCGCCCAAAGCCAGTGCACAGGGGGCGTTCCCCAACCAGTCTTCCGCAATCAGGAACGCCTGCGGAATACCATCGGGAGAAGCCTGTACCCGGTATTCAAACCGTACGCCGAACTGGGACCCATCTCCCAGAAGGCGTTTGAACTGCGGCAGGTCAGCAGGTGTGCTGATGATCATGATATCCTTGATGCCCGCCAGCATGAGCGTGGAGAGCGGATAATAGACCATCGGTTTATCATAAACCGGCAGCAACTGTTTGCTGGCAGCCAGAGTCATGGGGTAAAGGCGCGTGCCGGAACCACCGGCCAGCAGGATGCCCTTCATGGGCGTGGCGACTGCGGGTTTCTGTGTCATTCTGCGGCGGTTCCCAGGCGGTTTCCGGTATAGCGGCGGGCGCGGATAGCTTCCCACCAGTCACGATTATCCAGATACCACTGCACGGTACGGCGGATTCCGGTTTCAAAATCATGCTTGGCTTTCCAGTCCAGCGCCTGTTCGGCATGGGACGGATCAATTTCATACCGGAAATCATGGCCAGGGCGATCGGATACAAAACGGATCAGACGCTCGCGCGGCCCTGCGGTATCCGGGGCCAGTTCGTCCAGAACGGCGCAGATGGTCTTGACCACTTCCAGATTGCTGCGTGGCTGGCGGGCGCCAATGGCGTATGTTTCGCCCGGCACACCTTTTTCCACGGCCTTGACGAGTGCTTCTGCGTGGTCTTCCACAAACAGCCAGTCCCGCACGTTGGCGCCATCGCCGTAAACAGGCAGTTCCTTGCCTTCAATGGCGTTGATGGTGATCAACGGGATCAGTTTTTCCGGGAAATGCCAGATGCCGTAATTGTTGGTTGTGTTGGTCACAAAAGTGGGCAGACCATAGGTATGGTACCATGCTCGCACCAGATGGTCTGAAGAGGCTTTGCTGGCGGAATAGGGGCTGCGCGGATCGTAAGGCGTAGTTTCCGTGAACGGTGGATCATTGGGTTCCAGTGCACCGAATACTTCGTCGGTTGAGATATGATGGAACCGGAAGGTTTCACGGTCGGCCTTGTCCAGCGTGAGCCAGTATTTCCGTGCTGCTTCAAGCAAGGAATAGGTGCCGACCACGTTGGTCTGGATAAAGACACCAGGGCCATCAATGGAGCGGTCTACATGGCTTTCCGCGGCCAGATGCATCACGGCGTGCGGGCGGAACGTCTCGAACAGACGGCTCATCTCGCTACCATTGACAATATTGGCCCGTGCAAACTCGTAGCGTCCGCTGGAGGGGGCATTTTCCACTGTTTCTTCAGAAGCTGCATAGGTCATGCAGTCAACATTGAGAACAGAGTGATCGGTTGACCGAATAATGTGTCGGATTACCGCAGACCCGATAAATCCGCATCCGCCCGTTAATAAGATACGCATAGAGTTTCCGCTTTTGTGGACCAAAGAAAACTTTTAAATTCTTACGTAACAGGCATAACGCAGAAAATTCCCATTCGCCAGTAATCATGCACAATTTGCGCAATTAGGCCGGTGCGCAGTATGAAAAAGACGAAGTGACGCAGCGTGGCTGGCTGGTAAGGACGAAGAGAATGTTTGCCGAAAACCTGACGGAAACGCTGTTGAGGGTGTTGGAAAGACCGGAACTGAAAGTTCTTGCACAATTCTGTTGCATTACGCTTAACCCTTCGATCGGACATCCTTTTCAGGTTAATCGGCAGGGAGACATCACTCTTGGCGCACCCTGCCTGGGGGAAGAGACAGTTGTAGCGTTTCACCTGCGGCATGCGCTTGAGCTCGCCGTTCTGTTGAAAAAAACCTCCGAATCGCAACGTGAAACCACCCGAATCATTTTGGCTGCCGCCCGTACAACTGCCAGATTCTGGTTGCTGGACAGTTGTGCCGACCAGCCTCCACCTGAAGCGTGGGTTCGTGTCTTTTCAGCAGCCGATGTACCCACAAAAGCGGCCTTGAAGGCTGTTTATCCAGTTTTTCAGCCTCTTGTGGCGGAGGCTGGGGGCCATGAACAAAGACCGCTTTCCTCTGGGGAGTGGGATGAGATTTTCGACTGGCTAGTGAAAGCTTGGTCTCTGATTGGTCCGGTTGAAGCGCTGATGGCAGAAGGAGGAGATGCGCGGCTGAGCGTGGGCGTGCGCACAGGGCTGAATCACTACGGATGTTCCCACCGCCCGCGCCCATGGGCTGTGACGTTCGCCTCCTCCACGGCCTCTTCCCTATCTGAACGCGGTTTTACAGGGGGGGAGCTTGCTCGACTGGCTTTGATGCGGGCCGTGCTACAAGGGAATGCTCATACGTTTTTAAAGCAGAAGGCGCGAGATATACGGGGCTATCTGGCCGGTTTTTTTGGGCTTGTGGATTCTGATGCGGTTATTCTCTCTCCTTCTGGCACGGATAGCGCATTGGCTGTGCTTGCATTCTCGGCGGCCTGCAACAAGCCCGTCACAACAGTACTGACAGCGCCGGATGAAACGGGAAGCGGTGTCCCTTTTGCTGCGCAAGGCTGCCATTTTGCGCAGGAAACAGCTCGTAGCGTCTTGGTGGAAAAAGGTAGCCTTGTAGACGGTTTTCCAGCGGACACACGGTGTTTGACGCTTCCCTTACGCAATGTGGAAGGGGGCTTACGTCTATCCGATGACGTTGTTCATTCCTGTCAGGTTATGGTGGCCGAAGAGGTTGCGGCAGGACGGCGGGTTCTCCTTCATGTGCTTGATTTGTCGAAAACTGGCCTGCTGGCGCCAGATATGGAAGCGATTGCCGCTTTGTGTGCTGCCTATCCGGGGTGTCTGGATGTGGTGGTGGATGCTTGCCAGACCCGTCTTATGCCCCAGCGGGTAAAAACCTATCTGGACCGTGAGTGGGCGGTAATGGTCACAGGCTCAAAGTTCTATACAGGCCCCCCATTCTGTGGGGCGTTGCTTCTGCCGGACTCCTGGAAAAAACGCCTCGCACACGGAGGGCTGCCTGCGGGGCTTGCGGCTTACGCCAACCAGTGTGAATGGCCTTCCAGCCCTGCGTGTCAGGTGCTGGCTTCAGGTGCTAATCATGGTTTGTTGCTCCGGTGGTCCGCGGCTCGGGCTGAGATGGAAGCGTTTGCCGCGATCCCGGCGGATGTGGTGTCAGAGCGTCTCCACAGTTTTCTGCATGCCGTGACACAGGCCATTCTGACTCAGCCTGATCTGCAATTATTGACCCCTTACGTGCCTCAACGCCCCATTCTGCCGGACGATTGGGACAGACGGCAGACTATTCTTTCTTTCATGGTCCGGGCTCCCGAGGCTCCAGATATTGATACGCCGCTTGATTTTGATCGATGTCGAAAACTGTATCAGTGGCTAAATGCGGATGTATCCGATTACGTGCCGTTGGTGGACCGCAAGCTGGGCGCGCTTCTATGCCATGTCGGGCAGCCAGTTGCGCTACCTCACCCTCATGCGCGTGGAGGAAAAGCGGCAGCCTTACGCCTATCAGCCGGAGCCCGACTGATATCGGGTGAACCTTCGCATGATGGATTGGGTACCAAGGCCAGAATGGCACGCGAAATAGCGGATGCCCGTAAGGTTCTGGAAAAAATCAGCCTGATTCTTGCACATTGGTCTGCTATTGCCACGGCAGATCCGCTGCCTTCCTATGCTCCAAAGTTCAGTATGGGATTTCCGGCTTTGGGTGCAGATGGCTCATCATGTCATCATGGAAATGGTGGAGGTTCGCAGCAGGCAGGCATTACAATTTCTTCTCTTGCCTTGGGCCGTTCCTGATCGCACAACAGCAGCATGAGTGCATCTGTAACGTCTCCCAAAATCGTACAATCCAATCAGGGCAACTTTCTGGATACGCCTCAACTGGCGACAGGCGTGACCCGCTTCTGGCTTATCCGCCATGCGTTGGTGGAACAAAACGCCAGAATGAGCCTGTATGGCACGCTGGACGTGCCCCTTTGCCCGGATAGCCTGATTGCCCAGCGCCCGATGTATGAAGCGCTGGCGGCACGCCTGCCCCGCAAGGCCCGCTGGCTGATCAGCCCCCTCTCGCGCACGCGGTGCACGGCGGAAGCCATTCAGGATGCCGGATATGGGCCTGCCGAACTAAAGGTTGAGCCAGCCCTGATTGAACAGAATCTGGGGGAATGGCAGGGAATGGCGCATCAGGAATTGCCGGATCACCTGCATCTTGCGCCACATCCGTTCTGGTCCGTTGCGGCCTCTGAATGCCCCCCAAAAGGGGAAAGCATGATTGATGTCTGCGCCCGTGTGGGGCGCGGGCTGGATCGTCTGGCAGAAACCTATGCCGGGCAGGATATGATTGCTGTCAGCCATGGCGGTGCCATTCGTGCGGCTTTGGCCCATGCTCTGCGTATTCATGCTGAAACAGCTTTGCATTTTTCCATCCAGAATCTATCTCTCACCATCCTGGAACGGCTGGAAGAGGGATGGCGGGTTGTAACCGTCAACGAACTGCCGGGCATCTGATTTTTTTAAGCAATCGGCAGCAGAAATCAGGCTTTATCCCTTCTCAGGGAGTGCCAGATTTTTGCTGTTGCTGTTGCTGTTGCTGTTGCTGTTGTGGCGAAGGCGGTGCGGGTGACAGCGGGGGCGTGACCACCGGCGGTTTTCCGTTTTCTGCCGGTGGTATGGGTTGTGACGCCGCTGGCGGGTTTTGCTGCACGTTAGCTCCCGTAGGGGCGTCTTTTCGGGGCTGTTCGTCCTGTGCGTCCTCTTCTGTATGCAAAGCAGAAAGCGGTACGCCCTTAAGCGGAGATTTTTCGGTCACAGGAATATCCGGTCCCTTGGCATCCCACGCGTCAACAGGGGGAAGCGGCTGCTGGGATGGCTGATCAGCCAATGGGTTTTTGTCCAGAACTTTTCGGGTGTTTTGCGGGTAGCGGTTCATCAATCCCAGCAGGGTGCCGTTTGTCCAGCCAAAGCCGACCTGCATGGGGTATTCTCCACCGCCCTTGCCCCCGGTGGGGCTTATGTCGTTTGCCACAACATCATATTTTTCCAATAGAACACCACTTTTTTCAAAGGTGCCAATAACGCGTGCCATCCATCTGCGGCCAATATCGGCTGCCAGATCATGATGCCCGTACTGTTCCAGCCCCTTTATGGCCATCCATTCTTCAGGAGCCCACCCGTTCGGGGCATCCCATTGCTGGCCGGTCACCTGATCCGTTACGGTCAGCCCGCCTACATGCAGCAACCGTTTCTGGATGGTGTGCGCCACGGCATCGGCCTTGTCCTGCGGGGCCAGATGCAGGAAAAGTGGAACAGCTGTGGCAGTGGACAGAATGCCGGTGGGTTTGCCGGTTTTCCAGTTGTAATCGAAATAGGCGCCTTCTTTTTCATCCCACAGATAATGGTTGATGGCGTCCTGAAGCTGTTTGGCCTGCTGCATGTATGACGCGGATTTCCCTTTATCTCCACTCAGCGCGTAGGCGTGGGAGAGGGTCTGCATCAGATGCACCATCAGACAATTATATTCTATTGTCAGGAGTGATGTTGTCTGGATGGTTGAAAGGGTTTTGCCGTCCGCCAGCCAGCGTGAGGAATAATCCCATCCGGTTTCAGCGCCCGCGCGCAGATCACGCCAGAGATCATTGGCGTTGCGTTGTGTTTGGCGGGCAGTGGCCAGATCCTGCGGGTAGCTTTCATCGCGAGGCGTGTTCATGTCATCCCATGGGCGAAACATGAGTGTTCCGTCAGGGAGTTTTACGGCGTGTCGCCACGCGTTTCCGGGTTTGAGTGTGGCGGCTCCATCCGTCCAGTAATCATATTCGCGTTGCAGTTCTGGCAGGAAAGATGTGTAAACCACCTGCCCATCATGGCTGGCGAGCAGATCCAGCATCACGGAGAAAAACGGAGGCTGAGACCGGCTGAGATAATAGGTGCGGTTTCCGTTGGGCATATGCCCATACCGTGCGATCAGGGAGGCAATATCCTGCACCATGTTGCGCATCAGATCGATGCGCTCGTCCTCATAGAGGCCAATCATGGTAAAATAGCTGTCCCAGTAATATATTTCTGAAAAACGTCCGCCGGGAACAATGTATTTCTGTGGCAGTGCGAGCAGGGAAGACCACGGCACGGCAGTATCGGCGTCACGCGTCAGGATATCCCACATGCCGGTAATGTAATCGCGCACGTTTTCATCAGGTTTGCGTGAATAGGCTGCAGACCGCAGAACAGGAATGGTGAAATGTTCTGATACAAACAGCTTCAGGTTGAAATCGGGCAGGTCTTTCTGCTGCTTCCACATGGCAACCAGATCAACAGGAGCCTGATCAGGAATTGCATCGGCCACGGCTTTTGCATCCGTGAAGATTTTGGCTGCATGAATGGCGGCGAACAGTTCTCCCAGCGCAATGGACGGCGGACGCAGATCCTGCGGAATGGAGAGAGGGTGATCTCCCGCATGGGGGGCAGGAAGCCGATTGAACAGTTTGGCCTGCACGGGTGGCGTTGCATCATCCTGCTGGTCCAGCGCGGGAGAGGCATCACGAGGGCTTGCGGACTGCGCCACGCCAGCGTTGCTTTCAGGAGCAGGAGCAGGAGCAGGAGCAGGAGCAGGAGCAG
>NZ_LHZQ01000080.1 GCF_001580915.1 Acetobacter tropicalis | reverse complement strand
GCTTATGCCTCTCATCTAAAAAAACAACTGTAGTGCTAGCCAATAGAAACATTGGCTAGGCTGTTCCTTACCATAAATATACTGTAAAAAGCGGACCAACAGACTTTCCTCGCATGTTCTACAAACCTGCCTGGAGAGTTTGATAACGGAAGAGAAAAATTAAAGAGGGTTGTTCAGATGCTTGAAGCAGTTCGTCTAGTTATTTGGGATCTCGACGAAACATTTTGGCGTGGAACAATCGTCGAAGGCGGTGTCGATGAAACATCTCATTATGGAGCCATTGTAAAAGAACTAGCCCGACGTGGCATTATGAACTCTATATGTTCAAAGAATGATTTTGAAAAAGCAAAAGCCTTATTAGAAAAATTAGGCATTTGGGAGTATTTTATTTTCCCAAGTATTTCTTGGGATCCCAAAGGGGCCCGGATACAGAAAATAATAGAGTCCGTAAAACTTCGACCCGCATCAATTATGTTTATTGACGACAATCCGATGAATCTAAATGAAGCAAAAACCTTAATTCCAGAGCTCCAAATATCTGATGAAAATTTTATAGAAAAAATACTTTCTGATGAACGATTTGTTGGGAAAAATGACTCTGAATTTAAACGTTTGAACGACTATAAACTTTTGGAAAAAAAGCAAGGTGCGATTCTAAATAGTAAAGGGGACACAGAAGATTTTTTACGCAAAAGCAACATAACTGTAGAAATTGACTATAATGTTGAAGAAAATATAGACCGTGTTATTGAACTTATAAACAGAACCAATCAGTTAAACTTTATTAAAAAACGCTTACCTGAAAACAAAGAAGACGCCAGAAAAGTAATTCTTGAAGAGCTCTCCCATCCAGACCGTCACGCAGGTCTTGTCCATGTTCGCGACAAATATGGTGATTACGGCTATGTAGGTTTCTTTCTGCAAGCACGTGGAGCGGGCTATAATCGACTGGACTATTTTTGCTTTTCATGCAGAACTTTAGGCATGTTTGTTGAACTATGGTTATATCGTCAGTTAGGCAGTCCTTCCCTTACCATTTCTGGTGAAGTCTTAACCGATCTATATGATGAAAACAAAAAAATCGACTGGATTTCTCGATGGAATCCCAACTTGCACACAAATGAAATACCTATTGCATCCTCCCAGACCATTCTTTTATGCGGTGGGTGCGATCTCGATAGTGTTGCTCACTATGTACATCATAATTATAAGAAAACTGTTTTACACCTTAACACTGCTCGCGAAAGCTCAGAAATTCGCCGAGATCATTCCTCTCTCGTGCGTAGAGTTTTTAATGGCATGACAGACGATGATTTCCTTTTTTTACAACAATTAGGGTATGAATCATCCGATTTTCAGATCAATATCCCCCCTAAAGATATAGATGTTGCTGTATTTAGTTTTTGGACTGATATGTTCTATAGCTTATATGAAGTTGTAGGACGTGGTTACGAAATGCCTTTATCCCCTACCAATCTAGGCCATGCAAATATTGAAGATTTTTACGAAACAGAAATCTGGGCACGTGGCGCTACAGAAGTTTGTGTTCGCAATTTCCGTTTTGCTAAAGCCAATTTAAAATATAAAGGAAAATCGAATGAAAAAACATTTAAAGAAAATGTACATTCTATTATCAAACAGTTCCCCACTTCCACAAAAATATTCCTTTTAAGCGCTCTAGAAAATATTCCTGAGGAATTTTCTTGGACAAAAGGTCAACATAATCTTTTTAATTCTTGGCAAAATGATATTATTGAAAATTATGAGAATGTAAAAATTATAAAAGTAGATGATTTTTTAGAAAATCCAGAAGATGCAATCACTTCAACACATTTTACCCGGAATTTCTATAGAAGGCTTGGTGAATATTTACGGAATATATCAAAATTACAAGTAATATAGCCCTTAAATTACTTGCGTGACGTCTCTCATTAGCACTACTGTGGCAGAAAATTCGGAATAAAGATTCCCAACAGATGGAGGGATCGAAGAACCATTGGTTGATGCGCTTGGCTCGTGATTTCAGGGTTGTGGCGTGCTGATTGAAGGTTCCCGG
>NZ_LHZQ01000069.1 GCF_001580915.1 Acetobacter tropicalis | reverse complement strand
CCAGATGGGGTGGACGGCCTCCCTGCGGCATCAATGTGCCATGATGGAGGTTCACTGACCATCAGGAGGAGACCGCCCGTATGAAAGCTAGCATAATTGGCCTGGATATTGCCAAATCCGTTTTTCAGGCTCATGGGGCTGACGCAATTGGAAAGTGCGTTTTCAAGCGCAAGCTTGGTCGCAGTGAAGTTTCAGCATTTTTTGCAAAACTTGACCCATGTGAAGTTGTTCTGGAAGCCTGCGGGTCAGCTCATTACTGGGCACGGGTGATCAGCAGGATTGGTCATGATGTCAGACTGGTTCCTCCTGATCGGGTCAAATCATTTGTCAAAAAAGGCAAGAAAAATGACGCTGTTGATGCGGCTGCGATCTGCATGGCGGCGACTCATCCTGATACGATGTGTGTTCCGATCAAGAGCGAAGAGCAGCAAGGTGTCTTGTCACTGCATTCTGCCCGCGCTCTTCTGGTCAAACAGCAGACCATGCTGAGTAATGCGTTACGGGCTCTTGCTTCCGAGTTCGGGCTGATAGCCCCTCTGGGCACACGCCATCTGCCAGAACTGATGGCAAAAATAGAGACATCAGCCGACCTGCCTGCTGCCATGAAGCAGAGTGCCATGTTGTTATTTGAGCATTATGAAAAGGTCGCTCAGAGCATTGATGCTTTGGAAGTGCAGATCCGGGCGCGTGCAAAAAGCGATGACGATGCGCGTCGGTTGATGACCATCCCTGGGGTCGGTCCTATAACGGCTTCTCTGATTGTCGCCTCGGTCGCGGATATTGGCTCTTTCGCCTCTGCGCGCCATTTTGCCGCCTGGCTGGGGCTTGTGCCTCGTCAGCATTCTACCGGCGGTAAAACCCGTCTGGGAAGGATTACCAAAACGGGCAATCGGCAGATAAGAACGTTGCTGGTTCTTGGTGCGACGGCCATGCTTCATCGTGCCCATAAGTGGGATAGCGCTGCGGGTCAGTGGCTATGCGAACTCATGGCGCGTCGTCCAAGGCGTCTGGCAACAGTTGCACTTGCCAATAAAATGGCTCGTATCATCTGGGCGTTGTTGTCACGTAAAGAGATCTATCGTCCGGCTGGTGTCAGTGTTTCAGCAGGCTGACCTGCACCAGCAGAACGATGGACACCGGAGCTTGCTCCGGTAGATCCGGCAGTATGTACGAACCGACGTGATGGGAAGACAGTCATTCAGCAACAGTTCAGGCCATACCGTTCGACCGTCTGTGCCCCTGAGCACGTGATACCAGATTGGTGCCTGACACGTGAGCGCACACCCATGATGGCCAGCGCATAAAGTCGCATAAACAGGCCGGACATAAGAGCGCATCTGACCGGGTCTTCACGTTAAATCGGTATTCATCATCCAGCCGGTAGAATAATACGTTTTAGAAATGACATCGGGAGAACAATGTGAGGTATTGCGCTTAAACGGCCGTCCACATA
>NZ_LHZQ01000099.1 GCF_001580915.1 Acetobacter tropicalis | reverse complement strand
CTGAAAAAATGCCACCGCACAAAATTCTACACAGTCTCCAACCGCTATCACCGTTTCATTGTCACCACTCTGCCGCAGGGAACGTCTGAGCCACGTCATCTTTACGAACAGATCTACTGCGCACGCGGGGATATGGAAAACCGGATCAAGGAATGCCAACTGGATCTGTTCTCGGACAGGACATCGTCCCACACCATCCGGGCCAACCAGCTCCGGCTGTGGTTCTCCGCAGCCGCCTATGTCCTGCTTACTGCCCTGCAGCACATGGCCCTCGGCCAGACCTCTCTGGAGAAAGCAACCTGTGGCACAATTCGCGCACGACTGCTCAAAATCGCGACAGTCGTAAAGATCAGCGTGCGTCGGATTGTCCTGTCCATGCCCGATATGTTCCCTTGCCAGCACGAATTCGCTCTTGCTCACGCACGATTACGAAGGCTCCGGCAGGCCGTCTGACGAAACAGACAGCGCATAGACCACATAGCTCCCACCAACACTGCCTTCTCACGCGGTGACACCCTCACTGCGTTCAGAATCTGCCCCCAGAGACAGAAAACCGTCGATAGACCAGATCAGGCGCCAAGGAAATCCTGAAAAACAGAAAATGATCCAAAATTACTCTATCTGTGAGAAATGCGCGTCGGGCCGTTCTCAATCCGGCGCATCAGGGCTTCCAGCATGGACGGTGTCAGGCGGGGCACGATGCCCCGCCGCCATGATGATCCCGCACGCCCTCGGGGCCTTCGGTATTGACCGCACCACCCAGTCCCGCACGATCTGCCGATCCGTCCCGGCCAGACGGCCCACGTCCCCGCGTGAGGCACCATCGTAGATCGCCGCCAGCGCCAGAAGGCGTCGTGCCTGTCCCGCATGCTTCGTCGTCCGCGCCAGCGCACGCAGACCCGCCGCATCATAATCCTCACGCAACGCCAATGCCCTGCCCATTCGAATGCCTCCCGACCGGTTCGGCATCCGGTGAATCATATTTCGACCCAGGGCGGTATTCTCACGTCTTCACATATGAATCAGAGCCGACGGGAGTTGGTATAAGCTGCCGGCGATATAGAAGGCCATTGAGTAGGCAGGGGCGGAACTGATGTTCCTTCCGCCATACAGCCCTGACTTTAATCCCATCGAGATGGCCTTCTCAAAACTCAAGGCCTTGCTGCGCGCCAGAGCCGAACGGACTGTCGGTGCTCTGTGGGATACCGTCGGCGCGCTGCTTCCGGCTTTCACTCCCAGTCAATGCGCCAGTTTCTTTACAGCCTCTGGATATGAGCCAGATTAAAGTGGAACCGCTCTAGTCAGCAATCTTGCACTACAACGGGCAGCATCCGTTTTCGGCTTTGGCTTGATGAACGCCCAATGAGGCGTATCATGACGCGCTGACACTATTGGTGCCCTGGATTAACCCGGACCCAATGGCCAACAGTAACGCCGTTAAAAAGGCGGCATGGACAACAAACGGGTATAGCTTATTCAAACCCAAAAATTGTCCGAACGGACGGGTCCATCTCTAACGACCATAAGTCGTCTTCAATGTCACCCAATCGATTCAGAAATCAGGGGGCAACTGTGTTGATCATGTGATCTGCAAAGGCTGACTTTTCTGGATCATGGCATTGAGGATGACGAGGAGCTGGCGTGCGATGGCGATAAGGATGGTCTTGGGTGGCTTGCCCTTGGCGCGCATCCTATCGCGCATGGCAATGAGTGCAGGCACGCGGCGGGACGCGGACAGGGCTGCGATATAGAGGGCTTCGCGGACCTTTCGTCGTCCGCCCCAGATGCGTCGTGCTCCCTTCCATGAGCCGCTTTCGCGTGCATGGGGTGCCAGACCGGCAAGAGAGGCGATCTTGCGGCGACACAATGTGCCGAGTTCCGGTAGTTCGCCGAGCAGGACGGCCATTACGGTCGGGCCGATGCCGGGCACGGCGCTCATCAGGGCGCCCTGTTCCGCGAGCGCGCGATCTGCAGCGATTATGGCTTTGATACGCTGATCGAGCATGCTGATCTGGGTCGAGAGCAGAGCGATCATAGCATCGATCTGCTCGGCGATGTCATCATGGCCTGCGCTGTGACGACGCAACTTCTCGGCCTTGCGCATGTCGACCAACTGCCTGCGGCGACGTAAGAAATCGGCCAATGTCGCACGGGCCGGACTGACCGGACGGGTGACAGGCAGATCCAGGGCCGCGCCCATCTGGGCCAGCACGCGCGCATCGACGCGGTCGGTCTTGGCCAGAACGCCGGTTGCGCGGGCGAACTCGCGAGCCTGACGCGGATTGACGCGCGAGAACGGATGCGCGCGTTCGGTCAGGGCGGCGATGAGGATGTCGTCGCAGCCGCTGGTGGCTTCGAAAACGACAAACTTTTCGGGCGTGAGCGTTTCGGCCCATTCGGCGATGGCGTCACGGGTATTGGGAATGCGCTGCATCCTGCCGGAAGGAAGGTCGCAGAGATCGAGGAAGGCGCGCGAAAGATCGCAGCCGATGACGGGCTGTGGCATGGTGAGGGCTCCTGTCCATGTCATGCGGGATCGAAAGTCCCAGGCAACTGTTCAGGGTTGAGCAAAGGCGGAAGGGACCCATGCTCCCAAACGGGCTCCAGACCCTCGGGGGGGACGGGCTCCCTTCCACCGCCCACTTTCGCACATCACCAACAGACAGGGGGGGGGGGCTCTAATTATGCGCATAGAAGCATCGAATTAAAGAGCTATACAAAATACTTTTTTCACAACAGAGAATATTATTATGATAACGAACCGGAATGTTTTCCTGAAAATAACTTGGAGTGAATCTAATGTAATTTTTTCTTAAATATAAACATCTATAAAATAAAGTAAATATTCATAATAAAAATGTTATTTACTTTATTATAGAAAAACATACCTAATTTTTTTCGTTTTTACCCCAGAAGGATCTTAAATTCAATGTCAAAATATTTTTTGAAGGTTCTTTTAACTACGACTGCGCTAATGGCTTCATATGATATAGGAATTGCCGCCAGCACAAATCATCGTCAATCTGGAAAGAAACAAAGTCAGCAGCCAGTGAAATTGGCAACGATCAAGCAAAAAAAACTCAGCAACAAACAGAACGGGTTACGAAATGTATCTCAAGGTAAAGCGGTGCTGTCACATTAACTTTGGTTTGTTGAGCTTCT